>JADJRI010000058.1 GCA_016712275.1 Planctomycetota bacterium
CACAATGGACCGATTCGTAATCGTTTGTCTTGTATGGACTCAGGGTTTATGGCACTTGCAGAATCAATCATTAATGTTCCGGTTAGTTCTTCACTGCCGTACTATTCGGATTTCGTGAGAGGATTTCCTCTTGGTAGCAACCGTTCTGATTTGCATGTTGTCACGACGCAGAGCGTCAGGAGATTGAGTTCTCTGGACCACATAGCGCTTCGAACAGGATTTAAGACTCAAAGTGATATCTTTCACGCTTCTCGCGCTGTTGCAGATGAGGCTCGTCGATGGGTCACATATGAAAACCCACCTCCGCCAATAACAGGTGACGATACGAAAGACTTGCGTGAAAGAGCGATGTACTTCGAGCATTGGAAGCTTGCTGAAGCTGGCTATCTTTGGAATTATTAGCTAATGAATTCAGTGCTTACCCAGCTAGGTTTGGTGATTCCTGAGGGCCATTCTAATGAGTGCTTCCCAGATAAAACATTTAGCGCGTCAACTCCTCAGTGTTCCACTTTCCTTGACAATTCTCGAAGCTTTTTTAATACGAGTTGCATTTCATCCATGCTCTTAATTACGTCCTTTTCCAAGATGTACGTGTCGACAAGGTCAACGGCAGCCCACCTGATTTTTCCATGACTATGCGCAGATACGGCCCGAAAGTCAGGATCATCAAATGTCACGGGTAGAATCGGGACTCTCGGCTGACCTTGATAAAACTGAGTGGGCTCACCTGCTTTGTGAGCCCACAGTTCGAATTTCAGATTTCGATCTTTGAATCGCTCAAGCTCTGAATCGGCAATTAATATTATAATGAAATTGCGACCGTGCAGAGGATTCCACGGCTCCGTTTTTAGGCCTCGCGGTTGCGTTTTTTCCTGGGGATTGCGTGCAGCCAGAATGGCTTCTTTGAGCAACTCTCGAAATTGCCTTTGCTGGGCCAGCTGATTATTCAAATTGTCTTGCGACTCCTTCCGGAGTTTCATGGGAAGTTTGTTCGGGGATGGAAAACTGATTGGGTGAATGAGTTCCGCCATGATTGAATGCGGCCATGTGTTATACTGAAATACATCATTTGGAGCGCCAATTGGTGTAGGGCCATTTAAGGTGTCAAAGCGCCGCTTAAGGATCTTAGGGGGTCCGGTAAGGTATGACACTGCTCTTTCAAGAATGTTGTCTAGTTTCCTGTTCAGTTCGTGACCGTCTAGTGGAATATAAGCGGGCCCGTCAGCTGGTAGCAACTTTAGGCCCTTGTTGCTGATGTACGCTTCCACGATGAGTCTAACTGGCAATGGCGCACATAACACATCGAAACAGGGTAACTCTTCACCGTCAGCCGTGACCTGAACTGATACTTCATATGAAGCATCCGGGTCAAATCCTGGAAATATGCTCTTTAAGAGCTTTTTTGCTTCTTCGACTTTCTTTGGCTCACCACTATGAAAGTCAAAGAGTAGTCGCATGAACCGTTCGCCCGGTACAGCAAGTGCTATTGCATTGGCACTCTTTTCCATAGACTCCCGAAGCCCGTCGACGGTTGACTTTATGTGGTCGAGCTCGCTTTGAAAATCACAGCCGGAACACCATAAAAGCTGGCCTGCAAGAATGGAGGCTAAGCGAATCGTCAATCGATTTGACATTGTATATCTCCCTTGAGTGCGTAAGTTGCCGCTGACAACACTTGCTTTGCGGATGTTTCACTCAAAATCGGCCTTATTACATAGTATTCTAAGGAGCCAAGAATTCAATAGGTGCGTGCAAAGTACAAAGTAGTGGGACGAATCAGGTTCGCCGACGTACCCTTGCGACTGTTAGGACATATGGCGGCAGGGTTTGGGCACTATTGGATGAAGTTGCGCTAGTGCAGACTATAGGTTCTTCGATGCACGAATTTGGGGGAAGTGCTCCAGTGTTTTCCCAAGGTAGATCGCTGACGCGATCAACCTTGGGCTAAAGGCGAAACGCCGGTCGGCGTTTGGGGTGGGTTCAAACATCGCGGCTCGCCCGTCCTGCCGGACGGAGAGGGAAAGGGGGGATTTGAATCCGGGGATTGAAATCCCCGGCTACCATCGTGAGCCCTCCGGGCGGGGAGACGGTGGGAATGGCAAATTTCAAATCTCAAATCTCTAAGTTCAGATTTCAGATTTCAGAATTCGAGGGATTCGGCGTTGAAGCGGCGGGCTTTGGTCGTGGTTGGTGGTGTGGCGGTGCGATTTAGATGGGTTTGTACATTGGCGGTTCGCCCGTCCTGCCGGACGGAGAGAGAAAAGGGGGACATTTGAATCCGGGGATTGAAATCCCCGGCTACCATCGCAAGCCCTCCGGGCAAAGGGCGTATTGTGGCCTGATGACGGGTATTTGGCACTGATGTGGGCGGGGTTGGTTGGGCCACGCGGGTCGCAGGCGTGGGCGGTTGGGTATCGTTTGGCGTGTGAGGTGCGAATGGCGCAACCTCGTTGAGGTTGGGTGGGCGTTGCGATGTTTTCCCAAGGTAGATCGCTGACGCGATCAACCTTGGGCTAAAGGCGAAACGCCGGTTGGCGTTTTGGGTGGGTTGGGGCATACGGTTCACAGCCGGGGGCGGCTGTGCCACTCAGCCGGTGCGACGGCGGGGATATCAAATCTCAGAGTTTAGGTTTCAGAATTCGAGGAATACGGCGTTGGAGTGGTGGGCTTTGGTCTTGGTCGATGGTGTCGAGGTGCGCTTGAGATCGGTTTGTAAATCGGAGGCTCGCCCGTCCTGCCGGACGGAGAGGGAAATGGGGGATTCGAATCCGGGGATTGAAATCCCCGGCTACCATCGCGAGCCCTCCGGGCAGAGGGGAATCGAAGTTGATGACGGGCGTTTGGCACTAAGGTGGGTGGCTACAGTGGTGATTGGGTGTGTCGCGGAGTTGTCGGTATGTTCACAGTCGGGGGCGATTGTGCTGCACAGCCGGGGGCGGCTGAGCCACACACATGAGTTTCGAGTTTTGAGTGGCGAGTTTTGAGTTACGAGTTTGGGGTTGCGTCGTCCGGCACGGGGGCCGGATGCTACGGCGTTTTTGCGTTCGAGCATGGGCAAACATCGGACTGCCTGCTCATGTTACCCAGGGCGGGTCCGAGATCGTTTGGGGGGATTTTGTGGAAACGGGGGAACAAATCGGGGAACCAAATGGGCGGGGCTGCGTCTTAGGGAGTGGGGATTGGCAGATGGCCGGTGGCACTGGCTATTAGCCAGTGCCACACCAGCCGAGGCGGCTGTGCTACATATGGCAGTGCCACACCAGCCGGGGCGGCTGAGCTGCACATAGTTGTCACTGGCACACAGCCGAGGCGGCTGTGCTACACATGGCAGTGCCACGCCGGTCGGGGCGGCTGAGCTGCACATGGTTGTCACTGGCGCACAGCCGAGGCGGCTGTGCTACACATGGCAGTGCCACACACAAGTGAACTTGCCGATTTTTGGAAAGGGCTTGGACATGAAAACAGAACAAAGGGTTTCGCGTCGATCCGCGTTTGTATTTGCCGGTGTTTTTCTCGCGCTTCAGGGCGCGATCGCGCCGTTTGCGAGCGCCAACGGTTTGATTATTAGTCCGGTGCGCGATGAGAAGATCGGGTATGTGCCGCCTGAGCGGCGGCCGATTCATTCGTGGATGCCGTTTGAGATCGGCAGCCAGACGGTGGATGTGATGCTTAATGAGGCCGTGTCGGAGACGACGGTCGAGCAGGTGTTTATCAATCGAAGCGGCTCGCAGCAGGAGGGGCAGTACATATTTCCGATCGGGCCGGATGCGGGCGTGCACAAGTTCACGATGTGGATGAACGGCAAGGAGGTTGTGGGCGAGTTGTTGGATGCGGAGAAGGCGCGGTCGATTTATGAGTCGATCGTGGCGCGGGTGCGCGACCCCGGTCTGCTTCAGTTTGCGGGGCGGGGGATGATTCAGGCCAAGGTGTTTCCGATTCCTTCGGGCGGGGAGTGCAAAATCAAGCTGCAATATACGCAGCCGGCGGCGATCGATGGCGGGTTGGCGGCCTACAGTTTTCCATTGGGCTCGACGTCGTGTCAGTTTCAATCGATCGGGCGATTTTCGATTCGGGCGACGGTGCGGACCGAGCGGCCGCTCATCAGCGTGTTCAGTCCGTCGCATGAGTGCAGCGTGGATCGGCGCGGCGAGCGCGAGGCGGTGGTGGGGTTGGAGAAGCAGCGGCTGGCGCCGGAGGCGACTTTCAGCTCTTCGCGCAGCTGGGGACGGATGCCTTGGGTTGTCACTGCTGCCGTATCGCATTGGCGAGGACGAGGGGTTTTTCATGGCCCGCATTTCGCCGAGGCTGGCCGGCCTGACGGATGCAGTTCAGCCGAAGAATATTTGCTTTGTGCTGGATACGTCTGGGAGCATGGCGGATTCGAACAAGATCGGCCAGGCGAAGAAGGCGTTGCAGTTTTGCGTGACGAATTTGAACAAGGAGGATCGGTTTAACGTCGTGACGTTTTCGACGGAGGTGCGGCCGTTCCGGGAGACGTGGAGCCTCGCGGATGATGCGAGCAAGAACGTGGCGCGGGCGTTTATCGATGGGTTGAATGCTGTCGGGGGGACGGACATCAATGGTGCCCTGGCGAAGGCATTGCAGATGCGGCCGGAGCCGGTGGTGGTGAAGTCGGGCGATACGAGCGAGCGTTGGCGGGAGAATCCGTATCTGGTTGTATTCATTACGGATGGCGAGCCGACGGTTGGGGAGACGAACCCGGACGCGATTGTTAAGAACATCACGACGGCGAATTCGGCGAAGACGTGCCGGATTTTCTCGCTGGGCGTCGGAATTCAGGTGAATACGAAGCTGCTGGATCGGTTGTCGGATGACAATGGTGGGGCACGTGATTATGTGACGCCGACGGAGAATCTGGAGCTGAAGATTTCGTCGTTCTATACGAAGTTGGCAAATCCGGTTTTGTCGAATATCTCGTTGGCGTTTGAAGGGGTCTCGGCGCACGACATGTATCCGAAGCAGTTGCCGGACATGTTCTCCGGCAGCGAGCTGGTGGTGGTGGGGCGTTATAGCGGCATGAAGCAGAGCGGCCGTCAGCAGATCACACTCTCGGGCACCTCGCGCGGGGAAAAGCGCACGTATCATTATGCGTGCGCCTTTCCCACGTTTGATGCGAGCCATGAGTTTCTGCCGAGGTTCTGGGCGATGCGAAAGATCGGATTTTTGTTGGATGAGCTTCGGCAACGTGGTGACAACGTCGAATTGAAGAATGAGGTGATTCGACTTGCCAAGCTGTATGGCGTGCTGACGCCGTATACAAGTTATCTGGTGCAGGAAGATGAAACCCTCGCGATTCGCGAAAATCGGGCGCCGGTGGGTGGTCGCCGCGCAGCCGCCGATGGTGGCGGCGCGCGATGACAAGAAGGATGACTATGAAGAGGCCGCGGCCGGTCAGACGGGGTCTGTCGGACTTTCGTCCACGAAGCAATCGAGTGGTAATTTCAAGATGCGGCGGATGGATTGTGATGCGGCGTCGGGTGAGGCGGCGGTCATATTGCAGGACACCAGGATTCGAGCGGTCGTCGGCTGGTTAATTTTGTCGGGCCGAGAACTTTTTATAACGAAGGTGAGAAATGGGTGGAGGCCAGTTATGACGGCAAGTCCGAAACAAACAAGGTCGCGATTTACAGCAAGGCGTATTTCGAGCTTTTGAAGGAATATGAGGACCTTGGGGAGTGCCTTGCCCAAAGCGAACGGGTGATTGTGAAGTGTGGGTCGAAGTGGGTGGAAACGACTCCGTCGACAGATGTAAAGTCAGATTCTAAAAAGGATTAGGCGCGCAACGCGGCCGTAACTATGGGACGGAATCGCGTTGAGAAAATGGTCGCAATCCGATATAGTGAGGGCTTGGGTCGCCTTGGGCGTTTGACGCCCGGGGGACTCTGAGCCCTTCACTTTTTGGGAGCGAATGCATGATGAAGCCAATTCGGTTTGCGCTGGCGGTTGCACTTGTTACGAATGTGGCATCGGCGTTCGCGTTCGGTCAGGAAAAAGACGGTGCGACCAGAGCACCGCAGGGCCAGCGCATGAAGGCGCAGCGGCCGGGCATGTCGGGTGGGGGCGGAGCCTTTCGATCCGTTCAGAATCCGGTGGGGCAGGAGCCGCCGGTTGATATGTCGCGATGGGGATTGGGGCCGCAGGAAGCCCGGGTGGCCGAGTCGCAGGATGTCATCGTCATTGCATCGCACATGTATGGTCTCGGCCATGAAGAAGCGATGAATCTGGAAAAGTCGATCGCGATCGTACAGGAGTCTCGCTGGCCTGAGCAGGGCGAAGACAAATACGAAGTACTGCTCCAGCGAAGGGCCGAATTATTCAATAAGATTACCAGCGGCCGCGGCGATGGACCGGATTCCGCCGGGACTTACAAATTGTTGAACGACAATAAGGAATTTGTTCAGGCCAATCAGCTTGTTTCCGAGATGGAAGTCAATCGGCCGCTTAACTTCAGCACGTTTGTTCCGGCGATTGAATCCAATATTTCGCCACACCTCGTCGATATCGCCCGAGCGAATTGGGCGACCAGCGCGGCCATACTTCCTGTTGAGCAGATTCGAAACAAGACGCTGGCGGCGCAAGTGAGCGCGGGTTCCTATGACGCAATGATCGGCGCGACGTCGGCGACCCACCCGTGGGTTTCGGGGGTGGGCGATGCGAAGCGGCGCTATGCAATGGAACGGGCGGCCGGCATCGAACACGACCAAAGGGCAGTCAAAGTTGCTGAACCGAGAATTCAGCCCAAGCCGGTTGCTTTGGGTGGGCAGCCTGTCGCTAAACCTGTGGCGAGAGCGACACCGCCCGCCATGCAGCCCACCAAGGCGGCTCCGCCGCCGGTTGCCAAGCCGACGCCCGCGCCGCGCGTGCCAACTGTTCAACCGCGTCCATTGAACGAATGGGAAAAATATGTGCTCGATTTTATCGATAAGCACCAGTTGACTGAAACGCAGAAGAATGCGGCGATGGCCATTCTTCGGGACGTAACCGCTCGTGCGAACCAGATTCAACTGGCCAACGAATCCCGCAAGAAGTCGATCGACGCCATGCAGGATCCCAAGGCCAAGAACGAAAAAATGAAGGAATTGAACGCTCCGATTGACGGATTGTTTGAGCGGCTGAGGGTTCGGCTTGAGAATCTCCTGACGGCTCAACAGCGCGATTTGGGTTCGGCCCCGGCCAAGCCCAAGCGATAGGCAGTATTTTACATTTTTCACGAAATAATCGGTCTTGGCCGACGTTCATCTGGTCAACGGGCGATACAATCTGATCGCCAGGCAATATCAGACATTTTCAATCTGAAATCGAGGAACCGCAATGTCGACTTCCATTCTCTTAATGTTGACGACAATTCTCTGGACCGGTCATCAATCCCAAACCCAGCCTGAAGGCGATGGTGCGCGCGGCGGCGAACGGCGCGAGAATCGCGAAGATCGGCGGGAACGCAGGCGCGAAGGTCGCGGCGGCCGTGAAGGTCGGGGCGGACGCGACAACAATCGCCAGGATTGGAGTCGGTATCAGAATGCGACGCCCGAAGAACGCGAAAAAATGCGTTCGGAGCGCATGGTCGATATGACCGCCCGCAACTACGACCTGACCGACGAGCAGAAGACGCTGGTTCGAACGGAAATGGAGAAAATGCGGGATGAGCGCAAGGTGTTGATGGGCGCGGATTACGATCGCTATGAAAAGCTGCGCGAGCAACAATTCCAATATTGGCAGAATCGCGAACAGGACGGTCGGGGGCGCGGTGGTCCCAGAGGTCAGGATTGGGAGCGAATGCGCAATGATCCCGAATTTCAGAAGCTCCGGACGGAAATGCGCGAACTGGAAACGAAGTATCCATTTGATTGGCAGGCTTCGATGACGCGCATCGAATCGCTTCTGCCGCCGGAGCAGGCGGCAAAGGGGCGAGAGCGGTTCGAGCAGCGGCGCTCGCGCTTTGATGAGCGGCGCCAACGCGTTGAAGCCGAGATTCAGCAGGACATGTTGAACCTCATGCGAGAGACGGAACAGGCGATGGCCGGGGGGGATAAAGCCCGCGTGACGGAGCTCTTGGACAAAGCATCGAAGCAGCTCGATTCGTCCTGGGTTTCGGAAGATGTGAAGCAGCAATTGCGGCAGAAAATTGAAGCGGCGCGACAGCAAGCCGGCGTCAACAATCCCACGGTCGACGTTCCGGAAGCTCCCGAGCATCCGTGGGAAAAGCAGGTTCGAGAATTTGGCGCAAAGCACCAGCTTTCGGCGTCACAGCAATCGGCGTCGGCCGGCATTTTGAAGGACGTACTCGATCGGGCATCACGTTATGAAGCCGGCATCGCGTCCAAAGTCGCGGCGGCGAAGGAATTGCCGGACGCCAAGGAACGCGAGGCGAAGTTGAAGGAACTTAATGCTCCGATTGTGAAGCTTCAGGAGGAACTGTCCATTCGATTGGATGGGCTGTTGACCGCAGAGCAACGAAAGCGCGCGGGCAAGTAGTCGTGGAAACCTGTGGCTTTGAGCCTGTCTCAACGACCCGTTTTCACCGCCTATTAAACGGTGCCACACGGGTTTTGTAGATGGGCTCGTTGTCCGTGGGTGTTTTTGCACTTGGACATGACCTGTTCATTACGGCTTCAATTTTGATGGGTTTGTGGGGGCCAGGGGCGTGGCACATTGGCCGTGATCAGGCCGCTGCAAACGGACTCCAGTACATCGCAGATACAATTCGTTCTCGCTTCGACGCAGGCTTCCGCGAGGAAACACTGTTTGTCCTCGGGCTTTTGAACGACGACCGAAGCGATCAGATCCACCACATCCGACAACGAAAAACTCGAACATGCGAATAGCTGCGTCCAATTGGATTCGCGGGCAATCGTGGCAAGGGGTTCGGTTGCCAGCAGGGCACGAAGCCGCTTGCGGAGTTTGCACTCGGTTTCGGGTTGGATTTGCGAAGGATTGATGACTCGAAGCTGTCCGCGGCGATACGGACGATCCTTGTTTTCGCTGACAAGTCGCGCACGAGTGGCGCCCATCAACAACAGATTGAATCGACCGTCCTGCAATCGTTCTTCCTTGAGAATGCGGCCGACTCCCACCTCGGGGAAGACATCGGCGTCGAGCGTGTGGTATTTCTTTTCGAAGCCCGGCCTGAGCAGGGCGATGGCGATGTGTCTGTTGCCGGCGAGCGCCTCTTCGGTCATGGTTCGATAGCGCGGCTCAAAAACATGGAGCGGCAGGATGGCCTTTGGCAACAGCACCGCGTTGGGAAGCGGAAACAACGGCACCCACTCTGGTAATTCACATAAACTCATTCAGCCTGCTCACCCACCATTTTGCGTTAGAATCGCTACAAGATTGGCTTTCGTCATAGTTTAGCATTCTGATTTCCGTTTCGCCGTATACTATTGTAATCGGTACGAAATCACCCGGCCTGTGAGTTCCGAAGCGCCATTTTTCGATCGCAGGTGCTATTGGGCTGGTTCAAATCGCCGGACGCAGACATCATGTCGCATATGTCAGGATGGGCTGAAAATGTTGTTGTAGTGGGCATCGACGAGGCGGGCTATGGACCGATACTCGGGCCGCTGGTCGTGAAGTGCGGCCGCGTTTGAAGTGCCACGCGTCCATTGGCATAGCTGCCTTTGGGACATGCTGCGAGAGAGTATTTCGAATTCCGGCACGTCGCGCGATGGTCGAATCGTCGTTCAAGACAGCAAGAAGATTTATCATCGCAAGGACGGGCTGGGCCGGCTGGAGCGCTCCGTCCTCGCGGTCATGACGGCCTGGCAGGACCTGCCCGCGACCTTTGCGGACCTGCTTTCCATGGTCAGTCCCGATGTGCTGCCGCAAACTCGCGAGTATGCCTGGTACAAAGACGGCGGCGCGTCGCTGCCGCATGCAGCAGACGCGGGCGCGATTCGAATTGCAGCGACGTGCCTTCGTCGCGACTTGGCGGCAAAGTCCGTACGCTGCGTCGGTCTTGCGTCGGAGATTCTTCCGGAAGGACATTTCAACCGGCTTGTCGAACTGACGAACAACAAGGCGTCGGCGCTGTTTGGGCTGGTGCTGCGGTTGATACAGCGAACGGCCGATGCGAATCCGAATCGTGATATGCTGGTGCTGGTGGACAAGCAGGGCGGGCGCGGCCACTACGGTCAACTGTTGATGCGGGCGTTTGAAGATCGGCAGATGTGCATCCTGAGCGAGAGCGACGAGGAGAGCGAGTACGAACTCAAGGGCCGCACAACGAAGTGGCGGGTGCTTTCGCAGTGCGGCGAAACACGGCACATGCCGATCGCACTGGCCAGCATGCTCAGCAAATACATGCGCGAGATTTTCATGCTGCGGTTCAATGCATATTGGCGCGAGCAGGATGCCAATCTTGTGCCGACGGCCGGCTATTACGAGGACGGACTGCGATTTCTGAAGGACATCGAGCCGCACGCACGACGTCTGGGCATTCGGCGCGAACAGCTGGTGCGTGAACGATGAGGTTTTTTATGACGGGAAACCCTGCATGAGTGACACGAGCCAGGCATCTTCTCGGCCGGCATGGCTGCGCAACTGGCTCCCGCCACCAGAACCCGGTGTCATTCTGGTTCACATGGCCGGCATTCCGATGACCATCGCGGCAATTCCGCTGGCGATTTGGCAGCTTTCGCGCGATGAATGGTCGCTCTGGTGGCGGCCGGCGGCTCTGTTTATCGGCGGATATTTACTTCAATGGATCGGCCATGTGATCGAGGGCAACGACATGGGGGAGATCATTCTGGTGAAGAAAAAACTTGGCAAGCCGTATGTGGCGGTGTCGGCGCGGTACGCAAAGCCGGGGTCATCCGCCGGGTCGGCATCTTGAGGCGAAGGGCACTTTCGGCGTCACGGTCATTCGCTCCTAGAGCACTTCACGGTTGATCCGGGCCACTCCGCGTTCTCCCTGCCCCGATTGAGGCCGGGCTAAACATGTTAACTCAATCGTGATTTGCTCTAGAGCGGTTCACGAATGAGTGGCGTCATTTGGCGTTCGCACGGGCAAGCAAAAGGCCGCTTGCCCACGACACCCATGACAGGACACAGGAATTGAGCCGGTTGCGTCCGTCGGTTTCCAACAAACGCCATTAATTCATCGCTTTCCCGAAGCCAAGCTTAAAAGTCCGCAGATTGTGGAATTTGGCACACCCAGTCATCGATTACCCGGCCATTTCATCTTTCACAATAGTGAACTCGTTATTCGGTTCTGGTGAAGTTTGATGAAAATCCACGGCCGGGGGCGGCTGTGGCACATCCAACTTCACCAGTTCCCGCTTTTCTAAGGCGATTCAAATGGCACACCAGTTGCAACTCAATTCATTGCGCAGCGTCTCTTGATCGTGCGCATCCCGCGCATTTATGCGAAGGAGGCCCGCCATGTCCATTGCCCACCGTACAAAATTGCTGCTCGTTGCCATGTCATTCCTGGCCGTTCTGCTTTTGCTGGCGTCCTGCAGCCAGCGCGCTACGGACGGCAAGAAGGATTCTGAAAAAGCTTCAGATCGATCGGCTGCGGCTACTGCCGACGACGTCGAAGGGCACGGCCTTCACGTGCTGAAGAACAATCGACTGCGGGAGATCATGCAGCGTCTCTCGGCGATGGATTTCGAAGCGATATCGCGCGAAATCGATGCGTTTGGCAAAGTGAACCGGGACATTTGCGAGGTGTCGAGGATGGCCGAAGAGCTGTCGCTTGATGCGCAGGTGATCCCGCTGATTTTCAAGCGCGACGCCATGCAGGATGAATCGCGCCGCGTGGTGGATACGATGTCGCGCCGGCTGTACGAGCAGGCGGTGGAATTGCGTCACTATGCCGATTCGAACGATGTGAGAATGGTCAAAGTAAAGATTGACGAGATGATTTCGACGTGTAATTCGTGCCATGTTTCATTTCGGGCGCCGGCACTCGCGGCGGCCGGTGGTTCGGAGGTGCTGTTGCTCGGGGATGCAGGGGAGTGAGCGTTTCTGCCGGTAAGTTCTGCGGCCTGACATGGACCGACTTTGCCGCGACTGTGGCGTGATGGATTGCGCTTCGGTTGCATGCCTTTGTAAAGCGCAGGTGCTTGGCTCTTCGTACAGTACCTGGCTTCGCCAAGGCCGGCCGATCTAATGCAGGCTTGGATGGTAGTAATGGTGTCATGATGTTGACGCGTTGAGTCGTGAGATTTGTGTTTGGAGGTGCAATCATGTCACTCAAGACATTCCATCTCATTTTTATTCTGATCGCCATGATGATGGCGGACCTGTTCGGCGGCTGGGCCGTCCATGAATATCACACGATGGGCGATCGAGCTGCGCTATTCATGGGTATCGGTGCGTTTGCCGTGGGACTTGGCCTGGCGGCCTATTCGATCTGGTTTGTGAAGAAGGCACGTGAGGCACACCTTGAGTGATGAAACCGTCCATCGACGTGACAAGTTCTCGTCCGGTCGACTTGGGGTATTAAGGTTTGAACGGCAAGCGATGAGGCTGCAATCAGACGTAACTTACGTCGATTGCCACGGCGGTGGGCATTGATGATATGCAGAATCCAAGTCAATGTCGCGATCCGCGCCGGTTCGGATGACTCGTTGAAATGAAGAGTCGCGACGGAAGAAAACAACGCGCCCGATAGGATTCGAACCTACGACCTACGGTTTAGGAAACCGTTGCTCTATCCAGCTGAGCTACGGGCGCAAATAATTGATAATAGAGGACTTACAAGCAATTGACTTGACGCGATTTTCGATGGCGACAACCTTGACGACAACCGTGAACTCGGGCAGACTACGGGTGTTAGCGGCGTAGTTACTAAGGAATTGCCAAGGTGTCTGCTGCACGAAGTAAATCCTCAAAGCCGAAGAAGCCTTACCCAACCTTTCCGCTAACTCCGCACCCCAACGGCCAGTGGTGCAAGAAAATACGTGGCAAGGTCTTCTTCTTCGGAGTCTGGTCTGATCCAAAGTCGGCACTGCAAGAATATACCACTCAGGCCGCCGACTTGCACGCTGGGCGCAGATTACATCGGCCACAGAGCGCCGGACTGTCTGTGCGCGACCTCTCGAACAATTACCTCGCGAACCAGAAGTTGAAAGCGGAGCGTGGGCTGATCACGGCGTCCTGGTATGGCGACTGCCTTCGGGCCGTTCGTGCATTCGCGCGCGAAATCGGCCCCGACCGACTCGCGACGGATCTCTCCCCCATTGAGTTTGGTGACTATCGCTTGAAACTCTACGACCGCCTGGGAGTCTGTGCGATCGATCGCAACGTCGCGATTCTACGCTCCATGTTCCGCCATGCATTTGAGACTGACTTGATCGCGGTGCCGGTCAAGTTCGGGGGCCAGTTCAACAAGCCCTCACAAAAGGAGAAACGACAAAATCGCAGCGAGCGGGATCGCTTGTATGGGAAACGTTTGTTCAGTGCGGCCGATGTCCGGTCTCTTTTAGATGCCGCACATCAGCCGGTTCGGACAATGATTCTTCTCGGGATGAATGGCGGTTTTGGAAACACTGACTGCGCGGAGCTTCCCATTCGAGCGGTGGATCTCAAGCATCACATCATTGAATTCGAACGTCCCAAGACGGCGGTACAGCGCATCGTACCGCTCTGGCCTGAGACGATTGATGCGCTGCGCGAGGTCATCCATGGTGACAGGCCGAAGGCGCGAAGGCCTGAGTATGAAGGCCGCGTGTTTTTGACCGCATTTGGAAATCCATGGAAACAAGAGCACGTCAGGTCAGAAATCGTTGGTGAGAGACCAGAGGTCGGCAGACATTATGCGATTGTCCTGGAGTTCAAGAAACTGCTCAAAAGTCTGAACCTGAATCGGAAGGGTCTCGGCTTCTACGCGCTTCGTCACACCTTTCGAACCTGGGCGGACGAGACGCGGGATCAACATGCCGTTCATCGCATCATGGGACACGCGATTCCCGGGATGAGCGGTGTTTACGTGGAGGAGATTTCGATTGATCGGTTGCGGGCGGTGACGGGCTACGTCCACGACAAGCTGTTCAATCCCCGATGAAATCGATCTCGGGTTTTTGTCTGCGAGCACTGCGGGTGTCGGGCTGGACGAATCTCTTTGTTGCGGTCTTGTTGAGATAATCATCCAGCCACTCCCGTTTGAATCGATAACGACTCCGCACTCCCTTCCCCAGGCGAGTTGCAATCGTCGAAACACGAAGCGCGCCTGATGCGATGAGGCGCTCCATGGTGTCGCGCGAGACCTGGAGGTGTCTGGCGGCATCGGAAACGGTGAGCCATGTCGGAGTTTCACGATCGCGATCGGCTCTTAACGCGGCCAGGTGCTCCTCGATCTTCTTCAATACATCTCGAAGGTTCTGCGGCGGTGCTTCGTGTCTGTTTGGTCTTGAAGCCATGCTCCCATTATTGCATCTGAAGTGTTAAGGGCAGTGCCTGCCTGCTGACGTCGTGCTGATTCGTGACGGCTCAGAATCGCAAATCTGAATAAGTCCCGCCATCATCCGGCAGTCATCTGAGTCGCTCGCCGGTCAGGTACGATTCGCCGGAGTGAATCGACCGAATTTGAGAGCGGATGGCAGGGGATGGCTGCTGCGGGCGACAACCTTTGGGCGGCGAGGCGATGCGACGCGTCGCTTGACCGGAGTCAAGCTGGATCTGATTGCGCCGATCGAAACAAAAAGGAACTCACATCCAGTCGCGTGGACCTCGACAGCCGCCATGCAACTGAACCCAAGCCATTTTTTGTCCGAGATGTTGTCGCGGCGTCCTGTGACCACCTCAGCTTGCGCTCGCCCTGCAAGTCTTATCGAAACGACCTGAGCCGGCTCCGCGTGTTCTTCGGGCCGGTCTGCGAAGCCCCTGGCTCCAAGAGCGGCCGGTCGTCAGGATGGCGAGCATCCAGCTCTGTTACCGAAAGGGGGCGGGCCAGAGTTTGAGCGAGTCGAGCGGCTTGATGAGGTCACTTCTTCGCTCATGAATCGCTTCATCGCCGCGAAGATGCAGGAAGGGCGATGGCAGGCGAAGACCGCCAACGACTTTCGAGAGTTGATGCATCGCTTCTTTGCCTTCGCAATCAGGCATCTCGGCTTTCGGTCTCTCGATCCGAAGCAGCGGAACCCTGTGGCGGATGTGGAGAGGCTTCGAGAACCGGCGCCACTGATTCGATTCCTGTCGCTCGAACAGATTTATGAGCAGCTGCTGTTGCTCGAGTCGCGGCCGGTGGTACTGGCACTGGTGGCGACGTACATTTTTGCGGGGCCCCGGCGCGAGGAGGCACTTTGGCTGACTCCGAACGATGTCGATCCTGATCGTCGTTTGATTCGTGTTCAGGCCAAGACGGTCGAGGGCAGGTACTGGCAGCCCAATACGCGAAGGAACCGAGCAGTGCCGATGAGCGAGCGGCTGTTCCGAGTTCTTATCAACTACTCCGCAAAATCGCCGAGCATCTGGTATTTCCCTTCGCCGGCGGGCGGGCGATGGCATCCGGATAATTTTTCGAAGGCGCTCCGAGCGGTCAATCGGGCCCACCGCCTGGATTGGGGCTGCCTGGATTTTCGTCACACGTTTGGCAGCCAGCTCGCGCAGAAGGGAGTGTCTCTTTACAAGATCGCCACGCTGATGGGGAACTCGCCGACGATCTGCCAGCCGCCACTACGCGGCCCTGATTCCTGAAACGATGCACGATACGGTCGAATTCCCATCGCGGGCGGCACCGGTTGCTATTCCGCTAATAAACATCGACGCCAAGCGGTAAGGCAAGGGTCCTTCAGTGGCTTCTGGCGGAACTCCAAACTCTGCAATCCCAGAAGCGGCAGAATGGACCGATCCTGCCGGTGGAAATTCAGCCGCTCGATGGCTGATTTTCAGCCGGAACCCCCAATGGGCGGGACCTCCGGGTCAAGTCCCCGACGATGGACAGCTTCCAAAGCTGGACGTCGTGGGTTCGAATCCGATCGCCGGCAATTTAGATCATTCGAGCAGGCGAGCCACAAACAATTGGACGTCGGCTGTATCGACTACGCCGTTCACGTCCGTATCACATGAGCAGGACGAGCAACGAATCGTCACGGGGTCGATGAGGGCTGCGGTGAAATCTTGGACATCAAGTCCGTTTACGCTTCCGTCACAGTTGGCGTCGTACGGATCGCATGTTTCGCCGATGACGCTGAAGGAAAATGACGCGCCGGATGAATTCACTGCTGCAGCCTGTGCCAGCGAGAAATTCGGCGGCTGATTCGCTTCGGAAAGCACATTGGCCAGCACGTTGCGAATCTCAAACTGATACGCGCCGCCAGCGCTCGGGGCGGCAAATGAGCCTGTCGCTACCGTCACGCTTCCATTTTGACCGACTCCCGCATTAGTGAATGCGGTCTGCGCCAGGCCGACTTCAGCGGGAAGTGCATGGCCGAAAAGAGTCTGGCCGCCGCCGATCTGAAGGAGATTCCGACCACCCGGCTGTCCAACCTGTTTGCCGACGTACCCAGAGGACATGCCTTCATCGGGCGGATTGCTGACGCCGGCTGGGGCACTGAAGCTCGCCATCGCCTGGGGCACGCTGGCTGCATGAGGAATGTCCAAGTAGGCCGGGTTCGCCTCATTCTGGACCAGGTCTGCACAGACGAATGCGAGTCCGTCGTTGTCGCTCGCTGAGACGTCCACCGACAGAGTCCATTCGACCGTTTCGCCCGGTGACAGGACCGCCCCGTTCTGCGGCGAGACCAGCGACACCGTCACCGTCTGAGCCTGCACCTGCGTTGCGAATGCAATGCGGGCAAGCATCATCACAAGAAATCCAGTACGCCGGACGCTGCCGAGTGTCATTGAGCGGAGCATATCGAGCGTCTTCGATCCGATTTTCGTCAAGTCATTTCGATTATTCATGGGTCATTCTCCGTGTTCGGTTTTTGGCTTCGTATTTCGGAGCCGTTGTGGGTCGATGCAGTAATTCCGCCGCTGCCTGTGATACCCTTCCTTTTATCAAACGAGCGACAAGCCCGGGCTCCGTAAACTGGCGATAGGAATTTTTTTGATTCGCAAGATTGCTGGCTGCATTTTGTCGCGAGGAAATGGTAGGCCGGCCCGTGATTGACCGGCCCGCCAACTCGATGAGCGGTCCCGTGTCGTTCCGCGACAGGGACCGCCCGTTCCGTGCATGCCGATCAGTCGGCCAGGTCGATCGAACCCAGGTAGGTCACCCGATTAAATCCGTCGAGCGGGAACTGCCCCGACTGGCCCTCCGGCCACGGGGTCGGGTAATCGCCAATCGCGTCGTCCTGGAAGACATTCACCGGAAGCGCCTCGTCAAAGAGCGGGCCGAACGTAGCCGACTCCGTGCCGCATTCAGAGCAATTCGGAACGAAGGCCGTGACGTCAAAGTAACCAAACGTCAGGCGCTTGTAGATCGTGCCGTAGAAGTCGCTGGTGTTCGTAAACGTCGTATCGATGTCGATGCGGATCTCATAATCCACAAATCCGTCGCCGTTCACGTCGGCCTCCGCCGGCAGCGTCACGCTGGTGTCACCGCCAACGGTCATCGGCTGCATACTTCCGTTCTCAAACACCATCACGGCCGAGTATCCGTTCACGTCCAACGACAGATCCTGATCGACCTTGGCATCGCCGGACATCGTGAAGCCCCACAGCACATAGGAAACAATCAGTTGAACCGGCCCCAGCGGATATGGGAGGTTCTCGGCTTCATTCGAAGGCAGATTCGTCCCCGAAAGGAGATTCTGCAGGTAGCTGTCCCAGTCGACCTCTCCGAACTCCATCAACGTAGTCGTCACCGTGGACGCCGTCGCCAGTGACCCGTCGGGCTGAACCACCGCCGTCCACGGCTGCCCAGGCATACCAATAAGATACTCGTCGGCCGTAGCGGTGCCTGTGTTCGGACCAAACGTCTTGAAGTTCGTGATGATCGCGAAGTTGGTGTAGTCGAGCCGTATATCGACGTTCGTGGCCGGCGTCATTCCGCTCATCGTCGGGCTCTGCGAAGGCGTGACCAGGTTCAACCCGATCGCGATCTGCTGCCCCGGCACCACCTCATCCGGGAAGCTCACCTCGGCCGCGAACGGGATCGTTGCATCCACGTAGCCCGAATCCGTATCAATCGTGGACTCGAAATGTAGCTGGCCTTGCACCTGCCCGACCAGGTCCTGCCCGAGGATCGACCGTGTTTGAGTACCGGTGTTGTCGAGGTCCACGTCCTTCACGAACCCCATCGTCGAAAGCCCAACACCGCTGTCCGTTCCCCACATACTGGCGTGGGTCGTGGCAAACGTACCGCCGAATTGCTGCTGCCATATACCAACGTCTGTGAGCGTAAACGTCACCAGAAGCGACTCGGTACGAAGCCCCGCAAGGTCCTCCGCGTACAACATCATCTGATGCGAAGCCTGCGATTCGAAGTCCAACAAGGCGCCGTTAGCAATCGTCAACTTGCCCGTCGTCGGGTTGATCGCAAACGCTCCCGCCACCGCCGGTGACACCAGCGCCGGATCCGTCAGATCGAGGTGATAGTTCACCTCATCGCCGCCGTCCGGATCGACCGCCGCGTAGTTACCAACAAGCAGTCCCGTCTGCGGATGTTCATTCACCGACGGGAATAGCTGATCCTGAACCGTCCACATCGGCATCTCGTTCTGATCGAGAATGTTGACGGCAATCGTCGCGGTGGCGATCTCGCCCGAATCGTCCGTCACCTGTAAATCAAGCGTGAACGACGGCGTCGACAGCGCTTCGTAGTTCATATCCGCCGTCACGAACAACTCGCCCATTGCAGTGTCGATGTTGAATAAGCCCTGGCCGTCGCCACCGAGAATGGCGTACGCAACAACCTGTCCGCCGTCCGGATCCATCGCCGAGACAAACCCAATCGACGCATCCACCGCTGTGTTCTCCGGCATGCCGATCGTCTCGGTCACGATGAACGGCGCGAACCGCATCGCAATACCGTCCTGCACGAACAACTCCGCGCGCCCGTTCATAAACTTTGCAAATGTCGTTCCGTTCACGTCGACCGTGCCGACGCTGAGCCAATGCTCACTCGCCGAAATAACCTCGTCTTCCGCAGTCCCGCGAACATACAACTGATTGCTCGTCGGGCTGAGGTTCAGGATGTCGAGTCCCGTCACGCGCACCGAGTCCGCCCCGGCCGCGCTCAAGTCGACCTGCTCGATCTCATCGATGCGGCCGCGCAGCGCTTCAAGGTCGAGGCTCACGCCGCCGTTTACGGCCAATGTATCAAATCCCTCGCCGCCACGAACGCGATGGAAGCCTGCGTCGCCGACGACCATCACGTCATCACCGGCCCCGCCGTACATCACGTCGAAGCCGCCGCTGCCAACGAGCATGTCGTCGCCGCGCCCGCCGACCATCGCATCGTCAGCAGCCGAGCCCGTCAACGTATTCGACGATTCATCGCCCCGATGCGTGATCGAGCCGCTGAAATCGTCGCCATAGATGAGATACACCGAACCGGCATCCTGGCCGAGCCGATCGTTCTTCGGATCGCCGATGAAAATGTCATTGATGCCGTCGCCATTGACGTCACCCGACGTGTCCACCGCGAAGCCCGGCCGCGTGCCATTCACGCCGCCGGTGATCCTGACGCCGTTGCCGTCCGCCAACAGTGTCCAAATTGATCGTCCGAGAGCCGGGACCGCCGAAGATGACATACGTCGATCTCTGGCCCGAAAAGCCACCATTTCCATCACCGTAGACGACGTCGTCGTAGCCGTCGCCGTTGACGTCGCTGTTCAGTGTAATCTCGCTCTTCCAGCTCGTCGGATCGATGGTGGTCGAGTAGATGCGAACACCGCCGTTCGGAATCGCGTTCGGCGCCTCCGGAATCCCAAACACGCCGCCGTAGCCGAAGTAGTCTGCGGACGAATTGAAGAACACCAGAATCTCGTACACATTCGCATCAAAGTTCGTAACCACGCGCACAAGGTCCGCCCGGCCGTCGCCGTCAAAGTCGCCGCCGCCGTGTGTCGGAAGGCCCGCCGAAAGGAGGCCGGTGCATCCGTTGGCGAGCGGCTCGCCCGTTTCCTCATCCACGCCATACTCGCAGTAGAAATCCCCGCCGCGAACGACCGTCACGTTTGGAACGACATTCTGCGGCTGAAGCGCAATCGTCCCCGCGGTTCCAAGGCTCCGAGCAATGAACGTCCACGTATGCCCCTGTCCCGGAACCACCATGAAGTCGGTTCGTCCGTCGGCGTTGTAGTCGCCAACGCTGTGCATTCGGTACCCATACTCCAATCCGGCCGTCAGGCTGGTCATATCAAAGAGAAGCCCCGGGCCCGTGGCGCCGCCGATCGATGCCAGGCTGACCGATTGACCATTCGCCTTTCCGAAGACGGCATACGCGCGACCCTGATCGTCATCGCCGTAATTCTTGGCGGACACGAGGATGTCGGCCAGGCCGTCGTCATTCAAATCGCGTGCGCCATCGACCTGCCAACCCGAAAGATCGCCGTTCAACTTGTCATGGGACGGGCCGGGACACGTCGGGCAGATGCCGCGTTCGCCTTCGATCATGAAGCCCGTGCCCTGGCCCGCGAGCGTCAGTGCGTTGAGACTGATCGGCGACGATCCGCCAACCGATCCGCCGCCGAACACAACATAGGTCCGACCCCCCAATAGTTGCCATCGGCAATGCCGTACGGCGCGGAGATGATCATGTCGGGAATCCCGTCGCCGTTCACGTCGCCGGCCGGCGCGACATTGAATCCTGCGCCTTCGCCCTGCGGGCCGCCTTCGGAGTCAGGGTCATTGCCCGGGGCGGCGATGTCGATACCGATTTCCTGCGTCGGGTACGGATGATCGAATCCGCCCGTTCCATCCATCACGAAGCCGCCAATACCATTGGCGATGTTCTCGAGCAGGATATTGGCGTTGTCCGGTCCGCCGTATACGACATAGGCCCGCCCAGCCTGCTCGATGACGTCCGTCCCGTAGGATGGCGCGCCGATGAGCATCTCGCCGTAGCCATCGCCGTTGATGTCACCGATCAGCGCGACGGAATAGCCGGCGTAGTCATTGTTATTCCCGCCGTAGAACGCCACGCCCTTGGTGCTGATCCCGTTAGCGATGTTCTGGATGTTGATCTCACCCGGCGACTCTGCGATATAGGATGGGCCAGTGAAGGCGCGCTGGAACATTGCATAGTCGCGGATCGTGATTTCGCTGTCGGGGTCCATATCATAGCAATTACAGACAACGCCCGCGCTGAATGCAGGGCCTGTCAGGCAATACTCGAACCCGGCGAAGTCATCCGCATCGACGTCACTGTCGCTGTCGAGATCGCCGGTGTCGGAGCCGTGGCAGAAATCGCACACGTCCGGCAGCCCGTCGCCGTCCGCGTCCGGCCCGAAGTCATCCTCGCCCGGACACAGGTCGCGATCATCACAGCGCCCGTCGTTGTCCGCGTCGCCGACTGTGTCATCACCGTCGCACTGATCGCAGCCGTCAGCGATGCCGTCGCCATCCGTGTCCTGCGTATCGTCGAACCCCGGGCAAACGTCCGTATCATCGCACCGGCCGTCGCCATCCGAGTCGCCGACGGCGTCATTTCCTTGGCACTGGTCGCATCCGTCGACAACCCCGTCGCCGTCCGCGTCAGGGCCGTTGTCATCGAACCCTGGGCACACGTCGCAGCCATCCGGCATGCCGTCGCCGTCGCTATCAACCGTATCATCGAAGCCGGGACACACGTCCGCGTCGTTGCAGAATCCGTCGTTGTCATCATCGCCAAAAAATTGATTGCCAAAGCAAGGATCGCAGGCGTCGGCCAGGCCGTCGCCATCGGCATCCGGACCGTGATCGTGGAATCCCGGACAGATATCGCAACCATCCGGCACGCCGTCGCTGTCCGCGTCCTGATCGTTCGGCCCGTTGTCGCAAATATCGCAATCGTCAATGATGCCGTCGCCGTCGCTGTCCGCCTCACACTCGTCACCGATGCCGTTGTTGTTGCAGTCGCCGTTCGAAACCGAGCAAATCCGCGCTGTGATCGTGCCGGCACCGTAGTCGTAATCGAGAAGCCACGCCTGATCGTCCGGCCACGAGATCTCCACCCATCGCTCCCCCGGAAAGATGCTTCCCGACGTCACAAGGATGAACTCGTCCGTAGGTGACGCGACGAATCCGTTGACGTAACTGAGATGAAGCGGCCCGTACGCATCGAACTGGCCGGTGACGACAATCTGGTCGTGCTGCGATCCCGGCGTCGTCCCGCCGAATTCAAAGTATGTATCACCAAAAACCTGGGCGTCGCCGTTTGCCGTCAGCGTGCCGATGCCGTTGTCGCCGGGTCGCAGTCTTCCGTTCACGCCCATCAGCCCGACCGAACCGTTCCCCGCCAGCGTCGCGCCTTGTTGCACGGCAACCCGCGTCGTCGTCGCCCCATTCACGGTCAGTGTTCCCGCGAGGGTATTGATGATGCCGCCGAACGCGGACAGATTGCTCGAGATGCGCAGATTTCCGGTGCCTTGCTTAATCAGAAAGCCGGTGCCGAGAATCGAACCGGAGAACGTCGTGTCCGTGTTGTCATCTCCCACGCGAAATTCCGCGGCGGACCCCTTGTTGACGGTGCCGCTGCCGCTCAGCGAACCGATGACCGCAATAACGTCGCTGACGTCCAGTGTTCCCGCCGCCTGAATGTTGATCGCGTTCGAGCGCAGCGCGTCGTTGTGACCCAGATCGATCGTGCCGCCTGAGATCAGCACTTCGCCATTCAGATCTGTCGCCGCGTTCAGTCGGAGCGTCCCGGTGAATCCCTTCGTAAACCCAGTCGCGCCCCCGATCTGCGTGATCGGGTTGTTCATGATGAGCGTTCCGCCGCCGCTCACGAGAAAATACCCCGGAGCGTTCAGAATCACGTCGCAATTGACGGTGTGCGTATGACTGTTGTCCAGGTAGATGAATCCGCCCGCCCCCAGCGTCAGCGTGCCGCCGCTGAAGGTGTACGCTCCTTGCGTCCCCGTCTGTATCTCGACGCTGGTGACAGATCGGGTTCCTCCAAGATTGACCACAAACGAAGCGGCATCCGGCTTGAAATAGACCGCATCCCCGCTCCCTGGCACCTGCGCCGGCGACCAGTTCGCCGCCGTCCCCCAACTGTCGCCGTTGCCGCCCTGCCAGAAGATATTGGCGGCCCGTGTCGGGCTCGTGATGGCAAACAGTGATGCGATTGCCGCAATCGCCAGGATTCCCTGATTTCCGAATCGTCTTGAACGCATCGTGTGTCCTTTCATCCCGGGATGTTTGTTACTGGCGAGCCGGACGATGCCGTCTCGTTTTCCGTGCGGAGTGCACCTTGGCCTCTGCACTAAACAAACGAGTGAAGTTCAATTCGCCCGTAAAGGAAATCATGCAAGAATTACATGGCGCCATAAGTGCCTTATGGGGAACGAGTTGTGAAGTGGTCAAAAAGCATGAACGATGATGGTTCGTGGAGCTTCTGTGCAGACGGGATTAGACTCGGAGGCAGTGCCCGGTAGCCGGGCAATCCGACCTGTTCTGACGATTCGATGGAACAGCCGATGTCACAAGCACCCGAGCGCTATCGCCGCCTAATGGAGATTTTCGACGAAGTCTGCACGTTGTCGGGTGATGCGCGCGCGGATCGTCTCAATGCTCTGTGTGGCGCGTTGCGCTGAAGGTGCTGCGTCCCGGTCAGATCGATCGCTCAATGCTCAAGCGATTCCAGCACGAGGCGCATGTGCTGGGGCAGTTGCAGCATTCCGGTATCGCACAGATTTTCGAGGCGGGAATCGCCGACACGCCGCTCGGAAAGCAACCCTATCTCGTCATGGAATTGATCGAGGGCGAGCCGCTCGATCGCGCCGCCGAGTCGAGCGATCTGAATGTCCGGCAACGTTTGGAGTTGTTGGCGCGAGTCTGCGACGCCGTGCAGCACGCCCACCAGAAGGGAATCATCCATCGAGATCTGAAGCCGACAAACGTGCTGGTCACGCATACAACGGCCTCATCGACGCCAACATCAGCTCGACCATCGTCGTTCATCTCATACGCCGATGACGAAATTGGTCAGCCGAAGGTGCTCGATTTTGGCATCGCGCGGGTGACGAATGCAGACATGCAGACCGTCACCGTCCAAACCGAAGTCGGACAACTGGTCGGCACCTTGGCCTACATGAGCCCCGAGCAGGTCGAAGGAAACTCGTCCGATCTTGACACGCGCTGTGATGTGTATGCACTCGGCGTGATGGCGTATGAACTGTTGGCTGGTCGAAGACCACTAGAATTGGGCAGCCTCCCCATCTCGGAGGCGGCGAGGCGCGTGCGCGAGGACGAGCCGCCGCGCCTCGGCTCAATCGACAAGCGCCTGAGGGGCGACGTCGAAACGATTTTCGCCAAGGCGGCGCCGAAAAAATCGCGACAGGCGCTACGGATCGGCGGCTGAACTCGCGGCGGACATTCGACGTCATCTCAACGATCAGCCGATCGACGCGTGGCCGGCCAGCACATTCTACCAAATCAGAAAATTCGCCCGACGGAACAAGGGACTCGTGGGCGGGCTCGTCACCGCGCTCGTGGCATTGTCGGTGGGATTGGTCCTGGCCGTGCGCAATGCCCGAATCGCGCGCGATGCGACGCAGCAGGCCCAGGCCGATGCTCAACGCGTGAGAGACACACTTGCCGATCTGGAATTGGTCTCCGGTTTTCAGGGGGAGATCATCAACAGCGTCGACCTGGCCGAGATGGGCAAGCTGGTCATCGACAATGTCCTGTCGCAAATCGAATCGGAGAGCCAGCAACCGGGTTTGCGTGCCGCGCTGGTTAACGTGAATCCGGCGACGCTCGCCCGTACCATCGTGGACGGAAGCTTTCTGTCCAAGGCATCCACCGCCGCCGCCGAACAGTTCAAAGGACGCCCACTGATAGAAGCGCAAATTCGCGACGCGCTTACTCAAAGTTATTTTGCAGTCGCCCTGTATGAGCCCTCGCTTCGCGAGGCCAAGGCGGCCCTCGCGTTGCGCCGGGAACATCTGGGGGAAGATCACCTCGAAACCATCAAGTCGATTGGTCTCGTCGGTCACATTTTGCTGATGTTAAGTCAGTTCGACGAGGCGGAATTATATCAGCAGGACGCGCTTCGGCGATTCCGTGCCCAACTTCCAGAGAACGACAAGCGTGTCCTCGAAGCACGCGATCGCATTATCATGATAAAGATGGGCCGTGAGGAATTCGACGAGGCATTTCCCCTGTCGGAAGCGCTCCTGGGCGAGGCCGAAAAAGTCTTGCCGCCTGACGATGACAAACTCCTGACATATCGTCAGCACTTGATGATGCTCTGCGTCCGTACTGGGCAATTGGAAACGGCGCTAACCCAAAGTCAAGCCTTGCTTGAGGCATTCAAGGCCAAATACGGTGAGGATAATCTGCGAACTCTCGCGTGCTGGACCCATGTGGCCGGGACGCTCGGACGGTTGAACCGTTTCGCCGAAGCCGAGGCGATGTACGCGGACCTTTACGACCGAACGCAGCGCATTCTGGGTGAATTGGATCCGCGAACGCTACGTATAATGCACAACTTGGGCACGTTCCGTGCGCGTCAGGGTCGAACAAAAGAGGCGCTCGAAACTTTTCGCGATCTGTTGGTGCGTCAGCGGAAATCGCTCCCTCCGGACCACCCAGAGCTTGCTGATACCATCGAAGCATTGAAAGCACTTGAAGAAACAGCAGAGAAAAACAATGACGCCCCGGCCGAATGACCGGGGCGTCGAGTGCGCGTATTGGGTTGGGGAGTGCCATCACCAGCCCGGCCCGTATCGCATCGAGGCCCGGGTAGGCGGCGGAACCATCACTGCGTGAGCAGCAGGTTTACGAAGGCCTGCACATCGCGACCGTCAACGCTGCCGTCCTGGTTGACGTCGGCGGCGCAATGCTGGTCGCCGCTCGCGCCCGAATCATCTAGCAGGAATGCCGTCAGGCTGTCGGCGTCCAACACATCGACCAAACCATTTGCGTCCACGTCGCCGATTTGCAGGGTGCCGCAAGGTCCATCGCAGATATCAGGGACGCCATTCCCATTGTCGTCGGGACCGTCGCTCTGCGATTCGTAGGCCCCCATGTCGAGGTAGGTCACGCTGCCGACGCCGGTGTCGTCGATACAGGAATCCACCGTTCGGGTCGCGCCAGCGAGGTCCGTCGCACCGCCGCCAACTGCCACATAGACGTCGTAATCTGCCGCATCAAGGCCCAACGACCCAGGCGCGAGCCGATAGTCACCATTGGCGGCGTCAACAATCGTCGGCACGCCATCGATGTTGGTCCCGGTCGCACCGGCGTACACGCTGGTGGAGATGGTGATGTCGCCCGAGAACACCGGCGCGTCGGCATGAAAAACGTTGTTGCCGGCGGTGATCGATCCATTGCTCTGGGCCTGAAGGATTCGCTGATCGAGCTGATCGACAAAGGTGCAATTGAGAAGATTCACGGTACTCTGGTAAGCCAGCACCGTCGTTGCCGCACCTCCGTTTCCATGAAACAGGCAATTGATCAAGGTCATCGACGCGCCGAAACTCGCGCCGATCGCGGAAGAATCCCGCCCTGACGTGTTGTCGGCAAAAGCGCATGCTTCGAGTCGCGCGGCAGCGCCCGTGATCTCCAATGCTCCGTCGCGATGGGGACCCGCGTCATTGCCTTTGAAAATGCAATGCCGAAAAGTCGTGCTTGAACTGGATTCCACGGACACAACGCCGCCGTTTCCGCTGTTCGCGACGCCGTTTTGAATGGAGATATTCTCCAGGACACTTGCATCACCGTTCTCCATGGTGAAGATGACGCCCGGCACATGATCACCATCGATAACAGTCGATTCAGCGCCCTGGCCTCGAAGGGTCACGCTCTTGTTGTGAAGCACAATACCGCGTTCGAGAATCGTACACGCTCCCAATTCGATCACATCGCCGGGCGCTGACGCATCAATTGCCGCCTGAATCGTCTGGTGGTACGTTCCTTGCGTGATGTTGACCACGTTCGGCGCGTCGGGACACGAATCGCAGGCATCGCCGATACCGTCGCCCAGGCCCTGCACCATCAACGTTTGAATCTCACTCTCCGACAGCGCCTTGTTGAAGATTCCCAGCTCATCCATGAGGCCTTCGTATCGCTCACCGGACAGACTGCCAAGCAACACACCCCCTCCTGTCGCGTCGATCGGGGCGGTCACGGTGCCTTGAAAGTCATACGCCGCGGCCTCCTCGCCGTTGATGAAGATCCGTAGCAGGCCGTCGCCCAGTCCATCCCAGACTGCGGCGAGGTGGGTCCACTTGTCTGCATTGATCAGAACATTCGCCTGTGATCCCGTCAGCACACCGCCCTTGCGGACATAGAAGTGAGGCTTGCGGTTCTGGAGACGGAAGACATAAGTCGGACCGCCGCGCGTCAGCAAACGACTTATCGTAACCGGGAACGCGCTGGGCTTGATCCACAGACTGATGGTGAGTTGGTCCGTCAGGTCGAAATCGGCGGACCCCGGAACGCTCATGGACGAACCCCCGGTGGGAAACTCAACCGCCGAGCCGTGGCGTCCGGCCGCGCTCCAGCCGACTGTGGTCGAATTGCCGGTGTGTCCGCCGACCACGTCTCCTGCCGTGGTACCACCGTTCTCGTCGAAGTGCCACGCCGCGACCGGCGACAACGACGTATTAGGGCCTTCGCCGTCGAGTTGGTCCGGGTTGAACGTATTCAGGCAGTTGTCGCAACCGTCCGGTATGCCGTCAGCGTCGGCATCCAAGTTGTCATCCGAGCCGGCGCACAGATCGCATCCGTCGGAAATGCCGTCCGCGTCGGCATCGAGATTGTCATCGAACCCTGGGCAGCCATCGCACACGTCTGCCACGCCGTCGGAATCGGAATCCGGCCCGTCGGATTGCGTTTCATAGGCGCCGATATCGAGATAGGAGACTGCGCCTGATCCACTATTCACCCGGCATGTGTCAACGGCTCGCAAGTCCCCATTCAAATCCGAGGAATCCCCGCCGGCCGCAACGTACGCGTCGTAACTCGCCGCGTCGATGCCCGGTGTACCCGGCGCGAGGTGGTAATCCCCGTTGGCTTCGTCGACAAATGCTGGTGCTGCGTTGATGTTATTGCCCGATGCGTTGTTAAAGAGGCACCACGATCTGTTAATCGAGCCACCATTTGCCCAAACCGCGCCTCTAATCACAGAGTTCACAACCTGAACCGAGCCCGTGTAGCAAAAGATCGACACGCCGTAGTTCGTTCCTGTCGCGGAGATCGTCGAATTGACGACTGAGGAAGCATCCTCGAGATGCAGTACGGTATAGGTCGCGTTGTCGGCTAAGAGGCACTGAATCAGCTTAGCCGTTGCAGGGCTTGGGGCGCTGAGACATGTGTATGCGTCATGACCGCCGGAGAAGCGACACTGACTGAATATCGGGTTTGCATTGCCTCCCGAGATTCGAACATGAGCCACCCCGTTATTCCCGCCGGGTCCCCCGTTATCAACAAAGTTCACTCGGCGAAATGTGGGTGACGTGCTGCTAATCCGTACGGCGCCACCACCGTCGATCTGGGTATTCACGCCGTTGCGCAGAGTAAGATCGGAGATGATCGTGGCATTGGTTTGCCCGCCATTCAAGAGTTGAAAGATCGCCTTGTTGTCCGTCCCGCCGCCGCCATCGATGATCGTAAGGTCACGACCCGCACCTTGGATCGTGAGGTTGACTCCATTTGGAAATGTGATGTTGTCCTCGTAAAAAGTGCATTCACCAAGTTCAATCACATGGCCAGATGAGGCGGCGTTAATTGCGTCTTGTATCGTGGGGTAGTAGATACCTAGCGATGCATTGTAGACATTGGGCGAGTTCGGGCATGGATCGACGTCATCCAGAATTCCATCGCCGTCGGCATCGGGCGGGGTAATGACACCCCCGATCGTGACGGAGCCGGTCCAAGACGCACCCGGTGACGGCTCCCAGCCATTCTTGAGGATCACCCGGTAAATGCCCGGTCCGCCGGCAAGCCCGAACGAGCCCAAATTGACTGGACCGTGTGTTCGAACGCCGTTGTTTTCGCTGCGCCAACTGCCGGCAAATACGCCTGCGTTGGCGAATGTGATCCCGTCATATCCGTCCAGCGACAGGCCCTCGCCGCCAAACTCAATCGCGGCCCCATTGGGCGCAACGATGCCCACGATCAGGTCACTGGCGTACACGAAATTGCCAAGATTGTTGAAGGTCACGCTGATCGAGAAGTTGGTGACCGAACCCTGGCCCTCCACCGCGGATTCCGAAGTTGCGCCGGCTGGCCCGCTTAGACTCACCGGCACGTTCAAGTCGGCACGGGCGGCAGCGCACAATCCGGCGACGGCGACCACGACAAGTAGTTGCAATGGGATACGACGGCGCACGTTCCTGGCATTCATCGGTGATTTCCTCTTCCTTAGGCCTTTCAGGCAATCTGCCATCAAGGCAGCGTTCGATTGGGCGGACACAACGTCCCACGCTCCACTGAACAAACGAGCGAGCGTCCAAGACCCCGTAATAGAAACTCCAAGAAGAATGACGAGTGACCGCAAACTACGGTCATTGCGCGGGTTGCGCAGTCAGTCCGGCCTGCGAAATGATGCGCGACAGACGAAGATGCTACGTCGATCGCGCCCGGCTCGGGTACAATCGCGACGAATGGAATCCGAAGCCACAACACTGTTGCGACGCATCAGCGACGGCGATCGCGACGCCGCTAACGATTTGCTTCCACTCGTCTACGCCGATCTGCGAGAACGCGCCAGCCTGTACTTCCGCAACCAGCCCGCCGACCACACCCTTCAGCCAACGGCCTTGGTTCACGAGGCCTACCTGAAACTGATCGATTCCCGCGACGCGAAATGGCACGACCGCACCCATTTCTGCGCCGTGGCCGCGACGGCCATGCGGCAGATCCTGATCGACCACGCCCGCCGTCGAAAGCTCGCACACGACGCCCGAAACTCGCCAATGACCAAGCTGAACGATACTTCCGAAGACTGGACCCTCGACCTGCTCGACCTCGACGAAGCCCTGAGCTCGCTTGCCGCGCTGGACGAGCGCCACGCGCGCATCGTCGAATTGCGATTCTTCGGATCGCTCAGCATCGAACAAACCGCCGAGGTGCTCGGTGTCTCGGATTCAACAATTGAAAAAGAATGGCGCAAAGTTCGGGCGTGGCTGATTCAACAGTTGAAGCGAGAGACAGCCGATTAATGCCTTACTTACTTGAGTGCCGTGTATTTGCAATTCGCCGAAGGTCGCAACGCCGCATGGAGTGCTTTCAAGAAGACTGAAGTGGCGATTCGATTGAGGGACCGTAATCTCAGATCTCACACTGCATCTCAATTGACCAAATCTCGATTAAGCGAATAACTCTTGTAGTGCCCCATTAGAATAATAAATTCGATTCACAGAATTTTGGTGTACACCTATGAGGATGTGACCAACTTGCCTGAGTTGGTCACAAAGCTGCTCAGTCGCCAACGAGCAACCTGTTGCGATTCAGACTGATTCTGACCACGTCACCGCTAGTAAACCACAAGACTGGCCGAAAACACATTTGTATGCTCGTACGAAACATACAGTTAGGGGCAGGCTTTGCGATTTCTAGGCCGGATGTCGCGGTTTTGAATCCTGTTGATCGCAATTGCTTCAGTTGGTCGGTACTCGACCGCCGGGTATGGACCTTGACGCTGCTTAAGCCGGTATGGGAGGGCACAAGGCAAGACCAATGAGCGGCCAGTTCCGCTTAGATCAGCCGGACCCAAGTTATCCTGAAATCCATGCCCGTAATCGCAGACTTGGACTTTCGGACAATGGAAGTCTATCTGGAGCCGGCAACTGGCTACTCACCAATCAGCTGCGGCTTGGCGAGTGACGAGAATCCATCCTGGCCGACAATGACACGTTGCTCACCATAGACCCCTCGAATCTCCATGAGCCGTTCCCGCTGCCACCCCGGATCCAGTAGTTCGGGATGCGTTTGGCGGAGGTACTCAATGAACCTGGCTGGCGTGTTGGCTGACGGCGTGCCCCTTCTTGAGGAATAGCACCGTGATGTAGGCGACTCCCATGTTCTTGAACCGTGATAACGTACCGGACAGATCATGCCAAAGGCCGAATGGGCTGAGTGTAACGACCACGCACAGGCCATGCTGGCGAAGATTGCACACGGTCTGCACACGCTGCTCGAACAATGGCGTGGCTCGTTCCCACGATCGAATCTGGTCGTTTCGATCAGTACCAATGCTGAAGCTTATGACAATGGCGGGGCCCCGATCCGATGGCTGGTACGACTCCTCGTACTCAGCCATCAATTCGACATCCCGGTCCGCCCGGAATCTCGATTGGATCGCGATTCGGCGTGGTCGAATATGGGCGGGAACATCGCACAGCACGCGCCATATATCCCGACTTACTGTCGGCGGCGATGCATATGGATCGGTGACGCCGCTCCAGTACAGCGTTTTATCGGCCAAGTCTCCTTTGTTCAGATGACGACTCAGTTTTCCGGCGGCATCCAGCTTGTCTCGAACGACAAAGCCCCATTGTGATCCACCGGGCCCGCGAACGTCCTTGGGGGTCAGGCGAGGGCCATTGGGAACGTAACAGAACAGGCAGCCGCCCGGGCAGCCGACCTGAAGCTGCATAGTCCAATCGAATCCGCACATGAAGCCGCGCGACGCGCTGAGAATGTCAGCGTTACTCTCCTCGTGACGGATCGTCGCCGGCGGTTCAGCGTTGTGGATGATCTGATACGTCAGGTCAAAGGACCTTTCTGCATTGATGTTCATAGAACCACTTCTTGGCACTCAGCCCATTTATCAAGTACGCCAAGGGAGTACAGGTTCTCAGGCTATCAGTTTGTTCCAAATCGCCTGAGTCGCATCGATCCTTCTCCCCCGGATGGGTCTTGGGCTTGCGATGGGGAATCGGAATCGTTCTGTTTATCACCGCGCTCAAGGCACTTCAGTGCAAGAAATACGTGTACATCGCGCATAAGGCAATTGAATGCATGCTGACGCACATCTTCATCTGCAAGTTGAGTCACCTCAGGGATCATGCCCAGCAACGCGTCCACGATGGGTATTTCCCGTCGTGCCGCATCCAGGAGTGACTTGGCCTTATTGGCGTCCTTAAGCTGCTGGCCGATACGGCGATGATGTTCGTTGAACGCGTAGAAGGTGATATTTCGCAGTTCCATGTCTAATTCTCCTTTGTTTTCTTGATGCCCACTATGGGCTTCAATGGATTTGAGTCTACCCTGGTGTTCGCTTGATTTACTGACGTGCCTATGACGAACAGCGGATACTCGGTTTCATAGGGAGCAAGCTCAGCTACTTCTTGAGCTGAGCTTGCCACGAAAGGCAGCCGGGGAGGAACGAGCGATGGTAGATGAGAAACGACAACGAAATGAGGAAGCGTTGAATGCAATCGAGATGGCATGGCTAACGAGACGCGAGAGGGTACTCCGACAAATTCTGAAGCAGGCAGATGGCCGCAAAGGTCAATAAAATACGTGAGGCGATAAGCAAGGAGGAAACAAAAAAGAAGGTGGACGAGGCCCTTTCAAGACTGGCAGAGGCGCTGGACCAGGGCAGGAGCGAAACGCTGACGGCGTACCTCAAAGCGCTGGGACGGTTCCATCGGTATTCGCTTGGGAACACACTCATAATTTCGATGTGGTGTCCCGAGGCCACCCATGTCGCCGGCTTCCAGACGTGGAAGCAGTTTGGGAGAAGGGTGAAGCGCGGCGAAAAGGGCATTCCGATTATGGGCGTCGGATTAGTGCCTGGCGGCGGGATCGCGAGAAACAGCTTGAAGATGACGATGTGGTGGCCTTTCGCAGTGCGTACGTCTTCGATATTTCGCAGACAGAGGGACGGACCTGCCGGCGTTTTCACGTGTGAATGGGAATCCTGAGGGCCGGCTTGACCTTCTGCGGCGTGAAGTGGATCGCCGCGGGATTGTCCTGAGTTATTCCGACGATCTCAGTGGCGCTGAAGGATTTCCAGAGGTGGTCAGATATTGCTGCAGCGGCAGCTGTCGCCGGCGGAAGAATTTACGACGCTGGTGCATGAACTTGCCCACGAACGGCTCCATCACTCGGATGGCGCAACAAAGGATCGCACAACGCGCGAGACCGAAGCGGAGGCAGTGGCATTCGTGGGGTGTGCGAGGCCGTGGGGCTGGAGACAAACACGGCGTCGCGGGATTATATACAGCTCTATCATGGGGACCGGGTGACGCTGATGGCGAGCCTCGCGCGAATTCGGGAGACAGCGCGAGAGATTATCGATGCGGTTGAGATTCAGGCGCCGCGTGCAATGGCGGCGTGAATGAGCACCGGCGGGAAGCGCTGCGGGCTTCAAGGTTAGCGCTGAAACGCTTGTTGTTGTTTGTAAATGAAAGAACCCGCCGGCGCTGGGCTGGCGGGTTCCCCCATCGTGTCCAAACCTGTGGTCGCATCCATCACTCGGTGTCGTCGCCGTTTTCACCGCCACGGATCATGGCGTGTTCGAATGCGAGATCGCCGAGCATGCGAATGCCGGGCCATTCGCTGGCAAAAAGGTTGATTTCGAAGCGGCGCCACTCGCCTGTCTTCGCATCCTTAAAGCTCTTTTGAAGCTTGATGCTCGTTCGCTGAATGGTCCGGCCGCCTTCGCCGATCTCGTCGCGAGACCAGAGGGCCACGGAGAGGCCGCCGCCGTGCGCGCTCAAAGTCAGGACGGTTGTTGGAATGTTCACTCATGGGATTCTCCTTTCTGTTGAGAACTACGTGGTTTATTAGAGAACGAAGTGGAAACCAGAAGATGTCTTCGAAGGAACACGAGGGATAGAACCAGAAGGGCGGCCATGATTGCCGACTTCAAATGGAAACCAACCTGCAACGTCGAAACACCCGCAGCGATTCCGACCAGCGCGAGATAGACCAGCCAGAACCGGATCGCCAAATGCAGCCCAATCCTTGAATCGAGCGATGCTTCGCAAGTGGGTAGTACGGCATGTCTATGACGATACCGGCCGGACCGGCGACGTACGCCATCCCAACCAGTAGATGCCGAGCATGAGGCAAAAACTGCATTGGGTCCAATTCGAGCCTGGAGAAGGAGAGGTGCCGTGAGCAAGACCAAGCCGTACGCGCTGATTAAAGCGCGAAAAGGTCGACGTGTTACCGTGGGACCAGCGGTTTGAATATCGGGTGCGTCTTTCGCATTGGACTTGCCCATGGCTACATGCTCCTTAGTAGAGCGCCCACAAGAATGTTGCGGACAAAGTGTGAAGCGATCAGCAGCGCCACGCCGGTTGTCTTCTGGGAGATTCCGGGCCAACAAAGTGCTGCCCGGCGATGCAGTCCCATCACTACTCCGTCGGTCATCGCGGCGATCGCGGGATAAACCCTGCCGGCCCATGCACCCCCAATGACTTCCAGCGCAAGTCGCGCCATGAGTAGCGCGTTCCCTGTATCCAGTACCCAAATGACGAGTCCCAGCGGCTGCTTAAGTAAGTCATGTGTAACGTACATTTTATTCATGCTCCAAGTTGGGTTTTATTGGCGAGCAATGTGTAGTACTTAATCAGGGACATTTCGTCTTTAATGAATCGATAGCGCAATTCGCCATCCACCGTCGAGGCCATTTTCTTGAGTAGCGATTCATTAACACCGGACGGATTCTCTCCGATGCCGATGGCATCGATGATGACACCGCGTTGCTTGAGAGATTCCGCGATTGGGAGTGGATAGCCGCCCATCCCGTCGGTGAGGATGATGATTCTTCGAACGACATTGTTTCGGTGCCAACAGAAGTTTGCATCGGCCAATTCGAGCGGTTTGGCGATATCCGTTCCGCCATCGGAAGTCATTCTTTGAATTGCTTCGATGATTGAACGTCGATTCGTTCGAAGAGGTGAGAGATGCCAGAGTATCGTTGCGTTGTTGTTGAATTCCATAACTCCGATTTCGTCATCTGCATCAATCATGGCTTTGTTGACGACAAGCGTAACGGAGGCACGTTTTGCAACCTCGAGTTTTGTATTGAGTTGTTTGAATTGCGCGCTCATACTCCCGGACCTGTCCGTTAGAATCATGGTGAGCTCGCGTTGACCTATGGGCGCACTCGAATTGCACGTCACCGAGCCCAGCGCGGTCGCCAGTGAGGACATCTGTGTGGCGTTCCTGATGAGTTGGGGGGACTGGCCCACGAACTGACAGGGCACCGTTTTGTTCTGGATCTGAGTGGTTCCCATCATCTGGCCGCACCCTTGGCAGAATCTCGAGCCGGACGGATTTGAAAGCGAACATTTGGAGCAGGTGATATTCATGTTGATTTCCTTTCAATGACTGAAATAGACAGCTACGTTGTTGGCAATGCGGATTTTCATTCCTGGTGTCAGCTGCATCGGCGCTCTAGCGTGCATGCTTCCAACATACGTCTTATTGGTACTGCCGAGGTCCTGAATGAACACCATGCCGTCGAGACAGAC
>JADJRI010000059.1 GCA_016712275.1 Planctomycetota bacterium
ACGATTCTCCCCAATAATCCAAACGCCTTCGTTCCCTGGAATTCGATCATGAGCGACGAAAAATCACTTCTCGACACAATCCGCCAGCGGGTGCGTCGCCGCACGACGCCGGCACTCCAGTCCATCTCGACATGACCCTCGCCCATTTCAATTGCGTTGTCGGCACGCTCCATCGCCTGAACCCGGCCACAAACCTCCTCGAACTCGTCGCCCAGCGCGGCGTGCCCGATGCCATACTCGACCGCGTTCGCGCTATACCCATCGGCAAGGGCATGGCCGGCCTCGCCGCCGAAAGGCTCGAACCCGTACAGGTCTGCAACCTGCAGACCGACACATCCGGCGCGGCCAAGCCCGGCGCCAAGATGACGGAAATGGAAGGCTCGCTCTCCGCCCCGATTCTCGTCGAGGGCCATTTGCGCGGTACCATCGGCATCGCCATGCCGAGGCCGCATGAATTCGACGAGGCCGAGCGAAACCTGCTGATGCAAATCGGCTCGATCATAGGTGAACAATGGCCGGCGACCTGACGCAATTCCGCGTGCTGACTTTCGACTGCTACGGAACGCTCATCGACTGGGAGCGGGGCATCTTGGCGGTCCTGCGCCGACATTTTTCGCCCAATGGCGAATGGGCGGATGATGCCATGATTAAGGCATTCGCCATCGGCGAGTCCGAGGCCGAGCGCGACAATCCCATCGCGATGTATCCGGACATCCTTCGCATGGCCGCGCGGCGCGTTGGAAAAGCGCTCGGGATCGACTGCACGCCCGAGGCGGCCGATGCGCTCGCCATGTCGGTGGGCGACTGGCCGCCATTTGATGACACAGTCGCGGCACTACAGAAACTCAATCAGCGATACAAGCTCGTGATACTCTCGAACGTCGACCGCGCCTCGTTTGCGAAATCGAATGCGCGACTCGGCGTCGAATTCGACGCGATCATCACCGCCGAAGATGTCGCCGCCTACAAACCGGCCCTCAGCCATTTTCGACGCGCGGCCAAACTCTTCGACGAATGGGGCATTCAGCGGCACGAGTGGCTGCATGTGGCGCAGAGCCTCTTCCATGACCACATTCCGGCCAAGTCAATGGATCTCAAGACAGCATGGATCGACCGCCGTCACGGTCGGGAAGGCTGGGGCGCGACGCTGCCGCCGAATTCAAATGTGAAACCCGATTGGACGTTCAACACGCTCGCCGATTTCGCCGCCCGCGTCGAGGAGGAATGGATGCAATGAAGAAAACACTCGCGTATTGGCGTAGTTGCGCCGACCGAGCTGCTTGCAGCGAGCGCCACCAGCTCGTCACCCCAGCAGGGGTGCCGGAGTGTAGCTACGGGTGAAGCGCAGCGAAACCCGTAGAGCGCTTGCGTTGTTTACCTTCAGCCCCGGCAGGGGCGTGGGAATCGTCGGAATCCGGGATGACTTTCATGACAGTCAAGAACGCAAAAATCGAATGCCGCAACCCAGTGACCAAACCCTGAAAGGCCCCCAATGCCCGCCACCCTGATCGACGGAAAAGCAATCGCCGCCGCCATCCGCGACGATGTCGCCCGCCGCGCCGCAGCGCTCAAAGCCGCCGGCAGGCCCGCATCCCTCGTCGCCATTCTCATCGGTGACGACCCTGCGGCACTCAGTTATTCCGCTTCCCAGGCAAAGAGCGCTGCCGCCGTCGGCATCGACTACCGCCTCGATCAGCTTCCCGCGGGCACAACGCAGCCGCAGGCCCTTGCCGCCATAGACCAGCTCAATCGCGACCGCCACATCACCGGCATCATGGTCCACGTACCGGCCCCCAAACCGCTCGACAGCTTCGCCCTCCAGCAGCGCATCGCACCGGAAAAAGACGTTGAAGGCGTCAACGCGGCCTGCCTTGGCCTGCTTGCGCTCGGACGCGACGCGCCCGTTCCCTGCACCGCCGCCGCCGCGTTCGCATGCCTCAAATCCACCGGCGTCGAGATCGCCGGCAAACACGCTGTTGTCATCGGCCGAAGCGCCATCGTCGGCAAGCCTCTCGCCATGCTGCTACTCAACGCGAATGCCACGGTCACCCAATGCCACACCAAAACGCGCGACCTTGCCGCGCACACCCGCCGTGCCGACATTCTTTTTGCCGCCGCCGGCGTACCCCATCTCATCGGCCATGAGCACATCAGTCCCGGCGCCATCGTCATCGATGTCGGCACCAACCGAATTCCACTTGAGGATGGATCAGGCAAAACGAAAATGGTGGGAGATGTTCAATTCGACAGTGTCAAAGAATTGGCATCATTCTTGACGCCAGTCCCCGGCGGCGTCGGCCCCGTCACCGTCGCCACCCTGCTCGCCAACACCGTCGCCGCGGCGGAGCGTCATGGCGTCTGAGCGTCGTCGTCCCCCGCGGCGACTTCCTCGCCGCGCATGACATTTTCCAGCCTGCGGGCCGCCGTTCGGGCACGGCTCGCCATTCGTGCATCGCCGACCATGTCATAGGTTTCGGCCAGCTCCAGTTGAAACTCGGCGGACTTGGGTGACAGGCGGCGGCATCGATCAGACAGGTAATGGCCTCCTGCATTTCGCCCAGATCGCGGGCGCAGAGTCCATGGCGTAATGCCAGATCGCCGTCATATCGAATGATCGATCGGGCATAGCGATAGGCACGCAGCGCCGCGTCCCCGGTTTGTCTTCGGTCCAGCGACGTCATCGCGACACGATTGAGAAGATCGGCAAACTCGACGGCATAGGTGCCGTTGCCGGGGGCGCACCGAATGGCGCGGCGATAATGGTCCGCGGCGGCGGGTTCATCGCCACGTCGAACCGCCAGTCGCGCCAATCCGGCATGGGCATCGGCATTTTTCGAATTGAGCACCAATGCGTGCCTGAATGCCCGCTCGGCGCCGGCATCGTCGGCCCGGGCGGCGGCCTGTGTTCCCTGTTCGGCGCTATGCCGCGAGAGTGACCTGGACGTGGGATCGAAAACGGTCAATCGCCCGCCCTGGCAGGCGAACGAGAGCAGAATCGGAATCGCCGCAACGCCAAAGAAAATGAGCGCGCGCTGCGCGCCCCAACACCATTCGATGCGCGACGACGCACGGGCGTTACGCGAAATGGCCGGCAGCCGGTTTTCGGACGCGGAATCTCTCACGCTTCCAATATCGGCAATGCACCGAAGCCGGCATCGCAACGGGGATTATCGCCGCGCCAACGCGCAAAATTTGACTCTCGTCAGAACGCACTTATCATTCCCCGTGAAACCGACTTGGAAAACCAAACCATGCGGATTCTCCGATTCTGCCGGATCGGAGGGAAAAGGTGGTCGTCGAATGCGCTTGCTTGTCGCCATCCCTGTATTCAACGAACAACGGTACGTTGCGGACGTCCTTGGGAAAATCATCGAACAGGGGCACGATGTGCTGGTGATCGACGATGGATCGACCGACGGCACGCCCGACATTCTCAGGCAGTTCGACGGCATTTCGGTCATTCGGCATCCGGAAAACCGCGGTTATGGCCAGAGCATGATCGATGCCTTCGACTATGCCTCGCGCGAAGGATACGACTGGATCATCACCATCGATTGCGATGAACAGCACGAGCCGGAGTTAATCCCCGAATTCATCGAGCGGGCCATGACCGATGACGTGGATGTCGTCTCAGGTTCGCGTTATCTGATGGCAATGCCGGGCAATACCCCGGCGCCGGGCGATCGACGCCATATCAACATGTATGTAAACGAACTGCTGAAAGAGCGGTTGGGGCTGGAATTGACGGATTCGTTCTGCGGTTTCAAGGCCTATCGTGTTACGGCCATGGATCGGCTGTGTCTCTCGATACCCGGATACGCCTTTCCGATGCAATTCTGGGTGCAGGCGGTCCGTTCGGGGCTGAGAGTTGTCGAGTTGCCGGTCCCGCTCATCTACAATGACCCCAACCGACACTTCGGCGGAATACTGGATGATCCGCAAGCACGTTTGCAACATTATCGCGAGGTGTTCGAAAGCGAAATGGAACGGACCGAATCGTGCGGTGATGAACGCTTTGCGACGTGTCCGTGCGGCGAAGAATAACTCGCACAGGCGCATGCTGAAAATCGTCTAGGCAAGGCCCATTTCGAAATTAAACCTCGATCGCGGGCGGCCAAACGGCGGATGGATTGAAAGCTCCTCCACTTCCCATGCGGGCAATCGAACTTGAGCAAATCGATGCATTGGCCGCCCCGCGAGAATCGCGAGATTCTGGTTTGGCCGCCGATCGTTCGCTGATCGAACTCGCCGAGCGAAATCACACACTTCGCCATCAGTATAAGTTTCGCCTCGGCAACTGTCCGGCCCAAGAATTCATGTGTGAAGCGGACGCGGGCCGGCTGGTTTTCATGACCGGGCATCAGCCGCAGTTTTTTCATCCAGGAGTCTGGTTAAAAAACGCGGCGGCGGCCCACCTTGCGAAATCGAGCGGACATGGCTCGGCGCGCTTTCTGGTCGTCGACAGCGATGTGCCTGGAAAACTCGCGGTCGAATGGCCGGACGACAGTGAGCCGATCTGCCGCGTCGGCCGGGTTGCCGTTCGTTCCTTCAAAGACTGGCAATCCTATGAGCAGATCGGCCCGGAGGCGTCTACCGAGCTGGCCATGTCGATGGCGGCCCTTCCCGAGCGAATCGATCCGAATCAGCCAACCCCCATGGAAGCTTTCCGAACCGTCTTCGCGATGGAAGGCGGGAAAATCCACGGCGATGATGCCAATTATGTGGCTCGCTGGATTCGGGCGATGAAGGCCGTCGACGCGATGCACGGTGTTCGAGGTCTGGATTATTTCCGAATCAGCCATGTCATGCAGTATGGCAACACCGCCCCGGTCGAAAACGACCTTGGCCGCGCGGCTTGGGCGTTTGTCGAGCATTTGGCCATGCAAGCGGGTCATTTTGCCCAGGCATACAACGCAGCGCTGGCAAAATACCGCATCCGTAACGGCATTCGCGGCACGCAGCACCCCATTCCCGATTTGCAAATCGATGGGGAACGCATCGAGCTGCCATTCTGGAGCATCTCGCCCAACGGTCCGAGGCGCCGTGTCTTTGCTGAGGCCCGGCGCGGATCTGGCGTGAATCTCTACGCGGAGAATGAGCCAATCGGCGAGGTTGCCGTACCGTTACCGCAGCCAGATGACATGTGCACCTTGATGGACAATCGGCTTCCCCTGAGCCTGAGGCCGCGGGCGCTGGCACAAACGCTATTCATGCGTCTGTTCGGTTGCGACCTGTTCATTCACGGCATCGGCGGGGCCAAGTATGACACGATCACCGATGACATCATTCGAGATTTTTTTCAGACAGTGCCGCCGGAATACACCTGCGTGTCGGCCACGTTGCGATTGCCGGTTCGGCAGTATGGGGTGACGCCCGATGCCATTGCGGCTGCGACGCGCAGAACACGCGACATTCGCTACAATCCGCAGCGATACTTGGACCGCGACGCCGGGCGCGGCGACGTGGCCGAGCTGCTGCGAAAACGCTCGAACGGAATCGAGGCATCGATCGGTTGCGGTCGGACCGGCCAGGCGACCGTACCGCACGGCGCGCCGCCTATCAGGACATTCAGCAATCGAATGCGACACTCGCCCGACTGATGCCCGAACTCGCTCAACACGCCCAGCAGGAATTGGCCGAATTGGAGCAGCAATTTGCCAGCGATAAACTGGCGGCGTCGCGGGAGTGGTTCCTTGCTCTGCATTCGATAGAATCGCTGCAAGACCTTCATTCACGTTTTGAGGAATCGCAGCATATTTCTTAATGCCTTCGTGAGTATCAAGTACGAACAGCGGCAAGTGCAAAGTTGCACGCCCACCAGCAAGAAACGATGCACAACGATCCCGATGAAGATTTGCCGACCGAAGAACAGGGCGCAACGGCGACCGGCCATGTCCCCGTCCTGCCAGCGGAAATTCTGGAATATCTTGGCGGGCCGGAGCGGCAGTGCATTGTCGATTGCACGTTGGGGCTTGCGGGACATGCCGTGTTGCTTCTTGAAAGAAACCCCACCTTCGTCTGATCGGGCTGGATCGCGATGAGGCTAACTTGGCGACTGCGCGCGAACGCCTTGCGCCTTTCGGGAATCGGGTCACACTTATTCAGGCAAATTTTGCCGATTTGCCGGAACGCACTCATCCAAGCCGGCGTCCAACAAGTAGACGCAATCGTGGCCGATCTGGGCGTCAGCAGCAATCAAATTGCCGACCCGACACGCGGATTAAGCTTCAATCAGGACGGTCCGCTCGACATGCGGCTCGACCGGCGGGAGCGAACGACGGCTGCCGATTTGGTCAACACACTAAGCGAGGGTGAACTATCGGATTTACTTTACTTTCAGAGTCAGGAGCGACACAGCCGAAAAATTGCAAAGCGGATCTGTCTGGTTCGCCGGCAAGGCCGGATCAACAGCACGGTGCTTTTGTCCCGGCTGGTGGCATCGGCGATCGGCGAAAACCCGGACGCCCATCGCGGGAAGATCCACCCCGCGACTCGCACGTTCATGGCACTACGCATGTCGGTGAATCGCGAGACGGAATCGCTGAAAAACCTGCTCGAAGCGGCGCCAAGATCGCTGGCTCCGGGCGGACGCATCGCGGTGATCAGCTTTCACAGCGTCGAAGATCGCGTGGTCAAGGAGGACTTTCGCGATAGATCGAAGGAAGGCGGCTACCGCGTGCTGACCAAAAAGCCATTGGTGGCTTCCGATGCGGAACGCGAAACAAACCCGCGAAGCCGGTCGGCGAAATTAAGAATTGCAGAAAAAGTCGCAGGCGCTTGAGAACGCCGCGCGTTTTGATATGATGCCAAGCTTGCACACGGAGGTGCATTTGTGACCAAAGAAACGAAGATCGGTCTTCTCGTCGGCCTCACCTTTATTATCCTCTTCGCCATTATTCTGTCGAAGGGGCCGAATTCCACCAAATCCACCACCAACATGACCATCGCAGACGCACATTTGCCAGACAGCTCGTCTCGGATTGGCGGTGCGCAAACTAAGCGGCTGGAAAGCTCCCGGTCGAAAAGATTTCTCCCCACGCCGATTTCATCCGACCAGGCCAGCCGCTCAAACATCACCATGTTTGAGGAACCGGTTGAAGGCCAGGCCATTCCTGGTGAAGACACCCCCATCGAACCCTTGCCCGATTCGGTCATCAGTCGCCTCAACATTCCAATGGTCGAGCTAGAAGTGCCCATTGAAGAAGAAGTCGTCAATGATGATGCGTCGGCCGAATTGGGTAACTCCGTGGTGGCCGCTCTAAATGGCACGCCTCCATCGGTGGTTTCGCATGATTCGGAACATTCCTCCATTCCCCCGTTCGCCAACATAGGCCCCACCAGCACCTCGCCATCCCTTACACCCAACCAGGGCTCATCGACGAATCGACCACACACGCCTTCCGCGGGATCGGGACCAAACGCTTCGCCCAATCTGAATCTCACGTCGCCTTCAACCGTGCCGATTACGACGCCCGCGCCGGCCAAGCCGACGAGACTCATTGCAGAACATGAAGTCAAACCGGGCGAAAGTCTCGGCAAAATTGCCGCCAAATACTACGGGCGCTCCACTCCGACCCGCGTTGATGCAATTTTCGACGCCAATCGGGACCAGTTGGACTCGGTGAATGCCGTAAAAGCCAAGACCACTTTGAAGATCCCACTCCTGGAAGGCGAATTTGCCGGAATGTTCGAGGCGGTGGATGGACTCGCGCCACGGCCGATTCAGAATAGCGGATCGGCAAATAATCCCCGCGTGAATCCGTCTGTCGCAGGTAATTCGGGACGCCGTGACAACACAATCCTGATACCCATCCCGGTTGACGAACGATCCAATCGCGATACGGCCAATGCTCATACGGGACGCCCGCCCAATTCGCCGACCGCCAATCGCCCGCTCAATATCCAGCCCCCGAAGGCGACGGAAATAAAATTCACATGGTACGAGATTCGCGAAAAGGACACGCTGAGCAAGATTGCGAAGAGTCAATTGGGCAATGAAAAGAAGTATCGAGACATCTATAAGCTGAACAGTGATATCCTTCCCGACCAGCATAAGCTGAAGCCGGGCGTAAAAATTCGTTTGCCGCTGAAGGAAAAACCGGCGTCAACCGGGACAATGATGACGACAAGCCTCGCCATCGATCCTTCCGCGGAACAATCCGAATAATCGGCCCGAAATCGGGGGCGATTTGCGCAGTTCAACGCGCGTTGCGGCGCGAAAACTGCCGAAATAATTTAGTAGTGGGACACACACCGGCACCATGCCGGTGTGTTCATGCGCAAACGTGTCCATTGTCGGCATTCCGGCGTTGAGAATGCGGTTCGCGCATCAAGTTTGGGGTTGTTTCGATCATGACAGTCGCGCGGGCACTGCTCATCTTGCTAATGCTGGTGGTCATCGGCGTGACCATCGTGGGCGTCCGCAGTGAATCGGCCAAGGCCGCCAATAGAATCCAGCGGTTGCACCAGACCAAAGTGACGATCCGCCAGGAAATGTGGAGCAGGGAGCTCGAGTTGGCCAAGCTTCGCGGGCCGGAGGCGATTCGAAAGCGTGCCGCCGAAATGGAACTGGACGTCGTCCCACCGGCCAAGGCAAACGAGAGCGACAAAGCCACGAAAGACAAGAAGCCAAACAGCAATGCCGCCGATCGCGATTAGTTATGTCTGAGTCAATTCGCCGTGCAGCACCTGAGTTGCTCATGTGCTGCACGGCCAACTGACTTTGCAAAACTGGCTCTTGTATGGCAAAACTGGAACTGCCGTGCCATAGATTGAAGGGTTGACGTGACATCGCCCGCGAAGAACTTTGCCGGCCAAACAGTCATCGGCGTGATGCTGGTGGCCCTTGTTGCCCTGATGGGACGCCTGATTTACATCAACGGCTACGATGGCCCGAAGTTGATGGAGCGGGCGCTCAAGCAGCAAATGTCCCAGGTGCCGATACCGGCACGACGCGGGCCCATCGTAGATTCTCGCGGCCGAATTATCGCCGGCACCACGCTTCGAAAAAGCGTTTTTGTCGATCCAGCCGTCCTGCCGGATGTGAACAAAGCCGGAGAGTCACTGGCAGGCATCCTCGGTGTCGACCCCAACGAAATCGTGCCGGACCTGATGGCGGCCGGCGACAGGCGATTCTTTGTCATACGCCGGGGAGTAAGTGAAGAGCAGGCCAGACAGATTGAAAATGCCAATATCTACGGACTGGGCATTTTCAGCGAACCCTACCGCACTTACCCAATGAACGAAGTCGGCGCGGCACTGGTCGGTTTTGTGGCGCCGGATGGCGTGGGCGTCAGCGGTCTAGAATATCAATGCGACAAGTGGCTGAGCGGCCAAAACGGCATCAAGACCATTGTTCGAGATGCGCGGCGCAAGGCCTTTTGGCTGGCGGAAGATGGTTACCGTCCGGCGCGCGACGGTTTTCTGGTTGTTCTTACAATTGACGCGGAAATCCAGGCCAATGTCGAACGCGAGCTCAACGAAACGGTCTCGCGTTTCAAGGCCGAAAGCGCGGTTGCGATTGTCATGCACCCCCAAACCGGCGCGATTTTAGCGATGGCCAACAGCCCCGGCTTCGATCCATCACTACCGTGACTTTGGTTCGACATTCTATCGAAACAAAACCCTGACCGACCCCTATGAACCCGGAAGCACATTCAAGGCATTCATTGCCATGGGCTTTGAATGAAAAAGTCGTGCGACTCGGCGAAATGTTCAACTGCGAAAGCGGCACATGGGTCGACGGCCCCGCACTTTGCACGATCACCATCCCTATGACTTTCTGTCCTTCGAGGAAGTTCTGATCAAGTCAAGCAACATCGGCATGGGCAAGATCGGCAAGCGTTTGGGCAACGAACGGCTGCGCCATTATTGCAAGTTGTTCGGTTTTGGCGAAAAAACGGGAATCGATCTGTTGGGGGAAGATTCCGGCACGCTGCACCCCCTCGCCCGGTGGACATCCTTCTCCACAACCAGCATTCCGATGGGCCAGGAATTAAGCGTCACGCCCATTCAACTGGCACGCGGGTATTGCGCGATCGCGAACGGCGGCAAATTGGTCAAGCCCTATGTACTTCGCGCGTTAATGGATGCAACCGGCGAGGTCATTTCCGATTTTACGCCCCCGCCGCCCGAAGAACCGGTGATTTCTCCGGAAGTCATCGCCATTATGAAGGACAAGCTTCTCGTCGAGGTGGTGCGACAGGCCGCCACCCAATCGGCCAAGCTGCCGAATTATACCGTCTTCGGCAAGACGGGCACAGCGCAGATTGCCCGCGGCAAAGGAAGCAAGGGGTTCCAGGCAAACGCCTACGTGAGTTCGTTTGTCGGCGGAGCGCCGGCGAAAGATCCGCAGTTGGTTGTTCTGGTCGCAGTTCGCAAGCCGACCAAAAGCATCGGTTATTACGGAGCGGTGGTCGCGGCTCCTGCGGCGGCGAGAATATTGTCGCATGCGCTTGCCTATCTTGGTGTTCCACCCGAGCCGCCCCAAGACGCCTCGTTGGCCACGGTCGATTCCAGCTTGCCGCCGTTGGCCGGTGTGGCAATCGATGATGTGCCTTACGAAGAGTGATTGAGAAATCGCAAGCGGTTGACTTTGAATTCGCGGTATTGGGGATCAATTCACAGTATTGTCAATAACGAATCACAAGCATGCGCGTGCATGCTTCAAGTTCGAAAAAAATCGACGAACAACTTGCATTATATTGAGTAGAATGCGTCATCATGTCTACAACACAAACAGCCACGTCGGCGGTCTCAACAGTCGCGCCATCGAAAACACTGGTAGAGTTGGCGCGTCGCGCATTGGAATCGAACTCAATGACCCGAAGATTGGCGAGATTCGCGTCACCGACATCTGCAGTGATTCGCGTCGCGTTGAAAAAGGCTTACTGTTTATCGTGATCGCCGGGAACAAGGGCGATGGCGCTCAGTATGTCGCCAATGCCGCCGACCGTGGTGCTGTTGCCATCGTTTCGGATCGCGATATCGCGGTTCCTCGGGGCGTCGCGCATGTGCTGGTGCCCCATGCCCGCGATGCCGCATCAAAACTCGCCGCCGTTTTTTACGGACTCGATGAGATTCAGGCTCGCGGCGAATTGACTGTTTCGGGCGTCACGGGCACCAACGGCAAGAGCACAATCGCCTACATGATTCGCGCGATCCTGCGGGCCGCCAACCACCCCGCCGCGCTTTTTGGCACGATTGAATACGATCTTGTTTCTAGAAAACTCGGTTCCGCATTGACCACGCCCGACCCGATTGAACTCATCAAGCACCTGGTCGAGGCCCACGCCGCCGGCGCGAGGCACGCTGTCATGGAAGTGTCGTCGCACAGCCTCGACCAGTACCGAACGTCGGGAATTCGGTTCTCCGCCGGGGTTTTCACAAACCTGACTCAGGATCATCTCGACTATCACGGCACCATGGAAGCCTATAGCCTCGCAAAACGAAAACTCTTCGACAGTCTCGAACCGGATGGGACCGCCGTCATCAACATCGACGACCCGGCGGCGGATGCCATGATCGAATCATGCAAGGCCCGCGTCATACGTTATGCAATCGACGCGGCCGCAGACATCAAGGCCGAAAGCGTGGTGGCAACGAAAACCGGATGCAACTTCAGAATCGTTCATCAAAATGTGCGCTACGACGCAATGACCTGTCTTGCGGGACGACACAACGTTTACAACGCGCTGGCGGCAACCGGCGCCGCTCTCTCGATGGGAATCGACTTTCCGACGATCGTTCAGGGGCTTGCTTCGCTCAGTCGCGTTCCGGGCCGATTGCAGCGTGTGGATACCGGAAAACTCGGATTCGATGTTTTTGTCGACTACGCTCATACGGATGATGCGCTGCAAAATGTTCTCACTGCACTGCGCCCACTGACAACCAACCGGCTCTGCTGCGTCTTCGGTTGCGGCGGCGATCGCGACCGTTCGAAGCGACCCCGCATGGCGAAAGCCGTCGCGGACTTCGCCGACAGCATTTTTATCACCAGCGACAATCCCCGAACAGAGGATCCGCTCGCGATCATCGCCGATATTGAAAGTGGGCTTACACCCGAATCGCGCATTCGCAGTGTGACGGTTCCCGATCGGGCCGAAGCAATCCACATGGCGATTTATCGCATGCGCCAGGGTGACGTATTGCTCATCGCCGGCAAAGGCCACGAGGATTACCAGATCATCGGCACTGAGAAACGGCACTTCGACGATGTGGAAGTGGCGTTAGAAGCAATCGGGCGAAAAATTAATAACTGAGACTCAAAAAGCAACTTGGAACCGTGGGAGAATTCGTTCCTTTCGATCGTTCCGGGATTCGTGTCCATCAGATCATCATGCTTTATCCTTTGTTTCAGAACTGAGTAACTCAATCGGTTGATGTAAACATGAAGCCTTTCATACTTCAGGAAATGTCCAAGGCCATCGGCGGACGCGTGTATGGAGAAATCACGAGGCCGCGCATCGTTGGTGTTTGCACGGATACCCGCACCATCAAGACCGAATCCCTGTTTTTCGCCATCAAAGGTGCGAACTTCGATGGTCACGATTTCGTCGAAGATGCGCTGAACCAGGGCTCCACGGCCGCGGTTGTTTCGAATGCCGGTCGATTTTCTGAGTCGCTTCGTCTCAGCGGCAGGCTGGTTGAAGTGGACAATACCCTGTCGGCGCTGGCACGTTTGGCATCGTGGTATCGGCGGCAGATTCCGGCACAAGTCATCGGCGTCTTGGGCAGCAATGGTAAAACAACGACCAAGGACATGATCCATGCCGTGCTCAGTTCGCGCAAACGGGGTAAGGCCGCCGCAGCCAGCTTCAACAACAATGTGGGCGTGCCATTAACAATCCTGAGCGTCGAACCGTCGGACGAATACGTGGTCGTCGAAATCGGAACAAACCATCCGGGTGAAATCGCGGCGCTCGCGCGAATCGCTTCGCCGGACATGGCGTCGTAACCAGCATAGGCGAAGAACACCTGGAAGGATTCGGCGATCTCGATGGCGTTGCCGCCGAAGAGTTTTCGTTCATTCCGTTCATGCAGGGACGGCCGTTCATCGCCGTCAGCGATCAGGCGGCGGAATATGCCCCAAATCCACAAGCGGGTACGGGTCAAAACCGAACGATGATCGTGTACGGATTCGACGCAAGATCCGATCTTCGCGCGACGCAAATCGCTCAGCAAGAAGATGGCCTTCGATTTCAGGTGAATGGCCGATTCAACTATCAGATTCCAAGTCTTGGCCGTCACAATGTCCTAAATGCACTGGCGGCGATTGCGATTGGTCAGCGATTTAGGTTGGAACATACTGACATTGCGCCGGTGCTGGCGAAATTCAAAGCCCCAAAGATGCGAATGCAAGCGGCGCAGCATGGAGCGATCTATCTCATCAACGATGCGTACAATGCAAATCCAAGCAGCATGAGGGCCGCATTCGAAGCAATGGACCATCTGGCCCGACCGGGACGCCGCGTGCTGGTACTTGGCGATATGCGCGAATTGGGCGATAAAACCACGAAGTGTCATCAAAGTGTCGGACGCGATGCGGGGGCCTCGTCCGCCAATGTCATCATCACTGTCGGCTCCATGGCCCGCGTCATGGCCGACGGCGCAACATCCGCCGCGGGAACGAGTAAACGGATTTACCCTTTTCCGTCGATTGAAGCATTGACGGACAAGTTGCCCGATCTATTGGAGCCGGGAGACAATGTATTGCTCAAGGCATCCCGCGGCTCCCGGCTGGAGCGCCTGGCCCCCATTGTCGAGAAATGCGGGCTGGCCTTCGCGACGTCGGTGTAATCTTCGGGACGATTGAACTGTTCGATCTCCCTATTCATAAGAAACGGTACTGCGTGCTCTACCACCTTTTGAATCACTTCATCGCAGGCAACTACGGCTATCAAAACCCACTTTTTCGCGGAACGGTTGCGATTCTGATGTCGTTCCTACTGGTCTGGTGGCTGGGGCCGATGGTCATCAGAATGCTGCTCAAGAAGAAGTGCGGTGACATTCCCGATTTCGATCACAAGCAACTCAACGAACTGACTTCCCATAAGGCCAATGTCCCCACCATGGGCGGCATTCTGATTCTCTCTTCCGTGCTCGTCTCCGTCCTGCTTCTCGCGAACCTGACGGTCTTCTACATTCATATGGCGGGGTTGTGCCTCTTGTGGCTGGGGCTTCTTGGCTTTTGGGACGATTGGAACAAGCTGACCTCAAAAGGCAAAGAGGGCGGCCGCGACGGCCTGAAGTCTTATCAAAAACTCTTGTTTCAAGTGGGTTTGGGCGTCATCCTTGCAATTTTCATTTTCGAACGGGGCCAGGCCAGCTTCAGTGATTCGGGCTTGGAAACCTATCGTGCGCTAACCATCCCCTTTTTCAAAGGCGATTTGGAGAATCCCATTCTTCTGCCATACGCAATCTTCCTGATCATGACAATTCTGGTCATTACCGGCTCCTCGAACGCGGTGAACCTGACCGATGGAATGGATGGACTGGCATCGGGCTGCATGATCATGTGTTGTTTGGTGTTCATGCTGATGTCCTATGCGGTCGGAGATGATCGCGTGGCACGATACCTTCAATTCCAGCACATTCCCGATGCGGGTGAATTGGCGGTCTTGTGCGGGGCGCTTTCGGGCGCCTGTCTGGGCTTTCTCTGGTACAACGCGGCCCCCGTCCAAGTTTTCATGGGCGATACCGGGTCGCTCCCGCTCGGCGGGCTGATCGGATATGTCGCGATTGTGATACGCCAGGAACTGTTGCTCTTCATCGTGGATGGCGTGTTTGTCATGGAAGCTGTCTCCGTCATGCTGCAAGTCGGCTATTTCAAGATGACCAAGAGCCCCACAAAGCCCGGCAAACGGCTTTTCCTTATTGCTCCGATTCACCACCATTTTCACTTAAAATGTTGGAAAGAAACATAAGTCGTTGCCCGCTTTTGATTCTGGCGCTTTGCCGTCATTGCGCTGGCCACGACCAAACTGCGATAGCCTTTGGAAAATCACGCTTATCACCCTGCCCGGTTCTCTGCAGCCGGTTTGCCAATACTGCCGATGTAACACTATGCGCGGTTTCTGCGGTTGTTTGGTCGATCCATGCGCAGTCGAAATTGCCCTCCCCGCCCGTCCCTGGCAAAATCCATCGTCCGCAAGATATGCGGCGATCTGTTTTCCCACGGTGTGAATCGCTAGAATATTGCCCGCACCGCGGCCCTCTCATTTGCATGGAGGCAAATGATGATCAAACTCGACAGCCGACCTTCTTCCTGCAGCACGACTATCACGATTACAGCCGCGGCCCTTTTGGGGCTGGGCGTTGTGATGGTTTTCTCAGCCAGCGCGAGTCTCACCGCCCCACCGCTCATCAAAGATGTCCTGAAGAATCCATCCGTTCGGCAATCCATGTTCACAATGGTCGCGCTGGTCGCGCTGCTCATGGTGGGTCTGTGTCCATATCATTCCTGGCGGCTAAGGCCGGGCCGATGGTGGCAGCCTTCTGTCATGTTGCTCATATTGACGCTGGCATTGGTTGTGCTTGTACTCATCCCCGGCATCGGCGAAGAACGAAAAGGCGCCCAACGCTGGCTCCCGCTCGGACCGTCGGCCATCGGACTGGGATTTCAGCCTTCGGAAATTGCCAAGGTTTCTGTCGTCGTTTTTCTTGCCGCGTTTTGTGAACGCATTGGTGAACACATTCGCAAGTTTTGGACCGGCTACCTTCCGACGGTCTTGATGCTTGGAATATTTGTGACCGTCGTCGGAATCGAAGACTTCGGAACCGCAGCACTGCTCGGCGTTGTCGGATTTGGAATCATCTTGGCTGCGGGTGCGAAATGGTGGCACCTTGGATTGACGAGTTTTCCGGCAATCGCCGGCGCTGTTTATTTGATCGCAGCAGAGCCCTATCGCATCAAGCGGCTAACCTCTTTCCTGAATCCGGAAGCCGATCCCCAGGGCGCTGGTTACCACCAGATTCAATCTCTCATCACCATCGCTTCCGGCAACTGGTGGGGCCGCGGGCTCGGCGCCGGCATTCAAAAATATGGCTATCTCCCCGAAGGCCGCACCGATTTCATCTTTGCCGTCATTTGCGAGGAGCTTGGAATCGTTGGCGGCATCATGGTGATCGCGCTTTTCGCTGTGCTGCTCTGGCAGGGCAAACGCGCCATGGAGGCCGCGCCGACCGAATTCGGCAGATTGCTGGCACTCGGCGCGACGCTCACCATCGGTTTCCAAGCGGCGATGAATATCGCCGTCGTAACCGTCTCGGTACCAACGAAGGGCATTGGCCTGCCGTTTGTCTCGGCGGGCGGGACAGGCGTGATCTTTTTCAGTATCCTTGTGGGGATGTTGGTGAATGTGGCGCGGTATCGGCAACCGACCGTCGGTTTGGAGGCCGAAACCGAAATGAAAACCAATTCGATCGAATCCAGCGACGATCGCGCATCGCAGCAGCCGCCGATCCACACGCCAAAGGCACTGCCCGCGTAGGCCCGGTGCCGGCACCCACAGGACTTGCATGAACGACGAAAGACCCCTCCTCGTTATCGCCGGTGGCGGAACCGGCGGCCACCTCTATCCGGGGCTGGCTGTCGCGGAGGCGATGCGCGCGATTCGACCCGAATCGATTTCATTGTGCATGGCACGACCCGCCCCATCGACAAGAAACTCACCGAACACCGCAACATTCCGCTCATCGAACAATCGGTGAAGCCATTCCCCGAAAAATCGGACAGACCTGGCCATTCTTTCGGGGCTGGTTCAAATCGGTGAAAGTGGCGAAGCAAAATTTCAAGCAACGCCCTCCCGCAATTGTCCTGGGCCTCGGCGGCTATGCAGCCGGTCCCCCGTTGAACGCGGCGCTCAAACTCAAGATTCCCACGGCACTGTTCAACCCGGATGCGGTCCCGGGCGTGGCCAACCGGCGTTACGCGCCGAAGGTCGATCGTGTTTTCGTACAGTGGCGAGACACATTGGATGCCTTCGGACGCGCATCCCATGTCTCTTGCACCGGCTGCCCCGTTCGCCCGGAGTTTGCAAAGGTTACCCGCGAGCAGGAATTAAGTCCCTGAAACTCGATCCGGCGAAGAAGACGCTGCTTATCACTGGCGCCCTCACAAGGGCGTGGTCCATCAATGCCTCGGTCGTCGAAATGGCGGACGTGTGGCGTGAGAATACGGATTGGCAAATTGTCCATCCGACCGGCACGGCCGACCTCACCATGTGCCGCGAAAAAAACAAAGAGGCGAACCCAACGGTGGTGACGCTCGCCTTTACCGAGCATGCATCTGTGCATGCGGCGGCCGACCTGATTCTCGCGTGCCGGCGCGCATCGACGGCCAACCAGACGGCCCTGGGCAAGCCGAGCGTTCTCATGCCCTACCCATTTGACAAAAAAAAACACCAACTGGCGAATGCAAAAGTGCTTGAAAGCAATCTCGCGGCCGTCATCGTCGACGATGCAAACAACCCGGCCGCCAACGCAAAAAAATTACGCAAAGAACTCGGAGATCTGCTGAAATCCGACCACCGTCGGCAACGTATGAGCGAAATCGCGGCGGCGATGGGCCGCCACGACGCGGCGACGCGAATCGCACAGGCTCTGCTTGAGGTGGCGGGTTTGGAGCATCCTGAATAAATTCGGCTCCCTCAGAACGAAAATTCGCAAGTTCAAGGTAGCTGTGGTCTCAAATTCACAGTTAATGGACCGAGAAATTCACGGTTCATCAGCCCCGAATGCGCCCTTTCCAGATCCCTCAAGAAATTCACACAACCTTCCCGATATCCTGTCTGTGCGCGCCGACTTCGTCGCCGAAACTGCAAGAACCCCTTGCATGCCGGCAACGTATTTGAGTACGATGCAACCCGCGAATTCGCGGTGATTGCAGCACGAGACTTTTCTGCATCTCCCCCGCCGGCGCTCGCCTTTCGATCCTTCCATATCGAAGGCACACATGCGACGAGGACTGCGGGGGCAACAAATCGAATCGGCCACACACGGAGGTGGGCCCCGCATGTCCAGAACATTCTCCTCACCCGACGCAAGTTTCATCTCAACGCAAACCCGGCCCGGCATCGGCCAGCGGCCGCGCCACCACCAGCATTGGTCCAGCCCTTACGCGGCGAAACGCATTCACCTCATCGGCATCGGCGGTTGCGGCATGACCAGCCTTGGCGGCGTCCTGGTTAGATGCGGTGCGATGGTCAGCGGCTCGGACCTCATTGAATTCAAATCCGCCGCACGGTTGCAGGAAATGGGCGCAACGATCACCATTGGCCAGGCACCCCTCAACATACACTCAGACTGCGATATCGTCGTTTATTCGGCGGCCGTAAAGGACGACAACCCCGAGTTGCTTGAAGCCCGCAAGCGTGGCATCAAATGCTACAAGTATGCCGAAATGCTCGGTCAGGTGATGAAGCTCCGCACCGGCATCGCCATTTCCGGCACCCACGGCAAGAGCACCACCACCGCACTCGTCTCGTTCATTCTTCGACAGGCCAAGGCGGATCCCACCTTTGTGGTCGGCGCGAATGTTCGGCAGCTCGACGGCAGTTCCGGCGTCGGCGATGGCAGTGCTTTTGTCGTTGAAGCCTGCGAGTTCGACCGGTCGTTCCTCAATCTCTTTCCCAAATACACTGCAATCCTCAATATCGAAGAAGACCATCTCGACTGTTACGATGGAATTGAATCCATTACGGAAGCATTCCGGGCGTTCGCTTCGCTGGTTCCGAACGATGGGGCGATCATCGCAAACGGCGAAGACCGCGTGGTCATGGATGCCGTCTCGACTGCCCGGGCAAACGTGGAAACGTTCGGCCAGTCGGAAGACATGACTTGGCGGGCGGTCAACATCGTGCATGCCTTCGGCTGCTATCGTTTCGATATTCACTATCGCGGCGAGTTTTTCCTGCATGCCAGCATGGCCAATCTTCCCGGTCGCCATCAGGTCTATAACGGCCTTGCCGCGACGGCGCTGGCGCATCACGCGGGCATTTCACCGAAGGCCATCGCCGAAGCGCTGCCGCTCTTCTGCGGCGCCGAACGCCGAATGACCCGCCGCGGCGAAGTGGGTGGAATTCTCGTCATCGACGACTATGGCCATCACCCCACCGAAATTCAGGTCACGCTCCGGGCCGTTCGCGAGCATTTTCCGGATCGGCGGCTCTGGGTCATATTCCAGCCGCACCAGCACTCGCGGACGCGCTTTCTGCTGAATGACTTTGCCCGGAGTTTCGGCCTTGCAGATCATCTGCTCGTGCCCGACATTTACTTCGTTCGCGATTCGGAGGCGATTCGAAACGCCGTCTCCAGCAGCCACTTGGTCGAGCGAGTTCATGCCAACGGGGGCGATGCGCTCTATCTTCCGAAGCACGAACAAATCGTGGAACATGTCGTAGCAAATGCGAAGCCCGGCGATGTCGTCCTGACCATGGGCGCCGGCGACGTCTGGAAAATTGCAGATGAACTTGTTCGACGACTTGCCTGAAAATGTCTGCCGGCGCAACGTGCCGCTTGGCCCGCTGACGTGGTTTCAGCTTGGCGGGCCCGCAGATTACCTGATCGAACCGCAGAGCGAAGCTCAGCTCGCTTTTGTTGTCAAGCGATGCCACGATTCCGGCACGCCGTTGCACGTTCTCGGCCTTGGGGCCAATCTTCTCGTTTCCGATGAAGGCGTTCGCGGCGTCGTGCTTCGGCTCACCCAGGGCGATCTCATCAATACAGTTTTCGAAGGCGAACACGCGCTCATCGGCGGCGGCTGCGACATGACCCGCCTCGTCCTCACCTGCGTCAAGCGCGGTCTCGCGGGTCTCGAACAACTCGCTGGAATCCCCGGAACAGTCGGCGGCGGCATTACCATGAATTGCGGCGGCAAATACGGCGACATCTCGTCGGTCGTCGTCAGCGTGCGTGTCATGGGGCCGGACGGCACGATCCGCACCCGGCCACGAGAGGATTTTCGCTTCAGCTATCGTCACTGCGAACTAAACAGCGACATCGTCATCGGCACGGCCTTCAGGCTGCAGCCGACCGATCCCGCATCCTTGCACCGACGTTTCCGCGAAATCTGGGATTACAAGTTCAACACTCAGCCGCCTCTCGGCGCCCCAAGCGCCGGCTGCATTTTCCGCAACCCTGTCGGCCATTCCGCCGGCCAACTCATTGACCGCGCCGGCCTGAAGGGCTTTCGTCTTGGCAGCGCCTTCGTTTCGGAGCGACACGCGAACTTTGCCATGGCGGATCGCGGCGGCAAGGCAGCCGACGTCCGCAAGCTGATCGATGCAATCATCGACCGGGTTGAACAGAATTCCGGCATTCGTCTGGAACCGGAAGTGAAAATCTGGTAGCCTCGCGACTGCTGTCAACTTCGACATGGAGGTCGTTCGTGGCCATCACCAAGCAGATCTTCAATCTCAAGAAGCTATTCAAGAAGGAAACGGCACAAAAACTGGCCGTCACCGTGCTGGCCGGCGGTCCGAGCGGCGAGCGCGAAGTCAGCCTTGAAAGCGGCAAAAATGTCGCCGCAGCGCTCTCGCAACTGGGCTACACCGTTCACCTGGAAGATATCAACCCCGGCAATCTCGGCGCGCTGGCGCGCGAAGTCGATTGCGTCTTCATCGCCCTTCACGGCGCGTTTGGCGAGGATGGCGCGGTGCAGCAAATCCTCGAAACACGCGGCCTCGCCTATTGCGGCTCCGGGCCGGAGGCATGCGAACTGGCGATGGACAAGTTTGAATCAAAGAAGCGGTTCATCGAAGCGGGACTTCCCACGCCCCGATTTACATTGGCCATGCCTGAAACAATTCGCGAGACCATGGCTGCATGGAGTCTTCCTGTGGTGGTGAAGCCCTCCCGCGAAGGCAGCAGCCTTCATTGCTACATTGTTCGTGATTTCACGCAGTTTCGGCCCGCCCTCGATCTCGTCATCGAAAAATATGGCAGTGCGCTCATTGAAGAGTACATTCCCGGCATGGAGCTGACCGTTTCGATCCTCGGTAACGAGGCCCTGCCGGCCATTGAGATTCGAACGCGCCGCGAATTCTACGATTATCAGGCCAAATATGTCGATGAAGATACAGAGTACCGGTTTGAAATCGATCTTCCCGAGGTCCTGCTGACGCAAATTCGGGACATGAGCCTTCGCGCCCATCAGGCACTGGGTTGCCGCGATTTCTCCCGCGTCGATTGGCGCGTGAATCCGGAAGAGCAGAAGGCGTATCTGCTCGAGCTAAACGTGATCCCCGGCCTGACAACGCATTCGCTTCTTCCCAAGGCGGCTGCGAAATCCGGGTACGACATGCCTGCTTTGTGTCGGACGATTGTCGACATGGCCATCGCCCGGCGATATGCAGCCAGATAAACCAGAGTTTCAACTAGCGCGACCAGCACCTTGGCAAAAAAAAGCAAGAAAAAAGCAGTCATCCCCTTCGACTTCAATCTGCCGCAGTGGCTGTGCGATCCGCATTGGCTGCGCCATCCGCGAACAGCCAGAGTGGTCGCCTATTGTGGTTTTTTTGCACTGGGGGTGTTCGGGGCCTCGCATGTCCTGGCCAAGCTCGAGGAACACGTCCACGGCCTCGATAAGTACGACAAATTCGTTCTGGCGATTGAATGGCAGGAACTTCCGGAACTCCTTCGCCGACCCGACAATCGGCACATCCTCGAGTCGATGCAAATGCGCATCGATCTTCGCAACGACGACCGAATCCTGGATCCCGATCTGGCCCGCCGCGTTGGACTTTCTCTTTCGGATCCTTCCATCGGCTGGGTCAAGTCGGTCGATCGCGTAACGGTTCGGCCCGATGGCATCCTCGCCATCAAATGCACATTTCGCGAACCTGTCGCCTATGTACAACATGAGGAGGCGTGTTACCTCGTCGATCACGATGGCGTGCTCCTGCCCGGTTGGTATCGCGTCGAAGATTGTGCAACCAGCAAACTTCTGCTCATCACCGGCGTAAAACAAGGGCCGCCCGGCGTCGGCTATCCCTGGATCGGCAATGATCTGCAATCCGGTCTCAAACTGGCGAGCTTGATTTCTGGCCGGTCCTTCCGCAATCAAGTGGATCGCATCATTGTCACCAATTACGAGGGACGCGTGGATCGCAAACGGCCCTACATCGAATTGGCCACGGATCGCGCCGGTTCCCGAATCTGGTGGGGCCAGTCACCCATTTCAGAAGATGGAACCGAAACCACCGCTGATCAGAAGCTGGCCCTCTTGGATTGGATGTTCCATCAGCACGGAAGAATCGACCTGAATCGAGCGTATGTCGATATTCGTACGCATCCCGATTCCGTTTCCATCGCCAAGAAACCCAAACCATCCTGACACAAGGGTTTGGGAGCATGGGGCGGTTCTGTAGGGGAATTGAGTTTTCGACCCGGTCGAATGATTCGAAGTGGGTCGAATTCCCTACACGCGTCATTGGAATGAACTTTCTGGTCCTTTCGTGATTTGCGGGCTAAGCTATCGTTGAAACACTGGACGAATAATGCGGGCCGCCGTGTAGATCGGCCTGTGATGAAGCGAGTGGGACGACTGCTGTGATTTTGGCCGAAATCAACCAAACTGCCTGGATCGAGAAGTTTCGACAGGTGATGGAACATTATGTTCCGCCGGTGAAAGCACACCGGCGATCAACGTGGGCGGACTCGGTTGCAATCATCGCTGGTCTGATTCTTGTTTTTCGCGGCGGCAAATTCGAGCGCATCGTCGTCACCGCATTTTCACTGGTCTTCGGCGGCTGGCTGGGCTATCAGCTTTCCATCAAGCTCAATTTGCCCGGACCTTTTACAGTTGCGGTCGCCGGGATCGCGCTCGCGGCCATCGGCTTCAAGTTTTACAAAATGTGGCTCGCCGCCGGCAGTGTATTTGTTCTGTTCGGGATTGCTGTTGCCTTCCAATTGGGACAGGGCGATTTACAGCGATATCTGCCCACTGCCGAGCGCGTCAGCAACGCCATCACGGGCGGCAAGATTTCGCTTCCAACGCCCGAGCAGCAACTTCGCAACAGTCGAAACGACTGGCGCGATCAGCTTCGATTTGTTGCCGAGCGAATCGGCGACGAATTGAAGGAATTCGGTCTCAGCGGCTGGCTGTTGCCCGTCTGCGCTGCCATCATCGGCGGCGTCCTCGCATATTGGGCCTTGCGCGCCTTTGCCGTGATATGGCTCGGTTTTATCGGTGCCCATATTACGATCGTTGGCAGCGCCACAATTCTCTGCGCAAATTGGCCCGACGTCCGCAATTCGATGTTTGCCAATCCTCAATACCCCGCCGCAGCCGCTGTCGGCCTCTGGCTTCTCGGACTGATTCTGCAGGCCAAGGAAGCCCGCTTCCCAAAAAAGCTCGATAAAGAACCCGCCAAAGAACCCCCTAAATCGTAGTATTGAGGACACAGCTGAATCAGGATTCGGCAATATTCCTGAGTGCGGCGAATTCCACCCCTCATGCCGGATGTCCGATGAAGGTGATGTGTATGGGCACGCCGTTTGCGCACGCAATGGCCGATGCCGAAGAATTACTCTGGGGGAGCTACGCAATGCAATCTTTAACCGGCCAACTCGCCACACTCGACGAGAGCGCGTCGGTTCTGCTCATCATGGTGGGCCTCATCTACGGTTTATTTGGATGGCGGCTGGTTCGCTTTCTGGTCATTGTCGATGCGCTCGCAGTTGCGACCCTCAGTGCGGCATGGCTCGTCAAGCACGAAACAATACCCGGCACATCCCTTCCGGCTGTTCCGATAGCCCCTTGGATTGGTTCTAGTACTGCCGTTGATGGCCTGGAAATTTCCTGCGAAAGCCAACATCGGCATGGCCGGTCTGGCGGGCTATGTGTCGATGCAACTATTCCTGCTGGACATCGAATTGCCTGTGATCGTCATGCTCGTAATAGGACTCGTCGGCGCGACCTTTGCAATGGGTCTTGCAGGGACGCTTTCGAGGCCGACAACGGTCGTCGTTACTGGGTTGCACGGCGGCTGGTTGTGTGTGGCGGCCATGTCGATCCTGGCGCTCAACAACACGAATTTCATCGGCGGCATGCTCAGCTCATTCTATGACAGCTTTTCCCTGGTCATGCCGCTGGCTGCGATCGCGTTCTCCACAATCCTGATTTTCCTTCAGTGGAGCGACATGCAGGGACACACCTCGCAGTCGTGATATCAGGTATGAATTCTCTCATAGGCGGCGCAGATTCATCTGGCGGTCTCGCCGCGCCGCTCGCCACGATTCATCCACGGCTTGACCTTCGCCGCGACCGGTGCCGCCTTCCTGGCAACAAGATCGACCGAGTTTTCGCCGAGAATCGATTCCACAGCCGCGGTAAATTGATCGCTCGGCCGAACCGAATTTCGGGCATCGCACCGGATCATTGCCACCATCTCGCCCGTTCGCTCTACCGCTAAATAAAATGGCCGATGGCCCGCATGATTTTGAACGACATCCTTGAGCCGTCCCAGCGTCGCCGAGTCGGCCACCGCAGACCGCACCCTCAACACGAGCGCCTCGGCAAGTTTCTCCGCCGCGTCCTCATAGGCGATAATCTCATTCACACGCAGCGACGGATCTTCGCGTTTCTTATCGACGGTGCCGCGCAGATACACCACGTTGTCCGGCGCCACCAGCGACCGAAACTTCTCCAGCTCCTCACTGAAAACAACCGCCTCGATCGACCCGCTCAAATCCTCGAACGTCATGACTGCCAGCTTCGACCCCGCATTGCGCCCCTGCTTCGTCGTCACCATCCGAACCTTGCTGATCATGCCGCCCAGCACAATCTGCACACCCTCGCCATATTCGCCGATGGCCGAGCAGTCGCAGGTCGCGAATCTTCGCATCATTTCCGCGTGCGAGGCCAGGGGGTGTTTGGTTACGAAAAAGCCCAGCACCGATTTCTCGTTCGCCAGCATTTCCGCCTCGGTCCATTCCTCGGTGCCGATCTTGGGCTTGGACGAGTCGTCGCCGCCACCGAGAAAGTCGCCGAACATCGTCATTTGTCCCGATGCTCGATCCCGCTGCCGCTCCGCCCCCATCTGTAGTGCCTTGTCCGCGACACCAATGAGCGCCTTTCGCATCGCGCCGGTTGTGTCGAACGCACCCGCCTTGATCATCGCCTCCAGTGCCCCGCGGTTCACGTTGCCCGTTCCCACCCGCTCGCAGAAATCGTACAAATCGCGAAACGCTCCGCCGCGATTGCGCTCTTCAACCAGCGCACCCACCGCCTTCTCACCGACGCCCTTCACCGCCGCCAGGCCGAATCGAATCGCCCCCTTCTTGCCGTCCTTCGCCGGAATCACCGTGAAGTCAACCTCGCTCGAATTGATATCCGGCGGCAGAACTTCAATGCCGAGACGCCGGCACTCCTCGATGTAATCGACCACCTTCTCCGTATCGCCCATTTCGTAAGTCAGCAGCGCCGCCATGAACTCCAGCGGATAATACGACTTGATAAACGCCGTCTGAAACGCCACCATCGCATAGCCCGTCGAGTGCGCCTTGTTAAACGCATATTCGCCGAACGGCAGAATCTGATTGAAAATCTCCTCTGCCACCCTTTTTGGCAGCCCGTTCTTGTCGCAGCCCTCGACAAACGGCCCGCGCTCGGCCTCGATCATCGCCGTTTTCTTCTTGCTGATCGCCTTTGCCAGCCGAAACGCACGCTTCCGCTCGATGCCGCCGAGCTGAATCGCCAGCCGCGCCACCTGCTCCTGATAAACGATGATGCCGTACGTTTCTTCCAGCACCTCGTCCATAATCGTGTGCGGCGTCTTCCATTTTTCGCCGTGCTTGCGCGAAACATACGCATCGATGTTCACCATCGGCCCCGGCCGATACAGCGCGTTTGCCGCGATCAAATCCTCCACCCGGTTCGGCCGCATCTTCATCAAGACGTCGCGCATTCCGCCGGACTCAAATTGAAACACGCCCTTCGTATCGCCGGCCGCAAAAATCTTGTAAACCCGCTGGTCCATCAGATCCAGCTTTTCAAGATCGATCTTCACGCCATAGTTCTTCTCGACCAGTTTGCACGCCAGTGCCATGACACTCAGTGTCCGCAAACCGAGGAAATCCATCTTCAGAAGCCCGACTTTCTCGACGGTCGGTCCTTCAAACTGCGTAATCACCGCGTCCGATCCCGGCGATTGATAGAGCGGCAGCAAATTATCCAGCGACTGCTCCGCAATCACGACGCCCGCCGCATGAACCCCCGCATGCCGCGCAAGCCCTTCGACGCGCTTGCCGATGTCGATCACCTTGCGAATCGTCGCGTCCGAGTCGTACCAACGCTTCAGCTCCGGCTCCTGCCCCAGAGCCTTGTCGAGCGTCATCTTCAGCTCTTCCGGCACCAGCTTGGCCAGACGATCGGCATCCGCCAGCGTCACCCCCATGACACGGCAAACATCCCGAATGGCCGCCCGCGCTTTCAAAGTTCCGAACGTAATAATCTGCGCAACGTGCCCATACTTCTCGCGCATATAGCGAATTACGTCTTCCCGCATCCTGGCAGATATCGATGTCGATATCGGGCATCTCATCGCGATCCGGGTCCATGAACCGCTCAAAATAAAGCCCATAGCGCAGTGGGTCCGGCAGCGACAAATAAAGGCAATACGCCACCACAGACGAGCACCCGCTCCCGCGCGTGCCGGCCGGCACGCCCTTGTTGCGGGCATACCGCACGAAATCCCACACGATCAAAAAGTAACTCGAAAACCCCTTGCTCTGGATCACTTCGAGTTCGTAATCGATCCGCTCACGAATCTCCGGCGTGATTTCCTCGTATCGTTCGCCGGCGCCCTGATAAACCAGCTCGCGCAAATACGCCTCCGGCGTTTTCGTCTCCGGCGGATGATAGACCGGCGTATACCGCTTGTTGAAATCCAGCTCGACGTTGCACATCTCCGCGATGCGCAGCGTGTTGGCCAGCGCCTCGTCGTGCCCCGGAAACAGCGACGCCATCTCCTCGCCGGACTTCAAATAAAACTCGTCCGTATCAAACCGCATGCGGTCTTCATCGCTCTGCAGCGCCCGCGTCGAAATGCACAGCAGCACATCATGCGGCTCCGCATCGTCTTTCATCAGGTAATGTACGTCGTTCGTCGCGATCAGGCCGACACCCAGCCGTTTCGAAATGTCGATAAGCTCCGGGTTGATCATCTTCTGCTCTTTCAGCCCATGATCCTGCAGCTCGATGAAAAACCGTTCCGCCCCGAACACCCTCAAATACCACTCCGCCGTCTGTTCCGCAGCCGCCCGATTGTGGGCCATCAACGCCTGCGGAATCTCCGCGCCCAGACACGTGCTCGTGCAAATCAGCCCTCACTATGAGCCTCCAGCGTCTCCCGATCGATGCGCGGCTTGTAATAAAACCCCTCGCGATACGCGAGCGACGAGAGCTTAAGCAAATTGCGATAACCCGCGTTGTTCATCGCGAGCAGCAGCAGGTGATAGTTCGACTCCTTCGTCCCGCCGACGCCCACCACCATCTCCCGCAGCCGCCGATCGCCCGGCGCGATATACGCCTCCAACCCCAGAATCGGCTTCACCCCCGCCTTCTTCGCTGCCGAGTAAAACTCAACCACGCCGAACATGTTCCCATGATCCGTAATCGCGACGGCCGGCTGATTCAACTCCTTCGCTCGGCCAACCAACTCGTCAATCCGATTGGCCCCGTCTAGCAGGCTGTAATGGGTGTGACAGTGGAGATGTACGAAACTTGGCGCGTCCTGCGGCATGATGGGCAGCCTCCGTGCGTTGAAAGCGTTGACTAAGTATGGCGATATAATAATCCATATTCAGCGATTCGGCAGCGCGAGAATTAGTTTGGATTGATATTCCCCATCTAAAATGGACACATAGTTAAGAGACTCTATGCGGCTGCTTCATAGTCGGCCGGGCTTTGATAGCCCAGGCTCGAGTGCAGCCGCTGACGATTGTAGAACACCTCGATCCATTCAAAGATGGCTTGTCGGGCCTTGTCCCGCGCTGCTCACGTTGCCTATTGTTCTCCGTCATCTGAATTACTCCCCGGCCCTTCACCCATCGAAACTTCAAACAAAAAAGGCCCTACCGCGGATCATCCACCCCCGGCGCACTCACCGCATCCGCCGATTCCCACTCAAAATAAGAATTGTCCCCTGTATCCTGATGCCCCGCCTCAATCGTAAAATTCGGCGAAAGCGACAACACAAGCTCATTCCCGATCAGATTTCCGAAATACAAAACGCCATAGGGCTCGACGATTCCGTCATACGCGCCCCCCGTGTAATTCCGAATCAGTCCCTGCGCGAACAGCGTCGGACTAAACGCAATCGAACTCGTCTGCCCATTCACGAAATAGCACGCCCCCAGATAATTGTTGTCCTCCGGCGGCAAAAACCCCACGCACGTCCCGATGAGCTCCGCCCCATCATCCGCATTCGGCAAGAGCGTAATCGTTGACCCCTGCCCAATAAAGTACGACCCGCCCGCATTCGTCACTTCAATGTCGCCCTCAAACGCCGAGCCCGTGTAATTCGACGCCGTCACCGCCTCATCCGGCCTCTGCCGCGTCCCGCCGACATCCGCCGAAAACGAATAGTGAATCGTCGCCTCATAAAAGCACGCCGGACAATTGGTGCTCAACTGCGTTGGGAAATCCATGAACAGCCGGTTAAGCGTCAGATTCCATTGCGAAAGCGCCCGCGGATTGCTCTTCAGCCCATCCGTCTCGACCATAACCTTCCCGCTATAACCTGGCCCGCCTTCCGCAACATCGCATTCGATCCGGCCGGTCGTCCATTCACGAACCGACAAGGGCGTCCCGTCAATCGTCACAGTCCCCGGCGTATCGCCGAAGCTGCCGTCGAGCGTCAATACCTTGTTCCCAACCTTCACATTCAAAATGCCCGGCAGAAGAAATTCATCTAAGATCGGCGAACGAACATAGAAAACCAATTCTGCCGTTTGGCCGGACTTGCCGGATTTGATGAGCGGCAAATCGAGATCCACATCCCCATTCAATATGGGGTCCATTCCCAGTTGCCGGCGAGTTAGACCGCGCATGGCCTCTTCGACTGTCAAAACAGAAAACGGCCGCTGCTTGATCGCCGGCGGCAAATAGTCGTTCCGGCCCAACACCCGATCAAAAAAATAGAGAACCGAAGACGACGTGGTGCCGTCAAAAGATGTCGAATCCCATCCTATATAGGTTGTCGCATTTACCTCTGGCGAGAGACAAACATCACGGATGGCGCCTTTCGCGCTCCAGCAGCAATCCATGTACATCAACGCATTGGGCTCGCATTTCCAATTCTCTAGAACAAACAGCTCCGTGATGCCGAAGTGCCGTCCATATGTCTGCGACCCCCCCGGCACCCCGTTATTCTGCCCATAAATGTACGCCAGTCGACCGCTCTTCACTTCATCTCGATACTTCTCGACGGACTCGTTGTTGACGACGGTCCTCGTCCAAATGATGAAATGGTTCCGCCCCTTCTCATCCTCCAAATACAAATGGTTCGGCGCCGGCGTTTCCGCCACCGACATGAGTATCTCCTGATTCTCCGTCGATATATAATCCCACGGAATCAGCGCCCCATGCGAATTGACATAAAGTACGCCAATTCCCTTCACATCATTGCGAAAACTCTCGACCGACCCATCGCTTAGCTCCGGCTCATAACCCGCCGCCGTGAACCACTCCTTCAACTTCGGCGTGTCGTCCGTGTAGTACGTCCCCATTGCGTTGACGAGCAGCACTTTTTTCGATTCCGGCCGCACCGTCTGACCGGCCTCCCCGGGCAACCGAATCAGCGCCGATCTGTCATCCAATTCAACACCGACGCCCCGTTCCTTTTCGACCGCATCGGCAATTCGCCGTTTCCCATCCTCCTCCGACTTGGCCGGTTGCCGCGTGTTCACCACCACAAGCACCTCGCCATCGGCAAACTTCGCCACAACCGACTCCCCATATACCTTCGCCTCCGCAATCTCCGGCAGCTCCCCCAGCTTCGCCGTCTCTCGCTCACGGCCAAGTCGCCGTTCAAGTCAAACCCTGAACGATCTCGTCCACCTTATCCAGCGAAGCCAGCCGCTCGGCATTCGATACCGGACTGCGGTCCCCGGCCCTGACCCTTCGGGACACCCCGACAGGACAAGAATCGCAAGTGCCGTAACCGCGGCACTCGTCGCGGAACGCAGGTAGAAACGGAACACATCTTCTTCCTCCAAACTGATCAAAATTGCCGGCAAATCACAATTCGAAAATCGGCTTGAGGGCAGCACCTGTCAAACGGTCGAACCAATGGCGCACACACCCTCGGCCAATCGGCATGTCACACCATATTACCCGCCGGCAATATGGATTTCGAAGGGGCGGACCTGGGGCGATGAAGGAAATTTTTTGAGAACGCCGGAAGAAAATCGCGTTTCCGAGACACAACGTGGGGGGGGGGGCGTCGTCTTCGTCAGCAGCCTCGGCACCGACGAAGTCCTGCGATACGACTTTCAGACCGGCGCATACCAAATCACGCTCATTCCCGCCCAATCCGGCGGCCTCGCCGAACCACATGGCCTCCTCGACCGCGGAACCAATCTGCTCGTCACCAGTTTCGGCAGTGACCAGGTGCTCCGCTACGATCGCGCCACCGGCGCGTATCTCGGCATCTTCATCGACGCCCCGTCCGGCCTCGACGCCCCCACCTGCATCGCCATCGGCCCCGACGGCAATCTCTACATCTCCAGCCAAGTCAGCGACGAAATTCTGCGCCACGCGCCAAACGGTGCGCTCATCGACGACTTCGTTTCCGCGAATAGCGGCGGACTCGACGGACCCAGCGGCCTCGCCTTTGGACCCGACGCCCGTCTCTACGTCGCCAGCCGATACAGTGCAGAGATTCTTGCCTACCACGGCGCGACCGGCGCTTTTGAAGAAACCATCGCCGACAGTTCCGACGGCCTCGGCTTCGGCACCACCTTCGGCCTCGCCTTCGACGATGCCGGCGATCTCTACTTTGCGTCCGGCGGCAGCGTTTTTCGCTACAGCCTCAATAGCGAATCCATCGTTGCGTCGGTGCCGGCCGGTTTTCCCATTGGCCTCGAACGCGGCCCCGACGGCGCGGTTTACGTCGCCACAGGAAACAACCTTCGCCGGTTTGATGCGGCCTCAAACACCCTTTCCGCACCGCTTCTCACGGGCGGAACCATCAGCACGCTCAACTTTTTTCACTTCGCGGCCGGTCATTGCATCCTATGCCGGGGCGACTTCGACCAAAGCGGCAATGTGGACGAACCGGATATCATTCCGTTCATCACCCGTCTTCTCGATGAAACCGGCCCGAATTGCGCCGACCTTAACAACGACGGTCAAAGCGATGCCCGCGACCTCGATGCCTTTATCGCGGCACTCCTATTCCAGTCATGCGGATAAGCAACAAAGTCAATCGCATCCTCCCTTTCGCGAGTCGATGGTGATCGAAGCCGCAGAATATCGGTGGCCGGGAAGGCGCCGCAGCGTCAAGCCCCGCCCCGCACGATCGTCATTCAATTCCGATGAATCGACTCGCAGCCCGGCCGAAATCAGGATAGAATCCGATGCTTATGGAAGACTACCGAATACAGACGGAAATCTACTCCGGGCCGATGGAACTTCTGCTCTATCTCATCCGCCGCGATGAGATAGAACTGCAGGACATTCCCGTTTCCCACATAACCAAACAGTATTGCGATTACATCAGCGCCCTGCGGATCATCGATCCAAACGTCGCTGGCGAATTCCTCGTCATGGCCACGGTTCTGATGGAACTCAAATCACGCCTGCTCCTGCCCCGCCCGCCGGTAGAAGAGGGCGAGGAAGAGGACTTGACCGACCCGCGCCTCGAACTCGTTCGCCAGCTTCTGGAATACAAGAAATACAAGGATGCCTCCTTCGAGCTTCAGCAGGCCGCCGAAACCCAGTCGATGCGATGGGCGCGCGTGCCGGCCCGCCCCCGCGCGAAGGACCCTGCCGAGGTCGACCTCGAAGAGGTTCAGATTTGGGACTTGGTCGCGGCCTTCAACCGCGTCATGTCATCCATCGGTGCGGGGCCCGTGACGCACGACGTGGTCTTTGACGACACGCCCATTTCCCTCCATGCCGCCGATGTCATCGATCGGCTCGAGCGCGAAGGCGGCGACATGACCTTCGAGAGCATTTTCGCCGGACGAAAAAAGGCCGAAATGATCGGCCTCTTCCTCGCCCTGCTCGAATTGATGCGGCAAACCCGCGTGCGCGTCGCACAGGAAAGCATCAATGCGCCGATCCTTGTAAAGTTGCTCTCGTCCGAACCGATTTCGATCGGCGCGGAGTGGGGAAGCGCCTTTGAGGAGGCCGTCCTGGGACCGGAGCGGGAAGCAATCGACCGGGAAACCGCCAACATCGTTTCGCCGTTTGACCCGGAGCAAGACGATACCGAGGAGCCGATGGCGGCCTCCAAAAGCCTATCGGCCGAGGCATTCATCTCCGGATTGGAATTCGATGACGATCTGGATTCCGCCGCCGTCGCGGAACTGGACGCGATAAAGACGGATGTCGACATTGAGTCAATCTTGAAATCATCCGAACCGACCGCAAACAAGGAGGAATGAACAAACCAGTGACTCATCCAATTTGAATCCGTTGTTGAGCGGATTGAGCACGGCGGCGGGCCATGACCACCGCCGTTCTTGAGCCGGAATAGGTCACGCAAATATCGACGAGGCCTCTCTGGACCAACAATCTCAAACAAGTGAGTGACCCATCTATGACACCTTCCGAAAAACTCGCCCAACTGGGCATCACGCTTCCGACCCCCACGCCGCCGGTCGCCTCCTATGTCCCCGGTATTCGCGTCGGCAATCTCGTCCTCGTCAGCGGCCAAATTCCCATTAAAGACGGCGTCGTCACGCTGGAAGGCAAAGTCGGTGCAACGGTCACCATCGAGCAGGCCCAGGCGGCCGCAAAACAATGCGCGCTCGCGGGTCTGGCCGTTGCGGCTGCCACGGCCGGCGGGGTCGATCGTATTAAGCGAATTATCCGTCTCGGCGTTTTTGTGAACAGCGCCGACGGTTTCACCGCTCAACCCAAGGTCGCGAACGGAGCAAGCGATTTCATGATCGAAATCTTCGGCGAGGCCGGAAAACACGTCCGCGCGGCCGTGGGAGCCAACGAACTGCCGCTCAATGCGGCGGTCGAAGTCGAAATGATGGTCGAAGTGGAGTGATGCAATTGAATTCATCAGCCAAAAACAACGTACTTCGGCCGGTTTGGTGGGACGACGCAGCCGCTCCAAATGGAGCCATGATGCTGATCGACCAAACGCTGCTGCCCGACGAGCTAAAGCTCATCACCTGCAGGACGGCCGAAGAAGTGTGGCATGCGATCAAAGTCCTGCAAGTCCGCGGCGCGCCCGCCATCGGCGTCGCCGCAGCGTACGGTCTCATTGTCGGACTCGACGGAAAAGAGCCCACCGATGCCAATTGGCTGGACTCACTTGCGAAGACCGCCGAATACCTGGCCACCAGCAGACCCACTGCCGTGAATCTCTTCTGGGCCTTGAGCCGAATGCGACAAGCGGCCGACGCGCTCGCGAGATTTTCATGGACCGAAGCGAGAACCGCACTTGG
>JADJRI010000060.1 GCA_016712275.1 Planctomycetota bacterium
CGGCTGAACATAGGGGGCCTCACCCAATGTGAGTAGATGAATGATTTCGTTATCGCCCAAATCAACATCATGATCGACCAGCCCCGGTATAATGCCGAGCGGCGTCGCCGATCCATCGGACAAGTGTATGTGATCACCTCGCCGGATCATCCTGATCGCCTGTTGAAGGGACATCAGTTTTTTGGAACAGCGCGCTCTCCAGTTGGTATTCATGAAGTGTGTTTATCCTGATCAAGCCTGGGTCATTTGTATTGATTCATCTGCACTCGTTTCTTGACGATTCGGCAGTCTTGGATGTTGCAGATCATAGGTCGGATACCATGTTGCAGCTTCGACACTATCCTCAATTTCCGAATCGGTGAGGTAGCGGCCGATGCCCGTGTCTCGTGCGCACCGCGCTACGGCACATGCGATTTTGAAGCTGATTGTCCTCAAATCTCGCTGGCTTGGATAGAGCGCGCGCAATGCGTGACGTTGCGTGTCGGTAATCTCCGCCAGGGTCGTTGCTGCGGTCAGCAGCATGGCATCATTAATCTCATGTGCCTCGGATATAATCGCCCCCATGCCCAATCCGGGGAAGATGAAGACATTATTTCCCTGTCCAACGACGTGGGACTTTTCTTCGAATGTGACAGGGGAAATGGACTACCGGTGGCCACAAGGGCTCGTCCGCGGGTCCAGCGAATCGCATCCTCGGGCTTGCATTCGGATTTCGAAGTCGGATTGCTGAATGCAAAAATCACAGGCTGATCCACATGGCGCGCCATTTCGCGAATGACCTCTTCCGTGAAAATGCCGGGCTGCGTGCTGGTGCCGATAAGCATGGTCGGTCGGAAGTGCGAAACGACCTGATGCAACGACATCCCGCGCGGATCATCTATGCCATATTGAGCAAGCGTCTGGGCGTCAGCCGCAAACTCACGTTTTGCATCGCTCAAACCCTGTCGCGTGGCATGTACAACCCCCTGCGTGTCGAAGAAGAGACAGCTTCTCCGGAGAGTCTCAGCTTCCACCTTGTTCGCGGACATGTACATTCGCATGAGATGGGCAATGCCGATGCCCGCCGCGCCGGCCCCGACGTAAAGAATGCGCTGTTCGCGGATCGGTGCGCGCGTAATTCTCAGTGCGTTGATCATGCCGGCCACTGCGACGGCCGACGTCCCCTGAATGTCATCATTGAAACTGGGGCAGGCGCCGTTTGTATCGTTCAAGGTTGCGGAATGCGATGTCCTTGTGAAAGTCCTCCCATTGCAGCACTGCATGTGGAAACACTTCAATGACGGCCTCAACGAAGGCATCAATGAACCGGTCATAGTCCGATCCCCGTAGCCGCGGCTGACGATAGCCGCAGTAATACTGATCATTGAGCAATTCCGGATTGTCGGTCCCGACATCAAGGCTGATCGGCAGGCAAAGCCGTGGATGGAGCCCGGCTCCGGCACAGTAAAGCGCAATTTTGCCGCGCGGGATGCCAATGCCCCCCATCCCCTGATCGCCGAGGCCCAGAATCCGTTCGTTGTCGGTCACGACAATAAGACGAATGTCATCCCGCGAGGCATTTCGAAGCAATGTGGGAATTCGATTTTGATCCGGTGGCGTGATCCAGATGCCCTTGGGCCTGCGCATGATATGGCTGAATCGCTGGCAAGCGAGACCGACCGTCGGCGTATACACGATCGGAAGGAGCTCCTCCAGATTCTCCACCAGAACTCGATAGAAGAGCACTTGGTTTCGATCGCGAAGCGACTCAAGTCCGATGTACTTTTCCAGATCGTCGGTTTTCTGACGAATATGTTCTATTTCCAGTTCCGCCTGCTCGTCGATAGACAGCACACGACAGGGCAAAAGGCCGCAAAGGCCGAGGCGTTCGCGATCGGCCATCGAAAATGCGGCGTCCTTGTTAAGCCTGGCGTCGTCAAGCAGTTGATGTCCGGAGGAAACGCCTTTCTTTTTCGGTAAACATAGTGACCAACCCCTTTATCGGCGATGCGGCGACCGGTGCGGTCGCCTGCCGAGATCCATATTCGAGTCGCACGATCTTGCGTGTGCACAGCATCACTCATTTTGACCGCTCGGCCTTCAGTTCTTCTTCAATGATCGGGATGATGAGGCCGGGATACAGATCGACCGGACAATCGAGATGGTCCCGATCCTTGCAACGGCCATCGGCTGCCTGTCTGCAATCGGGGCAGATAATCGACTGAATCTGGGTGATGTAATCGTCCAGACGCGGGCTGTCGATGTCGCGCGCAAGCTCGGCAATTTTGTCCGCCCATTCAAAAACAGGACATTCAAACCGATCGACCCGGTTTGTGACGGTGCATCCGCTGTCCGCGGTCTTGTGCACGCAAACAGGACAAACTTCGCGTTCGAACCGCTCGCGCAGGCGAATTTCCAGCGGGCGATTGCCGGTCGGCTGACTCGTCGGATTTTTTGCATTGTCTGAATTCACATGAATCACATCCTTTTGCAATTTGGGTTTGGCACGCAATGCGGACTTAAGCAAATCGATCAATTGCATGAGATCGAACGGCTTTTCGAGAACGCGCGGCAATTTCAGTAGCAGCGGATTGTCAGGGTCGGAGACGAGTGCGATCACGCGGTCCGGAGCCGAGTCGGCCAATTGGGCGACATCCGCGGGATGATCGTCTGCAATCGGACTTCCAACGACAATTAGACAATCCTCAGCGCTGGCCAATTCTCGCTCCGCCTCAGAAAGCGTCGTGCAATGCATGAGATCAAATTGGGGCGCGAGTGCTTGATCGATGGCCCACGACGTCAGCGGATTGTCCTCCAGCAAGACAACGCATGGTCGATCGGAATCGGTTCGCGCCTGATTGTCTCGTAGCTTCGAAGTCCAAATATGTTGCACGCCTGTTGTCATGCCAATTGGTTCTCTGCATGTTTAGTGCCAATCGGCAGCTTGATTTCCTGTTGGACGTCTTCGCTTCAATCGCCCGCCAAATATCGGATCGTGGGCGAATCTGAGGGGCGGGGGTGGCGGATGACCGACTCAACCGAATCTCGCGCCGAGCCGGCAATCAAAAGGCGAATGCGGATATTTCCACAAGTAGGGGCGAACAACACACATGAAAAACGGGCCGACGAGTCGTATGTCGGGTGAAATCCATGGTTTCTCATGGCACGGACCTTGCCCTATGGAATGAAGGAAAATAGGGACCCGAATTGCGGAGCCATGCTATGTCAATCGATTTTCGCCTTCCCATGACCGACGATCTCGGCTTTTGCAATGTGCTGATGTCAGCGCTCGGAGGCGATGGCGCCAATATGGCAGGTAAGCTCCTCTACAAAATCGGATGCACGGATTTTGGCTTGGATGGCGGATTTGACGCCCGTTACGGCTCCGAAAAAAAGGGAACCGCGACGGATGTATCCGTGCGATTCTGCAATTTGGGGACGCCGGTTCGACAATCCGGCCCAACCAAGCGGCCTCATTTCCTGGTTGTCTTCCACGATGACTTGATTCAGCCCCTGGATTTGGGCGCGGGAATGTGCGCAGGCGCCGTTTGCATCGTAAACAGCGAAAAGTCGCCTGAGGCCATACGCCAATTGTTGAAGCTCTCCGGCGTCAAAGTGGTCTGTCTCGATGCCACCCGGATTGCCGCCGAGTCCAGAAGTCGGCTGAACATGCCGCTCTTTGCGGTTTTGTGCCATGAACTCGGATTCTCCGATGCCGAAGTCATGCGGATCATTAAGGCACAATGGCCTCGCGCGGCCGACGCGAACATCACCGCCTATTCGTCAGCCGTTTCGCAGTCCACGTCGCAGACATTTGAGAGAGACGAGCTGTTCTCCGAGCGGCCGGTGCCGCTGGGACAAGGGCCGATTGGCTGGCGCAACATGCACAATGGCGGAACCATCGATGCGCTGACGCATTCGACAATCAACCGTGACAACCGGATCGCCGGTCGTGGCCACGTACCCAAGTTCGATGAAGGCGCATGCATTTCATGCGGCATTTGCCTCACAGTGTGTTCAGATCCGGGGGGACTGCTGTGGAGCGAGGGTCGAATGAAGGGTATTGACGAGCAATATTGCAAGGGGTGCATGCGATGTGTTGAGGTGTGCCCGGATACGAAAAAAGGCAGAGCCCTGACGATTGACTACGCTTAAGAGGAAGGAAACAACAATGTCCGTATTGAGCAAAGATGCACCATCATTCACATCGATTCCTTCCAATGCCCGGCAAGTCGTCTGGCTCGGCAACGGAAACGAGGCTGTGGCGCGGGCCATTCTTGATATTGGGTACGACGCAGAAGGCTATTATCCGATTACGCCATCCTCGGATGTCGGCGAGGTGATTTCAAGGCCTATGCCGACGGAAAGACCGACATCTCGTTCATCATTGGCACCAGCGAATTGGCTGCTCTCGGCATCTGCACGGGTGTCGCGGTCGCGGGCGGACGCGTCGTCGATGTCACCAGTGCAAACGGTTTATTGCTCAAAGCCGAGCAGATGCCGGCCATCGCGGGACTTGGTTTGCCGATGGTGTTGAACTTGTCGACACGTGATGTGTCCGCGCCGCTGAACATCAAGAATGGGCACTCGGATTTGTACGCGGCTCTGGGGTGGGGCTGGCTGGTGTTCCTCGCACCGACGGTGCAGGCCGCCTATGACATGAACATCATTGCGATTCGAGTGGCCGAAGCGGTCAATCTGCCGGCGATTGTCGCCTATGACGGATTCCACACATCCCACGCGAATCGGCGCATTCAGGTTTTTGCAGACAAGTCAGACGTCCAGAAGTTCGTCGGTCCTTCGCCGTTCAAGGCCACGCTCAAAGGCGAAAACGGCCGTTTCAGCCTGTTGGACATGGGCCATCCCCGCACGTTCGGTCCTTACATGAACGATGATCTGATCAACGCCAAGGTTCAGATGGATCTGAAGTTTGCGCGGGCATATGAGCTCCTGCCGCAAATGTTTCGCGAGTATGCCGAATTGACGGGACGTTCGTATGACTTTGTCCAGCAATATGGCGAGGCAAGTGCGGCGAATTGCCTGATCGCCCTGAACACCGCGGGGGAGGCCGCCAAAGACGCGGTCGACGACATTAACCAACGCGGCGATTTCGCGAATCTTGTGATTCCGATGGTCTTGCGCCCCTGGCCCGAAAAGGAAATCTTGAAGGCGATGGGCGATGCCGAGTATGTGATTGTCGCGGAACGAGCCAGCCAATATGGCGCCAGCAATTATCTGGCCAACGAAGTTGGCGCAGCGCTCCAGCGCGTCGGAAATACTGCGACGATTATTCAGCGAAGTTACGGCATCGGCGGATTGAATTTCACCAAGGATGACGCGCTTGCGATGTACCAGGAATTCAGTCACAGGAATTCGGAAGTTCAGTTTGGAGAAGACCAGGGCCTCATTTCATTGCGTAATCCGAGATCGACCCAATCGGCAAAAGATCGACCCATATTCGACTTCGCACCGCAAAAAGCATATCACGGCGCCTGGGCGGGCGATGCGTCGTATGATCCCGGCGCGACGATGACTCCCCTGACCGCAAAGGAATGTACGCTCAATGCGGGCTGCGATTCAAAGGTAAACCTCAAGGTTCTCTCGGCGATGCCTTCTCGCTTTGACAAGCACACCGCTTGTCCGGGCTGCGGAATATTCACCAGCCTCAATCTGTTTCTTCGCGGCATCGACGGCCATGTTTGCCTGCTCTTCAACACCGGATGCGGCATGGTGGTCAGCACCGGCTACCCGTTGACCAGCTTCAAAGTTCCTTACTTTCATAATCTGTTCCATAACAACACCTCCACGGCGACCGGCGTCGTCGAAATGATCAAGCGATTCAAGGCGCGCGGCGATTTGCCGGAGGAGGTGACTGTGATAGCCGTCAGCGGCGACGGGGGCGACGACATCGGCATGGACCAGGTCATCGGGGCGGCACTCAGAAACGATCCCTTTATTCTGTTCGAGTATGATAACAAAGGGTATATGAACACCGGCGCGCAAATGTGCTATACCGGTTTCAAGGGCCAGAAATGCAGCAACTCCCACCTCGGTTCAAATCAGACCGGCAAACGGCAGCATCACAAAGACATCGTTGAGATCCTGCGTGGCACATTCGCGCCGTATCTGGCCACTTGCGCGGAGTCTCATCCGGTTGACATGATTCGTAAGGCGCGAAGGGCGCAGGCCACCGTTCGCGACGGCGGATTCGCGTTTGTGAAAACACTTTCCGTGTGCCCGCTGAATTGGGGCATGGACGAAAACGTGGGGCCGTCGGCGGTTGAGGCGGCGGTGAATGCCTGTCTGCATCCGCTTTATGAAATCGAGCACGGTAATACGCGAATTTCGTTCGATCCGGAAAACGCCGACAAGAAAATCCCGGCGATTGACGCACTAATGAAAATGGGTGGGGCCTTCTCCCACATGGGCAAGCCTGAATTTGCCGATTTGGCGGCCGACTTACAGGCGGAGGTCGATCGGCGCTGGAAGCGATTGAAAACAATGGCATCAATCGCGGAATTGTGAGTGGAAGTATGAACGCTGGCTCGCGAAAAAATTCGCATCGGATTTTGAATCGGGCTGGATTGGAATTGTTGCTCGCGGAATTGCAGCAACGGGGCTACACGCTGATCGGGCCTCGTGTCTGCGATCAGGCCATTGTTTATGACGAGATTGACTCTGCGGCCGATCTCCCGATCGGCGTGGGTGATGAACAGTCGCCCGGGCGATATCGGCTCAAGCCGCGGCGACGAAGCATTGTTCCGGCTACACCGTCGGCCCCCATTCATGGAAAAAGTACCTCTTCCCGCCCGTCCAGAAACTGTATTCAGTAACTCGCGACGGTCGCTCGCTTGCGTTCAAGAGCACTCAACCCCCGGAACGAAAACTTGCGTTCATTGGCGTGCGCGCGTGCGATCTATCGGCCATCGGCATTTTGGACACAGTGTTTCTTGGCGGTCCCTTTGTCGATTCGGGCTACAAGGTTCGGCGCACCAATGCATTTGTTGTCGCGGTTAATTGCACCCAGTCCGGCGGTACCTGCTTTTGCGCTTCGATGAACAGCGGTCCAGCAGCGGCCGGCGGCTTCGATTTGTCGTTGACCGAGCTCATCGAAGGCAGCCGTCACGAATTTCTGGTGACAATCGGCTCTGACAACGGCGCTGACCTGCTCCGGCAGGTATCGAGCCGAATGGCGGACGACTCCCATCTGACGGAGGCCTCAAATCTCTTGAAGGCTTGTTCTCAAAGAATGGGTCGTGAATTGGATACGCGCGGCTTGGCCGAATGTTTGAAAAAATGTTACGAAAGCAACCAGTGGGAGAATGTCGCGGGGCGGTGCCTTGCATGCGGCAACTGTACGCTGACGTGTCCAACCTGTTTTTGCTCAACCATTGAAGATACGACCGATCTTGGCGGCGATCATGCGGATCGATTCAGGAAGTGGGATTCATGCTTTAACGGCGACTTTTCGTACATCCACGGCGGCGCCGTTCGTCCGACTATTCGCTCCCGCTACCGTCAATGGCTCGTCCACAAACTGGGTACGTGGCATGAACAATTCGGTACATCCGGCTGCGTCGGTTGCGGCCGGTGTATCACCTGGTGCCCGGTCGGAATCGACATCGCGCAGGAGGCGATGAACCTGCGAATTCGCGGGGACAGGTCAGCCGCCGGCGGAAAGGAGAACTGATATGCGAAGTATGGTGCAGAAACTGGCGGAACATCCGTTCATGACGGAATTCGTGGATGAGCAATTGGAGTTGATTGCCCGCGGGGCCGGCGAAGTGGAGTTTGAGGAGGGCGCCTTTCTATTTCGGGAACATGAGGATGCAGATCGCTTCTATTTGATCGTCGAGGGAAGCGTGGCGCTGAAAATTCACGTGCCACAAACGGGTCCTGTGCCGATCCAGACCCTTTCGGCAGGGCAGGCGCTCGGGTGGTCGTGGATGATGCCGCCATACAAATGGCACTTTGACGCGCGTGCATTTTCGCCCGTGAAGGCCATCGTTCTCGATGGCGAATACCTGCGGCGACTGTTTCAGGACAATTCCGAAATCGGCTACCGGTTCCTGCGCCGCATCACGATGGTTTTGGCGGAGAGATTGCAAGCCACAAGGCTTCAGCTTTTGGATGTCTATCAGGTCGCAACATAGGAATTCGGCCATGAATGCCGTATTGACACAAGTCCGAGACAATCGTTCAAACAAAATTGAGCCTGTCGATCCAATGACGCCCGCGCCGTGTCGCGTCATGAGGCGCCGCAGGGAAAACCACGACACGTTTACACTTGAAATTGCACATGAAAATGGACTGGTGGGTTTCGAGTTTCAGCCCGGTCAGTTCAACATGCTCTACGTGCATGGCGTGGGTGAGGTGCCCATTTCGATCAGCGGTGATTTCCGAAAGTCGGATCGCATAATCCACACAACGCGAGACGTCGGCACGGTAACCCGGGGGTTGGCGCGCCTTCGCGCCGGCGACACGCTGGGCATTCGCGGACCGTTCGGCGTTGGATGGCCCATGCGCTCCGCCGAGGGACGAAATGTGGTGATTGTCGCGGGCGGCATCGGCCTGGCACCCCTGCGACCGGTAATTTATCAAATCCTTGCCGCACGGAGCCACTTTGGACAAGTCGCGCTGCTGTATGGCGCCAGAACACCGGAAGATCTCCTATTCCGGCGCGAATTCAACGCATGGCGAAGGAAGGGCATTGTGGTTCACGAGACCGTCGACCGGGCCGACGGATCGTGGCGCGGGCATGTTGGCGTAGTCACCGCGATGATTCAAAAAGTGGAATTTGAACTGGTCGGGGCGATCGGCATGATCTGCGGACCGGAAGTGATGATTCGCTTTACGGTAAATGGACTCAGAGGCCGAAACATGGCCGGGAATGACATTTACGTTTCGATGGAAAGAAACATGAAGTGCGCCGTAGGCTTCTGCGGCCATTGCCAATATGGGCCCGAGTTCATTTGCAGGGATGGGCCGGTCTTTCCGTATGACCGGATCGAACGGCTCTTTGCAATACGGGAGCTTTGACATGCGTGCTCCAAAAAAACCAAAACTGGCGGTCTGGAAATTCGCTTCGTGCGATGGCTGTCAATTGAGTCTGCTCGATTGTGAGGATGAGCTATTGGCCGTGGCTGGCGCGATTGACATCGCCTATTTCCCTGAGGCCAGCCGGGCGATGGTGAAGGGTCCATACGATCTGTCCCTCGTGGAAGGTTCAATCACAACGCCTCACGATGCCGAGCGCATCCACCAGATCCGGCGGCAATCGAAGTTCCTCGTGACGATTGGTGCCTGCGCGACATCGGGCGGAATCCAGGCGCTGCGCAACTTCAAGAATGTTCGCGAATTCACGTCGCTCGTTTACGCTTCGCCCGAGTTTATATCAACCCTGGATAAATCGACGCCCATTTCGGGACACATCAAGGTGGACTTTGAGCTGCATGGCTGTCCGATCAGCAAGGAACAACTGCTCGAAGTCATCAGCGCTTATTTGAATGGGCGAAAACCAAACACGCCGTCGCATGCCTTGTGCATCGAATGCAAGCGCGCCGGCATCGTCTGTGTGATGGTGGCGCACGGAACCCCGTGCCTCGGCCCTGTCACACACGCCGGTTGCGGCGTCATTTGCCCCCAATACGATCGGGGGTGTTACGGATGCTTCGGTCCAAAGGAAACACCGAACGCGCACTCGCTCGCCGCCTCGCTGGCCGGGGCCGGCTGGTCCAAGGACGAGATCATGCGGGTTTTTCGAACATACAACGCGGAAGCGCCTGCATTCCGGAAAGCGAGCACCAGCCATGAAGACTAGAACGATCAAGGTCGATTACCTGGCTCGCGTTGAAGGCGAAGGTGCGCTGTATGTAAAGGCGAGGGGCGATCACGTTGAAGACGTAAAGCTGAAGATCTTCGAACCGCCCCGGTTCTTTGAGGCGTTTCTGCGCGGACGTGATTTTCGCGAGGCGCCGGACATCACCGCGAGAATTTGCGGCATATGCCCGATTGCCTATCAGATGGGCGCGGTGCATGCGATGGAGAGTATTTGCAATGTCATGATCGATCCCCGGATCAGGTTGCTTCGCAGACTGATCTACTGTGGCGAATGGATCGAGAGCCATGTTCTGCACATCTACATGCTGCATTTGCCCGATTTTCTGGGGTATCCCGATGCGATTCAAATGGCCAAGGACCATCCCGAAGCGGTTCAGCGGGCGCTGCGGATGAAGAAGATAGGCAATGGCATCATGACACTGCTCGGCGGCCGTGAAATCCATCCGATCAATGTTCGCGTCGGCGGGTTTTACAAAACGCCCACACGGCGCGAACTGTCATCACTGACCGATGATTTGAAATGGGGTTTGGAAGCGGCCATCGTAACGGTAAAGCTCGTCTCCACGCTCAATTTTCAGAACTTCGAACAGGATTATGAGTTTGTGTGCCTTCGCCACCCCGATGAATATCCGCTGAATGAGGGCAGTCTTGTTTCCAATAAGGGCATCGATTGCCCGATCTCACAATACGACGCGAATCTGATTGAGGAGCACGTCGCCCATTCGACGGCGTTGCAAACAACGGTCAAAGGGCGCGGCAGCGCTCATCTTGGACCGATGGCAAGGTACAGCCTGAACTACGATCAACTGACGCCCCTGGCGAAGAATGCTGCAGTCAATGCGGGTTTGGAAAAAACGTGTCGAAATCCATTCAAGAGCATCATCGTACGTGCGGTTGAGGTCGTATTCGCTTTCGAAGAGGCACTGCGAATTATCAAAGAATATGATCAGCCCCCATGCCCCGCGGTGGATGTGAAGCCGCGAGCCGGCACCGGCTACGGCTGCACCGAAGCGCCGCGAGGCATTTGTTATCACCGTTACACGATCGACGATGCGGGCATCATTCGCGATGCGAAAATCGTATCGCCGACGGCTGTGAATCAAAAGACGATCGAGGGCGACCTGCGGTATTTCATTGAGCCAAACCTGCACTTGCCTGACGAAAAGCTCAAGTGGGAATGCGAGCAGGCGATACGAAACTATTATCCGTGCATCTCCTGCTCTGCGCACTTTCTGAAATTGAATATCGAAAGGGCGTGAATCATGGAGAATAAAATGGCCAACAGTGTGCTCGTCATCGGAGTTGGCAACGCATTTCGATGCGACGATGGCGTCGGGGTTTATGTGGCGAGACAGTTGGCTTCACGTTCCGCGCCGGGTGTGATGGTGCGGGAGGAATCGGGCGAGGGCGCTTCGTTGATCGAAGCATGGCAGGGGCATTCACTCGTCTTTGTGATCGATGCCACATCCAGTGATTCGCGGCCGGGCACAGTTTGCCGGCTCGACGCATGCGACAAGACAATACCCACGGAGTACTTCCATTACTCGACGCATGCGTTCAGTCTGGCCGAGGCGGTCGAAATGGCCCGGGCGCTCGGGTCACTGCCGGAGAAGCTGTTGATTTACGGCATTGAAGGAGGGTGCTTCGATGCGGGCCAGACGATTTCGGAATCGGTCCGCTCGGCGGCTGATCGGGTCGCACGACTGATTGAGGCGGAGATTGTCGACTTTCATTCGTCGGGCCATTCGAAGGCGTCGAATACGGCAAAAGGAGGATATACCCATGCATGAGATGTCGCTGATGAATGACTTGATGAAAAAAATCGACACCATCGCCCAGGACCAGGGCGGTACCAATGTGGTGGGAGTTCACGTTTGGTTGGGCGCGCTCACGCACATGTCGCCCGATCACTTCCGTGAACACTTCAAGGAAATGGCAAAGGGAACCCTGGCGCAGGGGGCGCATCTTGAGATCATAACAGACGACGATCCAAAGAACCCGAATGCCCAGAGCATTCTGTTGCAAAGTGTAGAAGTGGATGACTGACATGAGCACATTGGCCACGACAGTCGAATTGCCGCGCCCATCCGTTCGTGCTCGATTGAATGTTCGCGGTGCGGTGCAAGGTGTCGGCTTTCGGCCCTATGTGTACAGGCTGGCAACAGCCCTGGGGCTGAGTGGTTTTGTGCGAAATGACAGCCGGGGCGTGTCAATCGAGGTCGAAGGTGTGGTGGATTCGGTGAATGAGTTTGTCCGACGGCTGCCGAATGAAGCGCCGTCTCCGGCAAACGTGGAAAACGTGAGCCAGGTCATTATGACGACGCTGGGCACTCTTGAATTTCGAATTGGTGAGAGCCAGGACGATGGAGTCCTCACGGCCAACGTGATGCCCGACCTGGCGATGTGCTCCCTGTGTTTGTCAGAAATGCTCGATTCTGCGAATCGGCGATATCGATATCCATTTACGAATTGCATGCAATGCGGTCCTCGGTTCACAATTATTGAGTCCATCCCCTATGACCGCGAAAACACCTCTATGCGTCGCTTTCGAATGTGTCGCGATTGCCGCGCGGAATACGATGATCCGGCGAATCGGCGCTTTCATGCGCAGCCAAACGCGTGTCCGGCGTGCGGTCCTCAACTTGCACTCTGGACAAAACAGGGGGTCACCCTCGCATCACGTGATGAAGCGCTGCTGGCCGCCGCCCAGGCCGTTCGGCTTGGCGAAATCGTCGCTGTGAAGGGAATTGGCGGATTCCATCTCATGGTGGATGCCCGCAATGAAGATGCGGTTCGGCGTCTGCGTGAGCAAAAAAATCGCGAAGAAAAGCCCTTGGCGCTGATGATTCCAAACATGGCGATCATCAGGCAGTACTGCAGCGTGTCCGAAATCGAAGAACACCTGCTGCGATCTTCAGCCGCTCCCATCGTTTTGCTGAGACGAACGCACAACTTTCGCGGCGATTCCATTGCACCCAACGTCGCCCCCGGCAACCCGAATCTTGGTATCATGCTGCCATATTCGCCTTTGCATCACCTATTGATGAATGAGCTGCGATTCCCAATCGTGGCTACCAGCGGAAACCGTTCCGATGAACCAATCTGCATCGACGAGCACGAAGCGCTGTCGCGTTTGGCCGGCATCGCGGATTGCTTCCTCGTGCATGATCGACCGATTGTTCGACCAGTCGACGATTCGGTCACGCGCGTCGCGATGAATACGGCGATGATTCTGCGGCGATCGCGCGGTTATGTGCCCGCTCCAATCTGCGGCTCCGACGGCCCAGAACCGATTCTCGCAGTGGGGGGGCATCTCAAGAACACGGTGGCCGTTGCTTCGCATGAACGTGTCTTCCTAAGTCAGCACATCGGCGATCTCGCAACAAGAGAAGCGCTTTGTGCTTTTGAAAACGCCGCCATGGCGCTGCAGAACTTGTATCGAGTCCAGTCGCATGTCACGGCCTGCGACATGCATCCGGATTACGCATCATCGCAATATGCCAGACGATTGGCATCACGGGTGATCGAGGTTCAGCCCCACCATGCCCATATTGCCGCGTGCATGGCAGAGCATGATTTGCAAGGCGAGGTTCTCGGCGTCTGTTGGGATGGCACCGGCTTTGGGCCTGACAATACAGTGTGGGGCGGCGAGTTCCTGCGGGCGACGCGGGAGGGTTATCAGCGCGTAGCCCATTTGCGGCCCTTCTCATTGCCCGGCGGGTCGAGCGCCGTTGACGAGCCGCGCCGATCAGCATTGGGTCTGTTGTATGAGGCGTTTGGTCCGGCGCTTGGTGACATGTCCAACCTTATTCCCATTCAGTCCTTTTCGGCAACGGAACTGCGAGCATTGATGCACATGATCGAACGCGGCATTAATTCTCCGCGAACAACCAGCATGGGCCGGTTGTTTGACGGCATCGCCGCGCTCATCGGAATTCGACAGCGCGCTGCCTTTGAGGGGCAGGCCGCCATGGAACTTGAATACGCTGCGGCCGATCTCAATTCAGCCAAATCCTATCCCTTCGAATTGTCTCAAATACGCACCGTGCCACAGATAAATTGGGAGCCCATGCTCCGAGCGATCGTAAAAGACCTACGCTCTCACATCTCGGCGCAATGCATCTCAACCCGTTTCCATCGCACCCTCATTGATATGATCGGGTTCGTCGCGAAGCAAGTGGCCATCGGCCCCATCGTGCTGGCCGGCGGCTGCTTTCAGAATCTGATTCTGCTTGAAGGCGCGATTAATCGACTGCGATTAGATGGCCGCGAAGTTTACTGGCCTCAGCGTGTTCCGACCAACGATGGCGGCCTAGCGCTTGGCCAGGCAGTCGTCGCCGGAGCAACCTTACAGAGGGAGGAGCACTGACGATGTGCCTCGCCATACCCGGAAAAGTGCTGACCATCGAAGGCGATGATCCCATCACGCGAATCGCACAGGTTCAGTTTGGCGGGATTACAAAGCGCGTCTCGCTGGCTTGTGTGCCCGACGTCGCGGTCGATCAATATGTGCTCGTGCATGCGGGGCTTGCAATCAGCGTGATTGACAATGCAGAGGCCCAGCGCGTTTTTGAGTATCTCGAGCGAATTGATGAACTGACGGAACTATCGGGCGAGACATCATGAAGTACCTGGATGAATATCGCGATGCCTCGTCCGCCCGCAAATTCGCAGAGGCCATTCGCCGCATCACCACCCGGCCGCATCGCATCATGGAAATTTGCGGCGGACAGACCCATGCCATCCTTCGCTTCGGAATTGACGAATTCTTGCCGCCGCAGATATCACTGATACACGGTCCAGGGTGCCCCGTGTGTGTCACTCCGGTTGAAATGATCGACAAGGCGCTGGAGATCGCGGCCATGCCTGACGTGATATTCTGCTCCTTCGGCGACATGTTGCGTGTGCCGGGGTCGAATCACGACTTGTTTCACGTCAAATCGCAGGGCGGTGGTGTTCGCATGGTTTATTCGCCGCTCGATGCCGTGCAACTCGCATCCGAAAACCCGGAACGACGCGTCGTTTTTTTTGCCGTCGGATTCGAAACGACCGCGCCGGTGAATGCACTCGCAGTGGTGCAGGCGAAAAAACGAGGCCTGACGAATTTCTTCATGCTTGTGTCGCATGTGCTCGTGCCGCCGGCCGTCGAGACGATTCTCGGTTCGCCGAATAACCGGGTACAGGGCCTTCTGGCGGCGGGGCACGTCTGTGCCATCATGGGATGCAAGGATTACGAACCGATTGCCAAACGCTATCGCGTGCCGATCGTTGTCACCGGTTTCGAACCCGTCGACATACTTCAAGGCATATTTCAATGCGTGAAACAATTGGAAGAAGGGCGTGCGGAAGTTGAAAATCCCTATGCTCGCTGTGTGAAGTCCGAGGGCAACGCGTCTGCCAGGAGTCTGATCACGAAGGTCTTTCAAGTCGTGCCCAGAACTTGGCGCGGCATCGGAGAAATTCCGAAGAGCGGACTGGGTCTGCGTGAGGAATTCGCCTGTTTCGACGCCGAATTGGAATTCCAGACATCAAAGTGCCCGGAAGTTCAGTCGAACGCGTGCATTGCCGGATTGGTCCTTCAGGGGATCAAGAAGCCGGAACAGTGCTCGGAGTTTGGCACGAGCTGCTTGCCGGATCGGCCGTTGGGCGCGCCGATGGTATCGGCCGAGGGCGCGTGCGCGGCATATTACCGTTATCGAAAACGAAGGGATCTATCATGAATTTCGATCATGGTGCATCGTGTGCCTCACCTGTCCGCGATCGATCGAGTGTGACATTGGCCCACGGCGGCGGCGGACGGCTGATGCATGATTTGATCGTGCGTGTGTTTCTGACGAACTTCAAAAACGCGGCGCTCGATGCACATCATGATTCATCAGTGTTCACGATCAACGGCACACGGTTGGCCATGACGACCGATTCATATGTGGTGCGTCCTCTTTTCTTTCCCGGCGGCGATATTGGTTCAATGGCGGTACACGGCACGGTCAATGATCTCGCCATGTCGGGTGCCAGACCTGTGGCTCTTTCAGCCGGATATATCATTGAGGAGGGATTTTCCCTGAGTGCCCTTGAGCGGGTCGCATGTTCAATGGCCGAGGCCGCTTCCATGTGCGGGGTTCAAATAGTTACCGGCGATACAAAAGTGGTCGACAAAGGCAAGGGCGACGGCCTGTTCATCAATACCGCGGGCATCGGGCTTGTCGAACATTCGCTCAAGATTGCGCCGGCCTCGGTTCGCGCCGGTGACGCAGTGATTCTCAGCGGCGATCTGGGGCGGCACGGGCATCGCCGTGATGGCAGCCCGCGAAGGACTGCAATTCGAAGGCAACATTGAGAGCGATTCGGCTTCGTTGTGGCCGGTCGTTTCCGATCTGCTTGCAGGCGGGCACGAGATTCATTGTTTGCGTGATCTGACGCGCGGCGGCCTTGCGACGGCGCTCAATGAAATTGCCGAGTCCGCCCGCGTTTCAATTGAAATCGAGGAACAGGCCATTCATGTGTGTGAGGAAGTGCGTGGGGCCTGCGAAATTCTCGGGCTTGATCCGCTCTACGTCGCCTGCGAGGGGCGATTGATTGTAATGGTGCCCGCGGATCAGGCGGATTCCGTCGTGCAAACCATGCAGGCCGGCCAATGCCGAGGAAGTACGATCATCGGCAAGGTCGGCAATGCCAGTTCTGGGCGGGTCACATTAAGCAGCACGATCGGCACATCCAGAATTCTCGATATGCTGAGCGGGGAACAATTGCCGCGCATCTGTTGAGATATCGATCGAATGAAACATTAAGGTGCAACATGTCTCACGAGATTCAAACAAATGGGAGGAATAAACCGGCCATCGATTTCGGGTCCGGCTGCACAAAGCAGGAAAGAAAGGCCCATTCGCGAACGCGCGAATGATACACGGCCTGTCACGGAGTCGGCGCTGGGACTACAGCCATCATGTTGTGCCCCCAATGACGAGTTCGGCCGCATTTCGATTGGACTCGGTGCGGCGCGGCGCGCAGGGTTTCGCGGAATTCGCTCACGATACCAGCGATCCGCATGATCCGATCTACATCTACGACCGGCTCGAGGAACCAACGCGCGGCATGCTGGAGGACAATCTTGCCTATGCCGAGGGAGGCGAAACGGCTCTTTGCTTTGCCTCGGGAATGGCCGCGATATCGGCGGCGGTCTGTACGCTCGTGAAATGCGGCGAGCAAATCGTCGCGCACGACGTGCTGTACGGCTGCACTTACTCCCTCTTCTCAACCGGCCTTCCGCGTTTCGGCATTGATACCCGATTTGTCGACCTGACAGACAACGACGCATTGCGCGCGGCCATCACGGCCCAAGCGCGCATCGTGTATTTCGAAACGCCCGTCAATCCTGAATTGACGTTGATCGATATTGCCGCGGTTCGGTCCGTCGTGGATGATGAAAATGCACGCCGCAATCCTGACGATCGAATCCACATCATTGTGGACAACACATTTGCAACTCCCCATTGTCAGCGCCCGATCGAGTTTGGCGCGGATATTGTATGCCACTCGTTAACCAAGGGAATCGGCGGCTTCGGCGCCGATGTCGGCGGGGCGGTCATTGCCCCGCGCGATCTGTACAATCGACTGCTGATTTTTCGAAAGGACTTCGGCGGCGTGTTGTCCCCCAAGGCCGCATGGGCAACGCTGGTATATGGTCTTCCGTCGCTCGGCGCGCGGATGAGCAACTATCAGAAAACAGCGCTTCATGTGGCACGCTTTCTTGAATCGCATCACAGGGTTGAAAAAGTACTGTATCCCGGACTGACCAGTTTCCCGCAACATGATCTCGCAAAGCACCAAATGAAAGACGCCAAAGGACGGTTCTGCCCCGGCAGCATGATATATTTTGTCATTGGCGAAGACAGGAATGTCGAATCGCCGGCCGCAAAAAGTCCGGCGGAGCGGTTTGTGGACCATGTCGCCGAGAATGCCTATGCCATCAGCCTGGCAGTCAGCCTGGGTCAGGTGAAGACGCTCATAGAATGCCCCTTTTTTATGACTCACGCCGCCTTGCCGGAAGCCGAAAAGCGCAGGCGCGGCGTACTACCTGGGGCATCCCGCTTGGGTTGTGGGTTGGAGGATTGGGAGGATATCGTGGCGGATCTGCAAAGAAGCGCTGGACCTGACGCGACCCAGCAGGGCGGGTCTGCTCTCTTGCGAAACAGACCCCCTCTGATTCTTCTTCGCATTTAGAACGAAGCACTACAGCGTCGGCTCGACAAACGTCCTCACGCGTGCTTCGGTTGTGGAAGGGTCGGTTAGAAATTCGTACAGCTCGTCACCGCTGGTGTTGTTGGAATTCAGACCGGCGCGCTCAACCGCCTCAAGGAAGGTGGTGGCCCGCATCAGAATGTGGCGGATTTGGCCGTGGTGACAATGTTGCTCCACCCAACGCCTTGATCGTTCGATATCCAATATTTCCAAAGACATGTTGTATCCTTTCATTGTGCAACCGGCGCGGAAAGTGACAAACCAAATTCCCGGCACGCAGCCGCGCGACCCGCATGTAACGCCGCGAGGTTCGCCTCAATCGCATCGGGTCGCTTTTTCCCAATTACCCGCTCGATCGCGCCGGCAAGCGACTCAAGACCAAGACCGGCATCGAGGCCAAGCAGCGCGCCGAGCATGACGACATTGCCGACGCGCTCATTGCCCACCTCTCGGGCGATCTCGGCGGTCGGCACATAGATAGCGGAAATGCTTTGATCCGAGCAACGAACCGGCACCATGGACGCATTGACCAGCAAAAATCCACCCGTTCGAACACGCGGAGCAAACCGCTCCATGGAAGGCTGATTCATCGCAATCACAAAATCATATTTTGAGGAAATGGGAGAGCCAATCTCCTCATCGGAATACACGGTCGTGCAATTTGCCGTTCCGCCTCGCATTTCCGGTCCATAGGACGGAAACCACGTGACATGAAATCCCTCGTCCATCGCCGCTTCGGCCAGCAGTTGACCCATAAGCAGAACGCCTTGACCGCCGAATCCCGCGATGAGTACGTCGCGCTTCATCAGTTCCCTCCTTCTTTCGAACTCTCGCTGGGCTCAAGGCGATTGACGAATTCGCCCGGTGGAAAAACGCCGATGACTTTTTCGTCCACATACTTCATGGCCGCCACGGGCGCCATGTGCCACTGAACAGGACAGGTCGAAAGGAACTCCACAAGTCCCAGCCCGCGTCGTTCGATTTGGGCCCGAATCGCATTACGCATATAACGCTTGGCTGTATTTACATTCTTGGGGCTGGTCATCGGCACACGCGCAAGATAAGCGACGCCGCCAAGGCTGGAGAGCAATTCACAAACACCGATCGGTCTTCCCGCGATGGCGGGATCGCGCCCGCTGGGAGTCGTTGTCGTATGCTGGCCGATCAGCGACGTGGGAGCCATTTGGCCGCCGGTCATGCCATAGGTTCCATTGTTTACGAAAAATACGGTGAGGCTTTCTCCGCGCGCGGCCGCGTGAATTGTCTCAGCCATTCCGATGGCGGCCAGATCGCCGTCGCCCTGATAGGTAAATACAAATCGCGACGGATCCGACCGCTTCACGGCTGTCGCGACGGCCAAAGCGCGCCCGTGACTGGCTTCGATCGAATCGCACTCAAAATACTCGTATGCAAAAACGGCGCACCCGACCGGACAGATGGCGACGGTCTGCTTGACAAGGTTGAACTCATCCAGCATCTGGCCGACCAATTGATGGATCAGGCCATGCGTACAGCCGGGGCAGTAGTGCAATTGCTTGTCGGTCATGGAGTCTGGCCGATGATGAACACACTCGAAGTTGTCTTGCTGGGCCGGTTCAGGTTTTTGATCGGTGATTGAGACCATGTGTCGGCTCCTGACTCAGTCATGTGCAGGTGGCAGCGTGGGCATTGTCGGTTAGAGGCCTTTCCGCAATCAGCCGCCGCATCGCGCTGGCCAATTCTTCGGGAGGAGGAAGAACTCCACCCATGCGGCCGCAGAATTCCACGCGGCAACTTCGGTTTGTGGCCAGCTTCACATCCTGCAGCATTTGACCGCTGTTCAGCTCTGCAACAACCATGCCGCTGATGCGCTGGGAGAGCTCGCTCAGTGCTATTTCGGGAAATGGATAAAGTGTGATGGGTCTGAATAGCCCGACGCGATGGCCCTCGGATCGCAATTGCAGCGTCGCCGACCACGCGAGCCTGGCCGAAATTCCAAAAGCAACGAAGGCAAATTCGGCATCATCCAAGAGCCGAGCTTCGAACCGAACCTCACGGCGCATGTCCCGATAGGCGGATTGTAAAATGGCATTGTGCGCCGCGAGTTCCTCCGCATCCAGAAAGAGGGAATGAACGACGTTTTTGTTCGCGCGGCCCTGTCGGCCCGACGCGCTCCAGGGTTTTGGCGTTCGCCGGATCGCCGGAATCTCATTCGCAACCAGCGCCGGTTCAAGCATCGATCCTAGTACGGCGTCGGCCAGCAAGATGACCGGACATCGGTAGCGATCGGCCAGCTCAAAGCCGAGGGCGGGGAGGTCATACATTTCCTGCACGTTCCAAGGCGCAAGCACGATGCTGTGGAAATCTCCGTGCCCGCCGCCCTTGCAGGCCTGAAAGTAATCACTCTGCGAGGGCGCGATGTTTCCCAGACCCGGTCCCCCGCGCATCACGTTAACAATAAGACACGGCAGGCGTGCTCCCGCAATGTAGCTCAAGCCTTCCATCATGAGACTCACACCAGGGCTTGAGCTGCTGGTCATGGCTCGATGCCCTGCGGCCGCGCGCCGTAAACCATGTTGATCGATGCAATTTCGCTTTCGGCCTGAAGAAAAACCCGGCCGAGCGGCGGCATGAGTTCGGAGAGTTTCTCCGGCACTTCATTCTGTGGTGTAATGGGATAGCCGAAGAAGCATCCAATCCGCCAGCCAGTGCTCCAAGCGCAAGAGCCTCATTGCCCTTGATCAGCCTCCGAGTACGGTTGTTACTCGTGGCCCACGAATCATTATGGGGTGCTGTGTCGTTTAGGCGCAGGTCTTGTGTGGCGGTCGCGCTATTCATGCTTGGTTCTCCGTTTCCGGTAGATATCAATGCCGCCTTCGGGGCACATTGTGCGCACAGCGCGCAGGCCGTGCACTTGTCCGGTTCGTTCAAGGTGGCGGGGTGATACCCGATGGCGTTAAGCCCGTCGGACAGCTCCAACAGATGTTTGGGGCAGAATTCGATGCACAATCCGCAGCCTTTGCATCGTCCTGCGTCAATTTCGACCGGCTTTTGCACGATGATGCTCCTCAAAATGGTCAGTCCGCAGTTCCAAGGTCGCGACCGAACAGGGAGGTAACGAGCAAGTCCTCGTTTTTCTCGTGATATTCGATGTACTGCAGCAGACTATGAATCCGTTGGCAGCAGTCGCGAATCATCAGTCGATCATGCGGAGTCAAATCCTCGAGATGGTCGCGAATTCCATCCATCAGTTTGGAAATCTCGAAGTGCTCATGCGCCATGCGCATCACCTCATGGCTCAGCGCCGGCTGCTGCTCGACAACCTGCACCATGTAACCATCTCGCTCCTCGAGGGCCTGGTGATTGTTCATGTGGTCTCGAAAATGGTCGAATTCCTTGCGCAGCTCGTCCAGCCAGCGCTGTTCGTTGATGCGCGGCAGGGTCGCCGTTTTCTCATGGAGTTTTGCGACGGATTGTGCCAGCTCGACATGTTCTTCCCGCAGCCAGAATGCCAGATCGCTCGCGTTCATGATTGCACACTCCTTTCGATGTGACTCAATCGATCAGACGTGCCTGTTTTAAGCCGCTTCAATGCAACATCTCTGTTTCTTGACAGAGATTTACCTCGCTTTTGTCCCGCTCCAGCAAGTCGATCATGCGCCGAAGCAGGTCACGAACAGATAGGATGCCGACGATTCGCTCGCCGATGACGACAGGCAGTGCCCCGAATTCATGTTGTTCCAGAATTCGAGCGGCTTGCGACAATCCTTCGAAAGGCGCAATGGTGATGAGTTCGGTGCTCATGATGTCGGCTGCCGTCAGCTCGTCATCTTCATCTCTGATGGCTGCGACGGCGGATCGGATGTCTCGATCCGTCACGATTCCGACAAGTCGGTTGCGCCGGTCGACAACGGGAACCTGTTTGATTCCACGTTGGCGGATCAATTCCGCGATTCGTTTGATCGGCTCACGTGGAGAAACAACGAACGGATCGTGTCATGCAGTGTTGAACGAGCATCGCGCATCTCCTAGGCCCGAGCCTGGACTGCGACTTTCGCCGGATTTGGT
>JADJRI010000061.1 GCA_016712275.1 Planctomycetota bacterium
GATCGTCGAAGTGACCTACGAAGTGCCGGTCGAAAGCGTCATCACGACGATCAAAAGCCTGCACAAGAGACATTACAAGGGCGACCGCGTCACCGGCATGGACATCGAAGAAGTCACCAAGGTTCTCAAGACTCAGAAATTCGAAGCCACCGGCATGGGCGTCCCCAAGCCGGAGCAGATCAAGCAAGCGGCCGCCGTCATCAAGGAGTCGATTCCTGATTGGGTCGGCCAGACCATTTCGGCCCAGGGCAATGGCGTCCCGCCGGAGGACAAGGCCGGCACCCCGCAGGGCAAGCTCATGGCCGCCCGCGCCGCTGAGCTCGATGCCAAGCGCAAGCTGGCCGAAGAGGTGATGGGTTTCCACATCGACTCATCGACAACCGTCCGTGACTTCGTCACCGAAAACGACGAAATCAATGCACAGCTCAACACCTACCTGCTCGGCTCATATGTGAAGAGCACCAAGTATGACTCGGACGGCACGGCCACTGTAGTCGTCGAAATGCCGGCCATGCAGGTGTGGGAAGTCGTCCATGCCTACATCAAGATCAAACGGACGTAAGAGTACATAAGACTGTGGCACCGGCGTCTCGCCTGCGTCTTTAACAGCCTGAATGAATTATTTGAAGTGTGGAACAGGCTAATAGCCTGTTCCACACTTCATCAGAAATGTCAAGATAGGAATACGGAAGTCGGCGTCAAAGGATAAATAAAGGAGTGAACATGCTTCGCAAACTCTGCACCGTGGTTTTCTCGCTTGCGTTCGCTTTTGCGATCGTCGGCTGCGAGGAAAACGAACACAAGGTCACCGAGAAGAAAGAAACGACCCACGAAACCCAGCCGACGGATTCGTCACCGGGTGGAATGGTCGTCGAGTAAGCTCGATCCGACTTCGTAACATCAATCTGCAAACGGCCGGGCAACTGATAATTGCCCGGCCCGTCTTCTTGCGCCAAATGACTGATCGAAGCGCTGACATTCGTGACAAAAGCAGATGCCAACCCAAATGGGGCTCATTTGAAAAACCCGCTGCTGCATGCTGACCTGAAACGAACGGCCGTTTTACTCCGGACATAAATTCCACTAATTTGAGTTGTGTTTGAATCACTCTGGAAGGGATTGCTCCATGTTTCGAATTTTTCTAAGCACGCTTGTTCTACTTGCCCTGGGTCTTTCGTCTTGCAATAACGATAAGAAAATTCTCGACCGCCACGAGCAGGCTCTGCAAGCTGAAGATGAATGATCCCCCCAAGAAAAAAAGTGATGCGTCACGTTAAATATCTTGTGAATCTCGGTAAGCGTTATCACAGTTCCCGCCCGATAGCCCCGCTCGCGCGCGGTATGGCTTTTATCAGGGCACTTTCGCGTCAAATCGGTCAATTCAAGTGATAATCGGCAAGGGCGCCGCAAACCGTTCGCGTCTATGGGGTGGAGCACGTCGCGAATTGAACTCGTGGATTCGCGAACGGGAATCACCGCCCCGTGTCATGCTCATGTCACCTCGCCCAGCGGCTCTTCATTGAGCCAAGGAGTTTGTGCATGTTCGAGTCACATGACAGGAACGGTATGAAAGTCCATCGACATCCGCCGGCTATTTCGTTCAATCGACCGGTCTTGAGCGCGGCGCTGGCGCTGGCCGCGGCGATCTTTGCCGCGCCGTCGGCGCGGGCCGCACACATTGTTGAATTCCAGATGTCGTCGGCCAAGCTCATCCAGCTCGTGGAACATCGACTTCTGGAGGAGGAGATTTGCGCGCTGTCGCCATTCGAGCTGCCCCTGCAAAGCGGCGACTTCATTCTTGATCACGTCGAATTCCCCGGCCCGGTCACGATCCAGCGCACCGGCGCCCAGGTTCAGTTCGTCGTGCCCGTTGAAATCTTCACCAAAGCCTACGCTTGCATATCGGATCCGAATTGCCTGGCGGTGGATTACTCGCCGTCCGCCCCGCTTGCCGCCCAATTGGTGCTCGATTTGAACGCCCAATTGGATGAAGACAACAAACTGAATCTATGCGTCGAATTCAATAGCATGAAAATTGGCGGCGCCGTCGTCAACCTGACGTCGCTCGACGAAACATTGGTCCAATCGCTCGGCGGCCTGCTGGCGCCGAAGTGTTCCAAGGTTGATGTGATGAAGTCGCTGTCGAAACTTCTCAACGGGGAGCGCACCGTCAAGCAGGTGGGCGTCAGCGCCATCACCGACCTGTCGCGCATCGCCGTTCGCATCGAGCTTGACGATCCTGCGAACCCCGAGGCCGCGCCCGCAAGCAGTTGGTCGGCCTTCTTCAGCACCGAAATCGCTCCCACGGCCGAGGGCATGGAGTGGAGCATTTTCATGGATCAATCGCTTCTCAAGCAGGCCCTTGCGGCGAAATTCCATGAATCGCTTTCAAGCGCACAGGATGTCGAAGTGTTGGATGGCCCGCATGCCTCGTACATGCCCTTCGCCACGGCCGGCGCGCAGGTCACGCTGACGATGGAACTCGAAATCGACGCGGGATGCCCCTTTAATAACGTCGGCGTCGATCCGGCCATCGTCACGCTCCACCTTTTCGCCGACAACAACGACCCCAACGCCATCAAGTCGCATGGACAAATCTCCACCGACCTGGTCGATTCCGATGTTGTCGCCTGCGCGCTATCGTTCGGCCCGTTTGGCCTGATCGGACTTCCGGTCATTGCCGCCGTCGCGGCGAACCAGGGACCAGGCGAAAGCGATTTTCCCGACGAATGCAACCAGATCAACGATGAGGAATTCCAGTGCAAGCAGCCGGTCACCCTTCCGGTAATTCGTCTCAGCAAGTGGAATGCAACCTGGAGCAGCCGGGCCACCTTGACGTTGAACAAGCTCTTCGGCCACACGAGCGGAATCATCATGGGCGGACCGGTGAATGTCACCCTCGGCTTGCCCCACGCGCCAAAGGACTTGCTCTCGGTCGCTGCCGGCAAATTTTCGTATGGCGTTCAGGGCGGCTGCAGCAGTCTGCATCTCGGATGGTCGGGCTATCTCCCGATCGAGGGCGACGGCCGTCTGTGTGATGTCAAAATCATTGACGACCCGCGCGGCGTGTACGGCGTCAGCAAGAACTGGTCGCCGCATGCACTGGGCGGAAACTGGATCGGTGACAACCGAATTCTTGATTTGGAATTCCCCCGCATCGGCTCAAATTATGCGGCATTCGTGCAAAACCCATATCCGTGCAAGCTTGTGATTCGAACCAGCGCCGGATCGAGATGCGTCGAGGTTCCAGCGCCCGACATTGCACATGTCAACCCTGCGGCAGCCGCCGGAGCTTTGGCACTGGCCAAGGCCAATTGCCTCAAGCCTTTTTGGTTCTCGCTGCGCATCATGGAAATGTTCTGGCTGGTCGATCCCCCGCCGTTCGACATCCAGACCCAGATTCGCTTCACTGACCCGTTCGTCTACACGCAAAATGCAGCAGCGCGTGTCGTGAACATGCAGTTGAACTTCAACGAGCCGGTCTCCACCCGCTCGCTTGGCGGCAGCGTTCAATTCACCGGCGTCACCATGAATGTGCTGGCCGATGTAAGAATCGATCGGCGCTCGGTCACGCCCATGACGCGGCGCGGCATTAACTTCGGTCCGGCCGGCGGCGTCGGCTTCAATGGAATACAGGCCGGCCCGATTGGCGGCGCGGGCTTCGTTCCGCTGTCGGGCAAGACGCAGCAGGCAGCGCGTGAATTGGAGCAGGACGACGAGCTTCCCGTCACGATTCAGCAGGAGGTTGTCATCGACCTGCAGGCACTGATGGGCGACGGCTCGGTTGCGGAGCTCACTCCGCAGAATGGAATCTCGCAGCTCGTCACCGTCCCGCCGGATCAGTTGCCCGAGGGTGTCGCCGAGCTGTCATTCATGCTCGAGATTCCCGTCGAGCGACTCAAGATGCAGGCCGAAATGGAGCCGGTCGAAATCGAACCTGCCGACGAACCTGCTGGGGACGCCCCCATTGAGGAAGAAGCCGAGACGCCGGAAATTCCCACGCTGGACCAGGCTTGCGGCGGCGGAGCCTGCGGAGTCGGCGGTGCCGGCGCCGTGCCGTTCATGCTGCTCGGCTGGATGGGCCTGCGTGGCCGACGACGCAGCCGCAAATCATGTCACAAGCGCGGCTCTCGGTAAAAGCAGCCCATGCCGTTGACCCATGACAACGGCAAGGTTGAATGAAAACGCATTAGGGCCTCGGACGATCAGTCGTCCGAGGCCCTTTGCTTTCTTGCATGAACCATGAATTCGTTTCGGCTTTGTCGACACGGGAGCGGATGGGAATCGAACCCACCAGGCACTGCGATGCAGCGCCTCGACGGCTTTGAAGACCGCGGAGCCCACCAGGAACCCGGACGCTCCCCGTTTGCGAGTTGGCTAGTGTCCAGCCTGGCGCGATGGGATGCAAGTGGCGGAATGATAAGGCGCGTGGGTCAGGCCTTGAGCGCCGCATCCACAGAAGGATAAATCCCAAAGAGTTACACGAGACGCGTCATTTCCAGCAGCCTGCGAATGTCCGGCGTCGGACTCACCAGCCGCATTTCACCTTTATGCATGCGCGTGCGCAGGTAGCCCGCGACAATGCCGCCGAGACCGCTCGATTCGATGAAGTCGAGTTCGCTGGTCTCCACCACGATCAGCTTGTGCCCCGCACCGCCGAGTTCGCGGAGGCAGTCGGTCAGTTTCTTCGAGACGTTCATCGTGCAGGAGCCGCTGACGAAGACGACGGCCGCATCGCCGCGCTTCTCCACGTTCACCGCGAAGGGTGTTTCATGCATGCAGGCATCGGATGTTGTTGGTGGTTTCATCGCATTCACAATCCGTCACGCCATTCAGATGGGTTGCGGGCTTCGAGTCGTGACCCTCTCGATCCGCGCCGCCATTCGCCGCCGATTCGATTGTTTGCAGGCGAAAATGCTTACTTCCGGTGCATCACCAGCCGAACACACTTGCCGCCCGATCCGAATTCGACCACATCCAGATACGCCCGCATGAGCATGATGCCGCGGCCGTGCGGTCGATCGATGTTTTCCGGCAAGGTCGGGTCCGGCACCGCCTCGGGCACGAAGCCCGGTCCTTCGTCGTGGATTTCAATTTCGACTTTTTCCTCGGTGACTTCGTAGCAGACGCGGATGGTCTTGGAAGGGTCGGCCTTGTTGCCGTGGCGATAGGCGTTGGTGATGGCTTCTTCGAGGGCCAGCTTCACGGCGAAAGCGGAATTCTCGCAATAGCCGCAGGTCTTCACCTCGGCGAGGATTTCCTGTTCCGGCTGCTTCGCCGCGGACAGGTCGTTTGGAACTACGATTTCCTTCAGCAAGGCGCTTGCCCCGTCTGTCAATACCCCGCGAGTAGTGGATTCTAGCAAGGCTCGCGGCGGATTTCGCCATCACATCCGTGTTAGCGGTCCGGGCAGGCCGGCCGCACCGATTCCGCATCGCCTAAAAACTGGCGCGTGCCTTATCAATCGAGGGATGTATATCGAAGAATTTGTTGAGCCGCGTGATCTTAAACACTTCGTAAATCTGCGGGTTGATGTCGCTCAGCTTCAGTTTGCCGCTTTTTTCTTCGACCTTCTTGCGGAGGGTGATCAGCATGCCGAGTGCTGCGCTGAGAGATGCTCGACATTTTGAAACGACAGCAGCACATTGCCGCCGGTTTGCGCGTCGACCAATCGAGAAAGCTCTTCCTGAATCTCGAGAATCGCCAACTCATCGAGGATCTTGCGATCCGAAAATTCAACAATGGAGACGCCGCTGACGTCCCTGACTTTTAGTCGCGAGGCATGCTCCGCCATGTGTTTACTCCCGTAACTCTCGCCATGTCCCGAAGTTCTGAATTCAGTGCTTGATTCTAACGGCTGCCTGTCCGGAATGCCAATGGCGGCGTCGCCTCCCGCATTACCATTGAGGGATATGGCGCGATCACCCGAATAATCTTGGTGAAACCGCTTAAAACATGCGGTTTGTTGATTCATTTCCTCGATTCCTCGCATAACTCACCGAGGCGGGCGAGAATCCTACTGTGCAATTGCTTACAAGACTTCAACAAATGCCTCCCTGTCCCCTTCGGTTGGCATATGTTTCGCCACAATACTTCCAAAGGCGCGGCGCGCCGCGCGGCGGGCAAACTCCATCCCAACCATGACCCCCGGCACAAACGCCACCCCCGCCAACAAGCCGCCCTTCCGGCGATTTCATGGCCGATGTGTCCTTGAACATACCTCCCGACCTCGAACCCTTCGCCATTAACGGACCCGGATTAGAATGGCGTCTTCCGGATTCTCCGATATCATGGGATACGTTGACCCACCCCAAACGCCGATTACGATATTAGGTAAAGCGTTTTACTTTGCAGGACCGGCCATGAAAAATCGACCCAAGAAGCTCGCCATCATCGTCGGCGGCGGACCCGCCCCCGGAATCAATGCCGTCATCGGCGCCGCCACCATCGAAGCGGTCAATCTTGGAATGTCCGTCATCGGCATCTACGACGGCTTCAAGTGGATTTCCTCCGACAAGTTCGTTCAGGAGCGCCACACCGTCCATCTCGAAATCAAGGATGTCGGCCGGATTCACTTTACAGGTGGCTCGATGCTCCGGACAGCGCGCGAGACGCTGCTCGACGAGACGCGGCTGCAAAAGTCCACCGTGGTGGCCTCCAACACCGAAAAAGTGTCGCGCGTGCTCAAGCACTTCGCGGAGCTCGGCATCACCCATCTCATCACCATCGGCGGCGACGACACCGCCCTGTCGGCGCGCTTCATCGCCGAAAAAACCGGCGGCCGTATTCGTGTCGTTCATGTGCCCAAGACCATCGACAACGATCTGCCCCTGCTCGGCGACATGCCCACATTCGGCTTCAACACCGCCCGCGATCTCGGCTCGCAGCTTGTGGCCAACCTGATGGAAGATGCCCGCACCACCGGCCGATGGTACAGCGTTGTCGTCATGGGACGTCACGCGGGCTTCCTGGGCGCTGGGCATCGGCAAGGCCACGGGCGCGACACTCACGCTGATTCCCGAGGCGTTTCCCGAAACGATCAGCTTTCAACACCTGGCCGACGTGGTCGAAGGATCGATCGTCAAACGCCGGGCGATGAACCGTCCCTATGGCGTGGCCATTTTGGCGGAGGGCCTGGCCTATCGTCTCGGCGACCGCGAGGAGCTGGAACGCTTGCTCGGCTACAAGGTGCCGCTCGATGCGGCCGGCCATTTGCGGCTGGCCGAGGTGCCATTGGCGCGGATGATGACGGACGAAATCACTCGGCGTTTTGCGGAGCGAAACGACAGCATCACCATCGTTCCTCAAACGCTCGGCTATGTTCTGCGGTGCGGCTCCGCCGGTGCCGTTTGACACGGAATATTGCCGCGATCTCGGCAACGGGGCCGTGCGATTGATACTGGATGAAACGCTCGACCTTCGCGGCGGCGTCATGGTCACACTGCAGGGCAGCAACATCCGGCCGATGGCGTTTAATGAGATGATCGACGAGAAGACCAACCGGACGCGCATTCGCGTTGTGGATGTCGATTCGGATGTCTATCGCGTGGCACGTCGCTATATGATCAGCCTCGAAAAAAGCGATCTCGAAGACAGCGCCACGGTGGCCAAGCTGGCCAGCGCCGCGAAGATGACGGAGGAGGAATTCGTCAAGCGGTATCGCGGCGCGATCGATCCCCTCTACTACGAGGCCAAGTGCATGGCCGAGAAGCCGGCGGCCGAGCCGTCGCTGACCGGGAATTAAGACGCTGACGTGACTGATCGTCGGCCGCACTTGAGACGCTTCCCTGTTCGGCAAATTCATACACGTCTTCGAAACGCGTTGAGCTGATCTCTGCGCCGGGCGCGCTGGTGAGCGGTTGCGGCAGGTGATAATGCGCTTGGGCACGTCGGTTTCCTGGGCACTTCTGCAAGGGTCGGATGGGTTCCAGCCTTTGACGACAAAGGCGGGGAATTGGGGTGAAAACTCGACGCGTTTTCACCGGCTGATTCGGCGTCATTCTGAGCTGAAACTCAGCTTGCGTCGATTTTGTAAGTCGTGTGTTCATCAAGTGTTCGGTGTCGGGGCGGTTGCGGGGGGAGGCCATTTCCTGCAAAAAAACTCCGGGGGTGAAAATTGGTGGAAAAGGCTGAATAGCGAAAGGGAGCGAAGGCCGAGAGGGGAAAGGGGTCAAGGGGCCGAGGGTCCGAGGGGCCGAGGGGCCGAGGGGCCGAGGGGTCGAGGGGTCGAGGGGTCGAGGGGTCGAGGGGTCGAGGGGAGGAAAAGGACACGGGGGGTGCCTCCGGAGCGGGTTGGGTGATACCTAACAAAGATAGAACCGATTTCTGAAAAGTCAAGTCGGAATTTACAAGTTGCAGCGGCCGAGGGCATCCCAGGTGAACTTGGCGAGGCAGGTGGTGCCGGCGTTGTCCTTCACCTCGGTCAGGCGATTGTGATGGTCGTAAACGAGGGTGTAAGCCGTTGATCCGCCATAGATTGCGGCGGTGTGGGTCAGGTTGCCGGCATCGTCGTAATCTTGGCGTTGCCACCGACGGCCGTCATCATGTTGGCGTCGTTGTGGGTGTAAGAGACTGAGGAGCCGCCGCGATCGTGCCGACGAATCTTGGTCGCAAGCAGTGTAATTGGTGTGTCATATTCTTCCTGACAAGTTTTCTGCCCTTATCCCCTTTACTGCCCCCTGCCGATGTAGGCCCGATTCTATTGTACAGCATTCTCGCAAATGGGAGGCGAACGCAATAAGCTACCTAAACAAATCATTGCCGCGATAGACATGGACAACGCAAATAGCAACGCAGCAGATAATAACACAATGAAAACTGACTCGAAGCCGCTATCGATGATCAGCGATAGCGTTGAAACCAGAACATTAGCCACAAGACTCAACAGGATGAACTTACAGGTTCTCTTAGCTCGCATTGTCCTGAGCAAAAAGTACATTGCGCAATGGAAGTAAATCACTCCCGCAAATGCGCCGGTCATTATTAAGCAACCAACCACAGTGCTGGGCCAATAAAGTAACCTAGTTGTTCCTTCAGCAGGTATCGAGTAAGCGCCGCCGAAGTATGATAATGAAATAAGCAACCCTGCCCATCGTGCTACTCTTGCTGCCGCGGTGCTTTTCACCATGCTCTAGAGAACTCATAAGAATTAAGCAAGCAATTCCCATCATAAGAAATGGTAGCACTACAATCACTTGGTGATCAAAACCCACTGGGCCTGGCCACATGAGATAAGTAACAAATGACAGGGTAGGAAACAAGTGAATCAACATCCAAAGCAGAGGCGCTAATATTAATTTGCGAAGGTGTTTATTTGACCAAAAAACAATACGTTTTGGGTCCCATGTTAAGGAAACGTATTGGCCGCATTCAGGGCAGCACGCGTCCATGCGCAGGGAATAGAGATCATATCCGCAGTAAATGCACTTGCAGTGAAGCGTTCTCACAACTTCAAATTCCGTATTCATCCAATGCGGTACTCACAAAGTTCTCAAATAAATTAACGTGGCAAGAGTACATTAAACTTTGAATCTTCCAAGTCAGGGCCCAACGCATTCAACATTCTCAGAGTAAGAAAGAACGGAGCACGGTAGTGTTCCCCAGAACCATGGATTAAGTGTGCAGCACCACATTGTTCCCATCGCGGCACACCAATAATCTCTAATGCAGCCTGTTGGTGGAACTGTATTACCACTACAGGCAATTTGAAATTTGTCGCCTGGGGCGCCAATTGGCGTAGCGGATGGCGGATTCGGCGGGTCCATAACCCAACAATTCCGCCATCCGTTGACGCAGGCAACACACATGTACCTTTGGTTTACCTCATCTGCCGGATTGCACCGGCAAGAACCGCACAACAACCCTGACGGGTCCTTATAAACAAGTGGGTTGAGGTTAAACGGAGCATATATGTCAATTGTTTCTGCCGATGAGGATTCAGATTCTATGAAAATTGTTAATAACGCTTTTGTCTGCGAGCTTTGCGGCAAGAACTGGAGACCTCTGTAGTAGTGCAGTGGATCTCTCGTCACCCACCGTCCCGTAATCGGCTCCGCGAACCTCGCCCGATGATGATTCAGCGGGAACTTGACGGTCGTGGCCGATGAACTCGTGTCGATGGCGAAGTGCGGCACACCCTGAAACATGTAGGGATTGCCCACGTCGCTGAAGGCCTGGCTCACCGTCGGGTTGGCCGGCCATGTCACGGTGACGGCATAGTTGTAGGGCGTGGTGTCGTTTGAATCCACGTCGCCATCATCATCCATGTCGCATCGCGGCTCCCAGATGGTTCCGGCGACCGACGGGCCGTAGCGCGTGTTGTCGGCAGCGGTTACCCTTCCCAAATCCGTGGTGTCCCCGCGCCCGCCGCTCTCGCGGATCAGCGGCTTGCCGTAAGGATCGTAGGCATAACGCTCGATGATCGCACCCGCCCGATCGACAAGGAAACGCACGTTGTACATCCGATCCAGCACATAGTAGTACGGCCGGTCGTCGGAGGTTCCGGTGGTTTCGTAGCAATTAACCATCGCCAATCGCTCGTCGATGTAAGAGACCCCGTGGACAAAGTACCGCAGCGGGTCGCCACTGTCATTATACTCGTACACCTCGTTGACGCCGTCAAAATAGTAGCGTTTTGTCTCGGAATTGGTGTCATCGATGTACTCGATCCGGCGGCCGAGGTCATCCCAAGTGAACCTGGCCAGCCGGGTGCTGCCGGCGTTGTCCTTCACTTTGGTCAGCCGGTTGTGATGGTCGTACACGAGGGTGTAAGCCGTGGAGCCGTCGTAAATTGCGGCGGTGTGGGTGAGGCTTCCCGCATCGTCGTAGGTCTGGCTGCTGGCGACGGACGTCATCATGTTTGCGTCATTGTGGGTGTGGTTGACGTTGGAGTGGCCGCGATCGGTCGAATTGCCTCGATCGGACCTGTAGACTATAGTGCCATGTATGTGGCATTTAGGTGACTGTCCCTAGATTAACAGCGCCTCAAGGCCGCGCTGCCGTTTCTGTTAACGGCCCGCACGGCCACTGAGTGCCGGAATATTGTCACCCAACTTCTCGCCCGCATCGCCGCCGATCTTCTTCCCGACCGCCCTGACCGCATCGAACCCCGCGCCCTGAAACGGCGGCCGAAGAACTATCGGCGACTGACAAGACCACGGCACGAAGCGAGGAAAATGGAGTATTTCATCAATGGTTAGTTACATGCCATTCGTGTCTGTCCCTAGATTCTGTCCCTAGATTCTAAACGGGGGAAAGTCGAAGCACCGGAAAATGCTATCGCTCGAGGTCCGGCTGGCGACGAATGGCAGGTGAATCGACGGCCGGGGTCCCTAGTTGCACGGGAAAGGTGCCATTGCCACGACATGTTCAGAATGTTTCCATTTGTCACCCGGGCTGCGAGCCGGGCTTGAGGCGATTGAAGACATCATAGTCGTGGTAATTAATGTTCGCGCGGTATCGGCCATCATCCCAGTAGAGTAATTCAGGTCGGTCGACGAGTAATGAAAGATCGCGCCGGTAGTAACCTCTCCTGCAAGCGATGTCATACTCGCGCTGTGCTTTCTGAAGCCTGTCGCGAATGTCGCCGGTAATCTGATCGTTTGCGTCCTGAAACCGAGCCAGTCCTAGGCAGATTAGAAGTTCGTTAAGCGTGCCTTTGGCAGTCTTAGGAGAAAATAACCAATAGAGTTGACCGAATGGAAGATACCTATCCCTGTACAAGATGGGTTGATCGTAAATTACAACCGTCTTTCGCGACTTCGCGCCGTATCGGACTGTCTGCATTTGTTTGGTATGGTTGACGATTCTTATCGCGGCAGCCAGTCCACCTGGCTCGCCTGTCTGGGCTTGAGAAAGGAGTCGTACGCCTGCCAATTCGACAAATTCTCCCCCGCGCAATCGTATCTCGCCTGAAGATAGTATCTCCTCGACGGTAGCGCACGTGGAGCGTCGGGCAGTACAATTCTGCTGCTGACGATCGGAATACGGAGCAGGCTGAACGCAACCGTTTAGGCTAATAAGAAGTGTGAGCATCGATAGCTCGCGCGAGATTCTCAACTGCAATGTGAAAACACGGCGACGCCTCGCTCGAATTCGAGAGAATTCGCGCGGAATCGTTGAGTTGATCGGAGAGCGCAGGGACATGTTTCTGCCTTGAGTTCTCAGCATTGGCGCGACCTCCGAGCCGAATCCAGGCGAAGATGACGGACGGCCACAGTGGGATCTACAACCCGACAGTTCGTAGGAAGCCATTCTAAACCGGACTAGCACATTCATGGTTCCCCTGGACCTAGAGGAGGCGGATACTCTCCAACATAAGGAGGTAACTCGGCGATCGTGGTCCTTCTTTTACAGTAATTGCTATCGCCGAAGCGGCCGCACGGCAATTCTGGAGGGGAAAACCCTGAATTGCTTAGGCAATCCTGAAATGTGTTGTGGCAATCGTTGGTTCCCGGAAACCACACACCATCGTTTGCATGATTACGGCAGCATTCCATTATGGCCGCGCGCGAACCTTCGGTGCCTGGCGCTGGTTCGCAACAGTCGCCGTCTGGATTCACAGTCGGATCATAGGGACCGTCTTCAAGTCCCCCAGGGTAGCCATTATTGCCGCCGCCTCCAGGTGAGCCACTCGAGGCCCCAGTGCCACAGGCCTGATGTTCGCAGGGGTCCCAGAGATATGCATGATTACCAACCATACCTATCGCCTTCCTCACGCAGACAAAGATCGGCGCGCTGCAGGGTGGCGGAGGTGGTGGATCGGGGTCGGGTGGTGGTGGCGGAGGCGGCGGGCAATTAGCTTCCGCACAGCCGATCGTAGTGCCCATTGGATCCCAGCGAGCGGTCGACCTACTTTGCAAAAACTCGAATAGATTCAATCCGTCGCGAAAGCCAAGTGGATCGCGATTAGTCCATCTCCCAATCACCGGCTCTGCAAATCTCGCCCGATGATGATTCAACATGAATTTCCCGGCGGTGGCTGAGGAACTCGTGTCGATGGCGAAGTGCGGCACGCCCTGGATCATGTAGGGGTTGCCCACGTCGCTGAAGGCCTGTGCCACCGTCGGGTTGGCGTACCACGTTGTTGTGACGGCGTAGTTGTAGAGCGTCGTGTCGTCGGAATCCACGTCGCCATCATCATCCATGTCGCATCGCGGCTCCCAAATGGTGCCTGCGACCGACGGGGCATATCGGAAATTGTCTTGTACGCTGACCCTCCCCAAATCCGTGGTGTCCCCGCGTCCGCCGCTTTCGCGAACGAGCGGCTTGCCGTAAGGGTCGTAGGCATAGCGCTCGATGATGGCGCCGGCGCGATCCACGATGTAGCGAACGTTGTACATCCGGTCCAGCACATAATAGTATGGCCGGTCGTCGGTGGTGCCGGTTGTTTCGTAGCAGTTGACCATCGCCAATCGCTCGTCGATGTAAGAGACCCCGTGGACGAAGTACCGCAGGGGGTCGCCACTGTCATTATACTCGTAAACCTCGCCCGCCCTTGACATCGTACTCGAAGTCAAGGGTTGACGCCGTCAAAATAGTAGCGTTTTGTCTCGGAATTGGTGTCGTCGATGAACTCGATCCGGCGGCCGAGGGCATCCCAGGTGAGGCTGTTTGTATTCCGGGTGTTGTGTGCGTCAGGGATGGCACAACCCCGTTGGGGTTGGGATGGGGATTGGGATTGGGGCATTGGACCAAGGGTAGATCACCTATGCGATCAACCGCGGTACATCCAACATTATCAGAAACCGAACGGGGATCGAACATCGTTGTACTCTTTCACCCCTCCGGGGTTGAGAGGAGATAGGTTTGCAACCACGGGTTCCGCGACACGGGGCTGCGCCCGCGCGTCGCTCCACCGGTGGCTACACTCTGTCACCCCTGCCGGGGTGAAATGCATCCCGCCACCCTTCAGATCTCGAACGGGTTGTTTTTCGCCTTGCGGCGGTTCACAGTTGGGGGCGGCTGTGCCACGTAAGAGTTTCGAGTTTTGCTGAGAGGTGGGCGTAGGCCAGCCGACATGCAGAGGATCTGCAAGTTGGACGCTCGTTCGTCCTCCGGACGAGCAATTTTTTTGGCGGAGCTGCCCAGAGGATGAATCCTCTGGCAACGGTCGTTGGCCCTGCCGGGCCGGGATGGTGAGGCGTTGCGAGTTTCGAGTGGCGGGTGGCGAGTAGCGGAGACAGGTGGGTGAAAAGGCCCACCCTACAAAGGAAAGGTGGGCTGAGCCCACCCTACATTAATCGCATCGGCGGGAAGCGTGCACCGGAGGGGGAACCGCCGCACCCGTTCGCATGCCGACGCGAACGGCCGTCGGCATGGCACCCCGGATTATTTTTCGCCTTGCTGTGGATCACAGCCGGGGCGGCTGGGCCACATTTACAAAAAAGTTGCGAGTGGCGAGTGACGAGTGGCGGAGACAGGTGGGCGGAGCCCACCCTGGGCCAGATTGTGCGTGCTCCGGTAAGTGGAGGGAACGACCGCAAATAGCGGCGGCGGGCGCGGGCAGCGGCGCGGGGTTATCAAGCGGGCGGCCGCGAGGATCGATAAACGACGGGCCGATTTGAAAAAGTTTGGGGCGGTTTGTCGGCCGGCCGGATTGAATCGTACATTTCGGCACTTGAAATCCAAGGGCAAACCAGTCGCAAGGCTGGGACGCAAAGCGTTGAGTCCGCCTGACACCCGCGGATTGTCGCGCTGCCCGGAACAACGGCGCGGCCGGGTTTCGGATATCGGGGCAGGGCGACTTTTTGTGAGGTGTTTTATGGGGAATACCCTTGCACGGGCGGTCCATTCGTGCGGCGTCAAAACCACTTCATCTCCACATCGACATCGATATGCCCGCCGCGGCGCGGTCGTCGTGTGGACGGCGATATCGGCCGTCACCATGATCGGTTTCGCGGCGCTGGCGATTGACGTCGGGTACATGTATGCCGTGCGCGGCGAGCTGCAACGGACGGCCGATGCCGCCGCCATGGCAGCGGCGAGTCAGCTCACCATCGGCAATACGCCGGCCGATCGCCGGGCCAATGCCCTGGTGACGGCACAGCTCCTTTCCGCGAAGAACGAATCGGATCGCCGTCCGGTCGAAATCACCGTCAACGACGTGGCCTTCGGTTCGTATACCCACAGCCTGAGCACCGGGAAATACACGTTTGTTCCGGACAATTCGGGCAGCCCGTCGGCGGTGCGGGTGACGGCGCGGCGGCCGGACGTGGGGCTGCTGTTCAGCCGCATCTTCGGATTCACGACGACGGACATCAGCGCGCGGGCGACGGCCGTTTTGCTGCCGCGGGATATTTCGATCGTGATCGACCTTTCCGGTTCGATGAAGCACGACAGCTATCTTCGGTTTCACGATCAGACGCAGATCAACGCCCGCGACATGTGGTGTTCGCTCGATGGGCCCGCGCCTTCGCGACCCTATACGCCGGGGGCCGAAGATGAAACGGAATATGCGAGCGACACGGGGCCGACCGTGGGCGTGATGGACACATGGGGCAGTCCGATCGATCCGGATACGTACAATGCGACGACCGATCCGGGGCTGTGGTATCTGCCGATGGGACAGACCTGCACGATACCGGCGGTGATTTCAAAGTTGCAGGCACGCGGGTATACGAGCAGCGACATCACGAAGATCACGGCCTCAACGACGAATACCACGGAATGGCGCAACCGCACTGCGGTGATGATCGGGCTGGCCGAGTGGACGCCGAGCAGCTCGACCGATACGACCGTCGGCAGCACCGAAATGACGTGGAAGCCGTATCCGCCCTACCGCATTACCTGGGCGTGGACGGA
>JADJRI010000062.1 GCA_016712275.1 Planctomycetota bacterium
ACTGTCATGCCCGCGTTTGGCGGCCAGTCCAGTTTTGAAGTCGTCGATGTCGCCCACGACGCATCCGGCGTTGTCGATTTTGTCAGCGTTCGCGTCCAATTTGGCCGTGAAGCGCCAGTTGTTCACGACATATCGTCGCGCGATGGCGGTGTTCCCGTTCTCGGCGAACGGCTGGCACTTCGACTGGCCTCATTCCCCGCCGTTACCGAGTTTTATGACAATGAAACTCCGGCGCTCTATGTCCGGCGTTCCGACGGTTCGTCGCAGCATGTCACGACCCTGCACGGACTGCCTCTCTTTCGCGAGCGTTTCGGCGAGAGCGAGGGAGAGATCGTTGATTCAGCCCGGCGACCGGTCATTTCGAAGCGAACATCTCCGCATGTGGAATTGGCCGGCCTGAAAATCTCGACAAAGCTGTTCGAAGATTGGCGAATGCCGATACAGGTCGATTCAAACGAAATGCCCTTCGACATTCGTGTAACGGGTTATCTGCCCTATGTGTCCCGATTCGAGCAGGCTGCCGTCAACGGCGATATTCCAAACCCGGCCGTGAATCTGCGTCTGTCGGCCGGCAAGATTTCCAGAGCGATCACTTTGTTCGCTCAGGATCCGGCGCGATCGATGGTCTCGGTCGGCATTCCCGTCGAGTTCAAATGGGTGGCCAGCGCCGAAGAGCGTGACGCCGCGACGGCATCGGCGATCGGCCCGTTTGAACTGGATGTCGAAATCAAAAACCCGCCTGTCAAGAAGACCTATTCCGTCAGTCGCGGAGAATCAATAAAGGTCGAAGGCACCCCCTATGTTCTGACGGTGAAAGACCTCTCCCCCTCATGGCCATTGATGACGGACGGCTTCGCGGGCGCCGTATCGCCGATGGCCTCCGTTGATGTCACCAATGGGACACTGACATACAACAGAACCGTGATTCAGCGATTTCCGCAATTGTCGCAGGACATCGACGAGGGCGGCACGCGCCATCGCGATGGACCCTACGATCCCAATCTCGTGCTGCGATACAAAACCACCGCTGACGGATGGCTATCCATAGTCGCGGGTCCCGGGCTGGAAACAGTTCGCAGCGGTCTTCGATTCGACCGGAAAATCCCGTGTCGTGCCCCTGGCCCAGGGCGTAGCGCGCCCCGTCGTGTTCGACGGGATGCCGATCGATCTGAAACTGGAGCAGTTCCTGCCCAACGCGCGCTCGGCTCTCGTGCCGGTCGTCGAGCCGCTCGAAACCAGAAGGCCGAACATCGCAGCGCGTTCGATGTCGGCGGTCCGGCTGGTCTTTACGGGGCGCGCCGAACACGCCAATTGGCGGCAAACGCAATGGTGCATGTTCAGCCAGTATCCCGATGTCGAGGAAAGACCCATCACCGTCAGCATGCCCGGTGATTCTGAACCGTGGGAAGTGGTCTATTCCCGCTTTGCCCGTGACCTTGGCGTGACACTCACACCCGGCAAGCTCAGCGTGAATTTCTTTCCCGGACGCGACAATGTCGAGTCGTGGCGTGGATGCGTGCTGATCACTCTGGGGTGCATGTTTGCCTTCTACATCAAGCCGATTTTGCTTCGTCGGCGAACCGGTCAGTCGGGGTCGCGCCGGCAAATCAACGACCAATCCGATCGGCTGGCGGCCCATGCCTCAAGCGAGAATCCCGAACCGCGCGTCGCCGCTCGCGCGGCGATAAGTGGAAGTGCTGGTCAGGTGCTCGCCGCTTCTGGGGCCAATCTGAAAGCGGGCATCGTCGCCGGCCTAATCCTGGCTTTTGCATCCACAGCATGGGCCGGAACAAGCGAGCCGTTCGACCCCTCGAAAAAAGCCGCGGAATTGGACGCGGTCCTCGATTGGTCGCAGGCCCGCCTCATCGCCGTGCAGGATGCGGGTCGCTACAAGACGCTCGATTCATTCGCTCGCGAATCAATGACGGCCATGTATGGCCGCGAGAGCCCTCCCCGGCCTTTCGCCGATGGCCTCGCTCATGGAGTGGCTCTTCAATCGCGATGCCTATGCCGATTCACCGGTGATTCGCATCAAGGATAAGGGCGTGCGCATACATCTCTCCACGCACATGCCCGAAGCCGCGCGTCGCCGCGTTCAGGACACCGGTTACATGACGCCTCGCGAATTCTCCGATCCCATCGTCGAATCGCGCATTCGCGAACTCGAGCCGTTGGCCCCCATGGTGTCGGCCATGCGCCGTGTGCGCGATGCCCAATCAGTTTCCAAATTCCTGGAAAAACTCGTGCGCATCGTTCCTTCACCGACAGGCAAATTCGATGATGGATGGTTCACGCCGTCCGATTTGGTCGACAACCTTCCGGCAGACCTGCGTGGCGGCATGTCCGCCATGCGAATGAGCGCCGCTGCGGGAAACGGCGTTCCCGGCATCAGCCCCGAACAGGCAACGGCCGTTCTCGGCGCATGGGCTTCGATCTGGCAGGGATGGACCGCAGGCGCTTCAGAAAAAGTGCAGGGCGCGGTCGACCGCTTGGCGGAAAGTCTGCCGAGTCTGGCAACGGAAGGCGTGTATCCCAGCGTTTCCCAGCGGCAGGCCGAGGCAAACTACTATGCATGGGGCAAGTTCACCTGGGGCATGTGGATTTACCTCGTCGGCGCGCTGCTGGCCGTCCCAGCGCTGGTGACCGGCTGGCGCGCTCCGCGAATCGCCTCAATCGCATTGCTTGTCATCGCGATTCTCGTGCATGCATTCGGCATCAGCCTTCGATGGTACATCCTCGGGCGCATTCCCGTCGCAAACATGTTCGAAGCGGTCGTCGGCTCGGTATGGATCGGCGTAACCGTCGGCCTGCTTGCCGAATTTCGATATAAAACGCGCGTCTTCCTGCTTGGCGCACACGTCACCGGATTGCTTGCGCTGCTTCTCGGCGGCTTCGTCATTCCCGGCGGCGGAACGCTGACGACGATCATGGGCATTCTCGATGATCTCATGCTCCGCATTCACACCGTGCTGATCATCGCGTCCTACGCGCTCATCTTCCTCGCCTCGGTCATTGCCGTCACCTATTTGTTCGGCTACTACTTTCGCGCCGATGCCGTGAAATCGTCACATGTGGGATTCATCATCGCGGCGGCCGGTGCGATCATCTGGGTGGCGATGGGTCAGGTTTTCGAAATCGGCCCCGACCATGCCGCCGGCATGATTAAGCGAAGTTTCGCGGGCCCCGGCATTTGGATTCGCGCTCGCGGCCTTGGTTGTGCTGCTTGTGTTTTTCGCCCGCCGGCTTAGTGCCACAAGTATGGCATGGCTTGTATGCCTGGCCGTGGCCTGTGCATCGCTCTACCTGGGCGACTATGCCTTCACGCGCGGCGCCGCCCTGACGCTGCTGATCGTGGGGCTCGGCTGGGCCGGCATGAATCGAATCGGCACGGCCCTCTCAAGATTCTCACCCGACTTGAGCGGCCTGCCCATGCCTGCAATCGCCGGCCTCGGTCCGATGAGCGCGATGGCCAACATGGGTGCGCCAGGCGATGGGGAGGCATCGGCCGTTTCACTGCGATCGCGGCGACCGATCCTGGCCGGCGCTGCCCCCGGCGACGAGGGCCGCGGCACGAAAGGCCTGCCGCTCTGGATGCACCACGCCGATTGGAGCCACATGATCATCCTGAACATGGTCTTCATCATGCTCTTTGTCGGCATCATTCTTGGCGCTGTCTGGGCCGACTATTCGTGGGGCCGTCCGTGGGGCTGGGACCCGAAGGAAGTCTTCGCCCTCAACACGCTGATCATCTACGCAATGTTGATTCATATTCGCTTCGTAGTGAAGAACCGCGGCCTGTGGACGGCATGGATGAGCGTGGCAGGGTGCGCCATGATGGCTTTCAACTGGTGCTTCGTGAATTTCTACATCGTCGGTCTCCACAGTTACGCGTGACGTCCCAAGTTCCTGTTCGTTACAAGCGGCGCGCAACAGGACAGAGGAAGATTCCGCGGCTTTTGCGGTTGACGCAGATCGCGCGAGCGAAATAAGGCTGCTTGCATAGGGCGAAAACCCTATGAGTCGTGTTGAAATTTGGTGGGCGCAGGCCGCACCCTCATTCCGGTTAAGTCCGGTCTGTGAACCTAACAATTTCCAAATATAACTTGCCCGATTCAAATCCTGATGTATATTGAATCCATGCGCGCCCCGCACGCCATCAACAGGGAAATACCTCGGCAGAGTCTCAACCCCTGCGCCGGATTTCCGTCGTGACCGTTTGCCGCAATTCGCTTCGGCCCCACACATGAAAATGACCCCGAAAACGCACCTGAATGCGAATTTCGTTTTCAGCCTTATTCACCCCGCCAATGCGGTTTTATGGCTGAAATGCGTAGGTTCTTTATTTTTAGCGCAGTTGCGGCCCAGCCCGCCAATTCTCATCGCTGCATACTCTGCGTTTCGTCTGTTTACGCGAATCTGCAACCGGTCCGTTTATGGCGAATATAAAGTTCGCATGGTTTGACGCCGTGGCAGGTCAATGTGCACGAACCGCTGAAAAGTCCCGTGTCGTTAAAGAACCGCTGCCCACCGACAATTCGCAATCAAAATGATGAGATGGTCGTGCCGCGACCGGCTGCCGCTCACCCCATGCGGCGCATGGCAGGAACTGCACGGCGATCGTCCATCGACCACATGACGTCGGTGAAACTTGAAGCTTTCGTCGCCCAGAATTGATGTTCGGTCATGACATTGATAGCAAAGCGAGTAGGCTTGCGGCGATTCCATCGTAAAATCGGCCGTCTCATATCGATCCGCCAGCAGATACTCAAATCGCGAACCATGCGGCCCGTTCGGCCCGCCGCCGCCGAGTTGCCGTGCATCCGGATTATTGTGGCAATCCTGGCAGTCCATATTCGTCTTCAATCGTGCTTCCGGCGTGAGGCTCGGCGTTTCATTGCCGCCCCGCGCCGATCGAAGAATGGGATGGCTCGATGCCGCCGTGGGGAGAAGCTGCCTTCGGATGTTGCCATAACTGTCCCGTTGCCGCGCTATGCGGTTCGTAATTGGAACCGGCTTGTCCGCATGACACCGAAAGCACACTTCATAATAGAAATTCGCCCGATCGATCGGCACGCCGGAACTGCTGACGCCCGGAACCTCGGCCATCGCCGGTGGCACCCGGGCGCGCCCCAGATCGATGCGGGCAAGGCGGCTGCCAAGCGGATCGTCCTTCACGGCATGGGGGTTATGGCAATCAACGCATTCAACGTGCGGCCGCATGGTCAGCGGGTTTTCATTGGGCTCATGCGCGTCATACAACCGTTTCAACCGATGCCCGCTTCGTGCGTTCAAAACGCCTTGGATGTCCCGTCCATAAAGCCCGTTATGACAGTCGATGCACAAGTCCGACGGTCGGTCGTTCAAGAGCCGCTCCGGATGGGCCGCACCATGCGACGAATGGCACGAACCGCACGCATTGTCGGCCATCGACCGAAACTCGCGCGGCGTTCCGCCGGTCACAGTCGCGGGCACCGTCCGCGGACTCAGCGCGTGCGCGCTGGTGCGCCAGCCTGTCATGTCGTGACAGGTATTGCAAAGCACACCTTGCCTTTCCGTCACGCGCAGAAAGTTACCGAGTTCATTGTTGTGCGGGTCGTGACAGGCGGTGCATTCAAGCTGCCCGCGCTCGCCAAGTTTGACTTCGCGGCTGACAAGATCGGGCGATCGAAGCTGCGGATCGCGATTCGAAAGCTGCCGATCAAATCGAAAGCCGATCGGGTGGTCGTCCGAAAGATCGTTCGTCAAGTTACTCGGACCGGTGGGCATGAACGGCTGATTCATCGGAAGCGGATCGTTGGGATCACGGCTGAGCACGAGCCCCATGGCGATGGTGCCGTCATGACAACTCAGGCACATTTTGCTGGCGGCGCCGGGCTGGTCGATGCGCGCGTCCGTCGTGCTGCTTTGATAGATGCGGTAATAGGCCGTGGGATTGTGCCGATTCCAAAGCGGCGTTTGCGGGGCCGTGTTGTGCGGCGCATGGCAGAAGATGCAAACCTGGTCTTCGTTCAATGCGCGAATCGTCCCGCGGCCGGAGGTTGAAAGATTGTGTTTGGAATTGACAACGCTCTCATCTGCCGAAAGGAAAATGGGCGATGACAACAGCAAGGCGATGGCCAAGACGTAGCGATAATCAGACTGCATGTGTTGTGTTGATTTATTCATTGCGGCGACTCCGCCAGGTATTGAAACACCTGTACGCGGCGATTGTAAGTGTCTGCGATCCAAATGCGATTGCGGGCGTCGATGGTAATACCCGCCGGCAACTGAAATTGTCCCGGCCTGCGGCCTTCTTCGCCGAAAACCATCAAGAGCCGACCTTCGCTGTCAAATACCTGAACATTTTCAAACTGGTTGTCCAGTACATAAACATGTCCCTCGGTGTCAACCGCCACGTCGCGCGGCAGCGCAAAATCGCCGGCGGCGTCTCCTTTTTGTCCGAAGGTGCGCGCGGGCTGCGTCGTCGTCCCCAGCATCTGCACGCGAAAGTTCATCGAGTCCGCGATCACCGCACCGAATTGCGGACTGATCGTCAGGCCCGCGGGAAAATTCAGTTCCACATCGCCCGCACCGCGCGAACCGATGGAACGCCCATAGTGTCCATTTTCATCAAAAACGTGGCAGGCATGCGCTGCCGAATCAAGCACCCACCATTCCCGTTTCGCCAAATCCCATGCGACGGCGCAGGGTCGCTTCATCTCCCCGTGCGACAGGGCCGACAGATATCGGCCGTTGAAATCAAAAAGAAACACGGCATTGCGGGCGCTATCGCAAACCGCCAGTCGCATTTCGCTGACGGCAAGGTCAACCGGCCGGCCAAATGCCGCACCTTCAGCCGATCGAATGGCGGTGAACTCCCGGGAATTCAGATTCAACCGATACACCGACTTCGCATCCCCATCGGCCACATAAATGGTGTCGCCCCGGACAGCCACGCTTGTCGGTGTCACGAATTTCGCCTTGGGCGTCGGCCCCGCGAGAAGTTCGCCGAGGTCCTGCCATCCGGTGTTCGGCCGCTTGAGGCTTTCAGCACCGGTAAGTTCGCCGATGTACGATATTCGCGGCGCATTTGGCGGCGGCGGCCATACGAGCGGCGGCCTCACTTCGGGAAAAATGGGCGCGAGCGGCTTTTGACAACCCGCGGCCATTGGCAGACCAAATGCCACAATGGTGACACAAAGTCGGCACAGCTTCATGGCATGACGGGCACTCATCGCTCGGCCCGCCTTTCGATCACCGGAATGTTGCGACGCAGCTTGAGCCACACGCCCGCGCTGTTGTCTGTGGACGACGGCAGATCGAGCATGTCGTATTCGGCCTCGACCAGCACGGTGAATTCGCCGATGCGATACGATACGCCCGCCGTTAGATCGACGCCTTGGGTCTCGCCGAAAATCGAATCATTCTGGAACCGATACATGGCCGTGGCGTTGGCTTCAAGGTTGGTGCCGAATGTGTATCGATACGACAGGCCCATGTCCAACAAGGACGTTTGACGCGTTTCGTAAAAGTCCCGGCCGTCAAAACGAAAAAGCGAATAGGTCGCATTCGTGCTGAGTTGTTGTCTCCCATCCTGCAAGAGTGTGATGTCGCCGTTGGCATGGGCGGCCTTGTACGGGTCGAGACTGTCGTCATTGTATTCCAATTCAAGGCCGCTGGACCAGCGCGGCTGGCGATACGTGAGGCCGACCCGGTGTCGATTGATGTCCCGTTCTCGAAAACGAAGAAAACGCGAGCGATTGATGTCTTCCTCTTGCAATGACAGCGCGTAATAGGCCTCGAGATCCTTTACCAACTCCTGTGACACGCGCCAGTCCATTCGATCGCGCGAGACGTTGAATGAGTCATACGCACGATAGGTATAGCTGACGAGTACGGTGTCTTTGTCTGCGATGAGTCCGGTTGCAAGACGCTGCAACGCTGTGATGCCGCCGTGTGTGATGACGAGATAATCGCGTCCGAACAGGTATATCTGGCCGCGATCGGCGCTGCGAACAAAGATGCTCAGGTGTTCTACATTGGATTGCGAAAGAACGCCCGGAAGCGGGTCACGAAACGTAACCGACTCGTCAACCACCACGCCCGTATTGCGGCCGCTGCTGTTTCGGGTGTCGCTGTGCTGCAGCGAGAGATTGCTTGCGAAACGACCCAGCCGGTTGTCTCGCTGGAACGAGAAATTTGCCAGTCCGCCCCATTCATTCGTGTTCGCGCCTTCGTTCGCGTCCTGAGACAGCCCGTAGACGCCGATTGAACTGGTGAGCATGTCGGCAATTTCATGATTGAGATCGATGTCGCCGCGCACGGTCTCCGTTTCGAGCCGCTGGTAGGACTGCTTCAGGAATTGCGCCCGATAGGTACTGAAGAGCGAGTCGGTATGTTGCAAACGTAGCTGCGGCGCCAACTCCAGCATGTCGCGGTCCAGATCGCCCACTTCCTCTTCATAACGCAATAGTGTTTCGAAACGACTCCGCAGGTCATGTCCAAATTGAATGGTGTCGGTCAGGGCGAGGTAGTTTCGCTCGGTATCGAAACGAGTGCGCGTGCCGCTGTATTGATCGCTTCGCCGTTCGTGTTCAAATTCGAGATTCAGCGCATGCGTTTCCGATTGCTGCCATGTCGCCTCGTATCGTAGTGTGTCTTCGCCGCGCTCCTCATCATCCACCAGCGAACGCGACCCGCTGGTGATTTCATCGAACAGGTGTTCGTAAGTCAGTGACATGGGCAGCGTCGCATCGTTGAAGTGCAAGCCACCGCCGGCGCGTTCCCGACGGCGATCCAAACTGGGCAGAAACGGCCTCGGCAATCGATCACTCAGATTGGACGCAAATGCATCGCCCGATGCCTTGCCCTGCGGAAAAAACTGAAATCGCAGGTCGTATTCCGAGATTTTCCCATCAGGACTTGTACTGATGTCCGGTCCGGGTCTGTGCTCGGTGTAGCGTTCCTGGCTCAGACCCCAGCGCGCCATGATGTCATAGAGCATGATGCGCTCATCAAATATGCTGCCGCTGGATTCGAGTCCGAGCGTCTCCTGAAGTCGAGACTCGGTGTTTTTCTGATCGTATCGCGTGCGACTCAGGCCAAGTGGGTCGGTTCGCACGGTGCGTCGCGCCGTTTCGGCATCGATGCCCAACTGGAAGCTCAATTCGTCGGCGCGGATCAGTCCGCGAGCCGGCGAAATCAATGACATGGGTTCAGGCGAGGCGGCAGGGGGCGATTCGTCGACGGGCTGCGTCGAGGGCGGGGGGGATTCAGCCTCGTCCGCCGCGGCGATCACCGAGATCATCCACACGATGGCAGTGATCCCGACAGCGATGAGAATCGACCGTTTCACTGTTGAGTCCGGTTTACTCCTGAAAGGTGCGCGATCCCTGAGAAAAAGAGCTTAGATGATGGCGAAATTGTGTCCAGCGATATTTCGGTCAATGTTGTGGCATTCGCGTTCGCAACTCAACCATGCGTCGTTATACTTCCGTCAAGAGTGGCACTTCGTTTGCCATGGTCAGGGATGCAATTCGCGAGCCACCCATGGAATCATTCGTGAGACCGGTGCATCGATATAATTCGTCTGTTTTTCTCGTAGTTTCCCTCATCGTGGGTGCAGCATTATTTGCTTTGTCCTGCATCGGCGAGCGAGTTGCTTCGCAAACAAGTGTGGATAAATCCACTATCGGCAGCAACAAATTGGGTGAGCCCGCTGAGTTGAATGATCTTCTTTCGGCGGGACTGGTTGGGAGCAAACATGATTTCACCCAGTCCGGCGACGGTTCGCGCGATCTCTGCACCGGATGCCACACCCCGCACTTGCCCGCCATCAAGGGTAGTGCCGAAGAATTCGGTCGAATTCGCCCCTATCAGGCGATTGGCGTTGAGTTGGATTCCGCATCACTTTTGTGCCTGAGTTGCCACGACGGCGTGACGGCCAGCGACGTGTTCACCTCAGCCCATTCTACTCAGTTTGCCCGTCAGTTTGGTTCTTCGCAACTCGGTGGTGGCACGCTATCCGGTCACCCAATCGGCATTAAGTACCCGGTTTCGGATCCGACTTACCGTTCGATGAATGCCGTCACGACCGATGGACGAGTTTTGTTGCCCGATGGACGCGTCCAGTGTATCTCCTGCCACGACCCACACAATACAGGTCGACACCCCGGCATGCTGGTTCGTTCAAATTCCGGCAGCAAGCTCTGTCTGGCTTGTCATCGGTTGTGACATTTCGGCCAAAGGGCCATTAGATACATGAATTTTTCCAAGGCTGACATGAGTGACAAGCAACGCAATGGTCGCGCGATGATGGCATTGGCGATCTTGTGTTCATTGATACTCGTCATGGCCGAGATGAGCTGCCAGCAGCCCGTTGGCGCAACGCGCCAGCCGTCGACGACACCGATCCCTTCCAGCCCATTTGTTGTTGCGTTGGGAAATGTGCGTGGCAGCAAAGGCCCCTCGAAAACGGAAACCCGAATTGCGGAATTCCTGTTTGGTACCGAGCCGGAATCGCCGCTTGGGTTGTTAAAGCCCACTTCAGTCGTTATCGACGGCCGCGCGCTGTTGATTAGCGATCCATCCCAGTCGGCGGTTTTCAGTTTTGACAGCCTTACCGGCAATATGAAATCGCTTTCTTCGTTCGCGAAATTCAAACGCCCCAATGCGATTGCGTCCAGCGGCGATGGAAGCTGGCTCATTTGCGATGTCGGGTTGGAGGCGGTGATTCAGATCAATCAAAGGGGAGAAGAATACCGGCGCTTCGCGCTTCCGGAAGTTACATTTCGGCCCGCTGATGTGATTCGGTTTGACAATGAAATCTGGGTAACGAATACGCCTCTTCATCGCATTGAAGTGTTTGACATGAAGACCGGGGCTCAGAAGTCGCGGCTCAGCGCCCGGCCAGTTTGGCTTTCCATTGGGCATGGCACTTGGATCGGGCAACCGCGTGTACGTTGCGGATTCGCTGAACCATCGCGTTCAAGTTCTCGACAAGAGCGGGCAGCCCATCGGCATGATTGGGAAGCCCGGTGATCGCGTCGGGAGCTTTGGACGGCCGAAAGATGTTGCGGTGGGTCCGGATGGAACAATATTTGTTGTGGACAGCGCATCGCAGCGTGTTCACGTGTTCAATCGCGCCGGTAAACCGATCACTGCGTTCGGGGAACCTCGGGGCGGGATGAATGAACTGTGCATTCCTTCGGACATTGAAATCAGCACCACCTACACTGGCGATATGAGCAAATTACCCGATGGATTCTTGCCCGATTATTTTGTCCTCGTTGCGGAGCAGCTGCGGGCGCCCGGGATTCGTGTCTTCGCTTGGCGCAGTCCGCGCGAAGTCGAGCGTCCCACGTTTCCGCCGCGAGCGGGCACAGGCGAAAGTAGTAGGGTAGCATCGGTTCCAAATCCACATTGGTCGCCGAATCACTGCACCGCCTGCCATGATATGGCCGCCGATGAAACAGCCTCTGTAGACCGCAACGAGGTCGATCAGAAGTGTCTTTCCTGCCATGACGGCGAAAAGGCCCATGCCGAGGCGCATCCGATCGGCCGATTGGGACATACCGCTTTCGCCGCCGTGCCGACCGGCTGGCCGTTGAATCGAGAACGATTGAGCTGCATTACATGTCACGACATTCGCCGACATTGCGATGCCGAGGCCGTCAAACCAGCGCGGAATTCGGCGATGCTGCGCGGGCCCGAAATTGAACGCCGGCTGGATTTTTGCACAAACTGCCACACGCCTTCAGAGAAATGGCGCATCAATCCGCACCGCCAGTTGTCGGACGATGGCACGATGCGATCGGATACATGCGGGTTCTGCCATTCCCGTGCCATGGAGCGTGAACCGAATGGCGAACGAAGAAATGATCCATCATTGCGCGCATCGGGTTCGGGGGTTTGCCTTGGATGTCACGCGCCGCACTGGGATTATTTTCCTGAAGGGCATGTCGACCGCCCGGTCACCAAAGAGATTCGGCGCAGGCTCATCGCCCGCGAATTTGGCTTCATGTTGGCCGAAGGACAATTGTCGGATATTTCCGCGTTTGAAGCGGCCGTCAGCGACGCAAACCACAAGCCGGCATTTCCACCGCTCAATGACAACAATGTGACCTGTTATTCCTGCCACAATCCGCATGAACGGGGTTTGTTCCCGGCCGATTCACACCTGGGGCGATATGCGAGGGCTGAAGAGGATTCAAAGCTGCAACTGCGAATGGACCGACTGGATCTTTGCCAGGCGTGTCACTCCAAATAATCGACGTGCGTCTTTATGTGGGATTAGGGCGAAAAATCGCGGTGCATTTGCCCGACGATGTCGCCCGCGCTCTGAACACTCAGCTCGAAAGCGCCATTGCCGTTGTGGCATCGCAAACACACAAAATCGACGCTGACTGCCGCACGGTTCCGATCATCCAGCAGTACGCGGCTGCCTTCGGAATCGAGCATGCCATCCACGCCCACTTGTTCCGTGCGGATCCGGAATATGTGTGTTCGTGTGTCGCCCATCCTCGCTTCATTTCCCACAATGGCGGCTGATGCCGAAGAGGCGGTTTTGGTCGCATATGGCATATGGCAGCTTTCGCAGGACAGATTCTCAGTATAGTCGCCCCGCGTAAAGACCTTTCCCTCGTGAAGCGCCATATTGTCAGTCGTGTGGCATGCCGTGCATGCATTGCGAATGCCCTTGTCAGGCGAGTAGACCGTGGAAGCATGGGGATCGTGGCAGATCGTGCACTTGAATTCCGCGTGGCCGCCGCTGGCCAGGAGTTCGCTGTGCTGCTGGTAGCCGGCGATAAACCGGTCGATAGCGACGATTCCGCCGTCGATCGAACCCGATGATCGGCTGTGGCACTGGTTGCAGGAACTGGCGCCGGTGGGGTCCACGAAAAGGTTGCGCGCAGCGGTGTTGGGGATGTGGTTGGATCCAGGGCCGTGACAGGATTCGCATTGCACGCCCGCTTCGGCCCATGTGCCGGCGATGCCCGGCCGGCCGTCCTGGAATTCGGGGGCGCTAGGGTCCTGCGATTGGGCGCCGGTCACATGGCACTTGAAGCAGGAATGGTCGAACGGTAATGGCTCGGTCGCGGTTGGTTCGAAATCCGCAAAGCCCGCGTTTGTACCACTGGCGGGAAGCAGTAGATTCCATTGTGTGGGAATGCCGGTCAATCCGGTCGTAAGAATAAACCCGTCGTCATTTACAAAATTCGCGCCCTTTGAATGGCCGCCGATGACGTATGCGATTTCGTTCCAGTCAAAACCGTCGGGCGGATTCGGAACGCCCGCATTGAGGGCCGATGTCGGAAATGCCGGGGCGGCGCCGCGAATCGTGCTCAGTGCACTCGTGTGGCCGTGTGATTCGGATCGCGATGCGATATTGGAGTGGCATGCGCTGCATGCGGCAGATCCGACGTAAGTAGCACCGTTGTTTGCAGGGTCCGAGGTATTGAAATAAAAGGGCAATCCGGTGGAATTGCCGTCACTGCAGAGAGCGCCGGATACGGTTGCGGCGGCGACGACGAGCAGCATGGAGTATCGCAGTCGAATCAATGGGCTGCCGGTGATTGGACGTCGTGTCATGTCAGTTCCGGATTCTATCGGTGCAATTCTTGCGCCGTTCTCCAAAGACAACGAGCGGCACGGGTTGAGTTTCCCGTGCCGCTCGTATGTTAGCTCAATCGAGGTTCATTGTGCGAGGCCGTATCAGCCAATCGCGTGATTACAGTCCTTCGTCGTCAAGGAGTGATTCACACTCATCCATAATGCTCCGGATGTAATCCGGATTGTGTACGCCAAGACTTCCATCGGAGAGCACATAATTGTAGAGGAATCGAATCTTCTTGATATTGTCCGATAGCGCGGCTTGTCCCATGGCATCCGGTCCGCCCTCTGAGGAGTATCCCCACGTGGAGATATCGCCAAGCCTCATGGCGATGGCGGCCAAATCACCCTCGATTTCCGCCTGGAGGGTCGTCAAGGCAACCGTCGCCTGACCTGCATTCGGATGGCAGCCGGAGGTTGCACATCCGCCGGTATTCACAGCGAAGGTGTGGCCGGAGATGGCCGGCGCTCGTTCATCCATAAAGTCCTGCCGGTAAAGGTGACACGTCGAGCATTGCTCGGGGGCCAGTGAGTGGACCGAGATTCGGCTCGGTACGAGCGGATCGGTCGGCACGTCTGTCTCTGGCATGGGCATTTCGCCCGCATAAACATTGGACTGAACGCTGTGGTGCGGTCCGCGACTGGTGTCTGTCCATGTGCGGCCCCGCGAGTGGTGGCACTGTCCACAGAGATTGAAACGGGCGGAGTCGGTCGCCGCGCTGATTGTGTTGGTTGGGGTCGGGTTGGCGATCTGCGGGAACCGAAGCTGGTAGTCGCGGCCTTCTTCCGGCGTGGCTGCATTGCCTGTTTGGGCGTGCGGGTTATGGCAGACGGCGCAGGTGATGCCGTTCATGTCCTCGCGGGCAACGCCTTCGAGGAAGTTGTCTTCTACTGTTTCTGTATTCAGAATCGCCAGGTAGAAGAAATCGCCGGAGTGGCATCGGCCGCAACTGTTGGGTTGCGTCCCAGCGGTGAAAGCATCGGCCACATGTTCCGTCACCATGGCGTGGCCCGAAGTCTCCCAGTCGTCGAAATTCGGGTGATGTGAGCCTGTGTGGCAAGCACCGCACACGCTTGAGGCAATGTTCTTGGGTGGACGCAGGCTTTCATCCTGCACATTTTCAACGTGATCCTTGCCCGGACCGTGGCATGATTCGCATCCGACGCCGGCCAGTGCGTTGGTTGTGGCCCGATCCACAAAGCCGCCCGCTTCGCCGAATCCGACGGTGTGACAGCCGATGCAATCCGCGTTTTTGTCCTGGCCGATGGCTTCAAGCGTTTCTAAGGCCGTGGCATGCAGCGTGTTTGACCATGTTGCATGAACGCTGCTATGGCATTGCGAACACCGCTCCGAGCCGATGTACTTTCCGGTCAATCCTGTATCGCCGTTGGTGTTTGAGTTGTTGTTATTGTCGGCGGGCGGGCATTCCGTTCCGGACATGCCGAGTCCGGCACAAAGAATAAAAATGCCGGCGAGCAAAGGACGTCGAAAAAGACGAGCACGATTTGCATTGGCTTGCATGACATACCTCCAGGCAAGGCGACGTGATGGATCCACAATTTCAGATAACGGCTCCACCCTGAAAACAAGAGAATGATGGATTCAAGATGCACCGTCTCGAAATACGTTTCTGCAATTTGACTCAGCGAACCCGGCCCTAAAGACCTAGCCGATTCCGCAACCGGTTGAAATTACGGCAATTGCCGTGCCAGGAATCCGTTTTCTGATAAATCAGCCTTGTTTTGTTCGCGTTGCGGCTGTTGCGTTATGGTTCAGTTTCAACGGGCATTCTGCCAATCGACATGAAGATTTTCAAGTCAAATGCATGGGTTTTTCTGAGGATTACTCCGCAGTCTGTGCGTCTGAATCAACAGATTCTGCCGGTACATCCAAGATCTGCCCATGCAGCCACTTGCAATTCGGGAATCTCTCGGCAGGATGATGCAAACTTAATGGCACGGCGGGTGCATGCTATTTAATGCGTGGTGTGGACGCGTCCGCAACAAAGTTAGAACACCCTAATGTGAAATACTACGTTTTGAGGATGACTTTGCGAAACCGGACCGCATTACTCCTTGTTTTTGCAGTTTCGTTCATTTCGGTGAGCGGTATCACGAGTCAGTCGCTCTTGGCCGATGATCCGGATAATTGCTTGATGTGCCACCAGTTCCGTGGACTCAGCCGATTTGATGAAGAGACGTCCCGAGTTCGACTTTTTTTCACAAACCCCGATTACATCGAGCACCGCCTGGGACCCCATGCACGGCTCGCTTGCACCGATTGCCATGAGCGAAGCGAAGTGGGGTCTATTCCCCATGCACCGGCCTCGCCGGTTGATTGCACGCGGCAATGTCATCTCGCAGATCCCACCGGACTGGCCCGTGAGTTTAGTCACAACAACATCCCGCCCATGCTTGAACGCAGCGCCCATTCGCCCGAGATTTTGTCAAAAGTAAACAACACCGGGGGGCCGTTGCTCAACGCGGGACAGGCCCAATGTCTTTACTGCCACGACGAGCCGCTCTTTCGCGATCCGACCGGCGTGTTTCCAAGGTTTAGCGAAGTGAGTTCGCACATCTTTGATCGATGTGACGTCTGCCACGTCGAAAAAGTGCCGGCCGATATCGAGTACTACACGCGCCACATTGCCTCTCGCTTTCAGCCCGCACGGAGCACGCTTGAGACCGCGCAAGTCTGCGCCGTTTGCCATGCTGACCCGTTGGTGATGCAAGAGCATGAACTGACCAACACCATCGCAAGCTACGTTCGCAGCTTTCACGGAAAGGCCGCGCTGCTCGGCGATCAAACGACCGCCAGTTGCATTTCCTGCCATGTCGCCGCCGGCGAAAACGCCCACCTGATGATCGGCCAGAAAGATGCGCGATCGAGTGTGAATGTTGCCAATCGGGCCGACTCCTGCCAGAGCACGTCGTGTCATCCGGGCGCGGCCAAGACGATCGGCGAGAATGCCGTGCATCTTGATATCCCTACGGCGCAGGGCAGCGCGGAATATATTCTGGCAGCCATTTTCATTGTGCTGACGATTTTCACTTTCGGCCCCTCGGCCATGCTGGTGCTGCTCGATTTGCTTCAGGCGGTGGTGGGGCGGGAACACCATGCCGACCTTCGGTCACGCGAATTAGCTGAAAACGTGATGCGCCATCCGGAAGGGAAGGAGCGCCTCAAGCGATTCACGCCGCGACATCGTGTCGCCCATTGGATTCTGAGCATCCTTTTCACATTGCTGGTCTTGACAGGTTTCCCCCTCAAGTTCCCTGAGACGGCCTGGGCTGCGGCATTGATCAATTCATTCGGCGGCCTCTCGATTGCCCGAGTCGTGCACCATTGGTCGGGCATTCTGCTGGTGCTGGGTTTCATGCTTCATATCGTCGATATTTTTGTTGTTTTCCTGAAACGCGCTAACGGCTTAAAGGACGAACATGGCCATGGTCGTTGGTTCAAGGCATGGACTTCGTTGCCTATGTGGATTTCCCCGACCGATTTGCGCAAGTCGGCGCAGCTCTTTGCTTATCTGCTGTTTCTTAGAAAGGAGCGGCCGTCGTTCGGGCGATTCAGTCCCGCCGAGAAATTCTAATATCTCGGCGTATTTTGGGGAACGATCCTGCTGGGCATTACCGGCGTTTTGCTGTGGGGTGAGCAACTGAGTTCACAATTTTTGAGCGGCCGCGCCTTTAATCTGGCCACGATCGCACATACCTATGAGGCATTCCTGGCGCTGATTCATGTCGGCATTCTGCATATTTACAATGTGATTCTGGCTCCCAAGGTCTTTCCGCTTTCGCGTGCAACATTGACCGGCGAAACGCCGCTGGCCAAGCTGGCGGAAGAGCACAGCGAAATGGTCGAGGATGTGGCGCGGGAATTGGGAATTCAGGCAACTGGATCTTCGGAGGCGAGTCATGCCTAAAATCGCCTTCGATAAGATTGGACGATTGCTGCAGACGCTACCGCGGGCAACGTGGAAAGTCATTCGCGCTTCTCTGCCCAGAGCCTATGCCGTTTCGATGATCCTGATCATCGGCTGGCTTACCTGGCGGTCGGTCAGTTACCTCGTCGTGTCCTTGTTGTATCCCACCGAAGTGCCTGCGCAGATCGCCGATCTGCCAACGCGGCTTGATCGCGAATCGCTTCGCAAGGAGCGGGAAGCGTGGAAGGCCGTCGATGCCACCGATTCGCCGCGCTCTCCGCTGGCACATTACCATCGACTCGACACATGGATAGAACCGGACAAGTTCAACGATTGCACCCGTGGCGGCTGCCACGCGCCGCTGCCGCATTCGCGGCGCAAGGAAGTTCGTGCATTCTTGAACATGCACGCGACGAGCATGCACTGCGGTGTCTGTCACATGGAGACCGATCGCGAACCGCTCGATCTCATCTGGTACGATCTGGCCGAGGGCGAGCCGCGCGAAGCGCCGTCGATCATCAAGGCGTACGACGCGCTGACTTCAGAGGCTGCGCTCGCCCGACTTGAAGAGCCGGACGCTGCGCTTCAGAAGGAATTGGTGACGTTGATTCGCGCCGCCGCTGAGGAAGCGCATTCTCCCCGCGCACTTCGTGAACTGGCCGAGCATCTGGCGGCTGTTCGGCCAAAGAGTTCTGCGTTCGCCAAGCTGATCGTGGCGGCCCGCGAAACGCTGCCTAAATACTTCCGCGGCGAATATGGCGCCAAGCTGGCGATTCAGGATCGCGCCACCGGCAAGCCACTCCTGGGCCATCCCGGAACGGATGCTGACGTGGAGCGCTATTTGCTGAATCGGAGCACGCTGAACGATGACGAACGAAATGAACTACTCAAGAAAATTCACCCATTAAAGCGAACCAAGCCGCTGACCTGTTCGCAGTGCCACCGCGATGAGAATTCGCTCATCCCGTTTGCGCGGCTCGGCTATCCGCAGACGCGCGTCGATTCGCTGGTGCATCAGGTTGTCATCAAAATGATCGAGCACATCGACAAGGGGAAGCCATTCCAGATGCCGGGATTTGTGGGTTCCCGGTCCGGGGAATCGGCAACGTCACAACCCGCGTCACCATGAGCTGTTTTGTACAGAGCCGCTTCTACCTGGACAATTTGATCATCGCCGAATCGAGGTCGCGCATGCTAATGTCAAGCAGGTGCAGTGCGTAATTCTTGTTGTGAATGCCGTTTCCGGTCCTTACGAAATTAATGTTGAAGCGGGCCTGTGAAATCGCCGTCGTTACGTCCGGCGGAATGAGCCGTCCCTGTGCCGCCACAACCCGAACGCGCTCGTCGACGCGCTGGAGTGAGGCTTCTGCCTCGGTAAGGATCGACTGAAGCTCGCTCAGCCATTGCTTGAAGAGCTGGTCGTAGTCGCTGCCGTGGCATGCGATGCAGGTTTGCTCGGTCGCCTTGATGAGCGGATCGCCCTTGAAGTCGCTGCCGGCCAGGGCATGGCACGCCCGACAATTCAGCCGCGAGCCGAACATGGCATTGGGCATCTCGCGCGAATCTCCCTCGCCGCCGCGGCCCATCAGCAAATTCACCTGTTCGCTATGGTGCGCGGGGTGGCAATGCTGGCAGTCGTTCAGGACGGGCTTCAGAAATTCCTCGCTGGAACCGACATGCACCGAGTCGACCAGTTGGTGTGTGACGTTGCGGTGGCAATCCTGGCAGCGTGCCCGCTGTGACATGACGTGCAGCCGATGATATTCCGCGACAGTTTCGGTCGTTCGTTTCTCAAAATCCTCCGCGAATCGGGATTGGTCATGGCAATGGGTGCAATCGCGCGATGAGACGGTGGCCGATCCCTCGATGACATCGAAGTGACAGCTTACACAGTCGATTTTGCGATCAACAATGTCGCGATGGTCCATCAACGTCGGGGAGGAGGTGCTGGTCGCGTCCCCGATCATTCCGGGCTGGCGGGCGTGAATTTGGATCATGCGGGTTGGCGGCTCGTGGCAGCGCAGGCATTCGCCGGTGTCGCGATTGAAATGCTGATTGGTGAAGTGGCAGGTGAAGCAGGTTTGACGGTCGACGGCGAAATGGTTGTCGCCCGATGCGTCGTAGGTGTGACAGGCTGCACAGTTGATTCCTTCGAGTTGGGCAAGGCGCAGTTTAACGTGTTCCAGCCGCATCCATTCAGTCGAATCCGCGAGTAGTTCTGCGGACCCGAATTCAGCGGTCACGCCGCGCATTCGCTCATCGCGCACGTCGGCCGGTTCCACGGACTTGGCGGCGCTTCGAATGGCCTCAAACTGTTCGGCTGATATGCCGGACTTGATGCGCGACACCACAAGTTCGATGGCCTTGATCGTTTCATCGAGTCGCTCATCCACCTTGAGGTGCTTTGCATGGCTAAACGTCACCGTGGGCTTTCGCTCGATTTCGGATTCGACGCCGCCGACGATTCGCTTTTCCATCCGCGTTTCGCCGATGCGATACACATCGTCGAGGAACTTGCCGTCGCCGTGACATTTCGATGTCATGCAGCTTGCATCATTCACATGGGCCCGGGGACGGCTTCCGCCCGCGCGACCGCTGAAATAACTGGCCGCCTGAGAGAGGCCGCGGAATTTGGCCATGAAGGTGTGGTGTTCGCCGGGTGCATAGTGGCAATCCACGCACCAGATTTGGCCGTCATGGCCATGTTTGTCCTTTGCCCAAGAGTCGTAATAGGGGTCCATGATGTGGCAGGATCCGCAGAAATCCGGCCGGGCTGTGTAATATTCCGCACCGCCAATTCCCGACGCGGCCACAACTAAGAGTATAAGTGATGCGATCGCGAGCTTCTTAAAGAGTCGACGCGGCTTCTGCTTTTTGCCGGTGTTGGATGGCGGTTCCTTGGAAATCGCCTCGTTACCGTTTGTCGAATTCTGATTGGAATCTGCGGGGTGGCTACCCATGAAAGTCTCCCAAGGCATGAATCTTGCATGCCGATAGTGATTTCTTGTCAGCGATCACTTGAAGCGCGCAAAGCCGAGCAACGGCGAATGCCCGTTGCTTTATAATCCTCGGCATTCGCCGGCGGCTCGATAGAATATGTCGGCCACCACGGTCTTGCTCGTGAAAGGATGTTGGCTCGATTGCGTCGGACATGCAAGTATATCTTTTGGTGTGTTGCATTGTGCGCGCTTTCGGGTGCGGCCAATGGCCTTCTCGCTGCGGAGGATCCCAACCTCCTTTCCGCGACCGTCCTCATTGACTTCGAATCGGATGCCACACTTGCAATGCACATGCCGACTGACGTGGCGATTGGCCCGGACGAAACGGTTTATGTGGCCGATGGGGTGTCGGATCGGATTGTGACATTTGACACCACGGGCCGGGCGACCGGTGAAATCCGAAAAGTGGGTGAATATCCCTTATCGAGGCCCGTCGGGTTGGATGTCGATCGTCAGGGGCGGTTGTGGATCGCTGATACGGGGAATTCGCGAATCGTCTTTCGCGAGGCGGATGGCAATGGCGGCCGGGCGATTGCGTTGCCCGCCGGAATCAGCGTCCAGGCGTGCGACCCGACGGATATCGCCATTTTCGCGCGACGGCACATCGGCCTGGGTTGCGGACAACGATGGTCATCGGCTGCTTCGGATTAACATCGCGTCGGGTGTCGTGGAACAGTTCGGACGCCACGGCGAGTCGCTGGGTCAATTCGACCACCCCTTTCAGCTTGCAATCGCGCCGGACGATTCAATTCTCGCCAGCGATGTGATCAACGGCCGCATTGGCGTTTTGAATCGCAATGGCGGAGCAGTGCGCTCTGTCGGAGTTTACGGCATTGACCTCGGACAGCTCTATCGCCCCAAGGGTGTCGCGTGCGATTCGAGCGGGCGCATCTGGGTCTCAGACGGCGTGATGGGCGTTATTCAGGCGTTTACGTCCGACGGGAGCATTGTCGATGTGCTTCGCGACGAATCTTCCAGCCCGATGCGATTTAATGTGCCGATGGGTCTCGCCTTCGATGGCGCGGGCCACCTGTTCGTCACCGAGCTTGGGGCGAATCGGGTGCGTAAGCTGCGCATTCTGGACAAGACGACCGGGCAGACCGTCTTGAACAGGCCTCGTGCAACCGTGACCGGAAAGCAGGCCCGATCCTGCACCATTTGTCACATTGAGTTCATCGAGCCCTTTGCAGGCGGGCGGCCGACCAGGCTTCGCGAAGCGCCGATGGCAACGCCCGGTCAGCCGATCGTGAGCACAAGTGAAATGTGCCTTTCATGTCACGATGGCTCCGTCGATGATTCGCGCAGACGCGTCTGGCAGGAGCACGGCCACCAAACGGGCATCACACCGCCGGGCGCCATGCCCGTTCCCGATATCCTGCCGCTGGTCGAAGGAAAAATCGCATGTCGCACCTGCCATTCGGCGCACACGGGCGGACAGTTCGGCGGCGATATGGCTTCCACGGTTTTTTTGCGCGTGGAAAACAGCACGTCGCAGCTTTGCATGGGGTGTCACATCGATCACACCCGAGGGCCTCGCTCGGCACGCACCCGACCGGCGGCATGCCGTGGGCCATTCCGCAGGAATTGATTGATGCGGGAGCTCGTGTCGGCCCGAATCCGCGGGAAATACACTGTCGGGTGTGTCACACGCCTCATGGCGCATCTCACGATCATCTGCTGGTCATGGGCGTGGAGTCGAATCAACTGTGTCTGACCTGCCACGCCGAAATGCGACCGGGCATGTTTCGCGACGACGCCCATTCCGAGCATCCACTTTCACCCATTGTCAATGCGGAGCAAAAGGCCGCCGTTAAGGACATGAACACGCGGCTGGGGCCGAACGACCAATTGATATGTCTTTCGTGCCACAAGCTTCATCATGGCAAGGGCGATCGCTTTCTTCTGGCCCGTGAGCTAAAAGACGGTCAAATGTGCATGCAGTGCCACAGCGAAAAGAATACGATGCTGGGCTCATCGCATGACCTTCGGCAAAAATTCCCGAATGAAAGAACCGGCTCGGCATGACACCCGAAAGCGGCGGGCCCTGCAGCGCCTGTCACATGTTTCATCGTTTCGCGCGGGCGCCGGAGTATCACCCGCTCGATACGAAAGGGCAGTGCATCACCTGCCATCAGGAGGGGCGCTGCGCCGAATCTAAGGCGCTCGATGCCCGAAACCACCCGGATATCACTTGCAATGTCTGTCACAATCCGCACGAAACAGAAACATCCCATTTCCTACGCGCACGACCGGCGGATCTGTGTGTGGGGTGCCATGCCGAGCAGGCGGCGCTGACCGGCGGCAGACACAACTTCTGCAGCGGGCGAGGTGAGTGGCCGGCAAGTTCGCGAGAATCCAACGACGCATGCCTCGCCTGCCATCGACCCCATGCCCGTGAGGATGGCAGTCTCATGCGCGTCGCACCCTCCGACTTTTCATCGGATGCCGCTTGCGTGGCATGCCATTCGGGGGCGGCATGGAATGCGCTTGGCGGCCACGTCGCGATGCATCCTCGTGCCGCTGTTTCGGCATCGACTCAACTTCCGCTTGTTTCGATCGATTCGGCGCATACCAAGGGCATGGGCTGCAAGACCTGTCACAACCCACATGCGGCGACCGACCGGCTGCTCAGGCATGAGCCCGATGAGCCGGCCTCCAGCCTCTGTATTCAGTGTCATACGCCGATGCAACAAATACTCTTGACGGCACACGCCAACATTTCCCAGGGGCACGGTGAGCAGGGAGAGTCCTGCAAAGCGTGTCATGCCATGCATGCTGACCCAACAGCGCTGGCCGGCAAACTTCTCGCCGTTGCGCCGCTTCCGGCGGGACTTGTGGTGGCGCCCAATGAGGACCGAACCTGTCTCGCCTGCCATCGTCCGGAAGGGCGGGCCGCGCCGCCTGCGATTGCCATCCATCCGGACGTACCGATCTTCGCCATTGGCGTGGGAAATGCGGACGCGTCGCTTCCGCTGTTTGATGAAATGGGCCGTGAGTCCATGCAGGGTCGAATCACGTGCAAAACCTGCCATGTGCCGCACGGACAAGCTTTGATTCCAACACTGCTGAATTTGCGAAGGCTCTTTCATCGGAAGCCCAGCAACAGATGCGTTTAATGCTTCGACCCTTCTCGCCGCCCAATGTCTGTACGACGTGCCACGGGGCGGACGGATTGTGGCGTTTCCTGTACTATCATGACGTTACGCGTCGCACTCTGAGCGTCGGCGAGGAATAAGATGTATCGTTCGCCGATTTTCGGAGTCCATGGAAGACACTCGTATTCGACGCGGATCGATCGAAGTATCGCGCCTTAGAAAAAGGAGAGGCCAGATGAAGTCCCGTCGCCCCAACACGTTTATTGTTAAGACAGCCACCTGCATTGCCATCGTTGCGCTAGTCGGATGCGACAAGAAGTCCGAGCCAAAGCCGGTATTGAAACCAACGACGCCGGCCGACCGACAACAGGATGATGCGAAGGCACTTTCAGAATTTCTCAATAAAGATGCCAAGCCCGCTTCGAGCGGCGCGTTGCCGCAGGGCCATCCGCCGATTGCCGGTTCGACGCCCGCGCCGTCCACAACAGGCGCCTTGCCGCCCGGTCATCCCCCGATGTCGGGCGCAACACCGGCACCGCCGTCCGGACCGGAACTCAAATACGAAGTGCCGACTGAGTGGCAGCCAATGCCCGTGAAGAGCCCGCTTCGGAAAGCCCAGTACAAAATGCCGGGAGCAGCGGGTTTGGAAGACGGGGAAATGATCGTGTACTTTTTCGGCGCAAATCAAGGCGGCCCGGTTGATGCAAATCTGCAGCGATGGCGCGGTTTCTTTACCACGTTCGAAGGCAATCCGATCCCCGACGATTCCGTTCGAAGTGAGCGATTTGAGGTGGGGGACATGAAAGTGACCACCATCGATGTCGCCGGACGCTATGCGGACACGACCATGTCACCGGACTCCAAACCCAGCGACAAGCCCATGCGCTTGCTGGGTGCCATCGTCGAAACGCCGGGAGGCAATTGGTTTTTCAAGGGAATTGGACCGGTGGAGACGATGCAGAATCACCTCAGTGCATTTGGAGGCATGCTGCGCACCGTCAAGCAGTAGCATGATTCACCAGTTCTTGAATTGGCCCCGCGAAACCGAGGTTCGATTGAGTCAGGACACTGCGTTTGATTGGCAGTAACTTGTTTTGATGTGGTGTTGCCTCATCGTCAATCCGTTTTCATCAAATCAAGCCGGCAATCCTTCGAAAATGGAATCCGGTGATGGCCAGTCGCATGGCCTCGACAAAGGCTTGGCGGTGAAATACGAATGATCTGAGAACGAACTTCCAATATTCCCTGCGACCCTTTCTCGCAACGCCCATGACCCAGAGCGATCTCAGAAATGCTTTGACATCACTACGGCACAAACGTGCACTCGGGCCCGCAGGGTGATATTCCTTCAGGAAGGAAATGATTCGGCGATAATAGGCGCGGGGCGTATAGAGTTGCCGCACCAACTCCCGGTAGCCATCGATCAGCATCTTGCGGTCAAGCCGGGGTACAAAATTCAATATTGCATCAAGGTTGTTACCTGTGCTGTGCGACAAAATCCGTCCCTCTGCCTTGAGACGGGCAAATAGGCGAGTTTCCGGCAGGGCCGTGAGCAGGCCGACCATGGCGGTCACCACACCGGCCTCTTGAATGAACTGTAATTGACGCTCAAAAATACTGGGCTTGTCGCTGTCGAAGCCAACGATGAAGCCGCCCATGACCTCCATACCCTTGTTATGAATGATCCGAACGGCCGAAACCAAATCGCGCTTTGTGTTTTGAGCCTTGGCGCATTCGACAAGGCTGTCCTCAGATGGGCTTTCGATGCCGATGAACAAACTCTTGAATCCTGCCTCGACCATTAGGTCCATCAATTCGAGGTCATCCACGATGTTGAGTGAAGCTTGTGTGAGAAACCGGAATCGGAGGTGTGCACTTCTTTGTTTTGCAATCAACTCGCGAAGAAACACCTTCACTTTCGCCTTATTGCCAATGAAATTGTCATCGACAAAAAATACGGGGCCTTTCCAGCCACTGGCCGCCAGAGATTCGAGCTCCGCGATCATTTGCTCCGACGTCTTGACCCGCGGGACGCGGCCGTTCATGACGATGATGTCGCAGAAGTCGCAATTGAATGGGCACCCGCGGGAGAATTGAACGGACATGGTGGCGTAGTCTTTGGGATGGATCAAATCCCAGCGCGGAATCGGAGAATGCGTCAAGTCGGGTCGTCGGCTGCTGCGGTAATACCGCTTGAGGGCTCCGATGTTCATATCGGCAACGAATTCTGCCATGATCTCTTCGGCCTCGGCCAACACAAAATGATGGACTTCCGGAAAGCGCTCGTGTCCGGTGATGAAAAGCGGACCGCCCGCGATGACCGGTTTTGACCGGGCTGCGGCCTGCTGAATGATGTTTCGGGCGGAGTCGGCGTGGACGATCATGCCCGAGACCATTACATAGTCCGCCCAATCAATGTGGGCATCGGAGAGGGCCATGACGTTTAGATCAATGAGCTGCAAGTTCCAATCATTGGGGAGCATTGCGGCAACTGTAAGCAGCCCGAGTGGTGGGAATGCGGCTTTTTTTGAAATGAACGGCAGGACGTGCGTGAAACTCCAGAAAGTCGGCGGCGTGGCAGGATAGACCAATAAGATATTCATATGATTCTCGAAAGCACATGTTCGGCACGTTGAATTCGGTGAATTGCAGTTCATTTATTTGCTGGGATTGAGTCGACAATTCCGATTTCAGAAAAGTAGGCGATTTGGTCGGGGCGGCATTCTGATTCTCTAGATCTCCTCGAATCTTGCGGTGAAGTGGCGGAGTACGGGGGGCTCATAAATCATGCGCAGGCCGCGCAGTTCTTTGCGTCGCAACACCAATTCCCCGGCCGATTCAATCACGTAGTCGATATGGCTTTGCGTGTAAACACGTCGTGGCATCGCGAGTCGCACCAGTTCCAGCGGCTGGCCTGTTTGCTGACGCTTCGAGTGTGGCGTGAGTACGGCGTCCGATGATTTGGTCGAGCCGCCAAACATGACGGAACCGATTTCCACGCTTCTGATTCCGCCGATCCGATAGAGACCGCAGACGACGGCTTGTCCCGGAAACTGGTCGCGCGGTATGTGCGGACAGAATTCGGCGGCGTTGATGTAAATGGCATGGCCGCCGGGCGGCTCAAGAATGGGGATGCCGGCGGCCATCAGTTTTTCTCCGAGATACTCGACACTGCGAATGCGATAGGCAAGATAGTCATCGTGAACGACTTCCTCAAAGCCCTGGGCCATGGCTTCCAGATCGCGACCGGCCAGTCCGCCGTAAGTGACGAACCCTTCCGTTAGTATGAGCAGATTGCTCGCACGGCGCAACATTTCCTCGTCGCGCACCAGCAGGAGGCCGCCAATATTTACCAGCCCGTCTTTCTTCGCACTGATCGTTGCACCGTCGGCAAGATCGAACATTTCACGCACGATTTCGCGGATCGAGCGGTTTGACATTCCTTTTTCGCGGTGCTTGATAAAGTAAGCGTTTTCCGCAAATCGGCATGCGTCGAGGAACAAGGGAAGGCCATGATGTCGGCACACCTTCTTAACTGCGCGGAGATTCTCAAGACTGACCGGCTGGCCGCCGCCGCTGTTGTTTGTAATCGTGACCATCACGAGGGGAATTCGTTCGACGCCGACGTCGTCAATCAGTTCTTCGAGAGACTCGACATTCATGTTTCCCTTGAAGGGATGTCGAGCGTGCGGCTCAACGGCTTCCGGAATCGGTAAATTGACGGCCGCCGCGCCGGAGTGTTCGACATTTGCCCTGGTAGTATCGAAGTGTGCGTTGTTGGGTACGATCTTGCCGGGTCCGCCGACGAGCTCAAAGAGAATGCGCTCGCTGGCGCGGCCCTGATGGGTTGGCAGGACATGGTCGAAACCGGTTAGTTCAGAAATGCGGTCTTGAAACCGATAGAAGCTGTTTGCGGCATAGGATTCGTCGCCGCGCATGATTCCAGCCCACTGTTCCGAGGACATGGCGCCGGTGCCGCTGTCGGTAAGCAGGTCGACGATGACGTCATCGGCCCTGATGAGAAACAAGTTATAGCCGGCGTCGCGGAGTATCTTCTCCCGCTGTACGGGTGAGGTCATGCGAATGGGCTCGACCGACTTAATCCGAAACGGCTCAATGATGGTTTTCATGGGCGGCTCCTAGTCACGGAGTACCTTTGAACCCTCAACAGGCTCGAAACGGGCTTGGAAAAATCGAAGATGTTTCGGCTCATAGGTTATTCGCAATCCGACAATCTTATCCCGGTTCCCATGCAGCTCTATAACTGATTCCGCGGTCACATCCATGTGCGCTTGGGTATAGACGCGGCGCGGAATGGTGAGCCGCACCAACTCCAATTCAGGAAAGTGGTTCTTGCCGGTCTTCGGATCGCGGCCGGCTGAGACCGCGCCCCGCTCCATGGCCCGCACGCCCGAATCGACGTAGAGCGCAGCAGCAAGCGTCTGCGCCGGAAACTGCTCGCACGGGATATGGGGAAGGAATCGGGCTGCATTCAGAAATACGCCGTGTCCGCCGATCGGCCGCACAATGGGAACATCCCCCTTGCGAAGCAATTCGCCCAGATATTCCACCTGTCCGATACGGGCGCGCATGTGGTCGAATTGCAGCGATTCGCGAATGCCGACGGCCATTGCTTCCATGTCGCGGCCGGCCAGACCACCGTAGGTGTGTAGTCCTTCATAAACAACGACCATGTTTCTGGCCGCATCGGCCAAGTCGTCGTCATTGAGCGCAAGAAATCCGCCGATGTTGACGAGGCAATCCTTCTTGCCGGACATGGTGCAGCCATCGGTGTAAGCACAAAGTTCGCGCAGGATTTCCTGAAGCGACCGGTCGGCATAGCCGGCTTCGCGTTTCTTGATGAAGTAGCAATTCTCCACGGCGCGCGTCGCATCCATGAATACTTTGATGCCAAATTTCCGGCACATCGCGGACACATCGCGGGCGTTGGCCATGCTGATGGGTTGGCCGCCGGCCATGTTGACAGTCGCATGCAGCGCGAGATACGGAATGCGCTGCGGTCCGACCTGTTCAATGAGGCGGGCGAGCTTATTGAGATCCACATTTCCCTTGAATGGAAGCTCGCTGTCGGGATCATGTGCCTGATCGATGATGACATCCGCGAATTGTCCGCCGACGAGTTCCTGATGAAGCCTCGTCGTTGTGAAGTACATGTTGCCCGGAACAGTGTCGCCGTCTTTGATGCACAGCTTGCTGAGAATGTGCTCGGCGCCACGGCCTTGATGCGTTGGAATCACATGTTTGTAACCATAGCACTCGCGAATGGTCTGCTCGAGATGATAGAAATTCTGCGATCCCGCGTATGCCTCGTCACCGATCATCATGCCCGCCCATTGGCGGTCGCTCATGGCGGAAGTGCCTGAATCGGTCAGGAGATCGATATAGACATCATCGCTCTTGAGGAGAAACGTATTATATCCGGCTTCTGCCGCCGCCTTTTCGCGATCTGCTTTTGTGGTGACTCGGAGGTGTTCCACCATTTTTATTTTGTACGGTTCGGCCCACGATCGTTTGTTCATAGTTTGACCTTCAATTGAAAATCGAACATGGCGGTTTTGTCCCGGACTGAAGTGTGATTTCGTAATTTTTTTATCCAATGCACGGCCGCGCAGAGCGAATTCTGTGCGGTGGCCTGTAATGCCTTGATTCAACAGCCAAGAGCCAGACGCGTTTTGACCATCTCGGTCCGATCGATCGCGGGTGATTGATGGCTGATGAAATGACCTCGAATCGTCTTTTTCCTTTTGCAAACCGATCCTGGCGAGTTTGAACTCGCGACTCCAATACATGAGTTATATATCAGAATATCTGAAAAAGGGGTGCAAGTCAACGGGGGATTCGACGCGGCCTTTCCGATTGAACGGTCCAGCAAAAACGCAAAGCGCCGGGTCGCGATCGTCGCGGCATTCCCGTCGAATTATCCGCCGGAATTCCTTTGACAGTGCCGGGAAGCGGGCCTTAGACTACTTTCAGAGTTCTTGATCGATAGATGCATTATGCTCTCTGCGACCGCTCAATACGCCCTTCGGGCCATGGTTTACATCGCCGCACACGATCGGGAACATCCCGTTCTGGCCAAGGAAATTGCGTCAAAAACGGGCGTTCCATTGCAGTATCTATCCAGAATCCTGCACGACGCCGTTCGTGCGGGATTGTTGACATCGTCGCGCGGCGTGGGAGGCGGCTTTCGGCTGGCGCGACCAAAGGCCAAGATAAAACTTATCGAGATACTCTCGCGATATGATGATGTTCTCGACAAGGCCAAGTGTCCATTCGGCCAGGCGCGTTGCAACGACAGCAACCCATGCGGCTTTCATGATCATTGGAAACCCATCTCCATGGCATATCGCGAGATGCTGGAGTCGACAACGTTGGGTGAGGTCGGATTGGAAGGATTGGGCGGCTTCAAAAAGTGATGCTGGAAGCTCTATAGCATTTCACGACTGTTTGAGTCCGGCGCTGTGGCTCAGGCGTTTCGCCTGAGAATACACCGCCGGGACGGAGGTGCCACAATCAATTGTGAACCGCTCAAGCATGCGAATTGACCGCTGTTGATACGCGGCCGACAATGCATTAATACCGCTGTGATGGCCATTCTTCGGTTAACTGCCTTCAGTGCGGACCTTTTCGTTGATGTGAACGCCCTTTGCCTCAAGTTCACTCATCATGCGATCGAGCATGCCTTGTTCCGCGCCGATCATTTCAGGCGCAAAGACGCCGCGTTTGTTGAATTCGCCGCAGGCAATCATGCGGGCCATGATGGTATTGGGAAATCCGGTGGTTCGGGCCATTGAGTGGATGCCCGTGGCGACGTCATATTCGTCGTACAGCTCATAGGTATGTACGAACGACCGGCCCTCCCGAATGCCCGATACCTCGACCCGCAATACGGTGAATTCCTCCTCACGCGGTTCCAACTTCCATTTCTCAAACAAGAGTCTGGACATCACGTCCAGTGGTTTTACCGCGTGGCCGCGCACTTCAATCTCTTCCTTTCGAAAAAAGCCCGTTTCGCGAAAAACACGCATGAGTTCGCAGTGTCCGGGATACCGCAGTGTTTTCTCTTTCATGTTGCGCGCTTTCACCGTGTTGAGCAGTGTGCGCAGGCCGTCTGTATTGAAGGCTTCGAGTGTGCCAACGCGGGGAAAGTCCATCAATTCGGGCTCCGAAAGCGCGGGCTTGACGACGACTTTGCCGTTTTCAATCATGCGCGCCGGCCGGGTGTATTCCTCGATCACATCCGATGGGGCAAACGGTGCTTTATACTGATACGGCCATGTGCGTTTCTTCGGCAGGCCGCCGACGTAATATGCCACATCAAGCGTTTCGGTCATGCGCGACGCGCAGTGGCCGATGATCATGTTTGCAAGCCCCGGTGCGACGCCGCAATCGAAGACGACTGTGACGCCGCGCTCCTTGGCGAGGGCATCCAGTTCGGTCGGGTCTTCGATCATAAAGGAAATGTCGCAGAGCGATTTTCCCGATTCGATCACAGCCCGCAGGGTTTGGAATCCCAAGGCGCTCGGCATCGCGCCGATGACAATGTCGAACGGCTCCACGATGGCCTTCAGCTTCTCGATACTGCTCAGGTCGCTGCGAATTGTTCGCAGATTGGCCACGTTCGCCAGCCTGGCGAGGTTGCCCTCGCTCACATCCGCGACAGCAGTCTCAAAGTCCGAGTCAGCGGCCAAGTCCCGCGCCATCACCGAACCGACAAGCCCGCATCCCAATACAATGGCTTTTTTCTTCATCGCAGTATCCCTCAATCGGCGGTTCTCTTTTCAGAGTTCGCCCGGTCGCTTACGCTCGAAACTTCCATGAGTCTCATCCAAGTTGCCTATGCCATCGTCATGTTGCTCTGGCTCCTTGCAGCCATGCAGGGCATCGGTTCCATCATCGGGGAATTCGATTTCATCGCTACTTCCGCCATGCCATCAATGAACGCCGCGCCTCTTCGGGCCGGATGGCCATTTTGTCTATCAGCCGCGCACCTGCGTCATCATGCCATGTAAAGGCGTCGATGAGAAGCTGCATCACACGGTCGAAATGCTCGGTCGCCAGCATTATCGAGAATACGAGGTCATTTTCACATTCGAGGCGGAAAGCGATCCTGCGTATCAATCCGTACAGAAATGGACGGCAAACTGGACGATTCCGCGAAGGCTCGTTGTTGCTGGCATTGCCACACAGCGATCGCAGAAAATTCACAATCTGCTCGCAGCCATCGACGAGGTGTCGCCCGATCGGGAGGTTCTTGTCTTTGTCGATTCAGACGCCGAGCCCGCGGAAAACTGGCCAGGTTATATCGTCGCCGTTGCAGAACGACCACATTGCCGCTTCAACCGGATATCGCTGGTACCTTGCGAGCGGTGGCATTGCGGCCGGGGTGCGCTGTGTTTGGAACGCAGCCACAACGGTGACGCTCCATGACGAACGCCTGGCATTCTGCTGGGGCGGTTCGACGGCCATGCGACGCACGCAATTCGAATCACTCAACATTCGGCAGTATTGGGACAAAGCGCTCTCGGACGATTTGCAGATGACGCGGGCCATTCGCGCAGCCGGCCTGGCGATTCACTTTGTTCCTCAGGCACTTGTGACCAGTTCCGATGCCACGACGCTGCGGGGATTCTGGACCTTTGCCCACCGGCAGCTCATCATCGTTCGTATCTGCACGCCGGACCATTGGCGGTGGGCGTTTACCTTCTGCTCTCTTTTTATTGCCGGCGGGTTGTCTGTTGTATTTCTGGCAGTTGCGGGGTTCGCGGATTGGGGGCCATCGAAGTTGGCGACATGGCTTGCGGTGGTTGGGGCGATTGTCCTGATCGGCCTCGGCGGGCTAAGGGCCTTGTTGCGGCAAGTCAGCTTAAGGCTTGTCATGGGCAAATCGCTTACGAAAGCCGACTTCTGGTGGGATGTGATCGGTACCATGTCCATCGCGGGCGGCATGCACATGCACTTGCTGCTTTCGTCGCTATTTTCGCGGAAATTTGTCTGGCGAAACGTGGAATACGAAATGATCTCGCCGGACGAGACGCGAATCGTTCGACGCCTGAACTAAGCAATTTCCTCTTGCGCAAGTTTTGCGCCCCATCTTGTCAGCCTGCCCGCCTTGTTCTACATTCCCGTTGACGGTCGATAACTCTGTAACCTCTTGTTTTCATGGAAACAGCACGAATGAGCACCGAAATCGCACATGTTCAGGGCCGCGAAGTTCTCGATTCCCGAGGCAATCCCACGGTTGAAGCGGTCGTCGTTCTTGAAGACGGCTCAGTCGGTGAAGCAATGGTCCCCAGTGGTGCATCCACGGGGGAATACGAGGCCGTGGAACTGCGGGATGGCGACAAGAAGCGTTACTTCGGCAAGGGTGTGCTGAAAGCCGTCGCGAACGTGAATGACGCCATTGCGGAGTGCATCGTCGGTCTCGATGCCACCGATCAGGAAACAGTCGATCAAGCAATGATCGATCTGGATGGCACACCCAACAAGAGCAGGCTGGGCGCCAATGCCATACTGGCCGTTTCATTGGCGACGGCCCGTGCCGCGGCGGAAGCGGCCGAACTACCGCTCTTTCGATACCTCGGCGGTTGCCACGCGAATGTGTTGCCCGTTCCGATGATGAATATTATCAATGGCGGCAAGCACGCGGATAGCACGGTCGACTTTCAGGAATTCATGATTCAGCCCTGGGGCGCGCCAAACTTTCGTGAGGCCCTTCGGTGGGGGGCGGAGATTTTCCACACTTTGAAGAAAGTGCTGCACGAAAAAGGGCATAATACGAACGTCGGCGACGAGGGCGGTTATGCCCCAAACCTTAAATCCAACGATGAAGCCTTTGAAGTCATTGCCACGGCGGTCGAGAAGGCCGGCTACAAGCTCGGGGAGCAGGTCTGGTTTGCCCTCGACCCGGCCACCAGTGAGATGGCCAACGAGGCCGGCGCGAAGGATAAATACAAGTTCTACAAGAGTAATCCGAACAAAGTGGTCGGCGCCGACGAATTGATTGAATACTGGGCGGAAAAGTGCCGCCAGTGGCCCATTCGCAGTATCGAAGACGGACTTGCCGAAGACGATTGGGATGGCTGGTCCAAGCTGACGGCCAAGCTGGGCGATAAGGTGCAGCTGGTCGGCGATGACCTGTTCGTCACCAACACCAAGCGGTTGAAGTGCGGTATCAAGGAAAAGGCGGCCAACAGCATTCTGATTAAGGTAAACCAGATCGGCACGCTGACCGAAACGCTGGATGCCGTTCAGACGGCCATTCGCAGCGGATGGACGGCCGTGGTCAGCCACCGCAGCGGCGAAACGGAAGACACCACCATTGCCGACATTGCCGTGGCCACAAACGCCGGCCAGATCAAGACCGGCAGCCTGTCGCGAACAGACCGCCTTGCGAAATACAACCAGTTGCTTCGAATCGAAGAGCATCTGGGCGAGCAGGCGAAATTCGGCGGGTTGAATTGGGCGAAATGAATGTGATTTGGCCTTTTAGGTTGGGATCCGGGTATGGAGCCGCGCGTGACTGACACGCATGATCTGACATCAGAGTCCGTTGCCGCCGCCCCGACATCTCCCTTGGGGCATCGGTTGATGTTTATTGCCTTCTCCATCGGCGCCTTCTTGTTGTTTGCGCCGGTTCTTCTCCTTCCCATGATCAAGGACCACTGCGAACTGCTGGCCGAAGAGACGCGCCTGAAGCGAGAAAACGCGGAGCTGGAAAAAGAGCTGGCTCGTCAGGATGCGCTGGTCGAGGCATTTCAAAAGGATGCCACGATTAACGAACGGCTTGCCGTCCTCGATTTGCATTACAACAATCCCGGGAGGAAACCGTCAACGTGCTTCCGCCCGACTTTGCCGTCATTCCCAGCGAAACGATGGAAGAGCCGGCTTTTCAAAGCGTTCTCAAGATTCCGGCCACATGGCCGGAACGAATACGAAGCGTCGAAGCGTGGGCTGAGGGAAAAGGAGTCATCGACCTGTTTCTCGATTCGACGCTTCGCCCCGTTTTTCTGATGATGGCGGGGGGACTCATTGTCGCCGCGTTTGTGCTTTTTGCACCGCGCGTTCAACCGACCATTGCGAGGATTATGCCCGCGGAATCCAAGGCCGTGTCCACAAGTCCATCTTAATCAATTCATGCTGAATTCCCCTGATGTCGTATTGGTGTCGGTGCCATCGACGCCGAAGTGTGGCACGTGGCAACACGCAAGAAACACGAGCCGAATCACATTACGGCACGCTGCAGATTGATCGCTTTTCCATTACACTCACAGGTTTGGCATGCTCGCGGGATGGTCACCCAATTCACCGTGCCTTTTTTGTTTGGTTGAATTATGTCCGCAGTGACGCTCCAGAATGTCATCAAGGGATACGCGGGTCAGACCGTGCTGGATGACGTTTCGCTTATTCTCAACAAAGGCGAAAAAGTCGGTCTCGTGGGGGTCAATGGTTCTGGCAAGACGACGTTGTTCAAGCTCGTTGTCGGCGTTGAGCAGCCGGACATAGGAACCGTGACCAAGACCCGCGGCCTGACGGTCGGCTATCTGCCGCAGGAGCCGGACCTTCCGCCCGACGGCATTTTGATTGACGTAGTCGGCGAGGCGGTGGCCGATCAACGCAATCGCGAACATGAGCTTCAGGCGCTTTCGAAACAGATTTCCGCAGTGCATGGCACCGACGAGGAAGCCGGACTTCTCGAAAAATATGATCGCCTTCACGCCGAATTTGAGGCGCGCGGCGGATACGCCTATGAAGTGCGTATTCGTGAAGTGCTGGGCGGCGTCGGTTTTGCTCCGGAGGAATATCAACAGCGTGTTTCGGCGCTCTCGGGTGGGCAGAAATGCCGTGCGTCACTGGCCCGCATGTTGCTGATTGGCGCCGATTTGCTGCTGCTCGACGAACCGACCAACCACCTCGACATCGATGCGACGCGATGGCTGGAAAAATATCTGGCCAATTATGACGGCGGGGCGATCATCATTTCCCATGACCGTTATCTGCTCGATCGCGTGGTCAAGAAGATCATCGAGATTGAAAATCGAAATGTCGAGACGTATCCGACGAATTACTCGAATTTCGCCGAGGCCAAGCGAATTCGCAGACTGAACGAAACGCGGGAATACACGAAACAGCAGGAGTGGATTGCCCACCAGAAGGACTATATCGACCGTGTTCGTTATGCGAAGGATTCCGCCAAACAGGCCCGCGCCCGCCAAAAGCTGCTGGCCAACATGGAGGAGCGCGGCGAAATACTCGAAAAACCGGATGCACTTGCCGCCAAAATGAAACTGCAATTCGCCCAGCAGCAGAAGGGCGGCAATATGGTGGTGCGCGTGGAGGGGGCGGCCAAGAGCTATGGTGATATTCACCTGATTCGCGACCTCGATTTCGAGATGACTGTCGGCGAAAAAGTCGGCATCATCGGGCCGAATGGTGTCGGTAAAACGACACTCCTGCGAATGCTGCTCGGCCAGGTCAAGCCCGACGCGGGCAAGGTGCGGCTTTTCGAAAACCTGTCCGTGGGCTATTACGATCAGGAACACCGCGATCTGGATCCGGCGCTCAGTGTTATCGAAACGGTGCGAAAAGTGCGGCCCGAAGCAACCGAGGCCGAGGCCCGCAAGTTTCTCGCTTTGTTTTTGTTTCGCAAGGATGAAGTCTTTAAGCGCGTCGGCACGCTATCGGGCGGGGAGCAATCGCGCGTTTTGCTCGCCCGGCTCGTTTGGCGAAACCCGCAGGTACTAGTTCTCGACGAACCCACGAATCACCTCGATATTCAGGCTCGCGAGGCGCTCGAAAGCGCGCTGTTGGAGTATTCCGGCAGTATTCTCATGGTGAGCCACGACCGTTATTTTCTCGACAAGATTGCAACGCGCCTCCTCGTCCTGAACGCCAGAACCGAGCATGAGATCATCGACGGCAACTGGTCGACGTATTCCGCACTGGTCGAGCAACGAGAGGTCGCCAAGCGCGCGGCAGTCGACAAGGAGAAAGAAGCAAAACGACGTGCTCGCGAGGAGGCGGAGCGCAAGAGCGGTGCGCAAAAGCCCAAAAAGAATAAATCGAAATATGCCGCCCAGCGCATCGAAGAGATCGAAGCTCAGATTATTTCACATGAGACCCGCATCCGGCAGATTGAAGAGAAATTTGCAGATCCTGCAATGATGAAGGAGACGGCCAAGCTGAAGGCCATGCACGTCGAATACGACGGCCTGCGCGAGGAACTGGTGGAGCTCAACGCAAAATGGGAAGCGGCCGTCGAAGCGCAGGCGGACTGAATCGATCGACGGACGGAGGGTGCTTGCATCCCTGCAAGCAATGGCCATTAACAAGACGCCGGCCAAGATACAATGTCACATCAATGACATCGCATCAATCTCTCAATTCGGCCAGTCGCGCGGTCCGAGGCTGACCAGCGCACCCTCGCCGGTCAGCGGCCAACGTTCCAAATAGGCTTGTATCGATTTCGGTGTTACGGCATCGAGCAGTTCGAGCCGCTCCGTGACGCTGCGCGGCCGGCCGAAGTCGTCGATGTCGTTGATCATCTGCATGAGCCGGTAGTAGGGCGCTCGGCTTCGGTCGCCAGTGCCGTGCGGGCGCGTTCTTCACCCGTTGCACTTCATCCTCCGTAACGCCCCCGCGCGAAACTTTCTCCATTTCCCCGCGCATGGCATCCAGCAATTCCTGGCAGCGGTCCGGCTCGCTGAAGCCAAAGGCGATCATCATGCCGTCGTCGCAATAATCCAGACGCCCGGCCGCCACCGACGGTGCGATGCCTGCCTGAATGATGTTCCAGAAAAATCGCGAATTCTGACCGCCGAGGATGGATGCCAGCACGTCGCCGTTTTCCCGGTCTTCGTGCAAAGCCGACGGCGCGGGGTAAATCAGACCGATGGCCTGGCGTTGAAACCGGTCCATGACGACTTTGCGAACGCCGCGCTTGTTTTCGGAGGGCTTGCTGCGTTCCGGCCGGGGTGATCGTCTTTCCCACGATCCGCAAATTCGCTGTGCCATTTCGATGACATTGCCGGGCTCAACCGCGCCCGCCACCATGAGCACCATGTTTGCGGGGTGGTATCGATCCTGAAAATAACCGTGCAACTCGTCGCGCGTCAGCCGGCCGATCGAGTCCTTGGTGCCCAGAACCGGCCACTCCAGCGAGTGGCCCGGATAGATCGCTTCGTGCATCAGGTCGTATACTTTGCGTTCGATGGAATCCTCGGACATGGCGATTTCTTCGAGGATGACCTTTTTCTCCATCTCGAATTCTTCTTTGGGTATTACAGACCGCATCATGTCGGCGAGCAATTCGAGCTGTTTTTCGAGATCGTCCACGCGCACCCAGCCGAAATAAACGGTACGCTCCTTCGATGTATAGGCATTGTACGTGCTGCCCATGTCGTCGAAATCGTTCGTGATTTTGCGCCAGTCGCGCTTCGAAGTTCCTTTGAAGCACATGTGCTCCAGAAAGTGCGATACGCCGGCGAGCTGCGGAACCTCGTCGCGAGCCCCCGTCCGCACCAGAAAGCCGCCAGCCGCGCTGTTGGTGTGGGCCATCGGCTCGATGACGATCTTCAGCCCGTTGGGCAGCACATGCTCGACAAATCCGTTTGTGCCGGATGCCATTACTTCGTCACTCCTTCCATCGCCCTCGGGCCCAGCGTCTGCACGCACCGCCGGTCGCGCGGATGCTCCGACAGATATCGCTTAATGTCGCCGATCGTGACGGCCTCGACTCGCGCGTTTTTCTCGTCCGTGCCGACCGGCCGGCCGAAATGAAACAGATCCCCGGACAATTCGCCGAGCCGCGCCCGCGTGATATCGCCGTGCGTCTGAGTTTTGGCAATGATGCCGACCTTCGCACGATTGAGCTCTTCCGCCGTGAGATCCTCGCTGAGCCGGTCCACTTCCCGAAGCAGCGTCGAAATTGTCAAATCACACCGCACCGGCGTCGTCGAAGCCCCGAGAAAAATCATGCCCGACCCCTTGGGATGATCGTCCCACGCCCCGACCCAATACACCAGTCCCTGCTTTTCGCGTACTTCGGTAAACAACCGCGAACTCATGCCGCCGCCCAGCACACTCAACATAACCCGCTCGACGGCATAGTCCTTGTCCGTCACCGCCACGCCCGGCCAGCACATGAGTATCTGCTGCTGTTCGGCCTCCTTCATATGGTGGTGAACGCCCGGCGTGAATTTGACCGTCAAGTCGCCTTGACCGGCCGCAGCATCCTTTCCGAAACCGGAGAAAAGCCGGTCGACCTCGTCGGCAAACCGGGCGACATCCACCTTGCCGCCGACCGTGACCTGCATACGGCGCGTTGAGAAATTCCTTTTCCAGAATTCGAGAATGGCCGTGCGGTCGATTTTCCCCAGAGTTTCAGCGTTGCCCAGTTCGTGACGCCCCAGCAGGTCGCCGAAAGCGTGGGGTGCGATCATTCGGCTCGCCAGTTCGCTGGGGTCATCTTCGATGGCCTTGAGCTCCTGCAAGCCCAACTCAATCGCGACATCGCAGAATTCCTGGGGAAAGGTCGGTGTCCGCAACATTTCGGCATGCAGTGCCAGCGCCTCGCCAGTGAATTCCGGCAGGCAGTTGCAGCGAAAGACGATCGTCTCGCGACCGACGCCGCTGCCGGCCTGTGCGCCGATCGCATCAAACGCATCGCTCAGTTCCTGCGCGGTTCGTTTTTCGGTGCCCTTGGCGATCGTCTCTTCGGTGATTCGGGCAAGCCCCAATTTGTCGACCGGCTCATCCACCATGCCGGTGAGAAATCGAAGCTGGAATGAAGTCGTGTGCCTGCCCGGCAATTCCACAGCCGCAAATTCGGCCCCGCAGGACAGGCGTCGATGATGAAAAATTTCAGTCGCGCTCATGCAGGGCTTTATAGCCAAACTCCGCGCGAAACGCCAATTCAGTTTTGCCGGCACCCTTTGTCCCGGCGCGGCCGCGTCTGCCGTTGTCGGCACATTGCGAGATCCGCATCTAATCAATAACCCGGATAGTGAACCTGCCAAGTGCGGGTAAACAAAATGGTCGGGGTTTCGCCGTCTGCATGCAATTCAAAGGCCCCGGTTTTCGCGCCCTTCGCGTTTGTATTTTGAAGAAACTGGCTGCGAGACGCACCGAGATCATTTCGTCCTTCAGTCGTGCCTTTGTGGGGATAAATAAACTTGCCGCTGCCGACATCACCGCCGAGCGCTTCGGAAATAACGGGAAAGCGCACATTCCATTGGCCGCGCGGGCCATCATTGACGCCGCCCGACTGAACATACCGCCGGCCATCGAGAAGTTTTATGAACCGCCCATCGAAGTGCCGGTAATTGCTCGCAGGGGTCAATGCGCTGCCGGTACGGGCATAAGGATCACTGTCAAAGCCACGCCCTGGCCGATGGGGCCAGCGGAACTAAAGGTATAGGTGAGTTTCCACTGACCTTGACCGGCGTTGGCCGGAAATCCCGCCACAGCGGAAGGGCAGCGCCAACTTCCCGGTGTCACAAAACTCTCCAGCATGACTCCGGCGGTCGTCGGATAGGCCAGATCGAATGGGTCGGCATCGGGATCGGTAAGGTTTACATCTTCCATGAATGGCACGCGATCATCCCACGTCAGTGAGTAGCTCCAAATGCCAGTCCAAATGCTGCGCAGATTGTTCATGCACACAATCCGACGGCCGCGCTCGCGCGCGTTGCTGAGCGCTGGAAGGAGAATGGAGATCAGCACGCTCACGATGGCAATGACCACAAGCAATTCGATCAAGGTAAACGCGTTTTTCTTTGCAATTGGATTTCTCATGATCGTTTGTCCTTTCGCGATCAGCATCCATTTCCAAGATAAGCCGCAACAAACTGCGAAATGTCCTCTCCATTGGAAACCCCATCACCATTCAGATCGCTGCGATCTCGGTGGTCCTGGGTCGCTGCCGTGGGATTCAGCAATGTCGCGGCAAAAAGTGCGAGATCCGTCTCATCGACATCACCATCGGCATCCATGTCTCCAGGCCGGGCCGATGCCAATACGATGTCAAGCCGCGCCGGATACGGATTGGCTCCCGGCACACCCGTGTTCAGAAAGAAACTCGGAAAGCCTTCGCCGGCCTGAATAAACGTTTCGCTGAGCGACGTGACGATGACAATGATCCGACCGCGATCGAGCTGGTCCTGGAAGTAACGCCGAACTTCACCGCAGCTTTCGTCCAGATTCACGGTGAATTCCACATCGAAAGGCGTCGGCTGGTTTCCCGGCGTGTAATTGATCGGCACGCCGGTCGCCCATGGCGTCGGCGTAAATTGGAAGACCCCCATCGATGAATTGTGCAGTCCGGCCACGTTGTCCTCGCAATGGAGCTTATTAAGTGTCGTCGCCTGATACA
>JADJRI010000063.1 GCA_016712275.1 Planctomycetota bacterium
ACTGCCGATGATGACGGGCTGCCGGGGCCGCATTGCCAACAACTTTGTCACCGCCGATGGACGTCTCATCAACGGCGGCTACTTTTCGCGATTTTTCTTTCAGCAGGAAGCGTTTCGCGCGTTTCAGTTTCATCAGACGAGTGTCAGGCACATTGACATTTATGTGACGCCGAATGGGGCGCTCTCGGCTGAGAAACGCAGGTACCTGGAGCGTATTCTCCATAGTATTCATGAAGACTATCCGAATCAATTCGAGCTGGCCGCTTGTACTTGGCTTGATGACATTCCACGACGCAAAAGCGGCAAACACTTGTTCACGATTTCGGATGTACTGCTCAACGTTTGAGGTATCGATGGTCGCAATTGTCGAGTCCATCCTGGCACGAATGGCCGTCACGCTCATTCTTGGAGCGACGATTGTTGCATCAACGCTGGGCGCGTGGTTTCGACGATTGTTTTTCCTTGCAGACGCCACTGCCACAGGGCGACCCATTGACATCGTCATCATCGGCACCTTTTACAACGACGGCTGGTTCCAATCGCATGTCAAGCCGCTAATCGAGTGTCGGAATATTGGCCGCATTCATATCGTCACGGATCAGCCGCTCGCGCAACACGACAAGGTTTGCTATCACTGCCCATCAAGAACCACTCGCAAGGGCCTTGGTCGCACCATCGCGCGACTTCTTGTGCTGATTCGACTGGCCCGCAAACAGCGCCTCGCCCTGCTCATGGGCTACCACATCATGCCGAATGCCCTCATGGCGCTGGTCATCGCACGATGGTTCTGGCTTCGCGCCGCCTATCAAATGACCGGCGGACCGATACAGTTGATCGGTGGAGGCGTGGGTAGTGAAAATAGGCTGCTGCGCCGACAGGCCGTTTCCTCGCGATTGCGCGAGGCACTGATGTTTGCCATCGTACGCCGCTTTGATTCCATCATTGTTCGCGGCGAGTCTTCGCGGCGTTTCATTCGCGAAGTCGCACCGAATGTACAATGCGACATCATTCCGGGCAGCATTGATACAGATAAATTCAATGAGAGTCCGGCCGACAAAACGTATGACACAATCGCAGTCGGCCGACTGGTGGATGTGAAGCGATACGACCGAATGCTGAACATCCTAGCAGAGTTTAAGCAACACCGCCCCTCATTTCGGGCGGCCATCGTCGGCGATGGCCCATTGTCGGCGCGCCTCAGAGTGCAGTCGATCACACTGGGAATCGATGCGAATGTCGATTTTCTGGGGCAACGCAACGATGTCCCGGAACTGCTCACTTCCGCCCGGCTGTTTCTCCTGACTTCGGAGAACGAGGACTCTCAATCGCGATGATGGAAGCCATGGCAGCCGGTTTGCCGGCGATTGTGCCGCCTGTCGGCGACCTGCCGGACCTGGTGAGCGACGGAAAAACCGGTCTGCTAATCGATCCGCAGGACGCGCACCATTCAGCCGAACGTATCGCCGCGCTGCTTGATCACAGTGATTATCTGGATCAGCTCGCACAGAACGCACGATCCAAAGCCACCGCACATGCCAGTGTATCCAATGTTGCAGCGCGCTGGTCGCGGTTTCTATCTGCGATGCCCGTTGATTCGTCCGCCCCAATCCCAGGTACCGCGCGCACCGCGCTGGGCATATTTGCCGTCGCCCTTGTCGTTCGATTGCTGTTCTGCTTTTCCGCCGTACCACTGCTGCAATTGAAAACAGGCCCATCGCAGGCCGATTTTTTCACCAGCACCGACGGCTACATGAATATCGCGAAAACGCTGGTTGATCACGGGAAATACGCATTCGCCGCCGAAGCCCCGCCGACCAGCTACCGCGCACCGATGTTTCCATTCGCAATCGCCTCAGGTTACGCCCTTCTACGAGATGTTGGCGTTTCCGTTCTGGTTGTCAACTGCCTGGCATCCGCGCTGACTTGTGTCCTTGTCTATTTCATTGCGGTTCGACTGGTGGGATCGCGCGCGGGCCTTGCGCTCATGATTCCCGCGATCTTTCTTCCCCTTTCGATCTACTACTGCGCCAGCAGCTTTTCAGACACGTTTTTCGCCCTTGCGATTGCGCTCTACTTGCTGACATTGCTTCGACTGATGCAGTCTCCGAACCGTCGATCAGGATTGCTTCACGGCATCGCAATTGCATTTGCCGCCTTGACCAAAGCAGTCGCCTTGCCATTGCCGCTCGTCGTGGGAACCTATGCTTTGCTACGTAGGCCAAGTGCCATTCGGCCGCTTGTCATCTCATTGATGATCGGTTTTGCAGGAATCGGAATCTGGACGGCGCGTAACTATGCATCGACCGGCCGATTCGTCCTCGTCACCGGCGGTAGCGGCTATAACGCCCTGATCGGCAATTTCATGATTGACGAATGGACCGACTGCGACACTGCACTGGCACATGGCCGCAGACTCGCCCAGGCACGGGTACAAGAGGAACAAGGCTCTGTCATCAACACGCGCGATTTGCGGCCGACGGGCTTTCTCGATGTGCCGCCCGACATTGACCAACTGTATGGACGATCGGCTATGCAAATGATGCTGGATTCGCCACAATTACTGATGCGCAAGCTGGCCATCAACTCCGTTCGGTTCTGGTATTTCTCTTCCAGCAAAGCCAAGTCGCTTGCCAACGGCCTTGTTAACGGCCTGATTCTCTTGTTTGCCCTGGCGGCCCTGCCGGAATTGCTGCGAACCCGTCGACCCGAGACCGAGGTAATCGGACTTGTCGCAATCACATTTGTGGTCCTCTATTCATTGATAATTGTCCACTCCTCGCGTTTCTGTTTGCCGATGGTCATGGTACTGACGCCGATGGCGTCAGTGGGATTTGCAAGGCTGTTACGGTTGATACTATCGGAACGACCGGTCAATTCGCTGTTACAACGTGCATAAGGCATCGGGTTGGGGGGCATGGCGGCGCTGTCAAAGAAAAATCTCTGGGAGAAAACGCCGCAGGGTGTGAAGGCCGTGCTGCGCGGTGCGCTCTCGCGCATTTCGCCCAAACTGCTTCTCGGTCGCCGCTTTCGCCAGCAACTGGCGTTCATTGAACAATCGCAGTGGTGGAGCGCGGACGAAGCGCGGGCCTATCAGACCCAGCAACTTCGCCGAATGCTGGCACTGGCCGTGGAGAAATCGCCATACTACCAGCGCGTGTTTAAGTCGTGCGGGTTTGACGCACGCGCCATCCGATCGCCCAAAGATATCGCCGCCTTACCGCTCATCGACAAGACAACAATCCGCGAGAATCTCACAGAATTATGCACAGTTTCGCCCGACGCGCATGGTGTTGACTATGTTTCCACCGGCGGCTCGAGCGGCACACCGCTCGGTTTCTACATGGGTGCGAATCGATCGGCCATCGAATACGCATACCTCGTCGCCGGCTGGCAGCGCGTGGGCTATGCGATCGACACACCACAGGCGGTCTTTCGAGGCCAGGTGGTGCAGCCGGATCGCAACGGCTTTCGCCACGCGTTCGACCCCTTGCTTCGACGCCACTACTTCAGCAATTTTCACATGGGCGATGCCGACATCAAGCAGTATGTCGATCATTTGCGCACCATTGGCGACTGCTTTCTTCACGTGTACCCCTCGTCCATCGCAGCACTCACGAGATACCTGCGACGCACGAGTACACCAGCGCCTACGAATGTGCGCGGCATTCTCGCCGGTTCGGAAATCGTACATCCCGAAGATCGAACCCTGGCGGAAGAGACCTGGGGCGTGCGTTACTACTCGTGGTACGGCCACAGCGAAAAGCTGGTCATGACATCGGAATGCGAGCAATCGCACGACGATCATGTTTGGCCGACCTATGGCTACATGGAGCTGATCGACGAGCAGGGTTTCCCCGTAACAACCCCGGGCGAGCGCGGCGAAATTGTCGGCACGGGTTTCATCAACAACGTGATGCCGTTCATTCGCTATCGAACCGGGGACTTCGCGACCTATGTCGGCGAATCGTGCCCGAAGTGCCGCCGCTCGCACAAGCTGATTCGCGACATCCGCGGCCATCGAACTCAGGAAATGCTCGTGGCGCTCGACGGTTCCCACATCTGCTGGACCGCCGTCAATATGCACGACGACACATTCAACGGCGTGCGGCAATTTCAATTCCGTCAAACCGAGGCCGGATATGCGACGCTGCGTATTGTCGCGTCAGATTCACTCGGCGATGCCGACGTCCGGCGAATTCGACGAAATCTCAATCAAAAACTGGATGGGCGCATTCAATTCGATATTGAGTTGTGTGATGCCATCGAATTGACGAAGCGGGGCAAGGCGACCTTTGTCGATCAGCATTTGGATCTAACCGCCACGTTGCAACCGGAGACCGCAGGCGCATGAGACAGATCGTTCAAAACTATCGCACCGGCGCGCTCTATCTCGAGCATGTGCCGACGCCCATTTGCAAAAGCGGCGGCGTGCTGGTACGCGCGGTCAATTCGCTAGTGTCGAGCGGAACGGAGCGAATGAAGGTCGATCAGGCGCGCATGAGTCCTTTTTCGCCAAAGCACGGGCCCGGCCGGACAAAGTCAGGCAGGTTATCGACAGTATTCGGCAGGTCGGATTCAAGGAAACGATCGACAAAGTGCGCGAGCGGCTCGATGCACTCACACCGCTGGGCTACAGCCTGTCGGGCATCGTGGAAGAAGTCGGCAGCGGCGTCGACGACCTGCGCATAGGCGATCGCGTCGCATGCGCCGGCGAAGGCGTCGCGATGCACGCGGAATTTGTCTCCATTCCACGAAATCTCTGCGTCAAAATTCCCGACGGCGTCGCAATGACCGACGCAGCGTTCTCGACCGTCGGCGCGGTTGCGATGAACGGCGTGCGTCAGGGCGGCATCGCGCTGGGCGATAGCGTGGTTGTCATTGGGCTGGGTCTCGTCGGCTTGTTGGCCGTTCAGATTCTGAAAGCGGCGGGCTGCAAAGTCATCGGCATTGATGTCGACCCGTCCAAGATGGAACTCGCTCGCCAATGCGGCGCGGATATCGCCATTCCGCGAACCGAAGCGGGTATCGAGGCGGTCATTCTCGAAGCAACGAATGGCATCGGCGCGGATGCGGCCTACATCGCCGCCAGCACCAAGAGCGCCGATCCGCTGAATCTCGCGGGCGAAATTCTGCGCGATCGCGGGCGCGTCATCATCGTCGGCATGGTGCCGGTGCAGGCCGATTGGCAGACCTACTACAGCAAGGAACTCTCGGTCGTCATGTCGCGGTCGTATGGCCCCGGACGATACGATCCTGCCTATGAGCACAAGGGAATCGACTATCCGATCGGCTATGTGCGATGGACCGAAGGCCGCAACATGGAGGAATTTTTGCGGCTGGTTGCGGCGGGATCCGTCAGTCTCGCGAAGATGTCGCCGGCCACCTTCAAATTTGCGGATGCGCCACAGGCGTACAAGGAACTGCATGATTCACCCGGAAAACATGCGGTCGGCATGTTGTTCGAATATTCCACCAGCGCGCCGGTTCTTCGCAAAATCGTGCTTCCCAAAACACACCTCAATGGGCAGCTTGCATCGGGCGATATCGGCATCGGAATGATCGGAGCAGGAAACTTCGCGACGGCCACCCTCATTCCAGCCATCAGGAAATGCAACGGTGTACGACTGGCGAGCATTTGTTCCGCCGGAGGATTGTCGGCAGCCAGCGCCGGCAGACGTCACGGCTTCGAGAATTGCACGTCGGATTATCAGGAGGTGCTGGGCGATCCGCGCGTCGATGCCGTCGTCATTGTCACACGACACGACACCCACGCGCAATTTGTTTGCGAAGCACTAAACGCCGGCAAGCATGTCTTCGTCGAAAAGCCTCTGGCGCTCACTCACGAACAACTCGAAGATGTCATCTCCGCGCGAGCGGCCACTTCGAAAATGGTCATGCCCGGCTTCAACCGTCGCTTCAGTCCATTGAGTCGGGCTGTTCGATCTTTTTTCGCTGAACGCACTGCGCCATTGAACATCGTCTGCCGCGTCAATGCGGGGGCGATCGAAGGCCACTCGTGGTATCAGGACGCTGAGCAAGGGGGCTGGCGAATCATCAGCGAGGGGTGTCACTTTGTTGACCTGATTCAGTATTTCAGCGGTTGCAGCCCGGTGCGCGTGCATGCCGAAATGATCGGCGGCCATATCGCCGGCAGTCAAAATGACAATTGCTCGGCCGTTATTCGCATGGATGATGGTTCCGTCGCCACGCTGATCTACGTTGCAAATGGGGATACATCCGTCGGTAAGGAGCGCATCGAGGTCTTCGGCCAGGGCAAATCGGCCGTGATTGACAATTGGCACTCGGCAACGCTGACGGCCAACGGCAAGAGCAAAAAAGTCCGCGGACACGGCAAGGGACATGCCGAGGAATTGGCCGCGTTCACGGATGCGATACGGCGAAGTAACGAATCCTCGCTGCCGTTTGACCAAGCAGTCATGGCCACTCTCACGACTTTCGCCATTGCCGAATCGCTGGTCACGCAGCAGCCGACGCCATGCGTGCGTCGAGAACGGATCACAAAGGCAAATGATGTCGATGCAAGAAAAGGCAGTGGTATCGAGGCAGAAATTGCTGTGGAGCACCGCTAAATGCACGGCAACCAGCATAGCACCGCACAACATACAGCACGCAAAATGAGATGATGGCAATGTCTACCATGACCCTCAAAACATGCAATGCCATTCGCGAGCAGCACTACCCGCGCGACAATTGGCCGGGCCTGCTCTACGAAGCCGCCGTTGCACAGCGCGCGGGATGTGACTCCGTGCTGCTCGAAATCGGCTGCGGCCGCGAAGGAAAACGCCTATCGCGGATGACGTGCAATTTTCGTCTTGGCATCGGCATCGACATGGAGGTGGCCGCTCAACTAAACGGCGACGGAAAAACACGACTCATTCTGGGCGATGCCCATCGAATCGCCCTCGCCTCCCGTAGTGTCGATGTCATCTCGATGGCCAACGTGGCCGAGCATCTCGCGGACCCGGTCGCGGTTTTTCGAGAATGCCATCGGGTCCTCAAACCAAACGGCCGACTGGTGGTCATGACCGTAAACCAGTTTTTTCCGCCCATTGCGTTTGGCAGGCTCTTGCCCCACGGACTTCGCCGAATCGCCAACCGAATCGCTTCCGGCACTCGCGAGGAAGACACCTTTCCCGCTTATTATCGCGCGAACACGGCCCGCGCGCTGGCCGCTTGCGCCAGACAGTCCGGATTTGCCGTCGATAAAGTCCGCTATCTGCCGCACCACCCGCATTATCTGATGTTCTCTACAATCGCCTATCGTTTGGGCATCCTGCTGGAACGGACGCTCCGCCCCATCGCCGGTTTGCGGCATATGATATTGGGGGTCTTTTCCAAGCCCGAATCAACCCCTGACACCAAGGTGACGGAGAGCCGGCATTGAACTTGCAGCGGACGGACAATCCCGCGAACGAAAACACCGAAAGGGTTCGCAACCATTTCGCGCTGCACAGCTCTGCATGGGGCAATCGCTATGGCGCGCTTCCATCCTCGATGGCCGATCTCGATCTCGCACTGCGCCGTGAATGCGTCCATCGTCTGCTGTGGCCCATCCTGAATGATGCGGGACGAAAGCTGCGCGTCATCGATGTCGGCTGTGGAACCGGCGATGTGCTCGACGGCCTCCCCCGCGACTTGATGCAGGTGACCGGTGTCGATTTTGTACGTGAAATGGCGCTCGTAGCCGGGCAAACGCATCCCGCCGATCGCTTCATCACTGCCGATGCCACGGCACTTCCATTTCGGGATAATAGCGCGGATGTCGTGACGTCGCTCGGAATGTTCGAATACCTCGCCAAGCCCGCGGACGCCCTTCGATCGATCCACCACACCCTCAAGCCCGGCGGCTGTCTAATTGCTTCGTTTCCAAACCGCCTCAGCGTGTTTCGTAAACTACTCAACTTTGAACGCGCGGCCGAAGGTTTGATTCACGGTCTAAGATCACGAGGAGCCAATCCGGCCGTGGAGGCGCTTCAAACCACAAAATACATGCACACACAGTGGACCGTCGGCCAGGCGCGGCGGATGTTGCGCGCAGCGGGATTTGATGTCGAAAATGTGCTCATGCACACAATGGGGCCGTGGGGCCGGCTCGGCCGGTTGAAGCACGTCCTGAGACTGTCGCGATTCACGTCCAGATGGATGATGAACAATCGAGGGCTCTCACCCTGGTTCGCCAGCACCATGGTCATTCGGGCGAGGAAACAGGCGACGACGGGCAAAAGGAGGCGCTGCTAACTCATGTTGCGTCTCACGGTACTTTACATCTTCGTCGGCGGATTGATGTTGCTGTCGGTTCGGCGATGGTTCCTCGCTCTTTGCGGTCTGATGTTCCTGACGGTGCTCATTCAGCATCCCTCCATGCCGCGTGAAATGGCCGGTATACAGGGTCTGAATCCCTGGAATGCCACATTCTTTGTCATTGTTGTTTCATGGATGATCAATCGCAGGTTTGAGATCGGCCGATCGCCGGCATCGCCCCGATTGCTGGTCGGATTCGCGGCATTTTCCGCAATGCTCATTCTGTCCGGGTTGTTCGCCATCACGGATGTTCCCGCCCTTCAGAGCGATGGCGGCGCGCGATACACCGCGCGCGATATTTTCGTCGACACCGTCATCAACCCGATGAAATTCCTGCTGGTCGGCGTCATGTTTTTCGACTGCGCCACGACGCGCGAGCGCGTCAAACAGGCGCTCTTCGCCGGCGTCGGCAGCGGCCTGTGCTATGCAGCGATGATGTACAAGACGCTGAAGCTCGGTGTCTTCACGATGGACTATTCCGCCGCGCGCCGGGCCACCGACAAGCTGGTTGGCCTGTATGCCAACGACATGGCCGAGGTGCTTGCGTTCACACTGTGGGCCGCCGTGGTGCTCGTCCTCTTAATCGATCGCAACTGGCTGAGGGGGATTTGGCTGTTGGCGGTCGCTGCCGTTGTTCCGGCATTCTTCGCCCTCAAATCGCGTGCTGGTATGCTGGCATTCAGCATGACGGCAGTGGTGCTCGGCTTGCTCAAATGGCGGCGCATCCTGTTTGCCATGCCGGTTGCCCTCTTGCTCACGGTGGCGTTCGCGCCGGACGTGGTCGACCGGGTCACAACCGGCATACATGCGGAATCCGCGGGCGAGAACGACTGGGAGGCCATTTCCGCCGGTCGCGTTACTTATCTCTGGCCGGCGGCTCTTGAGCAGATTTCGCATTCGCCGATTTTCGGCCATGGCCGATACGCGATTCTGCGCACGGGCGCGTTCGACACCATTCTCGATGCCGTGGGCCGCGTTCCGACGCATCCGCACAACTCCTACCTTGAAGTCTTGCTCGATGCCGGCGTCGTGGGATTATTGATTTGTCTGGCGGCCATGTTTGGACTAACCCGCGCTGCCTGGCTGCTCCTCCGAGAACAAAACGATCGAATGATCACGGCCGTCGGCGCCGTGGCGATGATTGCCATCGTCACTGAACTTTCCGCCGGAATCGCGGGATCGAGTTTCTATCCAACGCAAAGTGCGGTTCCCTATCTCTGTGTGTGGGGCGTGGCGATACGTCTCGCCACTGAAAAAGTTGCACAAATGGCCGATTCCGCA
>JADJRI010000064.1 GCA_016712275.1 Planctomycetota bacterium
GATCGCCTCCCGCGATTACGAAGGCTGTTGCCGAATGATCAATTGACCGTGATCGCGGGTAATCGGGCGTGGGACGATGCGAAGCGTGAGTATGCCGCCGCCGAATTGCATGAAGACATCCGAATCGTCCGCGTGAATCGACCGGCCGTGGGATCGCGCGATTTGCTGAGTCGTGCTCGAGGTTTCATGGCCTTCGGTGGCAACGCGGTCAAAGCAGCGCAAACATTGTCGAATGTCGACCTCGTGATCGGCACCACAGCGCCGCCGCACGGCGGTGGAATCGCCTGACGAATTGCCCGCGCTTGGCTGCCGCATCTCTACCGTGCTCGATTTGAAATCCCCGATCTGGTGGCGTCGTGGGACGGCTGCGGGAATCATCTCCCATTTTTCGACTCTGGCGGTGGTGCGACACGAAATGGATGCGCAATTCCGACCGCATCGTTTGCATTGCCGAGGGCATGGCCGAACGAATCGTTCGCACGCGCGGAATTTCCGCAAGCAAGGTGCTCGCCATTCATGATGGATTTGACCCGAACCGTGTCGGCCCTGATGCACTGGCGGACTCCTCGAAGCCGAATTCCTTTCAAAAGGAATTCAACCCCGATCGCAAAATCGTGGTGCAATATGCGGGCAACATGGGCTTGTCCCATCCCTTCGAAACAATCATGCAGGCGTGTGCCCGTTTTGCCGCGGATGATCGCGTGCAGTTTCAATTTATCGGTGGCGGCCCGCAGCGCGAGTATGTGCGCGCCAATCTGCCGAAGAACGGCGTGCTCATCGACTATCAACCCATCGAGCGATTGGGTGAATTGTTGTCGGCGGCAGACATCTGTCTGATTTCGCAGCACGAAGAGATGTTTGATAAAGCACTGCCTTACAAAGTCTATGGCGTGTTTGCCGCCGGAAAGCCGACCGTCTTCGTGGGCAATGGCCAATCGGAAATTGTCCGCTGGCTGATCGAAAGTCATGTGGGGTTGGCGGTCCGACAGGGGGACGTGGATGGGCTGCGGGCGTTAACTCGATTGCTCGATGATTCGGAGGAGCGTCTGGAGATGGGAAAAGCCGCGAGGGCGCTGCTTGATCGTGCCCTGCATGCAGAGCAGGCCGCCAAGCAATGGGCCGAGCTGATCGTCGAGCTTATTCCTGAGCAAAAGTCTGCCCACCAATAAACAAACCGCCCCGTTCAACGAACGAGGCGGTCTGGATTTTGATGTTAATGTAACTCGCTGTTTACTTCCTGCGCCGCCGACCGGTCTTCATCGCTAAGAATCCGCAAAGCGTGGCCAGACCCAGCAGCGGGCAGCCCGGTCCGCACACCGGTGCATGGAACAGCAGACTGAACAGGATGTTGACCGAATCGTCGGCGGTTTGATCGCACGGCACCGGCTGATCGACCGGCGGTTCGCCGCTGTTGTTGTTATTCACATTGTTATTACTGTTGCCGTTATTGTTATTATTGTTGTTCGGATTGTCCGTCGGGTCGCACCCGTTTGCATCGACGGTCAGCGTCGCAGTGCAGTCGGCTGAATTGCCGGCCTCATCCGTGACCGTAAGTGTCACAACAGTGTCACCAACTTCGATGACCGTGCCGGCCGTCGGTGATTGGGTGACCGTCAGGCCCGTGCCGGAAGAGCAATTGTCGGTGGCTTCCACCTCGCCCGTCAGATCGGGAACAATGGCGTCGCAGTTCTGATCGGCGAGCAAGGTCTGCGATGCGGCGCAGGTCGTGATGGTCGGGTTCTCGTTGTCGTTGTCGCCGCAATTGCAGTTGTTTTCATTGACAGTCACGCTGAATGTGCAGGAGTTGACATTGCCCGCCTGATCTTCCGCAGTCAGTGTGACTGTGTGAACGCCCACTGCAAGCTGCGTTCCCGGCGCGGGGTCTTGGGAGACCGTAATCCCTTCGCCTTCGGAACAGTTATCCGAAACTTCGAGCTGATCGGTGTAATCGCCCAGTTCGGCCATGCAGCCGGCGCCGGCGTCGATGCTGTCATCTTCCGGACAAACGCCAATGGTTGGCGGCGTTTCGTCCGGGCCCTTGCCGCAGGTCACGCATTCGCCCTGAAGCACCGTGATCGTCGCTTCGCAGGTGGCGCTGTTGTTGCTGGGATCCGTTACAGTGATAACCACAACCGTCTGGCCGATTCCAATGATCGTTCCCGCCGGCGGGTCCTGCGTTATGACGAGCCCGGCAACGCCCAAAGTGTCACCGTTATTATTATTATTGTTGTTGTTTTCGTCGCTGGGCTGTGTCGTGGCCGGCGAAGTGCAGGTATCCGAGGCGATCACATCGCCGGTCAGATCAGGAACCTCCGCAAAGCACTCCGCGTTTGCCTGAAGTGTCGCACCTTCGGAGCACTGTTCGATGACTGGCGGTGTGTTGTCGCCGCACTGGCACTCCTCCGCGGTGACAGTCAGTGTTGCGGTGCAAGTCGCCTCATTTTCGGCCGCATCCGTCACGGTGAAAGTGATCAACGTTTCACCGACGCCGACCGGCGTGTTGGCGGGCGGGGATTGCGTGATCGTGATGCAACTCGCGCTGTTGCCGCTTGTGTCGGTCACGGTAAGTGTGACCACCGTGGGGCCTTCGGGCAATTCGGTTCCGGGAAGCGGCAACTGGGTAATTTGAAGATCTTCCGGAGAATCGCAATTGTCCGACACGCTCAGATTGCTCGTGAAATCGCCAAGCACTGCCGTGCAGCCTTCGGCGCCGGCCTCAAAATCCTGCGGGCAATTCTCGATAACCGGATCGGTTTCATCGCCAATCTGCACGCAGCTGCATCCATTCTCATCGACCGGTGTTTCGGCCGGCGTCTCCGGACAATTGTCAAAGCAGTCCGTCACGCCGTCGCCGTCCGCGTCGGCTTCGCAGTTCGAGTCATCGCCGAGGTACAGTCCTTCCAAATTCGCGCAAGCCGCTTCCGAAAGAATCGAGCAGCCTTCGCCTTGGAAACAGCAGGCGCCCGCCACCGGGCAGGATGTCCCTTCCGGCACGTTGAGAATGGCCAGACCAATGACACCATTGGGCGTACCTGTGTCAACTGTTCTGACGGCGCTGAATTGGCCCGTGCTGATGTCAACTGTTCCCAGAATGTAATCGAATCCGCCGCCGCCCCAGACCGAAATCAGGTGATAATAGATGCCCCCGAAGAATTCACCGCCGCAGGTGGCGCTGTATTGGCCGGTCGGTCCGATGGCGGATGTCAGCGGCTCTTCTCCCGGCAGCGGATTCCAATTGATTGTTTTCAAGACAGGCATGACGGGATCGGTGCCGTTGTCGATGCCGTAAAGCGTATTGGTCGAGAAATCAAACCCGGTTGATTCGGCCCGGTCCTGCATGATGCCGGTAACACCCACAGGCGTCACCGTTTGATTGACAACATCGACGATCGCCAACCGTTGTGATACGGCCTGCGGCACGGCCTGTACAATGTACATGTTGCCATTGATGAAAGTCATCGCGGCGACCTGGTCGGCGATAAAGTCGCCCTGCAAGACCAGCGAGGGAATGCCGCAGGGATCGTCCAGTGTATAAATTTCGAGGAACCCGTCGTTATCCACGTCCAGCCGGCCGATCAGCCAGATGGTACCCGATGAATCTGTCGACATGGCGGCAAAGCGATCGCTCATGACGAACGTCTCAGGCGGATCGGTCAGGTTAAACCGATAAATTGTGTTTCCGCGCGATGAGAAGAACATTGGATTGGGCAGCGATGCAGATGCGACACTGATCTGCGTCACGATCGCACACGCCATCAACACTTGCAATTTAATCGATTTTACTTTCATGTTGCTTCCTTCCAAACGCAGCGCAGTATTTTGCGCTCGTCAAATGCCATCATCACCTTGGCGGCTGTTGGCGGATTCTTGCTGCCGGATGAATCGAAACCCTGCTGCGAAGAATGTGCAGTTGTCTTGACACCTTCGTCTTAATGTCATCGTCAAGGTGTCGTCTGCCAGAATTGGGAATTTGGTGCCCTGGGCACATTCGCGCGAGCAGATGATCCTCCATGACCATTATTGAACCGCATCCGGTCCGGAGTCTACCCTACTCCGCACGCAGCACAACACCATATTGGGACTCACCACTTTATCGGCAGTGCCAAATCGACTGTCGCTGAATCGACACTGAATCACTCAGCGGCAACCTGGACCCCATCGGCATGGGTTTGCTGCCAAGCCAGGAGCGACACCAGTGCCCACAGACAAAAGTTGTGGTCGGCCCGGCCGCGGGCATGTTCATTCAGCGTTGCAAGCGAGCCGTCACGCGATAATACAGTCCCGAAAAAGCAGCGATCACGCAAGATGAGACTCTCGGCCATCGGACGCAAGGGACCCCGCAACCATGGCCCCACAGGGACCTCAAAGCCCTTTTTGGGCGGTTGTGTAGCTCGACCGGCAGCTCTTTCCGAAACGATTCAATCAAGAGATGTTTCTTCTTCCAACCCTTGAGCTTCCATCGCCAGTCCATTGGAAAAACGTTTTGAACCAGTCGGTAATCCAGAAATGGCGAACGAACTTCAAGCCCATGAACCATCGACATCAGGTCGACTTTGGTCAACATGTCGTCCGGCAACGAGAGCAGCCACTCGGTGCGAAGATGATTGTTAAGGTCGTCCGAATTTTTCGGATCGCCCCTAAATTCCCAAAGCAAGTCCGCAATTTGTCGAACGAGAACCCCCGCATTCGAGGAATCATGAAGCAGCCGGGCGAAAGTCGCATCGTCCGACGTCCTCATCCAATTGGCGAATCGCATCCGTCGATCCGGGTCCAGCGAACGAATCGCCCGCTTCATCTGACTGACAATCCCGCCCAGTTTCGTCTCGCGCTTCGCAGGCAACCTCCCCATAATCCGCCGCGAGAGTGCATACAACGGCGTCCGCGCAAACCATCCAAAGCGCCGCGCCAATGTCGCCGCTGCGTAACGGTTGTATCCCGCAAAAAGTTCATCCGCGCCGTCGCCGGACAGGGCCACCGTCACATGCTCCCGCGTAAGTTTGCTTAACAAAAAAGTCGGCAGCGCGGAACTGTCCGCAAACGGCTCGCCGATATGGCGCTGCACAATTCCAATCACGTCCTGCACCTGCGCCAGCGAAAGCGGCAGCTCCGTATGATCGGTGCCATGCATTTTTGCGACAGCCTTCGCATATCGGCTCTCGTCGTAAAAGGGCTCGGTCGGGAAGCAAACTGAAAACGTCTTCACTTTGCCCGTGGCCACCCGCGCCGCCGTCGCCGTCACAATCGCCGAGTCGATTCCCCCCGAAAGAAAGACGCCCACCGGCACATCCGCGATCAGTCGCACCCGCACCGCGTCTTCCATCAAACCGCGAATCTGCTGCCGCGCTTCCTCAAACGTCGACACCGGCGATTGACCACCCAGCGGCGGCAGCCAGTTCTCAATGCGAACGCTCCCCTCGCGATATCGCAACAGATGCCCCGGCCTCAACTTTTGAACCCCGCGAAAAATTGTCTCAGGCGCGGCAATGAATCCAAGCGACAACAACTGATGCACCGCCGCCGGCCGAATCGCCAAATTCGAAAGCGCCGGCCGCAGCGCATGCATCTCCGAGGCAAATGCCAACCCACCGCCGGCCAACTCCGACCAGATCATCGTCTTCACGCCGGTCCGATCGCGCACAAGCGTGAGCGTCTTCGTCGGCTCATGCCAGAACGCAAACGCGAACATGCCATTGAGCCGCGGCAAGAATGACATCATCGGATCGCGGCGGCACAACTCCAGCAGCACGGCCGTGTCGCCGGTTGATTGAAAGGTCGCCCCATCGGCGCGCAGTTCGTCGCGCAGCTGCTGAAAGTTGTAGATCTCTCCGTTGTACGTGAGAACGCCGCTGCTGTCGGCCGTTCGCATCGGCTGATCCGCCGCCTGCGTCAAATCCTGCACGGCCAGTCGCGTGTGCCCCAGGCCGATGCCATGCCGCGCGTCGGTCCATTGGCTCGAACCGTCCGGCCCGCGATGCGCGATCCGCCGTGTCATTTCGGTGAGCACGCCGAAGTCCGGCTCTGTTGCAGTTTGTATGATGCCGACGATTCCGCACATGTGCAGCGAATAATAGAGATTGTGGCACCGGTTTCCAACCGGTGCATATTGCTTTAAAGCGTTGTAGCGTCCGGCCCCCATGCCGGACGGAGAGTTCTACGCCTCCAATGGCAAAAAGGTGCGTCTCGAAGTACGCTCCTGTCGCGACGTTGACCGAACCGATCGATGTGGCACAGCCGTCTCGGCTGTGGCCGACAGGAGACCGAATGAACATTCTGCACATCACCCAATCGCTCGACCCCAGTTGGGGCGGCATCGCGCGGGTTCTGCCGATGTTGGCACAACAACTAAACGCCGCCGGCCAGACCTGCCGCCTTGCGGTGCTGAAGGGCGATCGATTCGGCGTGCCGGCCGTCGTACCCGGCGTGGAGGTGCTGGCGTTCGAGCCGAAAGCCAAATCCAAACTCGGCTCCTCGCCCGCGTTCAACCGCGAAATCGCCGCGCTCGTCGGCTGGGCCGATGTGGTCCATCTGCACGGCCTCTGGTCCGGCCAGAACTGGTCGGCCGGCAAGGCGGCGCAGAAGCAAAATAAGCCGCTCATCGTCACGCCGCACAGCATGATGATGCCCTGGGCCTGGAACCGCAGCGGCTGGAAGAAGCGGCCGATTGGCTGGCTCTTCGAACATGCCAACCTGCGCAACGCCGCCCGCATCCACGCGCTGGCCGAGGGCGAGGCGGCGCACATTCGGGCGCTCGGCTTCAACCAGAATGTGGCCGTCATTCCCAACGCGATCGAGCCGTCGGAATTCGAAACGCACCCATCGGCCGAGTCGCTCGAAAAGCGGTTCCCTGCCGCCAAGAGCGCGAAGTGGGTTTTGTTCCTCGGCCGCATCGCGGAGCAGAAGGGCATCATCGAGGCGATGCGGGCGTGCTTCGATACGCTGTCATCCGGCGACAAGTGGCATTTCTTCGCCGCCGGGCCGGATGAGTTCGGCATGACGCCGATGCTGAAGGCGGCCGTCGCGCGGAAGGCGCTGGTCGATCGCGTCACGTTCGCGGGGATGCTCCCCAGGGAGGATGTGCTGGCCTGTCTCGGCCGTGCGTCGATATTGCTTCAGCCGAGCAAGAGCGAGGGGCTAAGCATGTCGATCCTGGAGGCGATGGCGTCGGGGCTGCCGGTGGTCATTTCCGATGCATGCAACATGCCCGAAGTGGAGGAGCACGGAGCGGGCAAGGTGGTCGCGCCGGAGCGACGTGCCATCGCATCGGCACTACGGCAGATGGTGGCCGTGAGCGACGAGGAGCGGCGGTCGATGGGGCAGAAGGGGCGTATGCTGGTTCGCAAGAATTTCGCCTGTTCGGCGGTGACGCCGCGGTATGTGCAGATGTACAAAGATGTGGCGGCGGGCGTTGAGCGCGAGGCGATTGAGAAACGCCGATAAAGGGCCTTAGCAAATCAGAATAAGGACATTTGAACTGCCTGACGTACAGAGGCTGCAGGCGAAAAGGCAATTTCTTCTAACACTCGATCCACCCTCGCAATAAGCTCATTAGTGTTTCCGCCCGGTTCAGTAGCGCATAGGAGTTGCCCGACAAGGGTAATGCTCCGGTCGTTGCGGGATAGTGTAAAGCCGGCATTAGCCAAGCGCAGTATTTTTCTGCGAGCACGATCAAGCGCATCGTCCTGGCTGCAAGTCACTCCGTCGTATGCCAATCGTTTCCGACACACAAGGATGATGTCAAGTTGAATCGGGTCCTTCGCTTGGAATTTAGGAGTCGCGACCGACATCTCTGCCTTCACTGGATGGGCGTTCACGAAGTGAAACCCTGCGCCCCACACGGCGGTAGCAAGCGACTGCCACCCCTCTGCCCGAGAGTGATGGTATGTAAAAACAAGCAGACCATCGTCTCGCAGCACTCGATGGCATTCGGAAAACACTCGGCACAGTTTTTGAGCGAACTGGTGGGCATCGGCATCCTGAACTTCATTTTGCTGGCGCGTCGAGGCATGTTTCGAATCAGAATCACAAGTCGGTATTTGCCAAGCCTGAAAGAAATCTGCGAGTTCGGAGTAGTGAACGTTGTCGAAAAAGGAGGGTCCGTAGCGATGACATCCACCGACCGCGCGAGAAGGCCGGTACTTGCCGAATCGCCTACTGACAAATAGATGCCGCGCGGCGAAAGTGCCCCGTTTGTCGGCCAATTCTGTTCGATGCGCCCCGTAAAAGTCGGCGAACAAACCCTGGCGGGTAAGGACGAACCGTTCAACTCGGTTGGCGCATCTCTGTATTCAATCGCGCGGAGCAAGCGGCTCCTAAGTAGATTGGAAAAGCCGCCCGAGCTCTTGGGCAGCCCCAGACATTTGCCTCAATCGGCATTCGTTCGGGTTTGAGGATATGATGAGAAAACATGTGACGCACGGCACCGGTGCCTTCCCCTTTGTAGGACGTGAAAAGGTTGTTGAACTCTAGCGCGCCTGAAAAGAGCGTGAGCAGAGCTCCGCGAGCGTCTACATCTTCGAGGTCGAGTATCGCGTGCCGTAGCCAGCCGAGCGCAAGCAGTTGGCGGTCGTTGAAGAAGTCCGCCCAGCGAAGAAAGTTGTAATTCATGGCCTGTCGTGTGTTGTGCCCGTCCGTCAAGCAGAGCGACGGAAGCGTTATTCGACCTGCCTTTACTTCGGCCTCCAACGTTGCGCTGCAACGGCAATATGAAGCAAGATCGTCATCACTGACCGGCAGATACTCTTTTCGGCGATCTCCTCGAAGTACCAGCTTACCGAAAATCCGAAAGTGCGGGCGCGTATCCCCCACAGCGCTAAGGATTAGGAAACTCGACTTGCACCCTGTGCATGTTGCTTTCGCGCCAGCAGCGTTTCCTTTGGTCGCATCAAATTGGAAATCGCAAGAGACGCAGGTCACATTGTCCGCAGACCGCAAGATCTGAAAAATGTCGGCGCAAGCGGGGCATCGAACTTGGACGTGTGACTTTCGCTTGGGGTTCGCATTTCGGGCGACAATGTGCGAGGGGAACAGGTCCACCATTGTGGCGCAGTCCGGACAACGGGCTTGCATGACCCAGAAGTAGTAGAGCACTTCGCATGGCAAACCACGGCGGTCGGTTGACTGGAACAGTGCCCGGATGCGTTGCTCGACGTTTTCGGACAATGCATTATACGCGGTAAGGATGCGGCGTCGGTCGAGTGGGCCCATCGCGGTGCGGACAGAACGGGTAGCCACCGGGTTGATATCGCGCCCAAGAACCGTCATGCCGAGCTTGTGAGCCTCCCCAATCGTGGTTCCAGAACCCATGAACGGGTCGAGGACACTAATGTTTGCGAGGGAGTGCTGTTGATAAAACGCAGTGCGCAGGTCAGCTTCGGGCGGCAAAACGGCGCCCAGAAGTAGACCACGGAATACCGATCCGAGCCGCTGAGCCCACCATTTATGAACATGATAGATTGGCCGGTGGATTTCTTTCCGCCAGCTTTCGCGCTCTGCCAGTTCCGACAAAAACTCAAAGGCGAAGTCGTCAAGTTCAATTAGATGGTCGTCAGTTGTTGTCGTCATCGGAATCGTCATCGGCGACCTCAACCTCTCCGGTCTCGATGTTCTTGATTGTTACCTGGTCCATTGGGGCGCCGTTAGTACGCCAGGCCGTGAAAAGATGCTCCTTTCCCGATGTTGGGTTTCTGATCAACTTGGGCGAGAGGTCATCGTTCGGCCGGTCGTAAGAATAGCCAATGACCAACTGTTCGCATTCCCGGCGAGATAATTCTCCAACCTTCACAAGACCATTTGCGGTCATCTCGGACGGCAAGATTAGCGTTTGTCGATGAGCAAGTCCGTCAGCAAGATGAAATGGCGTAGGGACGACATACATTCGCCGGGCACGGATCAGGATGTCGCCGTAACTGCCAAAGCCCCTGACACTCTTGCTTCGCCGGTGTGGCTCGCGGTCAGCATTCAGGAAGTCGCCGTGACAAATCACTAAATCGAGAACTGGATATGTGTTCCCATCTGGCTGTTTTGGATAGCGGCCGAAAACGTAGTAGATTGTTCGCCCGTTGTGTAGGCCGGACGGTAACTGACTATTGCTGTCGAAACTCGCTTCGCGCCCTGGATATGCGAGTCCCTTCACTTCAAACCCGACCGTATGTGCGACCATCCGAAAGTCAGGATAGCTGTTGCGGCCTCCCGCTTCTATGTTTTCGCCAAGCGGTTCCAGTCGATCGCGAAACCAATTCTGGAAGTGAAATTCTTTGTCTGACGAGCTGACCCGCCTGATCATCACGCCGTCGCTTATCGCCTTTACGCATTGCGTGAAAACGCGCACTTGAATGGAAATAGTCGTACCACTCGGCATTCTTGGATACTAATGGAAGTTGTATCTTCTTTCTATGGTATTAAATCGCCGCACTATTTTCGCACGCCCACCGAAACTTTTCAAAGCGTGTGATTTCATAGAGTCAATGGACAATATTTCATACTTGCCGCATTCATTCAATGCTTCTGCCGCGAACGAATGCGTATTCAAAAGACCTGATCCACATTTCTACATTTGAGACCTCGCTCATCGAAAAACCAAAAATGATCGACTCCAAACTGCCTTAAACCCCGTCCGCACAACCACATCCAAACATTTTCCAAATATGTCCGACAAACCCCAATTCATGTGCTATATTTGATCTGTGGAAAATCGCAATGCCTACAGTCGGCCGCGCAAGTAGCGAAGGCGAAAAGTCATGCTGGTATTGATTTTCAACTTCATCCTCTCCCGCCTCAAGCGATCATGCCGGGATATCGCGACGCGCGGCCTCCGCCTCCACATCCGCCGCCTCGCCGAAGACCTGAAATACCAGCGGGAATTCGAGCAAATCGCCCTCACCTCAATAGCCCAATCCCTCAAAAACGGAATCTCCGAGCGAACTCACAACAGACTCACGAAAGTTCTCACCAAATTCGCAAAAATCTCCAACGAACTCGGCGACGCTCCGCCCGAATTGCTCCAAGTTTACACCGAACTCGCCCGCGTAGCCCCAACCGCTACACCTGCGCCCGCCCCGCGCAAGAAAACCGCACCGCAAAAATCCGCCGCTACATCGCTTCTGACCCAGGTAAAATTCACCCCTGTAGTTTTTTTGCCGAAAACGTTCACCGCCCAAAACGACAGTTCCCTAAGCGATTGTCAACAAACAACTTCCAACGACGCAACTGCCACTCCCTTGGGTGAACACAGGCCCGAACAGACCCCCGAACAGTGGGTGAACACGCCATCAGGTGTTCACCCCAACTCGCTGGAGCGTGAGTCCTTTCTCGCACCCAACCTTTGTTGGAATCCGTTCCGCAGTGTTTCTTCCGCCTTCGGCCGGACCGCTCGTTCACTAATCGACACAATTCGGCGCGGTTTAGTCATCGCTGACACCGTAGTGGCACAGGCTTGGAGCGCACTTGCGACTCGTTCGTCCTCCGGACGAGGAGGTATTTTGAGGGGACTCGTTCCGGTGGCTAAAGCCGACCGGCTACCATCGCAAGCCCTCCGGGCAAGAGCCACTTGGCCGCAATATTGTCCGTCCGGCACGGTGACGGACGCTACCTTCGCTCCAAACCGCTCGGCTGTGCTAAATTCCCAATTTCCCTTACAATTCGCCCCCAGGAAACGGCCCACGGAAGCGGCCGTTGGCGACAGGAAATCGAGATATTTGAGCCGGTCGCTGCCTCCAATCACGGGCACCGCCGGCACGAGCAAACGATGAGCGATACACCAGAAGCACCGAAGCAACCTGAGAATATTCAGAACCTGCCCCTCGTCGAGGAGATGCAGGATTCGTACATGCGATACGCCATGAGCGTGATCGTTTCGCGCGCGTTGCCGGATGCGCGGGATGGCCTCAAGCCTTCGCAGCGGCGCATCCTTGTCGCGATGAACGACCTGAAGCTGGGGCCGCGCAGCCAGCATCGGAAGTGTGCCAAGATCTCCGGCGACACGACCGGCAACTATCACCCGCACGGCGATGCCGTCGTGTATCCGACGCTGGTTCGGCTGGCGCAGCCGTTCAACATGCGGTATCCGCTGATCGACGGGCAGGGGAACTTCGGCTCGATCGACGGCGACCCGCCGGCGGCCATGCGATACACCGAGGCCCGCATGACGTCGGCCGCGACGGACATGATGGAGGATATCGACAAGGACACGGTCGATTTCATCCCGAACTATGACGAAACGACGACCGAGCCGGTGGTTCTGCCGGCGAAGTTTCCGAATCTGCTGGTGAACGGCAGCACGGGCATCGCAGTGGGCATGGCGACGAACATTCCGCCGCACAATCTGGGCGAGATTGTCGATGGGCTGATTTTGCTGATCGACAATCCGGCCGTGACGTTGCCGGAGTTGATGGAGAAAGTGCCGGGGCCGGATTTCCCGACGGGCGGGCTGATCTGCGGGCGGCAGGGGATTAACGATGCTTATACGCGCGGGCGCGGGACGCTGAAGCTGCGGGCGAAGACGCATTCGGAGGAGATGAAGGGCGGGCGCGTTCGAATTGTCATCGATGAGATTCCGTATGGCATTATCAAGAACACGATCACCGAGAAGCTGGTGGAGTGTGTGAAGGATGGCCGACTGCCGGAGGTGAGCGATGTGCGGGATGAGTCGGATCGGAAGAACCCGATTCGGCTGGTGATCGAGTTGAAGAGCGGCGTGAGCGAAGACGTGGCGATGAACAAGCTGTATCGCCACACGCCGATGCAGACGACGTATCCGATTATTAATATCGCGCTGGTGGGCAAGCAGCCGAAGACGATGGTTTGAAGGAGTTGATGCAGAATTATATCGGATCATCGTCGCGATGTGATTACGCGGCGGACTC
>JADJRI010000065.1 GCA_016712275.1 Planctomycetota bacterium
TGCGAGCCAAGGGGTATCCCGGCCCGATCATCGCCTTGACTGCACATGCAATGGCCGAGGATCGTCAAAAATGCATAACAGCAGGTTGTAGCGATTATGCAACCAAGCCAATCAATCGGACAAAGATCCTTCAGACGATCGTGTCACACATCGACGCCACAAGTCTTTTGCCGACCTCATAGAGCGGAATTATTCGATTGCCATCGCGCCATATGATTTGATTGAATTCAACCATCCTCAGCAAGACCGATTTTCAATCACACAACCCTATCGCGACAAAGCCGGATTTACGCTAGAATCCTGACCCACTATGTGATATTTTTCACAAAGTTCGTTGCTACAGGTTTTCTGACAAACGATTCGTTGGACACGAATCGCATAAAGCCTGATTATTGCAGCGGATAACGGCGATGGTTCAACAAATCGAGAACCCGAGGCACGGATGACCAAAATCATCATCGACGGCAAGACGATTGAATGCCGGGATCATATTCCCGTGCTTCAGGCCGCGCTCGAATCCGGCTGGGACGTGCCGCATTACTGCTATCACCCCGGCCTCCAAATCGTTGCATCCTGCCGCCTCTGCCTCATGGAAATGAAGATGCCCAATCCAAAGACAAAAGAAATGGATTGGGCACCGAAGCTTTTTCCAAGCTGTCAAACTCCTGTGAAGGACGGTATCGAAGTCCGCTTCGCCTCTGACAAAGTCAAGGAAAACCAGCAGGAGTGCATGGAGTATTTCCTGCTAAACCATCCGCTCGATTGCCCCGTCTGCGATCAAGCCGGCGAATGCCACTTGCAGGATTACTCGCTTCGATTTGGCGAAGCCTCCAGCCGCATGGTCGAGGCCAAAAACAAAAATCCGAAAAAAGACATTGGCAGCAAAACGCTTCTCTATCAAGACCGCTGCGTCATGTGTACCCGCTGCGTGCGCTTCACAAACGAAATCTCAGGCACCGGCGAGCTGGCCGTCATCCAGCGCGGCAGCAAAGCCGAAATCGACATCTTCCCCGGCATTCCGCTCGAAAACGAATTGCAGGGCAACGTCGTCGACATCTGCCCGGTCGGTTCGCTGCTCGACAAAGACTTCCTCATGAAGGCGGCGCGTCTGGTTTTTAAAAGACACCAAGAGCATTTGCCGGCTGCTCCACCGGTTGCGCCATCAATGTGGATCACAACGACGGCAAAGTCTGGCGGCTCAAGCCCCGCTTCAACCCGGCGTCAACGATTGGGGATGTGCGATGAAGGCCGCTTCGGCTGGAAATATGTACATGACCCGAAACGGCTCAATCGCCTCACCGTCCGCCGTGGTGCCGAATCCGAATATCCCCAGTGGGCCGCTCTCGATGAAATCGTCCGCCTTCGACTGACCGGCAGTGTGAAGGAAAACGGCGCGGAAAAAGTGGCCGTCATGCTCTCGCCGTTTATGTCCTGCGAGGAGGCCTGGCTGCTGGCCAAATTCATCCGCGAAATCGCCACGGACGCGCTTCTCGCCATCGGCCCCATTCCGGTCGGTGGCGAAGACAAGAAGTTTCCGATGGGCGACGGCAAGCCCGTCAAATTCACCATCAATGCGGAAAAATGCCCTAACAAACGAGGCATCGAAATGGTGCTATCGGCCATGGGCGGCCGCACATGCGCGTTCGACGATTTCGTCAAAAAAGCCGCAGCCGGCGAATTCGCCGCCGCATGGATTGTCGGCGGCTATCCCGGTGAATGGGTCACAAAAGAGCTCGCATCTGCCGCCGCAAAAATCAACATGCTGATCGCGCAGGACATTTTGCCCAATGCCGTTACCGAATCGGCCAAGGTGGTCATCCCCAGTTGCTCGTGGGCCGAGCGATCAGGCACGTTTGTCAATGGGCAGGGAAAGATCCAACCGTTCGAAGCTGCAATCAACCCCATCGAGGGTTGCCAGCGCGACGGCCAGTACCTCAGCGCCTTGAACGGCGCATCGGGATTATTCAATGCAGAAAGCGTGCGAAGTTTGATGGTGGAAAAAATGCCCTTGTTCGCCCAGTTGCATGTGCCGCCCGAAATGCCGGCACACGCACATTAGTATGTTCCGGCCTGTGCCGGGAAGCGTTCGGCCCCCGTTTAGCCCAACCCCAACGGGGTAGGGCGAATTAGAGAAACGCCCCGAGTAAGAAGGAAAAGTCTCGAACTGTAAGACGAATGCCTCGGATCGCACCAGCAGTTCGAGGCAATTGAGTAACAAGAAACTGGCAAGCCCAAACATGATTCGCGGAGTCAACAAACAGCAGATGGTCGTCGGCGGCATCGGAGCCACGCTCGGTGGTTTCGCGGCCCTTGTGCTGTTATTCATTTTCCGCAGTCAGTTGGCCGATTTACTCGCCGATCAATTCTACTTCAGCCTTTTCCTCGCCCTCGGCCTGTTCGGCATCATCATGACTGCCGTCGCCTACTGTATTCTTCTCGAACGCAAAATCTCCGCATGGGTGCAGGATCGCTACGGCCCCAATCGCGTCGGCCCGCTTGGTCTCCTGCAACCGCTGGCTGACGGCATTAAGCTTTTCATGAAGGAAGACATCATCCCGCGCCACGTGGACAAGGGCCTCTTCGTCCTCGCCCCGTTCCTCGCCTTCGTCATCTCCATGATCGGCTACGCGGTCATCCCCTGGGGTGGCGAATTCCGCTGGCCCTGGATGCCCGAAGGCGAAACGCTCAAGTGCCAGGTCGCCAGCATCGATATCGCGTTGCTCTATATCCTTGCCGTCGGCAGTATGGGCGTTTATGGCGTCGTCCTCGCCGGCTGGGCCAGCAACAACAAGTATGCCATGTATGGTGCGATGCGCGCCTCCGCCCAAATGCTCTCTTACGAAGTGCCTCTTGCGATGATGGTCCTCGTCGCCATCCTCACGTCGCAGTCCATGCGATTGGAGGATGCCGTTGCCTTTCAGGCTGGAAGCTGGTGGACCTTTGCCTACCACCCGCTGGCCGCGCTCATACTCTTCATTGCAGCGCTCGCCGAAGCCAATCGCGCTCCGTTCGACCTGGCCGAAGCAGAGCAGGAACTCATCGCCGGCTTCCATACCGAGTACAGCGCCATCAAATGGGCCATGTTCTTTCTCGGCGAATACACTCACATGATCACCAGCAGTGCCGTCATGGTGTCGCTCTTTTTCGGCGGCTACCTCCTGCCGGACTTTCTGCCGGGAGCGCATTGGGTTAACGAGTCGACCAACATACTTGCCATGTTCGCGCGAATGGGAGTCTTGTTCGCCAAAATCGGCATCTTCATCGCCGTATACATGATGGTCCGTTGGACGCTGCCGCGCTTTCGATATGATCAGCTCATGTCGCTGGCATGGAAAGCCTTCGTGCCGATGGGAATGCTCATCGTGCTGATGCAGGTTTTGATCATCTACAACGATTGGCCCCAGTGGTATTCGCTCATCGGAAACATCGTAATACTGCTGGCAGGCGGATTGTTCAGCGCCGCCGTGGCGAAACCCATTACAGGCAGGCAGGTGAGTCTGTTGAAAAGAGAACGCGGTATGACCTAGTGCTTTTCCCGGATACAGGTGTGGCACCGGCTAATAGCCGGTGCCACACTTGGTCTTTGCAAAGCCTCCGCACGAATACATGTGCCGCTGGTGTGGAGTCCGGGTGAACTGAGATTTGGGAATTAAGGGACTTTAAGAAACATGTCGAAACCAAACTGGAAAGAAACCGACGTCCTCTTCGTCGATCAGCCCGAGCTGTCGATGGCCGAGCGGCTCTATCTTCCGCAGGTTTTCGCGGCCTGAAGACCACGCTGCGCCACCTCTTCGCGCTCAAAGTTCGACGGGACAAAGTCATTCAATACCCGGAGCAAAAGCGCGAAGTCCGCAAGGAAATCTACCGCGGCGTCCATCGCCTCAATCGCGATGAGCAGGGGCGCGTCGCCTGCGTGGCCTGTTTCATGTGCGAAACCGCCTGCCCGGCCCATTGCATTCACATCGAAGGCACGGAAAGCCCGTGGCCCGATCGCGAAAAATACCCGATCAAGTTCGACATCGACGAGCTCCGCTGCATTTACTGCGGCATGTGCGAAGAAGCCTGCCCCGTCGATGCCATCGAGCTGACCCCCGAGTACCACCTCGTTGGCTCTTCGCGCGAGGAAATGATCTTCGATAAGGAAAAATTGTTGATGGTCTTCGACCGCACGAAAGATGAAAAGCCACGAAAGAGCCCGTCCATTACGGGCTATTAGGCGCTAGCCAGTTGTTGTTTAGCCCAGCCCCAACGGGGCTGGGCGAATGACGAGTGAACGTGAAGAATGGAATTGGTGTGAAAGAGTATGAGTAGTTTTGACATGTTTGAAACTCTACATTCTACATTATCAATTCTACATTTGGAGTAGTCTCCCGTGTCCGTCCCACTCGTGTACATCTCCTACATCGTCTCGGCGCTCTTCGCCTTCGGCATCTTCGTCGGCCTGCCCAAGCAGGGCCGCTTCCCGCGGCGGGGGGCCTTCATTGTTGTTATGGCCGTGGCCTCCGCGATGTTGATCTACCTGCTCCAGCTCTTGTTCGGTGCTGAATCCCGCAACATTACTTTTTGCATTCTTGCCGTGCTCGGCCTCGCCGCCGCCATCCGCGTCGTGACCCATCCCTTGCCGGTCTATTCCGCGCTCTATTTCGTCTTCGTCGTCCTTGCGACCGCCGCCATGCTCATCCAGGTCGGCGCGGAATTCCTCGGCGCGGCCCTCGTCATCGTCTACGCGGGTGCGATCCTTGTAACGTACGTCTTCGTCATCATGCTTTCGCAGCAGTCGCCCGAAATGAAGGGCCGAATCTCCGCCATGCTCGATTACGACCGCAGCGCTCGCGAACCCGTCTGGGCCACGCTCGCCTGCTTCATGCTCATGGCCGTCCTCGCCGGCATGATCGTCGAACATCCATGGAAAACTGTGGCACAGCCGCTCTCGGCTGTGGCAACGCGCAACACCGTTGAACTCGGTAGATTGCTCATGACTGATTTCGCCGTCAGCGTGGAACTGGCGGCGGTGCTCCTGATGGTCGCCCTCGTCGGCGCCGTGGCCATTGCCCGAAAACGACTACCGCAGGCCGCCGACTTCAGCGACCACAAAGCCCCCGGCGAAGCCGGAAAGACCGTGGTGCCGTATTGACGCCTAGACTGGCATGAAATCTGAGATCTGAGATGTGAGATTTGAAATATGAGATAGGAATCTGAAATTCGAAATATAAATTTGTAGTTTGAATTCGAGATTTGAAATATGAGATTTTGAGATTGAGCTTTCAAGTCTCAAACCCATGTTGCCGAATCGCGAAATCTGATAATAAGGAACTCGAAACGAGGAACTCGCAACTCGCGACTAAAAAAAATGCCCAACCCAACCGCACTTATGATAGTCGGCGCTCTCCTTTTCGCCATCGGCGTCGTCGGCTTCCTGACGCGCCGAAACATGATCGTCATGTTCCTCAGCACCGAAGTCATGTTCCAGGGCGTGCTGATGAATCTGGTTGGGATGGGTCTTCTGCATGGCAACATCCAGGGCCAGGGCCTCGGAATTTTCGTTTTGGTCATCGCTGCGGTCGAAGCGGGGCTGGGCCTCGCCATCGTCGTCATGCTCTACCGTCGTCGCGGCACCCTGGATGCCGAAAATTGGAGAAGCCTGCGCGGCTGATTAAATGGACGCGCGCCCGTTTGGAAATCGCAGACCTTGTTTAGCCCAGCCCCAACGGGGCAGGGAGAACGCGAAATCGGCTGCTCTAACCGGAGCGCCCAGTCAGGAAGTGGATGGTGCTCGAAGGCATCGGCTCACAAACTCGGTAATATCCGGCGATCACGAATTCGTGTTACGCTTGAAAAACTAAATGGAACTCAAAACCCTCGCCATCCTCATCCCGCTTCTCCCTCTCGCCGGCAGCGCCCTCGTCGGCGCGATCGGCCTGCGCGGCCTCAAAGATCGATCCCACTGGCTCGTTCTGGCCGGTGTCACCGCTGCGCTCTTCTGCGCTGTCAGCCTTTTCTATCAGGTCAATACCGAGCTCAATCGCGGCGGCAGTGAAACGGCGGCCGCCATCGGGGCACATGCCCAAATCGATCCCAGCCAACAGGTCGGTTACGGAAAACTTGCTGAATCCTTCACCATCTACGAATGGATCCCCGCCGGCGCGGCCGACTGGCTCAACGTCACGTTCCGCGTCGACCCGCTCACCATTGTCATGCTCCTGACCGTTCTTTCGGTCTCCACGATGGTGGTCATGTATTCCGTCGGCTACATGCGCGACCACCACGGCCATGCCGAACTCGGCTATGAACGCTTCTTCGCCTTCCTCGGCCTGTTCGTCTTTTCGATGTGCATGCTCGTCCTCGCCGGCAACTTCCTGCTGCTCTATCTCGGCTGGGAACTCGTCGGCCTGTGCAGCTACCTGCTCATCGGTTTCTACTATCAAAAACCGTCCGCTGCCGCAGCCGCGAAGAAGGCCTTCCTCGTCAATCGCATCGGCGACTTCGGCTTCGGCCTCGGAATCCTGCTGATCTACCTGACGTTCAACACGTTGGATTATCAGGAAGTGTTCAATATGGTCGCCAATAGCAAGATGGCTGGCGATCTCGCTCTATCGACCGAGCGCATTACAACGATCGCGCTCCTCCTTTTCTGCGGCGCAATGGGCAAGAGCGCCCAGTTGCCCCTGCACGTCTGGCTTCCCGATGCAATGGAAGGCCCGACGCCCGTCAGCGCCCTTATCCACGCCGCCACCATGGTCACGGCCGGCGTCTACATGGTCGCCCGCTGCAGTGTCATCTTTGCGGCATCGCCCATCGCCATGTGGATCGTCGGCGCAATCGGAGCCGCCACCGCGCTTTTCGCCGCCACAATTGCCCTCACCCAGTTCGACATGAAGCGCATTCTGGCCTACTCGACGCTCAGCCAGCTCGGCTACATGTTTCTCGGCCTCGGCGTCGGCGCATTCGATTCGGCCATGTTCCATCTATACACGCATGCCTTCTTCAAGGCATGCCTCTTCCTCGGCGCCGGTAGCGTCATGCACGCGATGGCGGGGGAGATCGACATCCGCCGATTCTCCGGCCTGCGCAAGGCCATGCCGATTACCTACTTCACCTTCCTGATTTCCGGCCTCGCCCTCGCCGGCGTCCCGTTGCTTTCGGCATTCTGGAGCAAGGACGAAATCATCCACGCCGCGCTCGCCAGTTCGACACCGTGGCTCGGCTGGATCGGTCTCGTCACCGCATTCCTAACCGCGTTCTACACCTTCCGCATGATCTTCATGGCCTTCCACAACGAAGAGCGGCTCCCGCGCGGCGTCGAGCACGCCCATGAGTCCGGCGTCTGGATGAGCGCGCCGCTCGTCCTCCTCGCCATTGGCGCGGTATTCGCGGGCTACGTCGGTGTCACCACCGGCCACGGCGGTTTCCTTGGCATGTTCGAGCCGCACGGCGCATTCCACCATTTCCTCGCGCCCAACTTTTCCGACGCCAAGGGTCACGAGATGACGGTCGCCGCCGCACAGGGGGTTGCGCATGGTGCCGGCGAGCACGGATCGGAAAGCCACTGGCTCATGTGGCTCTCATCCGGCCTCGCGTTCTACGGCATCTTCAATGCGTGGTATTTCTACACCCGCCGCCCCGGCATTCCGCTGGCGATCGCATTGGCGAGCGGCTCGGTCTACAAATTGTTTTATCACAAGTATTACGTCGACGAACTGTATGACCTCGTGTTCGTTCGCCCACTGCGACGATTGGGCGACATGTGCTATGCCTGCGATCGCTTCGTTATCAACGGAATTCTGTGGATCATCGCCGCCATCCCGCGGGCCATCGGCTTTTTGCTTCGCGGCTGGCAGCAGGGGGCCATGCAAGGCTATGCCCTCGGAATGGTCGTCGGCCTTGTCGTCATCATGTGGTGGGTCCTGGCAAATGCATAGGTTCACAACATTGACAACATTGACCGCAGGAAAACAGGAAAACGCATGTAGTTGCTTGCCGCATCGCGTCTCTGACGCGCTTCGCGCTTGGGTGTGGAACAGGCTAATAGCTTGTTCCACACCCAAGCGTGAAGTGCAGGCACAAGCTAAACAGTACCCAAATTGCTCTAAAAACCCGAAACTCGAAACTCGAAACTCGAAACTATGACTTGGCTCACCGACAACTTTTTAGGCCAACACCTGCTCTCGATGCTTATCATCGTGCCCATCCTCGGCGCGATCGTGATCTATGCCCGTTCTTCATGGGACGCCGTTTTCGTCCGCCGATTCGCGATGGGTGTCTCCCTTGTGACGCTAATCATCACAGTCCTTGCATTGATGGCTTATCTCCACCAGTCCGACGCAATCCAAAACGGCGGCTACACGCTTCTGGAACAAGCCAACTGGATCGGCAGCGCCGATGCCTCAATCCACATCCAATACAAACTCGCCGTCGACGGCATCTCCATGCCGCTCATTCTCCTCGCCGCCGGCCTTACGCCCCTCGCCATCTGGGGCAGCTTCACCAGCATCCAGACTCGCCAGCGCGAATACTATGCACTCATGCTCCTGCTCCATGGAGCCATGCTCGGAGTTTTCGCCGCACGCGACCTGCTTCTTTTCTACGTCTTCTTCGAGTTCACGCTAATCCCTCTGTATTTCCTCATCGGCATCTGGGGCGGCCCGCAGCGCCAGAAGGCCGCCAACATGTTTTTCATCTACACGCTCGCAGGCAGCCTCCTCACATTCGCCGGCGTGCTTTATCTCGGTTGGAAGGCGTCGTGGATCGCACCGACCGCCGGCGCCGCCAGCAACCTCGCCGCCGGCGCCCTCACCTTCGATCTCGATGTGCTATACAACCTCGCACCGCACCTGTGCAGCGGCGAGCAGATCGGCCTCTTCATCGCATTCTTCGCCGGCTTCGCCATCAAGGTCCCTCTCTTCCCGTTCCACACCTGGCTGCCGCTCGCCCACGTCGAAGCCCCGACCGCCGGCTCTGTCATCCTCGCCGCAGTCTTGCTCAAACTCGGCACCTACGGATTCCTCCGTCTCAGCCTGCCGATGCTACCGCAGGCCTCCATCGAGCTAGCCCCGTATGTCGCCACGCTCGCCGTCATCGGCATCATCTACGGCGCGCTCGCCGCTTGGATCCAGACGGACGTGAAAAAGCTCGTCGCTTATTCCTCCGTCTCCCACCTCGGCTTCTGCCTGCTCGGCATGTTCTGTCTCAAAGCCGCCGGCCTCACCGGCTCGCTGCTCTACATGATCAACCACGGCCTCTCCACCGGCGCGCTCTTTCTCATCGTCGGCATGATCTACGAACGCTATCACACGCGCGAACTCGCCGAGATCGGCGGCCTCGCCAAAAAAATGCCCATTCTCGCGTTCTTCCTCATCTTCTTCACCATGTCCAGCATCGGCCTCCCCGGCCTAAACGGCTTCGTCAGCGAGTTTCTCGTCCTCCTCGGCACCTTCACATCGGACGATCCCAAGCCCGACGGCGCGGGCCCCCTCGGCGTCTGGTACGCCGTCTTTGCCGCCTCCGGCATCCTGCTCGGCGCGATCTACATGCTCCACATGGCCCGCGGCGTCCTCTTCGGCCCGCTCAAAGAACCGGGCCACGGCGCTGACACCAGCGCCGGCCTCACCCAGGACCTTACTCGCCGCGAAGTCGGCATTCTCGTCCCGCTTGCCCTCGCCTGCGTCGCCATCGGCGTCTACCCGAAAATGCTCACCAATATGATGCAACCGGCCCTCGACCACGCCGTCCTCGCCAAGGTCCTCCCGCACGATTGGTCCGGTGACCGCAACGTCGATGCGACAACCATCCAGAATCAAACAAACCAGAACCCAACGAGCCGGAAGCGTCAGCGACCGGTTGACGGCGAAAGAACTGTGCAAACTCGAAAACAGGCTACTGCGACCCAAACAACCTTGAATCATATAGTGGGGGCCCGCTAATGCCCGAAATGCACCCCATGATCCAGTTGCTCCTCCCCGAAATCGCCCTCATCCTCGGCGCAACCGCGGTCCTCCTCGGCGGCCTCATCCCCGCGCTTCGCAATCGCTCCGCCCTCGTCTCCCTCGTCGCCATCGCCCTCGCACTTTGGCTCGGCGCACGCCTCTCAATGTTGGAAATCAAAGACGCAGATGCCGTCGTATCGCTGCAGCACGGCCCGCTCGTCTGGTACGCCCGCCTCATCACCCTCGCCATCGGCGCGCTCATCATCATGGTTAACCGCCATGTGCCCGATGATGCCGAACGCGGCGAATACTTCGCCCTCATTCTCTTCTCTCTCGCCGGCGTCACCCTCACCTCCGTCGCCAACAGCCTCGTCGTACTCTTCCTCGCGCTCGAACTCGTCAGCGTACCAACCTACATCCTCATCGGCCTCTCCCGCCGCGACATCGCCGCGCAGGAGGCCGCCGGAAAATACTTCTTCCTCGGCGCTTTCGCCGCCGCCATCACACTCTACGGCTTCAGCTTTCTATACGGCGCAGCCGGCACAATGACCATGTTCGGCGAAAACTCAATCACCGCGAAAATCGCATCTGAAGGCTCCATCCACGACGCCCTCGTCCTCGTCGGCCTCCTCCTCTCCCTCGCCGGCCTCGCCTTCAAAATCGCCGCCGTCCCGCTGCACTTCTACATAGCCGATGTCTACCAGGGCGCCGCCGCCCCGATCACCGGCATGCTCGGCTTTGTGCCGAAGTTCGCCGGCTTCCTCGCCCTCATCCAGCTTCTCGGCCTCACCAGTTGGAAATACGGCGACGAAATCTTCTGGCTCCTCTTCGCCATGGCCGCCGTCACTATGCTCGTCGGCAACACGCTCGCCCTCATGCAGCACAACATCAAACGTATGCTGGCTTACTCCGGCGTCGCCCACTCCGGTTACATGCTGGTCGCGCTCGTTGCCGGCCCGATCCTCATCGACACCGGCCGTGCGCCGCTGCGTGACGGCATCGCGGCACTCCTCTTCTACATGACCGCCTACGGCATCATGAATCTCGGCTGCTTCGCCGCGCTCTCCTTCTTCCGCAAACCCGGCACCGACGATCCCGATGAGTCCGCCGAAACAACCGACGACATCGCCGGCGCCGCCCGCACCCACCCGTGGGCCGCCCTCTGCCTCGCCGTCTGCACGCTCGGCCTCATGGGCTTTCCCGCTCACCGGCGGCTTCATGGGCAAGCTCTACATTATCTCCTCGGCCCTGTCCGCCGGCGGTGAAGTGGTGCGCGGCGCCTCCGAATCGCGTCAAATGGGCATGTACATTCTCGTCATTCTCATCGTGGTAAATGCCGCCATCGCCGCCGCCTATTACCTGCGCATCCTCGCAAGCTGCTACCTGCGAAAGCCCGCGGCCGTCACGCCGTCGCGTTGCCATGCCCTGCGGCTATCGCTCGCATTGTGCGGATTCATCGCCGTCGCGCTCTTCATTCGCCCCGGCGTCCTCTTCGACCAATCCAAAAAGGCCACCGAAGAAATCGCCAACCCGTCGCCGTCGCACCAGAACAGCGCCCTCGCTACAATAAAATGACGACGCAACTGATGTTCGAGTGCGAACACCGCCGTTAACGAAGCGGGGAGCATGGGCCTCCGGCCCGTGCGAATTCCCCAATCTCAGCGCTTCAAGAATGGAGTCTTGCGAATGCCATCCGGTGAATCACAAGCCAGCCGATCCAAACTCGAAATCGTCGAACCCCTCGGCAAGCGCGTTCTCGTACGCAAGGATGCCGACAAAAAACGCACCAAAGGCGGAATAGAGCTGCCAGACAAAATCGAAATCCCCACCATCACCGGCCGCATCGTCGCTGTCTCCGCGCAGGTCGAGCACGACGAGGATTTCCCCATCAAGCAATACGACAAAGTCCTTTTCAACCCGAAACACATGATCCCCGTCGACTTTGAAGGCGACAACCAGCTCTTCGTCGTCCCCGTTGAGGACATCGTCGCCGTCTTCCGCAAATCCAGCACATAGCGTCCGCCCTTAACGAGCCCCGACCGTAAGGGAGTGGGATTGCCCTCGACCTTTGCCTTCAGGCCGTAGGGTGGGCTCAGCCCACCTTTCCCCGTTCCACCCGCTGATTTTCACTGCGTATTCCATTCTGACACCCCATTCCCTAAAATGTCCCTCAATCGGTGACATTCGCCGTGCAAGCCGGCCGGCGTTTCGTCTGTTTCGGGCAAACTCAATTTCCGGAGATCGCCCATGTCCACCACATGGCGCATCCAGCGCCAGATCCTCCTGTCGCTCATGGCATTCTGCTTCTTCGCCGCGCCCTCCATCGCCGCCGCCCGCAGAAGTCTTCGGCACCAGCTGCGGCAAGGTCTATCACACCCACGGCCAGGATTGCGCCTCCGCCCGGAAAATTCAATCCGACAACCGCGTGACATTCGCCACCGAGCAGGAGGCCAAAAACGCCGGCCGCCGTCTCTGCAAGCGATGCGAAACCCTCGATCGGCAAAACGAGGAAAAACCGCCGTCAAAGCCCGCAAAAGATGACAACCGCGGCGGCAAAACCGATGGCGGCGGGGCCGATTCCGATCGGGATAAGAACAGTCAGGACCCGCCAAGGTTCGATCCGCCCGATGGCGCCGACGGCCTCGCCCCGATCGCCGAGTTCGCCGTCGCAACAAAGGTTCTCCCCGGCGGCACGCTCGTCCTCGACAACGGCGAATATGCGATTCTCGTGGGTGTCGCCTGCCCGGCACGTGGCCAGCCCTGCGAAAAGGAAGCAACCCGCTTCCTCGCCGAGCAGACGGCGGCCGCAACCTGCGCTCGCCGTCGAGTCCAGCGCCTGCCGTAGCGACCGGCGCGACGCGCTCGGACGTCTGCTCGTCTATGCCACGCCCGAGCCGAACGGCCGCGATCTCGGCGGCGAACTCATCTTCCAGGGATATGCCTGGGCCGATCGCGATGTGCCCTTCGTCCGGTACGAAGAATACGTGCGTTATGAAGAGGATGCCTGGCGCGCCGGCCGCGGCATCTGGCAGCGGGGCGAAAAGCTGGAATCCGGCAGCGAAAGCGTCGTCACCGGCCGCCACGCCCACTGTTATCATTCGCCGGGCTGCCAGCACGCGAAGTACATGGCTAATGTCATGACATTGACACTAAGCGACGCCCGCGCCCGAAGGCTCGTCCCCTGCAGCGAATTTAGAGGAAAGAAGTGATTGATCATTGGGAGAAGACACGATGAGTGCGACAAGCGAATTTCTAATGCAGACTGCGGGGAATCTGTTTTTCGGTACTTTTCTAACTGGAATTGGCTACGGGTGGTTTGATACCAAGGCGAATGACAAGAAAAACGAATGTGAACAACAACAAAAAGCCTGGATACGAGTTCTGCGATTGATTGGGCCGTTCATAATTGGATTGACAATCATCGCGGCAATTCTATTCTACTTTGAACGATGACAAGAGTCGCCGAAGGGTTGGTCGGCCTCTTGACCACCTTTCGTCGAGTGATATGCAGAACTCCCAGGGCATTCGCGCCGAGGCAAATCCTCAGACCCGTAGGGTGGGCTCAGCCCACCTGTTTCGGCTTCAACGCCAATGTCCCATTCCGCAAACCGATTTCCCAATTCCCCAATCCATATCAATCGCCAAATCACCCAATCGCCAAATAATCCTGTATAATTCCCACTACTATGAACAACAATAAACCTGCCAAAAACCCGAAACCCCCGGCAACCCTCTCCCGCCTCCGCCTCATCGCCATGGTCCATCTCCCCGCGCTCCCCGGCTCCGCCCGCGCAGTGTTGCCGATGCAAAAAATCATCGACCGCGCGGTCCGCGAAGCCAAACAACTCGAGGGCGCCGGCTTCGACGCCGTAATCGTCGAAAACTTCGGCGATGCCCCGTTCCATGCCGAGTGTGTCCCGCGCGAATCCGTCGCCGCCATGTCCGTCGTGGTCGACCATGTCGTCCGCGCCGTCAAAATCCCCGTCGGCGTCAACATGCTCCGCAACGACGGCCTCTCCGGCCTCGCCGTCGCCTGTGCCACCGGCGCGGCATTCATTCGCGTGAACGTCCTGTCAGGAGTGTACGCCACCGATCAAGGCTTCATCACCGGCCACCCGGCCGAACTCCTCGCCCGCCGAGCAGCAGTTGCTCCCAACGTCTTCATCGCCTCCGATGTGCACGTAAAACACGCCCAACCCATCAGCCAGCCCGACATCGCCCTCGCCGCCGAGGAAACCGCCCACCGCGCCGGCGCCGACGCCCTCATCGTCAGCGGCGTCGCCACCGGCTCACCCGCCGACATGAACCTCGTGAAAAAAGTCGCGAATGCCGTGCCCGATTTCCCCGTCTGGATCGGGTCCGGCGTAACAGCCGCAACGGTGGGGGACTACGTCAAAATCGCATCCGGCGTAATCGTCGGCACGTCACTCAAGAAGGGTGGTCAAACGACGGCAGAACTGGACGCAAAGCGCGTTCGCGAGTTCATTCGCGCCGCGAAATGATCGTTTGTTGGTAACACATGGTTTCGGGTCTTTGGAGATGCAATCCGAATCTCGAAAACTTGCAATCTACTCCTTGAGTATCGTCGCCCGGCTCATGTCTTGGCTCTTGGGAGGCATGCTACTTTTGCTTCTAATCCAGCCGGTCCTTCGATACCCAGATAACCACTGGGCAGTATCCATCGCCGATGTAACGTATCCTTCCATCGCGATCTCAAGTGTCGCGCCCATCATTGCAATCCTTCGATTAACAACGTGGAGGATTGCTTCCAAGTCTTTGATTCTCGGAATACTCTTGGTGGCCACAATTCTGGCATTCGATCATTTCAACTTGCTCGTTGAGTATGAGCCATGGATTAAACGAGGAATGCCAGAATTCGGATCGAAATGATATGTCCAGGACCTCAAACGTAAGAAGATAGAGTTGACTATTTGCGGTGCGTTGTGACAGAATCCACTTTAGCGCCTCCAATAGCATTCGTATTGGACCCTGATGATAATCCGGCTGCATTTATTGCGAGCAGCCTACCTAAGTTGTAACGCAGAATGATTCATGCAGCATTGTTCCGGACATGGTCATGATCGAACATGAATCCCATTTTGTTTCGGTGTCCATTGATTCGGCCGACGCCTTGCCGGAATGCGTCAGCAAGGTCTTCGACGGTTTTGAAGAGGACGTTTGCCAACACGGTGCGTTTCAGGTGACCCCAGAGCCGTTCGATCAGGTTCAGGCTGGGACAATACGTCGGGAGCCAGAAGATCGTCAGTCGATCGGTTTGTGTCTCCAAAAAGGCTCTGACGGCCTTGGTGTGGTGATAGCGGGCGTTGTCACAAACCAGACGGATTTTTCGGTTGCCGTAGGCCTTGAGCAACGCGGTCAGAAACGCGATGAAATTCCAGCCGCTCTTGGTGTCCGCGATGAGCGTGGTGATTTTGGCAGTGGCATAGTCCACCCCGCCGTACACCACCTTTTTTTCGTTCTTGCCCGGCGAGGGTATTTCGGGCTGCTTGCCGACCGGCGCCCACATGCGCGTCAGCGCCGGGTGCCGATGGATTTCGACTTCATCCTGATAGATCAGCGCCTCGGCGGCATCATTCTTCAGGGCGTTTTTTTTTAGACCGATCAGCTTGCGGCGGGCCTTTTCGTAGGCGGCCTCGTCGCGTTTGCCTTTGAGGGTGTGCTTGGGACGATGAAACGAGTAATTCACCTGATGCAGCAATCGACGCATCTGATCGTCGCTGAAATGGATGCCGGTTTCCCTTGGCCATGTGGGCGGGCCGACCAGACCGAAAAGCCGTAGCCCAATTTCATGGGATTGGTGTCGACAACCCGCTTCATCTTCTTGAGATAGGCAGGCGTGGCGCGGCTCCGGCGTCCCGGCGGCTTGGTCGGATGCAGGGCGCCGATACCGCCCATGCGATACAGGCGTCGAATGCGAGCAACCGTGGCGGTGCGCACCCAAACGACCGGCAATCGAAGCAATTGTGTCCCGCGAATCCGACATCAACAGAATCAGACAATTGCGAAAGACATCCGCGGACGGCGTGCGGAACCGAAGACCGTCCAACGCCTCCCGCTCCGCGAGAGACAACCGAATTCCATATCCCATACCGACCTCCTGACGGCTCCGCCGTCATTAGAAAGGTCGACCGAAATGGGAAAACTATATGAATCATTCTGCGTCTTAACTTAGCAATATACAATGTTTTGTGACGTTGAGAACGGAGATTCTTGTATGTCCCATCAAGTTCAGTTCGATCTCGAATTGCCAGCCGACCTCGATCGGTTTCGACTTCCTTCCGCAGTTGAGGAACGGCTGAACGAATTGTTGGGTCGCCAGGATTCTGGCGAGACTTTATCCCCGCGCGAGCGGGCCGAAGCGGAAGGTCTCGTGAATTTGGCGGAGCTGCTTTCTTTGCTGCGATTGAGGACGGAACGACCGAACGGTCATTGATGGGCTCCGCGCTATGACTCACATATCGGAACCGCTTCACTCCCTCATTGTCGATCGTGCCGGTAATCCCTGGGAATAGTGCGGCATGTCTCAAGACGGGCAGGAAGCTCGGTTTGATCTCGAACAGCAACTTTGAGGTTACGAACAAGACTCCGTACGGTTTCTCAATTGAGCATCTCGTTCACCAATCCTGCGACATCAATGCCATCAAGCACGCCATTGTGGTCCGAATCGAATGCGCAGAGGTCGCTGGCCGACAGGGATTCACTCAATATCGCCGCTACAAACCGGGGCACGGTCGAAGAGATGGCCTCGCATTCGTCAAGCAACAGATCACTATTGCAATCATTGTTAGCAAGATCTAGTTCGAAATAACAGACCGAGCCTGAATCGAATGACGCACCATCGTCGTGCCAGGCACCTACTAAGATTCGCATGTCGTAAGGATCGATCCGCACACTCTGTCCTAGGTTATCTCCTGCCGCTCCATTCTGCGCGGCGAGCTTTGCGACTTGAATCCAGGAAGCTCCTACTCTGTGAAAAACATATGCCGCGCCCGAGTCGTATGCAACGTCGTCGTGGTAGTGTGAGCCAACAACAACGATGTTCCCGAGAATGTCGATACTCCGTCCGAAATTGTCAAAGGGCGCTTCATCATTCGCGTAGAGCGTCGCGATCTGGGTCCATGTGCCGTTAACCTCCTCGAAAATGATGGCCGCGCCGCTATCTGCGCCTCTATCGTCTTTATTCGGAGTTCCGGCGACGACCAAGTTGCCATGAAGCGCAACTGACTGCCCGAAGTAATCGATAGCTGCTGCTTCTGCTGATTCTAGTTTGGCTGTTTGCAGCCACACATCGCTTATTCGCGTGAATATGTAAACAGCACCTGACAGAGGCACCGCGGCATCTGAAAATGGAGCACCAATTGCGATGGAATCGCCGCTGATTGACATTGAAGTGCCAAAGAAACGACACGAATTGATGTCGGAGGCGGTTATCTTAGAATCAAAGAGCCAATCTGTACCGACGCGTCTAAAGTGGTACACGGCACCCTCCGAGCCCAATGAGTCGGAAGCAATTGGTGCGCCAATGAAAACTGTATCGCCTTGGATGGCGACGTTACTACCGAATCTGTCAGAGCTGCTCGCGTCGGGCGCAATCAACTTCTGCGTTTGTTGCCAGGTTGTCCCCATTCGTTTGAAGATGTAGGCAGCGCCGGCATTTAAGCCGCCTTGGTCCTCCAGTTCGGCCCCTACTACAGCAAAATCGCCGTCAATCGCAACGCTTATGCCGAAGGCATCTCCTGACTGAGTGTCGGATGCACTGATTCGCATGCGTTGAATCCAATTGCCATTCTGGCGCTCGAATATGTAAGCCGATCCGTTGTAGAAGTTGCCGGAGCCGATCGCGTCGCCGTCGGCGCCGACAATCATCGTATCTCCGCTGATTGCAAAGCTACCGCCGAATCGATCTTGGGAAGTGAGACCGGTTGCAATGATACGATTGACCAGATGAGGTTCGCCCGTGATGAGTTCACACTCGTCCGGCACCAAATTCGTATTGCAGTCGGTGTCGGGATCCATCGTGATCTCGCATTCATCGAGGATGCTGTTTCTGTTGCAGTCGATACTTGTTTGAGTCAGTAGTTCGCATCGATCAGCAATTCCATTTGCGTTGCAGTCTAAGTCGCACTCGTCAAGGCGCCCGTCTCCTGCACAGTCTGTTCCGATCACACTCAGATCAAGAACGAAGGCACGCCCGCTTCCGCCGGGGCCGTCTCCAAACGTCGGTGCACCGACGATTGCGAAGTTTCCGGAGATCGATACGCTTATACCGAAGTGGTCGAATGAAATCGGCGAATCTGCCGTCAGCGCAACTTGGTGCCATGTTTCCCCGGACAAGCTAAACAGGTAAGTCGCGCGCTCGCTTGCCCTTGCACATTCTCCGACGAAGCACCGATGAGCGATAAACCTGCCGAACACGTTATCGAGTTTCCAAGTCGCGAGCCTGGGCGTGAAGGTTGCGCGGCTAATTTTTCGACCTGCTGCCATCCCGTGGTGTTTTCTTGGTATATGAAGACCGCTCCGGCTTCCGCAGAAGCATCGTCATCCCCGGGAGAACCAACTAGCAACCCACCTGAATGGAGCCCAATACTCGCCCCGAAGTTATCAAATGATTTCCCGTTGAACGGTATGATCTTAGCCGTCTGCTGCCAAACCCCGAGCACCTGCTCGAAAACATAAACTGAACCGCTGCCGTTCCCAAGATCATCGTCATACGGTGCGCCGACCGCCAAGACTCCATCTGAAATCGAAATGCCTTGTCCGAAGCCGTCTCCCGCCGCGCCGTCGTTCGGCTTGATCTTTGCCACCTGTACCCACGCATCTTCGATTCTTTGAAACAAGTAAGCCGAACCGCTGTCGTTTCCAAGATCATCATCGCGAGTCGCGGCAATTGCGAGAACGTCGTCGCTAAGAGAAAGACAGATGCCAAAACTGTCTCCATTCTGTGCATCTGATGCAGTCAGTTTCGCCGTTTCTTGCCAGACACCGCCGTTGACCTTGAACACGTATACTGCGCCCCCGAACGACCCGTTTCCGGAAGTTGCTGAACTCGCACCAATGAATGCTGTGTCGTCTGCGACTGAAATTGCCGTGCCGAAATAGAAGCCCGAGGCCGCGTCACTTGCCGACAGGTTCTGCATTGGCATCCAGTTCACACCGTCGTAATGAAATACATGAACGCGTCCGGAATCGGGACCGTTTTCCTCATCGCCGGTGGCGCCGGCGAATGCATATTCACCGTCGATTGCTACGTTACCGCCGAAGTTCTCGCTTAGGTTTTCGCTTTCCGTCGACAACATGGTGAGAATATGCGGAAGGTCACATTCGTCGGGCGAGAAATTCCCGTTGCAATCTGAGCTGACATCGCCGTTCGCATCTGGGTCCGATGGATCAATGTCCATTGCGTCTGGAACCCCGTTTCGATTGCAGTCCTGCGCTGGTAAAGTAGGGGCCGTGAAAAAGATCGTAATTATGACAATCCCAAGTATCTGCGTTGTTACAGTTTTTCGATTCATTCTATTCGGCCCAATTGGGTTGGTGTTCGCTGTATGGGACCGGAGAAGGCTGAGTTTCCGAAACCCCCTTTTCGGGACTTCAGATCGTTGATCGCCTCTGCCGGTGGTATTAGCTCAATTGTGGTGAAAATGTACGACCCAATGCTCCTATTATCTCGATAGTTGTGGGTCAAATCAACTCAACGGGTACTTCCGAGAGTGCCCCGGAGGATTTTGCTGGACATTTGGCACTTCGGCCGCCGGCGGCGACTCGTGGTCACGTACTAACGAGTTGCTTGATAGTAATGATTCCGCTTCTGCGGCCGCCAGCCCGAATCCGTTATCAATCGCCGAATCATCTCTTCATCCAGCCGATAGGTCGTCCCCGCCGCGCTGACGACGTTTTCTTCCATCATCACGCTGCCCATGTCGTTCGCACCATAGAACAGGGCGAGCTGCCCGATCTTCGGCCCCATCGTCACCCAGCTCGATTGGATGTTCGGCACGTTGTCCAGGTAAACGCGCGAAAGAGCCAGCATCGTCAGATACTCATGAGCATCGGCCAACAACAAATGCTCCCCCATCATTCAGCAGCCGGCCATTCGGCGTTTGAAGTTCCTCACCCTCGACCCCTCGGCCCCTCGGCCCCTCGGCCCCCTTTGCCAACGGCAACTTCTCATCCGCCCGAGCGGCGTATTGTCCGGCTGAAAAGTCCAGCAGATATAGGCGCTAAACCCGCCGCCGTTGCCGCGAGCGAGCGATTCATCCTGGAGTTCGCGCAGCAATCTCAAATGCTCCAGCCGCTCGTCCAGCGTCTCGATGTGGCCGAACATCATCGTGCAACTGGTTTTCATGCCGTGAACGTGGCACTGGCGCATGACCTCCAGCCATTCGTGAGTAAGAGTCTTCCCCTTGCCGATCTTCTCCCGCACGCGGTCGGCCAGAATCTCCCCGCCGCCGCCCGGCACGCTGTCCAGACCGGCCTCCATCAGCCGCGCCAGCACATCGTGAATCGACATCCCAAAAATCTGATGAAACGCGAAAATCTCCGGCGGGCTGAAGGCGTGAATGTGTATTCGCGGATAGTTCTTCTTAATGAACCGCATCAACTCGAGATACCACTCAAACGACAAGCCGGTGGCGCCCTCCTTCGGCACCAATCCGCCCTGCATCAAAATCTGCGTCCCGCCGATCGCCTGAAGTTCCTCGATCTTCCGGGCAATCTGATCGAAAGTAAGCGTGTACCCCTCCGGCAAATCCGTCCGCCCGCTCTTCATCTCCGGCGGGTCCGCCTTGAAATTGCAGAAAATGCACTTGGCCGTACACCAGTTGGCGTAATTGATATTCCGATCGACAACGTAAGTCCGGTAGTCCTCGGGGTGCAGCCGCTCCGTCACATCAAATGCCATGCGCCCCAGCTCATGAATCGAGCAGTCAAAATACATCCGCCGCAGATCGGCAGTAGAAAGCCGTTCGGTAGGGGGGAAACAAGTAGCGTCCGGCCCCCGTGCCGGACGGTCGATCGTAGCGTCCGGCGCCCCTGCCGGACGTCCATCGAGCGCGCCGCTGGTCCCCAGCCCCTCATTCGCACGAGAGTCAAGTGTCGCGCTCATGGCAGTAACCCATGCTGCACGCCCAGTTCAAAAAACCGTTCCATCCCGGCTCGCATCGATTCCGTAATCCGAAACTTCAGCGACCGCGTCAAATATTGCACCGCCGCCTCCACGGGCCATCCATGCACCGGCCCCCAATGCCGCGCGATCCGCTCCGCATCCGCCTCACCGCGATCGCGCGCTTCGCTCAGCAGTTTAGCGACAATCGAATGTTCCAACCCCTTCGCCCCATACCAAGCCGCAAAAACAAACGGCAATCCGGTCGCATATTTCCATGCAGCGCCGAGATCGACTTCAAACCCAAACCCCAACGGCTGCCCGGTTATCACCTTGTCGCCAATCAGCAGTAGTGCGTCCACATCGTCCAGGCTCCCCGGGTTGTGCCGATCCCACGGCACAATCTCCAGTTTGCACCCATACATCTCGCGCCAAAGCACCTGCGCCAAAATCATCGAAGTATGCGAATCCCCATCCACATGCAGCCGTGCTACTTTCTCCGCCGGCCGCTTCGAGAAAACGCGAACCGTCATCGTCTCCCCATCGCTCGCAATGCACCCATCCGAAACCAATGCCAGCCGCTCCCGATTCCGCCAAAAGTCCACCACCGGCAGCAAAGCCACCTCGCACTCCCCGCGATCCAGCATCCCAATTAGCTCCGCCGGAACGGCCGGCCGAAGTCGCACGCGCGGATCCTCTCGAAGAAACTCATGCAGCGGACGCGAATTGAGATACGAAACGACGCCAAAGGTGTGTGTAACGGCCGTCGGCTTGGTGGTTTCCCGAGTTTCGAGGTCCATATCGCCTTTCACGCGCGCGGCAGGTGAGATCGAACGCCGTCGCACCGGCGAATTATAAGGAACCCGCCACCACCGGCCAGTTTCCGGTCGTCGCCTTCGCATCTTTCAGAATCGTTGAAAACCAGCGGAAGGGGGCTCGCCGGTGGATTCTCACCCGAAGTGCAATCGCCGCCGATGACGATAGTATCAATAGATAGGGCGGATCGGCCGCAACCGATCAGCCGCCGCCTCGCCGATTCCCATTTAGGAAGGAAGCCGCCGCATGGACCCCACCCAAAACGAATTCCAACTGGCCTTCATTGACCTCAGTTTTGCGGTCATTCAGTTGTTCTTTAACGTCATCACCAACATCATCTTCCCGGCGGTGAATACCCCATTTTTGACCAACGTTTTCGACGTTTTGCAGCAGATCTTCGGCCCGCTTTTCATGTAATCCGCCATTTTCGGCCCGATCCGCTATCATTTCCCCATGCGAATTGCCGTCGATGACTCCATTCCGGGAGCGGTTGAAGTTTTTGGCCGGCTTGGAGATGTCCGCCTTTTTTCCGGCCGATCCATCAATTCCGCCCACCTGGCCGAAACCGACGCCCTCGTAATCCGAAGCGTCACATCCGTTACGGCCGAGCTTCTCAAGAACACGCCCGTGCGGTTTGTCGGGACGGCCACTTCGGGCACGGACCATGTCGATATTTTGCATTTGCAAAAGTGCGGGATTCAATTTGCGGATGCGGCGGGGTGCAATGCGCGGGCGGTCGCCGAATATCTCATTGCGGCGATTGTTCGGATGGCCGCGCGGGAAAACGGCCGGATTTCAGGGAAAACCATCGGAATTGTCGGGTGCGGGCGGATCGGTTCGATG
>JADJRI010000066.1 GCA_016712275.1 Planctomycetota bacterium
ATTATTGAAATCGGGGCCTGCTCGCCATGGCAGAGTGTTTTTCACTATGATCGCAAAGGAAGTCTCCGCGGCGCGGATTTTGTCGATGCTGTTGCCCGGCTGCTGCTTCGATTTGAATTGCGCTCGACAAATCTCAAGGAAGTGTGGCTTCGTGTGACACCGGAGGTGGAGGAGCCGCCCGGTCCGGCCAAGTGGCAGCGCGATCAAAACGGCGAGCTTCGTGAGATGCCGCAGGAACGCAAGCACACGTTTATCGACATTGAGACGGAAGCCAGAATTCCGGAGGGCGGGTTTCTGGTGCTGGGCGCTTCGCCAACCGTCGTCGAAGCCCCCGTCCTTGGCCGGGTTTTCTTTCGCGAGCCCGAGCCATCGACTGAAAAGGTTGCGAAGACGCCCCGCGATCGAATCTATATAATCAGCCCGATCATACGTTACTCCGAGGATCTGCGTTCACGCGGCGGTTCGTAAGAGAATTGTGGGGGCAAGGGTCAACCATGTTGCAGGTTCTTGACGATGGTTTCTTTCGCAGGCTGTGTGAAGGGCTTGGTTTCATTTGCATCGCGGTCGACACCGAATTGCGGATCGTATTTTGGAACGAACAGGCAACCCATCATTTCGAGCACACCCAGGCCGAAATGGTCGGCACTGCTTTTCTTGAGATTCTCGACGAAGCCGATCGAGATGCCGCCCACAAGCTCTTTTTCGAGGCCATGGGACAAAAGCAACCGCGTGACATGGAAGTCAAATATCCGCAGGTCGACGGCCAGCGCACCACGCTTGTTCTGATTATTTCGCCGATTATCAACGATGCCGGACTGTGCGTCGGCGCTTCAGCAGGAATGCGCGATATTACCCAGCGAAAGCGCATGTCGCAGGAACTTTCACAGTCGCGACGGATGGCATCGCTGGGTCGGGTCGCCGGCGGCATCGCTCATCACTTCAACAACATCCTCGGCGGCATGCTGACGAGTATCGATTATGTGCTTTCCAGCGACAGCCCGCGCGAATTGCGAAAGACGCTCAGACTGCTGGCCCAATCGATCGGTCGCGCGACGCGCATCACCAACCAACTCGCCGCATTTGCGGAATCCGAAAACGAACTTGTCGAATGGAAGGAGCTGAATCCGGTTTTGGATGATTTCATCACCAAGCTTCGCCCCAAGATCGCAGATGCCAATCAGACGCTCGAAACAAATTTCGAGACGATTCACTCGGATCCTTATGAATCCCAGCGCGTGCAAACCGTGCTGGAGAGCATCGCCCAAAATGCGATGGAGGCCATGCCGCCGGGCGGAAAATTGTCGGTCAATCTAACGCGCGATGACGATGTGGCGGTCATTCAGATTCGTGACAATGGTTGCGGCATTCCCGAGAATTTGAAGGAGCATATTTTCGAGCCCTTCTTCACAACCAAGGGTGAATTGGCCGGCGGATCAAGTGAAAATATCGGGCTGGGACTCGCGGCGGTTCACGGCATGGTGGGTGAAATGGGCGGTACGATTCGCCTCAATTCGAAGATCGGCGAAGGCACGGAAGTGACGATACGGCTGCCGCTTCAGCGGAAGAAGTGAGTCTGTTTAAGGCGCGATTACAGCATCCGTGAATTCCTGAATATCATTCCCGTTGACGACTCCGTCGTTGTTCATATCGGCGATGCAAATCTGTCCGGGCGTGCCGCCATTCAGCGCGACTGCAACGAATACCGGAACATCCGCGAGATCGGTCGAGCCGCTCGAATTCATATCACCGGAATTACGAGCCGCGCCCAGCACTTCATCCGCGCCGATGTCCACAACACAGCCCATGATGCGCGGCTGGCCATCGAGATCCAACAGTCCATACGCCGGCGGGGCATAAGCAGGATCGCCCGATTCAATGCAGGGCGATCCGGCGGCAACATGCACGTCGTCGTCGTCGGAGCCGAGGACGTTGTCCGGGCCGTTCACATCGATCATCAAGGGTCATCGGAAAGTTGCCGATACCGCCCAGCGAGCCGCTCCAGTTCAGCACATCGCAATAGGAAACCAGGTACGTCACGTCACCGAATGAAACGAGTTGAGCGGTTTCGTTGTCACCGAAGAAGGCCAAATTGCCCCACACGATCGAATGCGTGAGCGCCGTGATGCTGGTGTCATTGTGGATGCCGCCGCCTTCGCCGGTGAGTGCGGAGTTGTTCGCGATCGTGCAATGATCAATGGCAACGTTTGTTTCGCCGGCATTAAAGAAAGCGCCGCCCCAGCCGTCCAGAGCTTCATTGCCTGTAAACACGCAATTGGCGATGTTATGCGGGCTCGGCCCGGGAGCGCTCATGCCGCTGAAGTGTGCCGCGCCGCCGCCATACTCGGCTGAATTTGCAAAGAACTTGCAGTTTGAAAAGGTGGATTCGCCCTTATCGCACCAGATGCCGCCCCCGTACCATGCATAATTGTAGATAAACGTGGTGTTCGACACATCGAGCGAAGCCTGATCGAATTTCGCGATCGCGCCGCCGCCGAAGCCCGCCTCGTTCGATTCGAATCGGCAATCGCGCACGGTTGCGGATGAGTCGTTATTCAGCACGGTCAGCGCGCCGCCCTGACCGATACCGACGGTTTCTGCGCTCGTATTTCCAAAGAACCAGCAATTCTCAATGTCGGCATGGTTTTCATAGACTTCCACCGCGCCGGAATAGTCGGCAAAATTCATGATAAACTCGCTGTCACGAATCGTGGCGGTGCTGTCTGAATCGATGCCGATCGCCCCGACGGCATATGCCGAGTTTCCGGTAAAGCTGCAATCTTCCACAACGATGGACGAACCGGAACCCGAACGAATCGCCCCGTGGTAACCGAATTCATCAAAGGTCCCGTTCGCCAAAAACTCACATCCCGTGAACTGTGATTGACTGCCGTTGCAATTCGCGCCGCCGCCGACAAACTCGGCGAGATTCGCTTGAAACTCGGTATTGATGAAATCCGGCGACGAATTGTAGATTTCGATGCCGCCGCCGTAGGGGGCAATATTGCCTGAGAACAAACAACCCTGGAATTGCTGGGGGGCCTCATCCGAGTAGATGCCGCCTCCGATGAACGTTGCGAAATTATTGCTAATGGTACACTGGATCAACTGGGAATCGGTGCATTGGCTCAGCATTCCTCCACCCGCATACAACGGCCAATAGGGCCCGCTGGCATGGCCGTCGCGAATGGTCACGCCATCAAGAATGGCCGTCGAATTGCGGTCGCTGGCGATGACGACATGATAGGAATTGTCTGTTGCCTCAACGGGCGTGCCGATGTCGCCGCTTAGAATCGTCGGGTTTGCCGAAACATTCCGATGCGCGAGAAGGGTCTCATTGCCGAAAAAGCCGCCATAAATTGTCACCCCGTTGATGAGCCGAAAGGATGCATAACGATTACCGGTTCCGCGATCCGGATAATAGTCGCCGGCGGCCACCCAGACTTCAGTCACAGCGCCGCGCGCCCGCGCGGCCAGGCCGATGCCATCCTGAAGATCATCGAGCGCGGTCGCCCAGGTCGCGCCATCCCCACCGGGAGCGGCTGCGGAATTCACATACACCCGCGACGGCGGTGTCGGAGTCACGACACTGGGCCTGAAATTCGCGACGGTGAAGGCCGTGCCGTTATGTGCCGAACTATTGTCGCACCAGCCGCCGTGCTCATCGGTTCCGCCGATCGGCGAGCCGCCGACCAGAATGCCAGGATTCGAAAAATAAGGCACGGTCATGCCCGGGGGATAACTCATGATGTCTTTGTTGGGTGTGCAGGGCCACGGCGAGGAGCAGGGCGTTGGCGGTGGTCCGGGGCAGGGCTGTCGAAAGCCCCAACCATAATCAAAATAGGGGGTGCCCTGCGGGTTGCAACGGTCGTGTTGGCAGCCGAAATTGTGGCCCACCTCATGGGCCAGTGTTTCAAACGTCGCGTTGTCCTCGCGCATCACGCTGAACCCATAGCGCCCATCATCGAGCGGACTCGTCTCAAATAGTTGATATGCTACGCCGCCCGAATTGACGGTGTTTCCGACGCACAGACAGACCAGATCGGCCCCATACTGATCGCGCTCGGCATGAACGAGATCCAGAAACCCATCGGCAGTTAAGACAAGGCGATCGAGATTGACAATCGCCGATGTTGATTCAGTATAATTGATGAGTGCCTTGCGAACGACATTCAGGCTGGTATTAATGCCGCTGTTAACGTACGCATTATTTGTGTAGGTGACCGAAAGGTCCAGCTCGGCCTCGATATTGGCTTGGCCGCCGGCCGCCGTTTGTGCGGCCGCGGTATAGTAGAACATCAAATCAATCTGGCTCCCGTCGTCGGCGACGAAGCCTGCCAGCGTGGAGAATTGAAGCGGGCAGATGGACGATTGCCCGCCGCGCTGGTCGCCTGCGTTGTCTTCATCAGGCGTAACGTCATCGCCCAACGCCCGATGACCAACGGAATTGCCTGGCATGGTCGGCGGCTGGTCGATTGCCCCGCAGCCCATGGCCTCTTTCGCGACCAAGTCGATTTCGCGGATGATGACGCGCCCCGCATCAATCGGCTTAATATCAAAAAAACCGATACCGGGCACCGTGATGTTCGCGGCAAGGACCCCTTCATGGATGACAATGACCACGCAGCTCCCATCGACGCCTTCAATGGTCCCTGCCACACGCAAATCGCCGATCGGAGCTTCAAAGACGCGGTCGATTGTTGCAAGGAGTGAGACGTCGTCGAAGAGACTCAGTTGCACCTGCCGCGGGCCATCGACGGCCGCCGCCGAGAGTACCTCCGACGAGAAGAAAGTGAGTCGTGAGCGCTTTGCAAAGTTCAGCAAGTCGGGCCGCTGGTGCATGATCCGGTCATGTTCATTCGAATCCGAGGCGATGGCAAATAAACCGGGCAAGGACGATTTCATCGGGGCGTCATTGGAATGTTCTGCGCCAATGCCCGGCGCGCTGTGAAATAATGTCAACGTAATCGCGATGAATGACATGCGAATCAGCTTCATGGCATTTCTTCCTGATTTCTTGATGCGAGTCGTCGGTCGCTGGCTCGTGCTTGCCATTTGCGGCTCGGCCCCGATAGATGTAATCGATTATACTGCGCGACGGTGTACACGCTCAATGATAAACTCCGGCGGCAACCAGTGAATTCCGCCGAGGAATGACTCATTATGACGCTTAGAGGCATTCGAGCATCTTCCCTGCTGCCGGTGAGAATTCTCATAATCTGCTTGTTTTCGGTGGGTTGCGACAGGGAGCCAATTCGCAAGTTCCCAGTCCGGGCAAGCCCAGCGTGTTATCGGTTGCCGCCGCAACGAGTTTAAGGGCAGGTGTCGAAGCGCTGCTGGCGGAATTTCGCGAGGCGAATCCCGGTGTCGGCGTCAGTGTGACGTATGGATCATCGGGCAGCCTATTCGCCCAAATTGCAAATCGGGCGCCATTCGATTTCTTCCTATCGGCCGACATCGATTATCCGCGAAAACTCATTGAAGACGATCTTGCCATTCGCAACAGCCTTTTTCGATACGCAAGGGGAAGCCTCGTTCTGTGGGTGCGCAACGAATCAATGATTGACCCGAACCGAAATGGGATGGACACGCTCACTCAATCGAACGTTCGAAGAATTGCGATTGCAAATCCAAGGCTCGCGCCCTACGGTGCCGCCGCCGAATCGGCCATTAGAAAATACGGCGTTTATGAACGCGTCGGCAACAAACTGGTCATGGCAGAGAATATCGGCCAGGCGGCGCAGTTTGCAGAATCAGGTGCTGTCGATGTTGCTATCATCGCAAAATCACTCGCAAATGCACCGCCATTAGAAAGTCGGGGTCGTTTCTGGCCGGTTCCCGATGACATGCATCCGGCGATTATGCACGAAGGCGTCATCTTGAAACGGGTTGTCGATCAAGCCGCGGCGAATGGCCTACGGAGCTTTATCCTATCGCAGCGCGGTCAGGAAATCCTTCACCAATACGGATTCAATCGGCCCGGAGATTGATGTGGACTGGACCGCACTTCGATTGACTCTTCAACTCGCCTCGGCAACTACAGGAATTTTGCTCGTTGCCGGACTGCCAATGGCTTATTGGCTTGTCGTCAGCAGATGGCGTTTCAAATATCTTGTTGAGTCTGTCATCACACTTCCGCTTGTTCTGCCACCGACGGTCCTGGGCTTTTATGTACTGACGACCGCCGGTCCGAATGGCGTGCTTGGAAAAATCACCGAGCAACTATTCGGTTCGCAGTTGCCATTTACCTTTACCGGAATTTTGTTCGCTTCGGTATTGTTCAACTTGCCTTTTGCTGTCCGGCCATTCATGGCCTCGTTTGCGGGCGTAGATCGCGCACTTGTCGAAGCCTCCTGGTGTTTGGGCGAATCGCGTTGGCGGACTTTTGTTCGCGTGACATTGCCGCTGTGTCGAGACGGCGTGCTGGCCGGCGCGGTCCTGACTTTTGCCCATGCCGTAGGTGAATTTGGCGTGGTGTTGATGGTGGGGGGGAATATTCCGGGCGTCACGCGCACGCTTTCAATCGCCATCTATGATGATGTTCAAGCGCTGGATTATGCCGCGGCAGGGCGTTCCTCGCTTTTCCTTGTGGCGTTTTCTTTGTTGGCGCTCTCGCTGGCTCACACGCTGTCACGCCGGAGAACCGCGCGATGAGTGCCATGTTAAGAGCACAATTCGTGCGACAGTTCCAATCCGGCACGCGAATAGAATGTGCTGTCAGCCAACGCACGCATGGTTTTTCGGTCACGGCCCTGTTTGGTCCATCGGGCTGCGGAAAAACAACAGTCTTGCGGTGCATTGCCGGACTCGATCGTCCGTTGAGCGGAAGTATCTTATTTGAAAACGAAGTGTGGTTTGACGCGAAGCAAGGCATTCATCGTTCTCCACAATCGCGCGACATCGGAATGATGGCGCAGGACTATGCCCTGTTTCCACATTTCACCGTCGAGCAGAATATTGCCTTTGGACTGCGGAAGTCCGATCGTCGTGAGCGCCAGGCGCGCGTTGCCCACCTGATGGGGATGTTCCAGTTGAATGAACTGCGAAAGCGACTGCCGCATCAAATTTCGGGGGGCCAAAAACAACGCGTGTCGCTCGCCCGAGCGTTGGCGAGAAAGCCACGCGTGTTGCTGCTGGATGAGCCGTTTTCCGCGCTCGATGCCGCGTTACGCGACGTCTTGCGCGGGGAACTCCGGCGACTGCTGGCGGAATTCGGGATTCCGGTCGTAGTCGTTACGCACGATCGCACGGAGGCGATCGCGCTGGCCGATCAGGTCGTCGTGATGGATCGGGGTCGCGTTCTGGCCGCGGGCGGCGTCGGGGAGATTTTCTCAAGACCATCCGACTTGGCCGTGGCGCGCATTGTGGGCGTCGAGACCGTGATCAAAGGGGAGATTCTCGAAACGAAGGACGGGCTGGCGATCGTCGATGTTGGGGGTGTCCGAGTTCTGGCCGTCGCGCCCGACCGGCCGTCGCGATGCGTCCATGTTTGCATCAAAGGCGAGGATGTCGCCCTGCGAAAAGATGCCCAATCGCAAACCAGCGTTCGCAACCAGTTGGGCGCCGCGATTCGTTGGATCACGCCGGAAGGACCGCTTGTTCGCATCGGTCTCGATTGCGGATTCCAACTCACTGCACTTGTTACGCGACCTGCATGTGAAGATCTGCATCTCGCGGTCGGCGACAAACTCATCGCCCAGATCAAAGCCCCGGCCGTTCATCTCATACCAATCGACTGAAACAAGTGCCGCATGAATGTCCCCTTGTGTTGGGGCTTGCCATGAGGTCTCGTCCAGTTTTGGGGTGAAAAGTTTTGATTTATCAAAGCAAGGCAAAGCGCGTCAGAGTCACGGGGATCAGCTCCAACGATCGCTCCTTCGTTGGATCGCTATCTTCCGAAGGTGGGAATCTCGTCATTCGACTTGCTTGCGGGCGCGCTGGTCGTTGAAGGCTGCGAGGTTGATACGGGTTGCGTGGAGGTTGGCAGCGTGCTGACCGCGGGTTTTTCAGGATCGAGCGGAACGGCCATTTTCCCATTCATCCATTGTTCGCGCTTCGCTTCATTTCCCTCTGCATCCCAATAAACCCATTCGCCATTCTTAGCGCCGAGTACGTAATCTCCTTCAAACAGCAACTTGCCGTTTCGATGCCAGGCGCGCCAAAGGCCGTTTTCCTTGCCCTCCACGAAATACCCATCCAGAATTTTCTCATCTTGCTTGGTTTTGAAAATGCACCGGCCATGATAAATGGGCTCACCTTTTGCGTTCTTCTTCTGATATTCATAGAGCTGGATATGATCCGGTGTTTCGACGGCCCAGAGCTCGGTCTTTGGGGCTGCACCAGCGCCTCTCTGGCCGCCTGAGTTGCCACTGGAATCGCAACCAGCGAGCGTTGCGAGAAGGACCGTGACGACAACGCCTCTGCAAATCGAACATGCCATGTGGAGCTCCATGTTATTTGCCAATCCAAGATTCAGATGTTCTTTTCAGATCCTCGGTCCTGCGACCCACGTGCGGCCGGTCTGGCCGAGATTGCGCCCATTCTACCCGATTGAGGCCCTAATTCTGCATCGCTTCGCGATGACCGATATAATTAGCATGGCAGATCGCTGATCGGCCGGCTGGAAACGACTCGGGAGACTGCCCCATGACCATGATGCGAATCACACAATTCGCCGCCTTTTCGATGGCCGGATTAATTGCCGTTACCCCCGGATTCGCGCAAGTTGATCACCGCGTTCGGAGCAACTCGGAAAGCGGGGCGGGACGGGCGCTCGACGCAAACAATCAGGTCGGTTCCGGCGGCTTCAACCAACCCACGCAATCTCAATATGGCTTTGACTATGGTCAACGGGCCAATGAGATCATTACGGGCAACGTAACCGGCCTTGCCGGATTTCAGGGAATCTCTCCCATCGTGGCGAACAATGCGTTTCGAGTCGGTCTACCCAGCGCCGGGTTGGCCCAATTCCGTGCGACGTCGGTGGGGCTTCCCGATGTGAGGAGCGGCTTTCTCACTGGCGGTCCGAGTTCTTATTATGATACTCAGCAGATCATTCCCGACGCTGGATCAATCGCCCGATCCGTCAATCTGCCCGGCTCAACTTTTTTGAGTTCACCGTATCGTCGACCGCCCATGCCGTATGAACGTGAATTGCAGCAGCAATTCCTGATCCGCGATCCCAGTGACACGCGCTTACAAGCCAATCAGAGTATTGCGCCCCAGACTCGACAAACGCCCATAGTCCCGGGAACATCGGGCTCGTCCGTCACAGACACGTCGCGCGTTTCGCCGTTTGCCAACGCGGCCGGTTCTTCCATATTCGGAACGCCCTCGCTTGCTCAGCCCTTGTCTCTCAATGCGAATCCGCAGTCCATTTATCCGATTGATTTTCACTCGCCCTCGGCCGGTCGGCTAAATCCACTGGGCAATCGTCCCGATCAGCGACTGGCATCGGATACGCCCATCGGAATGCGCAAATCGCTGACAAACGAAACAAGGCCGGACGATCCATTGTCGCCCTTGGGGTCGGGTGATTTGTCTGAAAGGGGTCCATTGGCGGGACCGGTATTGAATCAGGGTCCGCTGGGACCCGATGGTATGCCGTTGCAATCGTCGATCAAGACGACGGCACTCACCGGCGGCGATCGTTTCCTCGACATGGTTGCGGCGGTTCAGGCGGCACAGGGCGACGGGATAAAAGACCTGGGATTCATCGCCAGGGCGAAAAGCAATTCGTCGAGTTCTGACGAAAAGAGTTCCACAGAAAATGGGTCGACCGACTTAAATGTTATGCCACCCGCCGGGAGTGATACGCCTGCGCCGAAGACCGGAAGTGTCTCGGATATGGCTTCGGCCGCGAAGTGGGTCGCCTCCACGCTGGACGATCCGATCAAAACGTTTACGGGCCGTTACCAAGGTAAGTTGAACGACAACATGGTTGCCGCGGAGGATGCGTTGCATCGCGGCCAGTTCTATTCGGCCGCGCGATTTTACGAAATCGCTTCCAACATCGATCCGTCGAATCCGCTTCCGCTGCTGGGCCGCGGACACGCCCTGACGGCCGCCGGGGATTACATGTCAGCCGTCGTCTCGATTGAGCGTGGAATTGCGCGGTTTCCTCAAATTGCCGCCTTCCGGATTGATTTGCCCGCCATCGTCGGACGGCATGATGTGTTCGATATTCGCCGCGCCGATCTCGAATCGCGGCTCGAAACCCTGGAAGATTATCGCCTTAGATTCCTGTTGGGTTATCTGGAAATATATTCGGGCATGACTGAGCGCGGCCTGAATGACCTCAACAAGGCCTCCAGTCAGGCGCCGTCAGATTCGATGATCGCATTGTTCCCCGATTTCGTCACCGGAAAGACGCCGGTTCCTGAATTAAGGGACTGATCATTTATTCGGATTTGCGTCAGCCAATTCGTCGTTTCCCCATGCGCAAAAAGAAAGCACCGAGCGCCTCAGGGGCAGTCCCGGTGCTTTCCGGAGGGGAAAGAAGCCGAAAGTAATTGCCTGTATTGAGCAGGCGATGAAAACCAACCTTCCAATGAATACCCGACCTTCACGGTCCCAATATTCTACGCACACACCAATCGGTTATCCACAAACATCGACCAAATTCTCTAATCGGCATAACCGATTCAGGCCTCCCAGTCGGCCCGAGGAAAATCATAGTGTGTCTTTAATGGCACTCCCTAATATATCTATACGTCTGATACGTCCTAAATTCGACCGGAATGCCAGTTAATTCGGCATTTTTTGCAAAAACAGCCGTTACCGGACGGTGGCGGGCAGCTTTGACAGAATTCTCGGCACATTTTCCCCGTCTGACGGCAATCTCGGCGCAGTTTGACTTCCATTGGCAACGCCTTACACTACAAGTGGTTAGCGGTCGTTGGCGGCATTTTCAACCGAAAGCCGGGTTTGGGCCCTGTCGGGTGCCCATCTGGAGCGAGGTTTTGCCCCAAGTCTGTTGATTGCATTTTGATCCCGTAGCTCAGCTGGATAGAGCGCGGCCCTGCGAAGGCCGAGGTCGGACGTTCGAATCGTCTCGGGATCGTTTTGTTTCTCCTTGTTGTTGGCGCTATGTCGACGGGATTTGGCCCTTTTAGAACCGGCCTTTTTTTCCTTTTAATACTGTCGAAAAGATCCGCAACGGGCGGCCACTCGACTATCATTCCGCGCTATGTTCGCGACGCAAAACAGCAAGTCAATTCCGGCAATTGCTGAAAAAATTGAGGCGGGCGAGAGGCTCTCGTTTGAGGACGGCCTCGCGCTCTACACGTCGCGCAACATTCACGAGATCGGTCGATTGGCCAATCTGGTGCGAGAGCGCATGCACGGGCGCGTTGCATATTTCAACGTCAATCGGCACATCAACTATTCGAATTACTGCGTGCTTCGGTGCAAGTTCTGTTCATTCTATCGGCCGTATCCAAAAGACGGCGCAGCACAGGGCGATCGAAGTAATGATGCCAACCAAGCACCCTCCCTTGGTGACATCAGACTGCCGATGCTGGGCGACGCGATCGTACAGCCCGATGCCTATGAAATGAGCCACGACGATGTCGTTCGCGCCGCGAGCGAAGCTTACATGCGCGGAGCCACCGAGGTTCATGTCGTCGGCGGTTTGCATCCCAAGTTGCCGTTCTCGTATTACCTTGATCTGTGTCGGGCCATTCGCACCGCCTGTCCGAAGATTCACATCAAGGGATTTACGGCCATCGAGATTATCCACTTTACGCGCATCACCCGGCCGCGATTGTCCATTTGTGAAGTCCTGGAGCAACTGAGAGACGCGGGTCTGGGCAGTCTGCCCGGCGGCGGGGCGGAAATCTTCGACGACCGGGTGCATGGCGAGGCCTATCGCAACAAGGTCGGCGAGGCCGGCTGGTTTGACGTGCATCGAACTGCTCATGACATCGGCATGTATACGAACGCGACCATGCTGTACGGCCACGTCGAGACTGTTGAAGAGCGCGTTCGGCACATGATCAAATTGCGGGAACATCAGGACGAATCGCTGCAGTCGAGAAAGGCGGCGTTCAACTGTTTTATTCCGCTCTCGTTTATTCCGGATGACAGCGAATTGGCACACCTGCCGGGGCCGACCGGGCTCGACGATCTTAAGACGCTGGCGATCAGCCGGCTGATGCTCGACAATTTTCCGCACATCAAGGCTTTTTGGATCATGCAGAGTGCGAAACTCGCGCAAATTTCCCTCAATTGGGGGGTCGACGATATTGACGGTACAGTCGTGCAATACGACATCACCAAGCGCGAAGGCGGATCGGGCAATCGCCACCAGGAGCTGACGCTCGATCAGTTGGAGCGGCTGATTCGCGAAGCCGGGCGCATTCCTGTCGAACGGGATACGCTCTACCGCCGCATCAATCGCGAGAATTCCGATTGGCGGCTGGCCGACGAGAGTGGACCGATCTGCACGTCTCGTTAATCTCAAGATTCGTCCGCAATCACCGTTCAGGCAGCGCAAAGTAGATGTTCCAGGCTATCAGCGTGAAAAAACAGCCCCGGAGCAAGACGCTTCGGGGCCTGAGAATCTGACTTGGATTTAGTGATAATCGGGCGAGCTGGTCACGCATGACCCGCCGGCGCCGGTAGCTGCGGCTGTCGATGATAGAGATGCTGCTCGTGGGCTTCCACAAGTTCGCGAAGCTTTCGTGTTTGAACCCCGGCCGCGCTCTGCCAGGAAACGTCGGCATCGGCGACGAGGCTGGCGTTGATTCGGCGGCAGGCGAGCAGCACGGTGGTGTGGTTCTTGTTGCCCATGAAACGGGCGATCTCAGGAAAGCTGTAATTTGTGTGCTTGCGTGCCAGATGCTGGCAATGTTGCGAGCCAGCGCAATTGCACGGGATTGCGCGACGTATGAAGGTCCGCAGGGGTCAGCCCGAAGAAAGTGGCGACGTTTTGTTCGATGTCGCTGATGGTGAGCAGTTTTCCGGTTTGGGTGAGATGGTCTTCCAGCGCCTGCCGGGCCAGATCGAGCGTCACTTCCGACTTGGTCAGCGACGCATATGCGATCAACTTGACCAGACAGCCCTCTAGCTCGCGCACGTTGGCATTGATCTTCTCGGCGATGTAATCGATGACCGGGGCCGGAACAGCATGTTGCGTGAGGGCGGCGCGGCGGCGGAGGATTTCGCAGCGGGTCGCCTTGTCGGGCCGGTCAATCTTGACCACCATGCCGGCAACGATCCGATTGGTGAGCGATTCCGAAAGATCGCTCATCATTTTTGGATGCGCATCGGATGCGAGCACGACGCGCTTTGCATTTGCATTGATGGCGTTGAACGTGTGGAGAAACTCCTCCTGCGTGGCCTTTTTGTTGGCGATGAATTGCATGTCGTCGAGCAGGAGCACGTCGATGTCGCGGAAGCGGTGTCGGAACGCATCGAGCCGCCGCTCACGAAGGGCGAGAATGAACTGATTGGTGAACTCCTCCCCCGAAACGTAGAGCCAGCGAACATCGGGCTGTTGTTCGGAAAGCCCGTTGGCAATGCCCTGCAGCAGATGCGTCTTGCCGAGGCCGCAGCCGCTGTAGATAAACAGCGGCGTCGATTCGGCCAGCGGATTCTCCACAATCGACATGACCATGGTGTAGGCCATGCGATTGTTTGAGCCGACCACAAACTGGTCGAGTCGCCCGCGCGGCTTGCGCGATGTAGATTCGACACGTTGCGCGCCGTTGCCGTTGGTTGCGGCTGCATCCGGATCGCGCAGATCGTTCCCGTTTCGATCCGCGCCCTGCACCATGAACGCGGCTTGGGAATTGAGCTGGCTCTTGCGCAGCTTTCGGAATAGCACGGGATCGATGGCATAAGAAATCTGCAGCGGCGTCTCAAAGATTTCGGCGGCCACTTGCTGAATCACATCGGCAAAGTGGTCCTCGATAAAGCTGCCGATGAAGAGATTCGGCACGCCCACTTTCAGATAGCCGTCGCCATGGCTGAATTGTGTCGAGTTCTTAAACCAGATCTTGTATTTCTGCGGGCCCACGATTTCGGCGATTCTGTTTCGAATACGGTCTTCGATTCCCTGAATTTGTGTTTGCACAGCGCGCTCCCTCAGCGCCCCACGAACGGATCGGGGTTCTGAATAATGATGGACAAGTATGAAAAAACCGACCCAAGTGGAGGCAACTTCCAATCCTTCTGGTCCGCCGTGGCCCCTCGGGTGAACTGCGGGGCACGTCGACTGAGAGCTGCTTTCCACTGCCGGGATGCGGAGTTTATTACAGAGAATTTATGCGTCAATCAGTAAATTCTTAATGCAATCTTTACACACGCAATCGGATTCGAGGAAATAGGAAGTTATGCCTGCATAAAATTTATTGGTCCACGAATTATCCACATGTACGAATCGTGGAGTCCGGGTGTCCCGATGTCGGATGTGAATTCCTCGCATCCTTCGCTGAATCATGGGTTAAGTTCAGTCGCGCGGGTTCACCCTTATCATGGCACGACGGCGCGCCGTCTCGCGAAATCCGAAATTCCCGTAGAGCCGGCGGCCCGCCTCGTTGCGCGCATCGACGGCAAGCGTAACTGTTTTGATTCTTTGATGTTGCGCGATATTCATGACTTCGGAGATCAGGTGGCCACCGATGTTCTTGCGCCGATGCGCGGGTCGCACACCCATGTAAACAATCTCAAGTACTGGCCGCAGCGGGTTTTGCGCGACCAGAAGGCATGCCATTGGCTCGTCATCACATTTCAAAAGCTTCCATTGGGCGGGATCGAATCGACCGGCCGACTTGTGGCCCTCAATGACATCCCCGATGCGGCGAAGCTCGCTCAGCCCCGGGCAATCGGCGCTGCCGACATAGGTGTCAACGATTGTGCGCTCAAAATCGACATGGGCCTCTTCGCTGTAGGGCACCCAGTGAAATGCCTTCATATTGACACTATGCGGCATATCGACTGACGGAGCGGGAAGATCAATCGCGCATTCCAGATACAGAAGAAGGGCAATCTCCTGAAAGCCGCAGGCTTCCAGCGCGGAACGGCCGATGTCGTCGTTTTCTTCGAGCAACACCTGCAGCAACCGAACGTCCTCTTCGAAGACATCCTCCATCGCCCGGTGCGCCAGTGAACGAATGACAATTTCGTTTGTTCCGAGTGCCAGCGCGGTGGGCAGGAGCAACATGGCCGTACGACCGGGTGACACGATGCAAGCGGCGCCCGCGATGTCATCGGTACTTTTCCGCGCAATCCACAGTCGTCGAAGATCGATCGACATGGCCCGCGCATAATCCAGAAATGCACTGACGTGCCGCTCAAGTTCGACGGGTCCTTGTCGTGTGTGTGCAAGGCAATAACGCAAAACGGGCCGAAGGGAGGCGTTGCCCGCTCGAACGACTTCAAGATGTTGTAACTGTGCGGCCATTTCAGTTCGGGTGTAGTGTATCGCCAAGTCGGGAATTGAGTTAGCAAATTACGGCTTCGACAACGGCATCCGTTGTTGGCCAATCGAGCGGCGTGGACATCACCGTTACGCGCGATCCGAGCGGACGCCACCGTCGAGGAGCCGTCGGCCCGAATATCACAACGACCGGCCGGTCCAGAGCGGCGGCAAGATGGGCGATGCCGGAATCATTGGAGACAATTGTATGAGCTTTCGAAAGGAACTCGGCCAGTTGAAGTAAATCGTCACATCGGAAAACTGGAGCAGCCCCTTCAAGCGAGACGATTTGTTCTCCGGCCATTTGTTCCTGCTCCACCGGCCCGAGAAGAAATGCGCATGGACGTTTTGCATCGTTGAAGCTCTTGGCCAGCGAAATGAAATTCTCCAATGGCCAGCATTTGGCTCGTGAACCGCTGCCCGGATGGAGCACCGCGAATAGATTTGGCCTGAGAATTGGGTGGGCCTGAAAGAAAGTCGTTGCCGAATCGGGAAATTCAGAAACGCCAATCGCTTCAGCGGATTGCGATGTAAAGCTGAGTCGTGGTTGCGGCGAAGCGCCGGAAACCTTGAGAACCTTGGGTTGCAAGGCTTGTCTCAGGTCATCCAACCACTGCCGCGTGATGTGCCGATCCATACTGCTGCGTGGTATGGGATTGATGTCGACGACATACGGCACGCCGATACTGACAATACGGTTCCGTGCGACACCGGCCGAATCGGCCAACATGTTAATTATGAGGTCGAACTGGCCCAACATTGCGATGATGCGATCCGGAATGGTGGCATCCGCTGAGAAAATCGCATGGAATCCACCGGTGTCTATATCATGACACTCAGCGACATCCGGGCACATTTTCAGGAGCGGGTGGTAACATCCACGGTTGAGCACCGACACGCGCGGAATGCCTGCTTCACGCAATGCTCGAACGAGCGAGAGCATGAGAATCGTGTCGCCGAGCGCACCGGAATGGACGACCAATGCACTCTCGATGACTTGACGGCCCCGCTTGACGCCATCAGTATTCATCGCTTGCCGGAGCCTCTCTCGTGCAACCGCCAAAGCAGGAAGTTGTCGATGATTCGAAGCGTCGACTCACGCGTGTACCCGACGCGCCGCCAAATAAACGGGCCGTCGAGAGCGGCCGACAGGTCAAATGGACACGCGGCAATGATGACCCGTCCGTTGAGCGTGCGAACGAGAATCGGCGGCGGAGTGTTGGGTCGATTGAGGCTGGCGCCATCTTGAGTCGTTGAAAGGTCCAGAATGGATTGACCACCGGGAAACTGCCCAGTGGCCAAGGGATGGTCCATGGCCAGTACGCTTTTTTCGCCGATCGGGATGGCGTCAATCAACGCCCGAACCGCGGCGTTGCCTTTGGATTGACCATCGGCCGACTCAATGAGCAATAAACCGCCGCTCTCGAGGTAATGCGTCAATTCCTCCACCTCGGATTTGTTCAGCCTCTTCGCGCCGCGCGTCGAAAGATGCACCATGTCCATGATGGAAAGGTGATCCGGTTTCAGCCGCGTGCTGGTTTCATCGGCATCGATCGAAATACCGGTTCGGCGTTCGAGTGCGTCGCGTTGCCGTTGCCAAACCCCCCGATGGGCGGACCAATCGCCGGCAAAACTCCATCGCTTGATCCGCAGCGAGCCGCGATGCGGCGCGGCCGGCGGCAATTCGGGCGTGCGACGAATGACACGCGGCAATTCGGAATAGGGCGGCGCGCAATACACGCGAATATTCGCCATGATTTTGAAAAGATCCGCAAACTGTCGGCAGTCCTGATGAAACGCGCCGGCAATATCGACCGGGCACAGAATGGCGAGAAGGCGCGGCCCGTCTGAAATGGCCTGAAGCGGAATGTGCTTTTTCCAATCCTTGTCGGAGGCCCCAAAGTGACAGGTGTAGAGCGGATGCGACGGGTCCAATTCGCGAAAATGCAGGTCACGGTCCGCAAACATCGATTCGAAAATCGCGGTCGCGCTGTCTACGAATTTCTTCCCGCGCCGATCGGCATGAAGAAAAACAGTGCCGCCGCGATCGACATAAGCGTGTATCCTGCCGCGAATTTCCTCAGATAGAATCAGCTCATCATGGCCGGAAATGTAAAGAAAAGGCGCGTCTTCCATGCTTTCGAGTGAGGCATCGGCCGGTATGCGCTGCCAGCGGTGAAGTCGTTCAAACGTCGCGGATAAATAGCGCGTCAGGGTGTGCAGATCGCGATGGTAGTAATTCCAGTCGTTCGGATCGCTCCCATGCTCCAGCTTTTGAAAGAGAATCGGCGCGCCGCCGTGGACGAGGAATATCAGCGCGAAGGCATCGGCGATGACTTCGTTGTTCCACGCATGATCGGCCACGTCGCCGGCATGATGGCGAAACCAATCAACGCCGCCGATTTGGGCCTGTCCGCTGGCGAGACCGAGGCGTTCCAGGCCGAAAAGCTCATATCCGAATGTCTGGCGCACATCAGGCGGATTTAATTCGAGATACCTGTTTCCATCGCTGATGGCGCGATAGATTTGATCCATTTTTTTCCGTGCGCGCTTGTTCGGGGATGCGCCTCTGAAGTATTCGTAGGGGCGGTCGGCCTTTGAATAGTAGCGATCGAGGACGATGTACAGGCTGTTGCATCCGGCAACGGTCATCGATGGCGTGGGCTTTCCGCGATCGCGATAAGGCCATCCGCCGCCGGGATGCTGTCCCTTGAGCCAGTATTCTGTGATCGATTGCCAGTATCGATTGCTGATTTCTATGCCACCGATCGAGCTGGCCCATAAGCCCAAATTGGCAAACTGGGTGTTGGAGTTGTCACCCGAGACAAAGTTCACGCCATAGTCGTAAGCGCCATTGGGACCCATGGCGCGCATGAGCCAGGCTGCGTCCTGCCCAAGAATTCGAAAATAACGCCGCTTGTTTTCGACGCTCAGTTTCCGATCCAGCATCAAATTCCAAACGCCGGCGCGGAGGCTGCGCACATAGGTGCCGGCCTGCTTGGCATCATCGAATGCCAACGCGTCGATCACGCGTTGCATGCGTTCATTGGACGGATCGACCGACGCGCTAAGCAGGGCGAGTGCGGCCAGTGCAGTGGGTCCGCCGAATGCGGCTTCGGGCAATTCGGATTCGACGTAGCCAGCGTGTTTCCATGAGGTGATCAGGCGGCGGGGAATGGTGAGTTTCTTACCTTCAACTGTTCGGAATTGAATCGCGCCGTCAAGGACACGGGTGACGTTGCCGGTGACAGTAGTGACATCACCCCGGAGATTTCGCAAGTGATACGTAATGACGTCGTGCGGCGCTGTTTTAGACAGAATGGCCTCAATGCCTCGCTCAATGGCCCGATCGACGCGATCCGCGAGATCCGCCGAAGTTGATCGCGAAGGTATGAGACTGATCAATGCCGCGCAAAGGACAATGCAAGATGCGACGCCTCTGTTCCACGCGCGACGCAACCCCACATCCGGTTAAGCATGTGTCTCGAAACATGATCGGCATGGGCATCTCTTGCAAATGCGCACTAATCCGCGCGGTAACAGAGAATCATTCGTTCAATCCCAGCAGTTGTTTCGCGACAGCGGGTGCATTCACGCTGGTGCATCGATCGCGGCGAGTTTGGCAAGGGCATCGATACAGCGCCGAACGTCCGGCAGCGTATTGTATGCGCCGAAACTCAATCGGGTTGTGCCGCCGAGTGAGTCAGTGCCAATCGTTCGGTGGGCAAGGGGGGCACAGTGAATACCGGGGCGCGTCAGAATGCCGAATTCAGTTTCGAGCAGTGCGGCCAGTTCGCCGGGTTCGAGCCCCTCCAGACGCACGCTGAATACTGCGACACGTTCGAGTGGGTCCGTCGGTCCGTAGATTGTGAGCCCTTCAACATTGCGACAACCCTCGATAAAAGCGGCGGCAAGCTCATGGTCATGCTCGCGCCGGCGCGCGACGGTCTCCCGCTCGAGGTATTCGAGTGCGGCATTCAAACCGGCGAGACCGATCGCATTGTGGCTGCCGGATTCGAATTTGTCGGGCATGAAGTCGGGTTGAATGGGCAATTCGCTGACCGAACCGGTGCCCCCTCGATTAGTGGTTTCATGACGTGCTCAAGTCCGGTCCGCATGTACAACGCGCTGTGCCGAGCGGACCCATCAGCCCTTTGTGACCGGGCATGGCCAGAAGATCGATCTGCATCGCGCGGACGTCGATCGGAACGTGCCCCAGAGATTGCGCGGCATCGACTAAAATCGGAATATTGCGCCGGCGCGTCTCGGCGGCGATCGTCGCAACAGGCTGTAAGGAACCCGTGACGTTGCTGGCATGGACCAAACAGACCAGTTTTGTCTTCGGCCCGATGGCTGCAATGATATCCTGCGACCTTACCAGTCCGGAACCCGAGTCTTCGGCTGAAACGATATCAAGAGTTATTTTACCCTCTGCAGCAAGGGCATTGAGCGGCCGGAGTACCGAGTTGTGCTCCATGACTGTCGTAACAACATGATCGCCCGGGCGCAGCAACCCTTTGATGGCTTGGTTGAGGGCGCCCGAACAGTTATGCGTGAAAATGACCTGGTTTGGGTTCTCGGCATTTATCAGTTTGGCCAGTCGACGACGACAGGTGGCCAGCAATTCGCCGGTCTCGATGGCCTCCCGATATGCGCTCCCCGTCCGGCGGAAGCACCGAGCTCTGCGGCATATTGTCGCATGGCTTCCCATACGGCGGGCGGCTTGGGAAAACTGGTCGCGGCGTTGTCGGCATACAGCCGGTCGGTCATTGCTTGCTCCGAAAAATCCATTCGTTGTCCAAGGCGGGCGCTTTGGGATATTCTAATCCGATTCATTCGAAATCGCATGGGATCGGGCACAAGGCACGGGATCAGTCCATTTTCAAAAGGACGAGAACATGGCAAAGAGAAGCAGCGTTATCGACCCGGCCGACGGCAAAAAGCGATGCGGTTGGGCGGCCACCGACCCCATTTTGGCGGCCTATCACGACAAAGAATGGGGCAAGGCGATTCCGACCGATGCCGGGCACCTACAACGAATCGCATCTGAGATTTTTCAATGCGGGCTGTCTTGGAAGATCGTGCTGGTGAAAATGCCGGCCATGAAGCTGCATTTTCATGATTTTGAAATCGAAAAAGTGGCACGCATGACGGCAAAGAATGTCACAAAACTCTGTGAAAATCCCGCCATGATACGCAATGCCCGAAAGATTGAGGCAACAATTCACAACGCCAAAGTGATGCGTGATTTGGCCGCCGAAAACGGCAGCTACGTGAAGTGGCTCAAGTCGCTTCCGGCAAAGTCTCCTGACGAGGTGGCGGCACTTTACAAATTGTTCAAGAAGACGTTCAAATTCATGGGGCCGGAGACGACCAAATGCTATTTCATGGGGTGCGGAAAGATTCCGCCCGATCACGAACCGAAGTGCTGGATGGCCTGACCCAGCCGATTTCTTCGGACTAAGGCAAATTCTGCCTGAATTACTCACGAAATAGGCTTGCACGGTCCGATGAAAAGTCAGATACTTGCGGCGAGTCGCCCGGCAAACGGGCAGGTCGGCCGTGAGGGGGCTGAATTAATCACTTTCTTGCCCCTGATTACAACACTCGTCGAACCAGAAAAACACGAAGGAACGTGGAACACAAACAAGACCAGGATGGTCGTACAGGGGGATGCGGGCGGATTCCGCGCCGCTAGCACCCGCATTCAAAACACACCCATGCAAAGAACAGTACAACGGAGAGCACATTTCATGGAAGAGAAATCTCGACACGAGATCGTCTTGCGTGCCAAGATCAGCTATGGCGAGCAGCGCACGAACATGTCACTGAGGGGCTGGGTCGATCGCGAACTTTGCGAGATCGGCATGCAGCCGATCAACGACACGGAATGCCAGCAATACAATTTGAATGATCGGCCGCGAATTTTTCAGGATGTCTGAGCCAGCCTGATTGACGGCGCTTTCGGTCCCGTGCGATTCATCGCAAGTGGAAGCGGTGCCGCCTTCCCTTCCCCGAATAAGACTGGCCTTCGGATTCACTTTCGCATTCCGATTTGCTCCCGCGATATCACCATTTCGTCGAAGTAGAGCGTGTGATCGCGTGCTGCGGTCACTTTGCCGCCGTAATAGGCGTCCAGCCACACTTTCTCAATTTTCAATTCGGGAGTATCCCTGAAACGCAGGTCCGTGCGTTCGAAGACCTGGCTATCATCGACCCACGCGCGAAGGGTGCCGTCGTTTTGCCCCGGTGTGTTCATGCGGACGAACTGTTCGATACAATACCAGCGGTTTCGTTCCAGCCCGCCGCCATCGACGTCCCAGTACCAACTGTCGCCATATAGGCCAGGCATATCCGCGTGATAGACATAGCTTCCGATCGGAATGCGCCCGTCCGTGTTCAAGGGACCAAAAAGGCCGCGCGCGGACCAGCCGTTGCGGCCATCGGATGGGATGCCGCCAAACCCGGCGCGTAAATAGGTGCCTCCAAATCCCGGTAGTTTGCCGGTATCAGCGGGATCAAAGTCCGAAGCGAGACGCAGGTAATAGCGAAAATAAATTTCCTCCGGCTCTTCGCCATGATGCCAGCCGAAGTAATAGGCCAAATGGTAGATGCCGTAGTGCCCGCCTTTTCGAAGCGTCACATTCAGAGCGCGGCCGGCAGGTGCGGAAGAATCGGGCGATACGTTGAGAGTCGTCGGTCGCGCGTTGAGCGGAACGGCGAACGGTGCAAAGTCCGCACACCAATCATCGCTTTCAAATCCAGTTTCGAAAACGTATTCGGGGCGTGCGGCCCCAACAGGCACGTTGGGGCCGCTCGGAATCGGCAACGGCGCGTTACAACCGGCTAGAAAAACAATTGCCCAAAAGGCAACGCATTTCATTATCGATCCGCTTCCGACAGACCCATACCTCGTCGGTCAGGCGGAGTTGGTCGATGGGGCGGCTTGTACGGGTTGGTCTTCATTTCCTCATTCATGAGGGCGATGGCCGCATCGAGCTGCGGGTCTTTGCCGCCGATCATTTTAGCCGGGTCGTCAATCACTTCGATGTCGGGATCGACGCCGTGACCCTCGACCCCCCATGTGCCGTTGTTCTCGTAAAATCCAAATGTGGGCACATTTGTGTTGCCCCCGTCAATAAACTCCGGGTTGCCGCTGATGCCGACGAGCCCGCCCCAAGTTCGCGTGCCAATCAGCTTGCCCAGCTTGTTGAACCTGAACAACCACGGGAACATATCTCCGCCGCTGCCGGCCAATCCGTTGATGAGCATGCACAGATTGCCCTGCTGCGAAGCGGGGGGCCACATCCAGTCATTTCCATCGCGTCGCGACCAGTAATTCGTGACAGGTCGATTGAGCAACTCGATAAAGCGCGTGGGGATTTGACCGCCGCCATTCCAGCGTTCGTCGATGATGAGAGCAAGTTTGTCTTTTTGTCCCTGCCACTGGCGAAATAGGTCGTTCTGGCCATCGACGCCGGTATTGGGAACGTAGATATAGCCGACTCTGTCGTCGGTTTGTTTGGCGACATAGGCTCGGTTTCGTTCGATCCACGCACGATATCGCTGGGGCACTTCGCTCGTCAGCGTGGTGACAATGACATCACGCGACTTGTCGTCCATTTTCGGATTTTCACCGACGGTGAGCGTAACCGTTGCGCCGGCCAGTCCCTGAAAGGCCGCCCACGGATCCTTGCTGGTGTCGAGTGCAATTCCGTTGACCGCCAACAGGTATTCGCCTTCCTTTACCACGTTGCCCGGCGAGCGAAGCGGGTTTCGAGCGTCCGTATCCCAGATGCCGCCTTCGAATATCCTGCTGATGCGATAAGCGCCGTTTTCCAGCGAATAGTCGCAGGCCAGCATGCCGACGGGAACCGACGGTTCTTTCTCCGCGTCGCCCATTCCGCGGACATAGGCGTGGCCGACATTGAGTTCCGAGATCATCTCGCCTATGACATAGGTCACGTCTTCGCGCGAGGTGCAGTCTTCGAGCATGGCCGCATATTGATTCTTGATGGCGGGCCAATCGACATCGTGCATATTCGGAACGTAAAAGAAATCCCGGTGGAGACGCCAGGCCTCATCAAAGATTTGTTTCCATTCAGAGCGCGGGTCGATGTCGATGCCCATGCCGGCCGTGGGCACGGCCTTTTCGAGCTTTTGATCCGCAGCCGCATCAACGATGAAGAAACTCTTGCCCTCCTTGCGGACGAGCAGTTTCTTGCCGTCGGACGAAAGAACAAAGTTCCCCGTGTCCGCGACCACGGTCTTTTCCTCTTTTTTCTCGGCCTTCTCGTCCTTGAGATCGAGAATTCGGATGGAGGCCTTGTCCTCACTGCCGCGGCCGGGTGCGCGCGTGTAGATAAGCTGGCCCTTGTCGTTGACGCAGAGGTTGCCGTAATTGCCGCGTTTCACCGGTAATTCGATAGCACGGGCCTCGAAATTCTCAAGATCGATGAGCAGCGGCTTGGGTTCCTCTTTCTTATCGCTGTCCTTCTTGTCGCCATCCTTCTTTTCGCCGTCGTCTTTCCTGTCGGCGATCTTCGGTTTGTCGTTCGACTTTTTTGATTCGTCTTTTTTCTCGTCCCCGTCCTTTGTGTCTTTGTCCTTTTCTTTGTCTTCGCCCCATTTCTCCTCATCGCTCTTGGGTGCGAGCGGAGACTTCACATCCTTGCGAAGCGGCACACAATACAGCTTATTCGTTTCGGCATAGACCCACGTGGTGCCAAGGTCTTCGTATACAGGCGACGAAAAATCGCGGTTACTTGAGAAGTAAAGATAGTCGCCATCGCGGTCGAAGCAGGGCGAATTGTCGTTAAACATGCCGCTGGTGACCTGGTGTTTCTCTTTGTCCTCCAAGTTGTAGATCCAGATCGCGGAATTGCGATTGTCGCCGCCCTTGGCATAGGTCAGCCATCGTGAGTCATGCGACCAGACCGGCCGAATCTGATCGCTCCAGGGCTCTTTATCGACGAGCGTCGATTTTCCGCTTTCAACAGTAACGAGATAAAGCGCACCGGTCTTGTCGGTCATGGCGATGTGCTTGGAATCCGGCGACCAGCCGGCAAGATAGCGAAAACAAACGCCGTCTTCGGTCAGTCGTTTCGCCTCCTTCTTGCCATCAGACTGCACGAGATAAAGCTCGTATTCGCCGCTGGCATCCGACAGATAGACGATCCACTGCCCATCCGGGCTCCACCACGCATCACGATCGAATGCGCCGTTGGTCTGCGTGAGCCGCCTGGGCGAGCCTTCTTTGGAGGGTGCCGTCCATATGTCACCCCGCGCGCTGAACAGCGCGCGTTGGCCCGTCGGCGAAACATCCCACGATGAAATCAGGTCGCTCGAATCCACCTGCCGGTGGCGAAAGCGGGGCCGGTCGCCGGGGATGGTGACGTTGACCGCTGTCGACTGACCAGTGGAAAGATCGAGCAGTAAGAGGTTTGAGCCGCATTGATAGACGATTTCGCCCTTGCCATCCGGGCCGGGACCGATCGAGGGCCACTTCACATCGTAATCGGCATGGTCGGTAATCTGTTTGCGGTTGCCGGTCGCCGTTTCGTATGACCAGATATTCAATCGATGGTTCTTGCCGGCATCGGTCAGGTAGTAAACCGTCGAGCCGTGCCACATTGGCAGCGAGTCCATGCCTTCCCAATCGGTGATCTGCTTCGATGTGTGGGTTTTGAGATTGAAAAGCCAGATGTCCGTTTGCATGCCGCCGCGATAACGCTTCCATGTGCGAAAGTCGATGGCATGCGGTGTGTAGGCTAGCCACTCGCCGTCCGGACTCATGGCGGCGTTGGCTCCATATGGAACGGGCAGTTGGGTGGGTAGAACGCCGGTCGTCGGCACCGTAAATAGCTGCTGCTGCCGCGGAAGGCCGGCAAACCCGTTGGTCATGTAGATTAGCTTGCCGTCCGGCGACCAATCGCACAATTGCTCAGCGGCTGGGTGATAGGTCACCCGCTGCGAAATGCCGCCTTCGACCGGAAGGGTGTATAGGTCCCGGTTGCCTTCATAGTTTCCCGCAAAGGCAATCTGCTTGCCGTCGTTGCTGAATTTTGGCAGCAGTTCAGCGCCGGGCGGAGAAGCAAGCGGCGTCGCGACGCCACCGGTTCGCGGCACCAGCCAAAGGTCATTGGCATAAACAAAAACGATGTGCGTTTCGCTGACATCCGGATAGCGCAGCATCCCGCCGTGCGGTCGATGCGTATCAGCCGAATCGGCCATGAGTGAGGAGGTGGAACCAAGAACGAAGAAAGCTGAAATGAAAAGACGATTCACGAAGATTCCTCCAAGAATAAAACTGATTCCGCGGTGCCCTCTGGCCCGCGAAAAACCGAGTTCGGCCTGCGGTCAAAATTGTACAGTATGGCTGGGACTTTAACGATGCAGGCACCATCAAATCTAATTGTTCGGATCGTGCGTTTTGGCAATGAATGATCGCAAAACGTCCGGCAGTCTTCGACATCAACGGAAAACAGGCCGCATGCTTTCTCGAAATTCGCTGCAAATCGATCGATTTTCAGAGATTTTCGACATTGGCGACTTCGTAAGTTTCAATTTGGCTTGAGATTCAAGTCAGTCCGAAGGGCTGCCGGCGCGCGTCAAGATGGCTCGGCGCTCCTGGCAATCAAAGTTGCCTTCGATGCACCGATCGGGATATTGCATATTCCAAACGCGTACTTCACTGTCCGAACCTGCCACGGCAATGCGACGGCCGTCGGGGCTGAAGCTCGCGGCAATCGCCTCCTCACCGGGGCAGAAGTTGAGGATCGCGAGGTCTCGACCACTCGCCAGGCTCCACAGTCTGACCGTTCCATCACTGCTGCACGATGCGAAAATGTCCGGCTCGGTTGGATGGAATTGAATACCCCATACGGTGGCGGCATGGCCCTCCAGCGTGCGGATATGCTCGCGTGTGGCAACATCGAACACCTCAATGTTCGAGTGCCAGTTTCCGACGAGCACTTTTTTCCCATCCGGGCTGAATGCAACGCCCCACGGCGGCGCGTTGCAGGGAATCTCTGCAATCGGCTTGCCCTCGGACGTCCACAGGCGGACGGCCCATTCCCGCGAGGATGTCACAAGCAGTTTTCCATCGGGAGAATAGGCGATCGACAGGGCCTCCCATCCACCGGCGGGAAAGACGACAAAAGGGCTCCGATGCTCCAGTCTTCCAGATCGCAAATTTAGCATCGCTTCGCGACTGAGCCCAGCTCGTTCCATCGGGATTGAAGGCCACGGACTGTTGTGTCTTAACTGGCATTGGACTACGCGTCTCGCATCGGCCGCTCGGTATGTCCCAAAGCCGCAAAACCTTATCAAACGAAACCGATGCCACTTTGTCCCCGGTCGGGTTGACACACAACGTGCGCATTCGAATGAGGCGATCTTCCGGTGTCGGCTTTGCATCCGTGGGCGTTAACGTGGATTGAATCTCTCCGGTCTCCGCGTCGCGTAATTGAATCGAACCGTCAGGTTGCGATGTCACCAGGACAGATCCGCCCGATGCAAAGGCGACAGAGCGTCCTGACAGGGGGCCGAGACTCAGAAACGACGGAGACGGCCGCGCATCCCAAGTGACGATGTCCTGCACCGTGGATGCAATGATTTCGTGATCGGTGGATGTCGTCTTGACACGGGTAAATTTTCCACGGGTCGATCCGGTCAGTCGGTGCAGCCGGACATCAAAGACGTCCAGGGTAAACCAACCTGATCCATAAATCGTTTTGCTGTCGCGCGAGAATGCAATCGGATCGAGCACGCCGACGGAAGGCCTCATGGTTTCACAGGTGCCGGTTGCCAGATTCCAGATTCTCACGGTTCGATCCAAACCCGAACTGGAGGATGCCAGCAGCCGGCCGTCGCCGGAAAAATCGACGGTGTTCACAGTGTCGACGTGCCCAGAGATTACGGCCGATTTCGCATCTTCCGGCGGAGGAATGGGCTTGAACGGCTTGGCGTCAGCATCCGCGACAACCAATTTGTCTGTGTGCCAAAGCGCGATCGTTTGATCGTACGATGCCGTGGCGATCGTCCGCTGGTCCAGGCTAATTCGAATGCTCAGAATGCCCAATCGGTGCGCAGTCCATGCGGCCAGATTTTCGCCCGATTTCGTATCCCAAACGGCCAGCACGCCATCGCGCGCCCCCGACAAAAGCCGGTCTCCCCTCAGAAAGCAAACCGACCTGGCCTCTGGCCGGTGGCCTCGCATGATGCCTCGAATAGACCAGTCATTCGTATTCCACAGATAAATGCCGCCATCATCCGCCGCGCCGGCCAAGAGCGATCCATCCGGGCTGAAGGCCAATTCATCAATGAATCGCTTGCTGGCTTCAAGCGTCGCGATCCGTCGCCGTTTCGACCGATCCCAGATTTCCACCTGTGTCGAATCCCCTGTGACGGCCACCCATTTTTCATCCGGGCTGAGAACAAAATCTCGAATAACGTGTATGCCGGTGTGAATCGACGATAGGATTGAATAACGCGAATAATGTTCTCGAAGCGCCCACCGCGCGCTGATCGACGAAGGGTCGTCCAGATACTCGCGCCAGATCAATTTTCAGCATCCGCCGGATTGCCTGCCAGACCCAGCACTCCCGGCCGCGGTCGATGTTGCTTTGCGATACTTCAAAAGCCAATTGAGTACCGTCTGATTGGCACGATCACGCTCAACGACGGTTTCATTCAAGCCTCTGTCGCCGCGTCTGCAATTGCTTTGGGTGTAGGCCTGCGATGTGGCCCAGACTGCAAACCGGCAAGCAGCACCACGAATGCGGCGGCGACCGACATGGCCCCGCGATAACGTTTCACGTTCTTGCGCAGAAGGTAAAGCGCGGAATCACGTTTCGCTTCAATGGGCTCATCCGCGAGAAACCGGCGAATGTCTGAGGACAATGCCGCGGCGGATTGGTATCGCCGTTCGGGTTCCTTGGCAAGCGCCTTGGAGATGATCGCTTCAATATCGGGGTTGATCCGATTGGCGCGGGTCGTGCCGCCCGATCGGATCGGCAAGGGCGCCTGCGCTTCGATGACCCGGGCAATCTCGGCCATGCGGCTGCTGGGGAACTCATAAGGCAGTTTGCCTGAGACCAATTGATACAAAAGCACGCCGATCGCATAAACATCCGATCGAATGTCCACGCGGTTCGGTTCGCCGCGCACCTGTTCCGGGCTCATATAGGCCCGGTGGCTTCGCCTTGATTTACGACCGACGGTATTGGGTCCCGTGTCGCCCCCACGGCATCATCCGGTGCAACACCAAAGTCGAGCAACTTGGGTTGGGCGCCGAAAAATCGCGTGCCCGACGCCGATCGCAGGCCCGCCGGTACGTTGGCATCCACCACAAGAATGTTATCCGGTTTGAGATCGCGGTGAATGATTCCGTTTTGATGGGCATGTTGCAGTGCGTCGCAGACTCGGGCGACCAGTTCAAGCCGCTCGCTGATATCGAGCGGATGATCCCTGGATGACGGCGCATTGGCATATTCGATGAGATTCCTGCCCTGAACATATTCCATCGTGTAGTACGGCATGCGCGGCGGCAGCGGCATGGCGTGCGAGGAATCGAATTCTGCATCGGCGACGCCGGCCTCGAAAATCTGCGCGATGCCGGCGTGTTGCAACTGGCCCAAAACGTGGGCTTCATGCTCAAAACGCGCGACGGCATCCA
>JADJRI010000067.1 GCA_016712275.1 Planctomycetota bacterium
TCGAACAACTCAACAACCCCGGCGCCGCCTGGGTAAAACTCGAAGTTCTGCACGACAAGAAAACCCTCCTGCCCGATCCCGTCGGCACCCTCGAAGCGACGAAGGAACTCGTCAAAGACGGCTTTCAGGTGCTGGTCTATTCCAGCGACGACCCCGCGGCTGCCTGTCGCCTGAAGGAAGCGGGGGCGACCAGCGTCATGCCCGCCGGCAGTCCCATCGGCAGCGGCCAGGGCGTGCTGAACCCGAACGCGATTCGCATCATTCTGGAAATGCTCAAGGAAGGCGACGCGGACTATCCGGTCATTGTCGACGCCGGCGTCGGAACGGCCAGCGATGTTGCCATCGCCATGGAGCTGGGGGCCGACGGCGTGCTGCTCAACACGGGTATCGCCCACGCAAAGGATGCCGTAGCCATGGCACGCGCCATGGCTCACGCGCTCGATGCCGGCTACCTCGCCCACCGCGCGGGGCGAATCCCGAAAAAGCTCTACGCAACGGCCAGCTCGCCGGTCGAGGGGACGATCGTTTACTAATTCTGATGTCAGGCAAACCTTGCTGTCTTGCGAGTTGTGTCGCGAAGCCATTTCAAATCATAAAGCCCCATAACTGACCAAATTCTCCGGTCCGGCTGATGCGCTCGTTCGTGTCATGTGCAGCGGGTGCGCGTTCCTGAACCCGGCTGCATGCCCTGTCCTTGCGCAGCAGCAAGTTCAGTACAGCCCGCAATGGGAGCTAATCAAATGAAAGACATGCGAAGTGTTGGAGCTGCAAATGCCAAATTGTTGATGAAAGTGCATCAGACCAGGATCGTTACGATGATTGTCGTCATCGTGCTTAATGCAACCGCATGGTGCCTTGCATCTGCCGTAAATATCGAAGGAGGGGCCACAAGTTTCGAGTCTGCCACACTGCTTCGCGTCAGGGAACACGGACTGGGCTTTATCTCAAGCTTGTTCGATACCGATGTCTGGCGCGTGCCGCATGTCCGGCCAGGTGACCTCGTGTTTGCGTATGTCGATGCCCGAGTGTCGCCCAGGGTCAACGGCGTCGATCCCGACTCGGTGCTCACTGTTTTCGACAGCCTGGCGAATACGCTTGAATCCGACGACAACAATGGTCCGGCGCGGAGCTCCGTCGTCGCGGGCGTTGCTGTGTCACGCGGGGGCGACATTTTCTATCGCGTGAACGAAATCGGCGCGGAACATATTCTGCAAACTTATGAACTGCACCACGCCATCGTAAATCCAACCCTCACGGGTTTGGAATCCGAACCGAACGACACGCGTGATCAGGCGAACTTCATCACGAACGAAATTATGAGCGGCAACGTAACCGGTGCCGGAAATGTCGATCTGTACGTTGTCAACATCAAAGCCAATGAACGGCTCGTTGTCATTCTCGATGCCGACCCGGACCAGAACGGCGTGCCCACGCCGATCATTTTGGACATTCTAAAGTCCGACGGCACGTTATTTGCGCGCGGCGACGCGATTTCAAGTTCCAATCTGACCTCCAACGACGCCCATGCGGTGGGCCCGGTGACGGCACTGGAAAATGGTCCATTGTTTATTCAAGTGCGTCATATCTCCAATGAGCTCGACTCAAGCTACCGCTTCGTGACGCTTGTCAATGACCGTGTCTATAGCGATGCCGATTCGGATGGATTGGAAAAAGTGCGTGACAATTGTCCGACCATTGCCAATCCGGACCAACTCGATCGAGATGGCGATCGCACCGGTGATGCGTGCGATGCCTGCCCCGATAGCATTTTGAAAACCGATCCCGGGTTGTGCGGCTGCGACCATCCCGATGTCGATGTAGACGGCGACGGCGTTATCGACTGCGGGATCGAGGACCCTGCCGGCAAACTGCTGGTGACGACGGGATTGATGTTGCTGCAGGGCGATTCATCCAACAACATCGCGGCCTATGATGCACGAAATGGAACATTGGTCGATCCAGTGTTTATTCCGGGCGATCTCATCGGCATCAATACCGATTCGTTGGCCTTCGACTCCCGCACGGGCCGACTGCTTGTACTCACCCGCGGCAATACGATATCCATCATTGACCGTGCAACGGCGGCGCGCTCGGCGTTCGGCCCAACGGGTCTGCCGGTGCGTTTGTTTGACGGGTCAGACGATATTGAGATTCTCGATAACGGCCACGTGCTCGTCGGAAGCAGCTCAGGCGTGAGCATTGGATCGGTGATTGAACTTGATGCGCAGGGGAATTTTGTAAAGCAACTGGTTGCACCCAACGCGACCATTACGGAGCCTTTTGATCTTCTCGTCCGTGACAATCAGTTGTTGATCTCTGATTTTGCAGAGCAAAAGGTCGCCCGATTCGATCTGGCCGATGGCGCGGAAGCCGGCGTTTTTGCCGAGACCCGCGGCTTTGCACTCCGAATGGCCAACGCGTCCAACGGAAATATTCTGGTCGTAAGTGATTTTGGATCGCAGCGCGGCGTTCTTGAGTTTACGCCGGAAGGCGAACTGGTTCATCACACGACGCCGGCCGAGCTATCGTTTTTCAGGGCTGTGGTCGAACTGAAGAACGGCAACATCGGCGTAACAGCAGGCCGCGGATTCTCTGAAATCGACCGCGACGGAAATATTGTGCGCAATCTCGATCGACGATTCCTTTCATCGTTCATTGAGTTTGCACTGCTCGATCGCGATCTCGACGGCATCGGCGACGCCCTCGACAACTGCCCCGATGTGAACAACCCCGATCAGATCGATACCGATGGCGATGGATTCGGCGATTTCTGCGACAACTGCTTTTCCATCGAAAATGCGGATCAGGCCGACGAAGACGGCGACCGGATCGGCGACGCCTGTGATAACTGCAACGCAGTAGTCAATTTTCCCCAGGTGAACGCCGACGGCGATTCCGTCGGCAATCCTTGCGACAACTGTCCGGATGTTGCGAATGACGATCAAGCCGACACGGATGGCGACGGCATCGGCGATGCCTGCGACCTTACACCCAACGGCGATCCGAATCAGAATGAGGAACCCGGTCGGGATGCCAATAACGACGACAACAACAACAACAACGACGACAACGAAGGCCAACAGGCCTCCGATGAAATCGATGGTGGAGATGTGCTGGTTCCGATTGAAGCGCCCTGCGGTCTTTGCGGACCTGGGGCGACACCGTTCGCGCTGGGGTGGATGGCATACTTCATGGTCCGTGCCATGCGTCCCAGGCGATTACGAAAGGGGTCGCAGGATTCCCAGGCGGGTTCCGGGCACAAATGAGCCCGTCGCCTGGAATCCGGTAGGGCTCTCTTGTGTCCCCGCTGATGACACCGCCGCCCAGTTGGTTTAGACCACTGGGCCGGCGGTGTCTTTGTTTTATTAGGTTGATCTCGGCCTTTGCCGCCGAAAACAAAAAATGTCGCATCCATCCGGTCCGCCGCCACGTCTTATTCGTGTAGGGAATGGTTCGATAGGGTGGTGTATGCGAGAGTTTTCATGCAACGAGTACTGGGTCCCTCGATCGTAACCTGTGTATTTTTGGCATTGGCCGGGCCGGCATCGGCAGAGACAGTTTTTTTCGTGGACGACAGCGCGACAGGCGCTGCCGATGGTTCTTCGTGGACCGATGCCTTTGCCGATCTTCAATCCGCATTGGATGCCGCAACATCCACGCCCGGTTCCAAAGTCATTCGCGTCGCGGCGGGTACCTATCGGCCGGATGTCACCGGATTGGTCGATCCGCGCGATGCGACATTTGCGATGCAGCCGGATGTGGCGATTCTCGGCGGTTATGCGGGCGACCCCGCCAATCCGGAATTGCGCGACGTCGCAGCACATGCCAGCGTCTTGAGCGGTGACATCGGCGTTGCAGGCGACCCCTCCGACAATTGCTATCACGTCGTTACGGCCGTGACCGATCCCGCAACCGCGATTCTCGACGGTTTTCGAATTCGCGATGGCCGCGCAGATGGGGCGTTTCCCGAAAACGCCGGAGCCGGAATGATCATCCTGAGCGAAAGCTCCGCGGTGGTTCGAAATTGCACGTTTCGCCGCAACATCGCTACTGAAGGCGGCGGCGCCGTTCGCATCATCAACAGCGACCCTACTTTTCAAGATTGTGCATTCGTGTTGAATGAGGCCGTGACCGGCGGAGCGGTTTACGTCATTGCGGTCAGCGGTGGTGCCAGCGCGCCGAGGCTGGAACGATGCCGTTTCGATCGCAACATGGCCACCGGAAGCGACGGCGGCGGCGTTGCGGGCACGGATGCGAATACGGTGCTTCTCGAATGTGAGTTCACCGACAACGTAGCCGGCTTTCGGGGTGGTGGCGTCGTCGCCACGCGCGGCGAGATGAATCTGGTGAATTGCGATTTCTTTGGAAATTTCGCCGACGTCAATGCCGGAGGCGGCGCGTATGGGTCCGCGACCACCATGTCTTTTGTAAATTGCCAATTCAGCGGCAACAAGGCCATTGTCATCGGCGGTGGCATCGCGGCCCAGAGCGGCACATCTCTGACCATCACGAATACCACGCTTGCAGGATGATCTCATCGGAACCGATGATGATGATTTCAATCTGCTCGATAACTCACCCTGCATTGACGCCGGAAACAGCGATCTGGTGAAGCCCGATGACGCCGATTTGGATGGCGATGGAGATGCGGCCGAAGTCTTACCGCTCGATAGGAAGGGCGATCCGCGAATTCAGGATCAATCACAAGTGTCCGACACCGGTGCGGGCACAAACGCGATCGTCGACATGGGCGCATTCGAAGTCAATGCCGATTGCGACAACAACGGGCAGGCCGATGTCAACGAAATCGCGGCCAATCCGGTATTGGATTGCAATTCGAATTGGAAGCTCGACCTTTGCGAGTCCGACGGCGATGGGGATGGGATCATCGACGCCTGCGACAATTGTCCGGACATCGCCAACATCGATCAGTCGGACGCCGATGCGGATGGCCGCGGAGACGCGTGCGACGCGGAGGAGCCTGACGACACTGAGGGACCTGACGACACCGACAACTCTCAAGACAATGCAAACGATAATGCCAACGAAAATACCCAAAACAATAATACCGATACCACCGACGATGACTCCGCCAATGCAGACGAAAACGAGAATGCGGGAAATGGAAATGATGATGTCAGTGATGATCCATCGGATTCACTCGACACGGCAGAGCCCATCGTGCCCCTGGCGGCGCCGTGTGGTTTGTGCGGCGAGGGTGCGACCGCAGTTTCGATGGTATTGACAGCCTTTTTCATGCTCGGCGCGCGACGGGGGCGAAATCGCCGCAGGTAAGAGCAGGAAGCGCAAAAGGCAAGTCGAAGGTTTGCAAAGTCCAACCGGCCGTTTGGCGTGGCGTGTTCGACGCGCCGCGCCAAACGGCTTATTCTTTCGGCATGGAGCGACTTCGCCGCAATCGCATCTGCGTCTGGCTCATCATTCTGGGCCTGAGCAATTTTCTGGTTTATGCCATTTTTTACCAGATCATCGGCGGCGATGCCCCGAATGGTTATATCAAGTACACAAACGATTCAAAGGTTCACTACGTTCGCGGCCACTTCATTCATCGAAACATCGGTTACGAGCAGGATGTTCCCCGCTGGGTCTGGCTCTACAGTTATATTCACTCGATAAGCATCTGGCCGTCCATCGCCATGGTGCTGCTGGCCATGCTTACCCTCGCCAGCCCGCACATCACGGCGACCTATCAGCATGGCATGATCCAAGGCTCTACGCTCGTCACGGTCCTGGCCACGATGATTGTTCTCATCACGTCTATTATCATGCTCGTTTTTATATGGGAGTTCGTGCATAGTTTGTAAACCGATGAACGAGCCGGAAGTGCTAGCGCCCGACCGCCAGTCCGTGCGAGCGTGAGAAACGCTTCGAGGCTGATCCATATGCCCGCCGTCGATACAAACAAGTGGCAATCTCTCATCGCCAAAGCACTCCCGCGCGCGGAATCCCGTCCCCAGCAGATCGAAATGGCCGAAGCGGTCGCGAATGCCATGTCATCGCGCCGGCACCTCATGGTTGAGGCCGGCACCGGCGTCGGCAAGAGCTTCGCCTACCTGCTCCCCGCAATCGACCGCATCCTCTCCCACAACGAGCGCGTCGTCGTCGCCACCCACACGATCAATCTGCAAGAACAGCTCATCGAAAAAGACATCCCCGCCCTTACCGGCGTTTTCGAAAGGCCGTTCAAAGCAGTTCTCGTCAAAGGCCGCAACAACTACATCGGCCTCCGCCGCCTCATGCAGGCCAGCAAGCGACAGCAGGCCCTCTTTTCGGGTTCGTTCGCACTGAAGCAACTGCACCAAATCGAAGACTGGGCCTACGACACCACCGATGGCTCCCTCTCCGATCTCGACTTCCAGCCCATCGGCGAAGTCTGGCAGCGCGTCCGCAGCGAAAGCACCAACTGCATGGGCAACCGCTGCGAGCAATACAACAAGTGCTTTTACCAGCGTGCCCGCCGTAAAACCGAGGAGGCCAATCTCCTCATCGTCAACCACGCGCTCTTCTTTGCCGATCTCGCTCTCCGCCGGCAGAACGTCTCCGTCCTGCCCGATTACGACCACGTCATTTTCGACGAGGCCCACAACATCGAGAGCGTCGCCGGCGACCACATGGGCATCAGCATTTCGAATTTGCAAGTGCAAACCCTGTTGCACTCCATCTTCAACGAGCGCACCGGCCGTGGTTTCCTCGGCATGGTCGATTGCCCCGAGATCACCCGCATCATCGGCGATCTCGAAGCGCGTAACGATTCTCTCTTCGATCAGCTCCGCCAAACGCACCCAGCCTCGCGCGGCTCCGTTCGCGTTCCGAAGTCCGACACCGTTGTCAACACGCTGACACCCGGCCTGAACGAACTGGCCGAAGCCCTCGGCACCATTCGCGACCAGTTCGATTCCGACGACGAAAAATTCGAACTCACCAGCCTCGCGAGCCGCTGCAAGGAAACCGCCGCCGGTCTCGAAACCGTCCTTCGTCAGGAACTCGACGATTACGTTTACTGGATGGAATCCTCCAGCGAATCCCGCGAAAAACGCACCAGTCTCCACGCCGCTCCGCTCCGCATCGACAAGATCATGCGCGAGCTGCTCTTCGAAAAAACAAAGAGCGTCACCCTCACCAGCGCCACGCTCTCCACCGGCGGCGAAAAGGGCTTCGACTACCTTCGCGGCCGCCTCGGCGCCACCACCGCCGACGGCCTCCACCTCGATTCGCCCTACAACTACCGCGAGAAAGTCACGCTCCACGTCGAAACCAACATGCCCGAGCCCACCAGCCCGAAGTTCATCGCCGCCGTCTGCGAAAAAATCGAAGAGTACCTGCTGCAAACCGAGGGCCGCGCGTTCGTCCTCTTCACCAGTTATTCCCAAATCCGCGAAGCCGAAGAGCGCCTCCAGCCCTTCTGCGATGACAATGAAATGACACTCCTCGTCCAGGGCCGCGACATGTCCCGCGGAAAAATGCTCGATCTCTTCAAGCGCACCGACCGCAGCGTCATCCTCGGTGCAGATTCCTTCTGGCAGGGCGTCGATGTCCCCGGCGAGGCCCTCTCCAACGTCATCATCGCCAAACTCCCCTTCGCCGCCCCCGACCGCCCGCTCATCGAAGCCCGCATCGAAGCCATCCGCGCGAGCGGCGGAAACCCCTTCATGGAATTCCAAGTCCCAGAAGCCGTGCTGAAACTCAAGCAAGGCTTCGGCCGCCTCATCCGCGGCCACACCGACAGCGGCATCGTGGTCATTCTCGACAAGCGCGTGAAAACAAAATTCTACGGCCGCAAATTTCTCGAAGCGCTGCCGCCGTGCAGGGTGGAGTTTCATTCGTAATCGTCATGGGCATGGACCTGCGATGACCTTCATGTTTGGCGCGGTGCCGGCGGGGACGGGCTGGGGTGAAGGGCGGGTGGGCATTCAGCTTTGGATTCAGGCTGAATTTCAGGCGGAATTCAGGCTCGGTGGATTCGGTAAGTCGTTGGTTTGCAAGATGTTCGGTGTTTGGGGCATTGTCGTTCAGGCTCTTTGGGCGCTGCGCAAACTCACACTTCAATTCAGCTTGGGGGAGGCGTGTAGAATTAAGAATGGAGAATGTAGAGTTGGGGAAAATGCCGAAACGGAATAGGGGCCGAGGATTCGAGGGGCCGAGGGGTCGAGTGGCGGAAGTGGGCATGGGCGGTCCTTTCATATTTTGAATCTTGCTCAGCGCTTCGCAGGAAGCCGGCGGAATGTAGAATTGAGAATGGAGAATGTAGAGTTGGGACAGAGGGCGAAATGTCAGAAAAAAAGCTTCCCCGCGTTATGTGCGGAAGCATACATTGTGGCCGGTCGCGGAAGGCGGTGGAAAAATCAACCTGACCCCCTTTTTGTCCCTGTCCCAGTATCCGCGCTGGAAGGCGATCTTACCGTTTTTGACTTGGAAGAACCCGCAGCGTGATGTCGTTCGTGACGGAAAGCGGATCGGTGTTCGAACCGTTTCTTCGGCATCGTCCGTAGAATTAGAGTTACCAGACTTCAGCAGGTCCGTTGATAGTTCAGGAGAATCTGTCTAACTTGTCGCAAAGGGTCCACTGCGATGATCACACTTCAGCCAATCTTAATCGGTTACATTCCAAAACAAACCGCGAAGCGTCCCGACTTGCTTCAGGCGGCCGGGGTTGAAGAAATCTGCAGCGCCTCGTGCTGTTGTTCGAAATCTCCTGACGACATAGGAGCCCCTAACGATTTCGGGATTTATGATTCGCCGGAAGAGGCAATGGCACTCATCGAAAGCGGACACATGCACGAGTACGACCTTTATGCGTATTCGATGTTCCCGGTCATTTTCCGCGAAGGCTTGCAGGATTCGTTTGAAATTGCAACGCTTCGGGTGACACCGTTGAGCGATTCGTTCGAGTTTTTAGGTTTCGATGTCGTAAGCCGGAGTTGTGGGTTTTGTTTTGAATGCTCGCCACTCTCGTGCAATAACATGGCAGAACAAATCGTGGTTAATCGCCATTGCCTCTTGGATGACATCGAGATCGCGTTTGAAAGTGCCGCAAAGTTTGAGGCCGAACAATGCGAGCCCGGGCCATATCATGTGCTGGGGATTTGGAGGCACAAACGGGGAAAACTGCGCCAGACATAGGTTGTCGTTTTCCGGCTTGGCAACCAATTCGTGCTTTTGAGAAGTGCACCGCGATCTCCTGTCCCTGCCGGGACGGGGCTAAACGGGACATCGGGCCTTGGATCACTAATGGAATTCGACGGGGCATGGAGGAAAGCTCCAAGTATTTTGCAGTTGGTGATCGTTGCACATGAGTGCCTCAATTGCCAGATCACCAAATCAACAGAATGCCAAATCGCAAATCGCCAAATTCTCTCCCTTCGCTTACCCTTCCTCCCCGTGTCCCCAGGTGCCGATAACAACTCCATGACCGCCACCCCAACAACCCTCGGCCTCATCGCCGGCGAAGGCGAGTTCCCGAAGCTCGTCGCCCGCGGCGCAAAGGCCGCCGGCCTGCGCGTCGTCGTCGTCGGCCTCGCCGGCACGCACGACCCGGCCATTCGGGAGATGGCCGACGCCTATTATCAAGCGGGCATCGCCCGGCTGGGCCGGTGGATTCGCCTCTTTCGCCGCGAGGGCGTTTCGCAGGCGATCATGGCCGGCCGCGTGCGCAAGCTGCGCATCGTGGAAATGCCGCTGTGGCGTCAGGTGTTGGCCTATCTGCCCGACTGGGCTAGCATCAAAGTGTGGTTCACCGCGCGCGACCGGCGAAACGACACGCTCCTTGGAGCCGTGGCCGACGCGATGGCGAAAAAGGGCGTGGCCTTGATCGATTCGACGAAATACTGTGCCGATGCAATGGCATCGGAAGGCCCTCTAACGCGCCGCGGCCTCTCGCCGGCGCAAGAGGCCGACGCGGAGCTCGGCTGGGCGCATCGCCCGCGAAATGGGACGGCTGGATGTGGGCCAGGCGGTGGCCGTGTTTCTGAAAGACATCATTGCGGTCGAGGCGATCGAGGGCACCGACAAAATGATCGAACGCGCCGGCTCGCTCTGCAAAAAGGGCGGCTGGGTGCTCGTGAAGACGGCAAAGCCGAATCAGGACATGCGCTTCGACGTGCCGACCATCGGGCCGAACACGATTGAGAAACTGGCGAAACATGGCGGCAGCGCGCTGGTGATTGAAGCCGGCAAGACGCTGGTGCTGGAGCGTGAGAAGACGTTTCAACTGGCGGAGCAGCTTGGCATTGTCGTCATCGGACGACCCGTTATTCCTACGGACTTGCGAGGAGTCTCATGAGCGGATTTCTCAATAAAGACTTAGGAGGATTCGCACGCCGTTTGATGCCATATGCACTAACGGTTTGTTTTGTGAGTCTTGCAGCGATCATACTGCTGACAACTTTGTTTCCGTACGCCGTTTTGTGGCGGCCTCATCCGCAACAAGTAAGCGACGCAATTGCAAATGGCAGTTTGTATATTGGCGCGAGTGGCGGAATGAAGTTTGAAGATTCAAACGATTCAATGATCGCTTCACAGTTCATTTCAAGCGGACGCTTGATTCAATTTTTTGAATTGCATGATGAAATGAAAGTCTATGGCGCGATAGTGGAACTCCCGCTTTTTTGGCCAATGCTACTTGCTGCAATCGGACCCTTTATTCTTCTCAAGAAGAGAATACTGAAGGCTCGTCATGCACGAAAAGGTTGCTGCCTTAAGTGTGGTTATTCACTAGTAGGCCTAACGAGCGACCGTTGTCCAGAATGCGGTAAATTTTGGCGCACCAGCAATGCGCTGCAATAGAGTATTGAAGAGTTCCCCCAAGGGAATCGAGAAAAATAAATGCGTGCATTGATCACTGGCGGCGCGGGCTTCATCGGCTCCCATCTGGCGGAAAAACTGCTGGAACTGGGCCATAGCGTCATCGCCATCGATGATCTCAGCACCGGCCGTGCCGCAAATCTGTCGGCCATCAAGAACAATCCGAAGTTCGAGTTCGTGCTGGATGACGTGCGTAACGAAGCAACCATGCTTCTCCTTGCTGAGAACTGCGACATGATTTTTCACCTCGCGGCGGCCGTCGGCGTGCAGCTCATCGTCGATCAACCGGTGCGAACCATCGAAACAAACATTCACGGCACCGAAGTGCTGCTCAAAGTCGCCAACAAGTTTCGCTGCCCGCTTCTCATCGCCTCGACGAGCGAAGTCTATGGCAAGAGCGAGAAGGTGCCGTTTCGCGAAGACGACGACACCGTTCTCGGCGCGACGCATTTTTCGCGATGGTCCTATGCCTGCTCGAAAATGATCGACGAGTTTCTCGGCCTCGCCTATTTCCAGCAATTTGAACTGCCCGTCGTCGTCGCCCGATTCTTCAACACCGTCGGCCCGCGCCAGTCCGGCCAGTATGGCATGGTGATTCCCCGCTTCGTCGAGCGCGCCTTGAAGAACGAGCCACTCGAGATTTACGGTAGCGGCACGCAGGCCCGCTGCTTCGGTTATGTCGGCGATGTTGTCCGCGCGATCATAGAACTCATGCAATGCCCCAAGGCTTTCGGTCGCGTCTACAACATCGGCGCGACCGAGGAAATCACGATTGACGCGCTGGCCGACAAAGTCATTGCCATGTCCGGCAGCAAGAGCGTGAAAAAGCACCTGTCTTATCAGGAAGCCTACGGCCGGCCGTTCGACGACATGATGCGCCGCGTGCCGTGCCTGGAGAGAATTAACTCGATGATCGGCTACCGCCCGACAACGGGCCTCGAAGAAATTCTGCGACAGGTGATTGCCGAGAAACGAAAGAGTGCGTGAACTTGGAATGATGTATGCGAGCTTGGGGATATGTAATTCAGAATTCGGAATCGCCTTCCCCGTTTAGCCCAGCTCCGACAGGAGCAGGGCGGACACGAAAGCCGTAATTATGGCATCATGCATTATCCGAATCGCCAAACGTCAAGTGCCAGTCACTTAGCACCACCGGCGGCCGCGGCCAGCCGTCATTTCCCGTCGGCCGATAGACAAAGTGAAAGCTCTTTCGCGTGATCGTTGGCCCGGCGTTTCGATATCCTTCCTGCTTCAAAGCTTGGCGCATCAGCGGCGTGGAAGATTGGCACGTGACAAGGCCCACACCGCGAGCCTTCAACTCTCCCTCCGCCGCGCGAAGCAGCGCCCGCATCACCGGCACGCCGCCCTTGGCAACCAGATCCATGATCATCCCAACATCCAGCCCCGCGCGTTTGCCGACTGCCGTCGTTACGGCACCCAGCGTCTCGCCATTCTTCGTCGCCACCATCGTGCGATACGTCGAGCCCGGCCGCGTGAGATACCGCCAATGCCAGTACGAAGCCGTCCGCCGAATCATCAGCGTATCGCAATCCCGCGCAAACGCATCGAATGCCGCCTCCAGATCATCCGGCACCTCTGTCGCCAACCGGCAGTCAACTCCAGTGTCAATCCCGCTGCCGCGCGCCCGGCACAACATTCCCGGCATCCACCCAACCAGCGGCGCGATCGGTCCCAGTCTCGGCCGCAGCATCGCATTGCCGTCAATCACTTTCACGTGCATCGGGATCAGTCCGGGATACGCCCACTCGTTCGTCTTCAAAAACCCCGGCAGCGACGCATCGTTCGGCAGCGTCATGCTGAACATCGCCCCGACCGACTTGGCATATTCATTCGAAGATTCCACCAGCGATTTGAAAACCCCGCGCCGACGATGGTCGGGATGTGTCAGAACGCCTGTGTACATCGCCCCCGTCATCCGCGCTTCGCCGCGCTGCCAGTCGAAGACCGCCAGCGGCTGGATGCCAATCGGCTGGCCCTCGTGTTCGGCCATGATGATCTTGGCACGAAACGGCGTGTCGTTGAGATACCGCCAGTTCCAGTATGTCTCGTTGATTTCCTGGTACGCATCGCCATGCACGATGCGGACAAGGCGCGGCAGCACGGCCGGCGTGTCGTCCGGCGTGGCAAGGCGATTTGTCCAATATACGTTTGGCATTTCAAACTTCAGGTTTTCGATCACTTCCGCTCAAGGGAATAACCCACGGAGTAATCGTCGAAAATTTTGCCCAGTTCCTTCGCGATCATCTGCCGGTCATATTTGCCGAAGGCAACTTCGCGAGCATGTTGGCCGATTGCTTTGCGTTCCTCCGGGTGATCTGCCCAGTAAAGCAATCGCGATGCCAAGTCGGCAGCATCACCCGGCTTCGCCGCCACACCGACACCGTCGGCTTCGACCAGCTCGGCCGTCGTGCCGGCGAAATTCACGATGCTGGGCAAACCGGCAAACATGTAATCGAAAATCTTGTTCGGCGTCACCCATCGCGGCCGCGTGATCTGCTTGAGAATCATCAGGCCGACATCGGCGGCGGCCAATATGCCGGGAATCTGCATCTTCTGCACCGGCTCGTGCATGTGAATGTTGGAAAGGCCGCGATCCTTGGCGGCTTGAATAAGCAATGGCCGCATCTTGCCTTCGCCGATCAGGATGATGGCGATGTCGGAGCGATGCTTGAGTTGCTCGGCAACATCGAGGAGTTGTGTCAGTCCATTGGCATCGCCAGCGCGCCGGTGACTGCCTTGATTTTGCCGTCGAGGCCGTGGCGCTTCCAATACTCGTGATCGGGCTTTACGTCTTTGTAGATCGAACCATCGGCGCCGAGCACGAGCGTGCGAAGCTTCTCCGGCGGAAATCCGCGTTCGAGCAGCCGATCGTGAAACCCCTTCGACACCAGCAGAATCATGGCCGCCTTCGCGTAGCAGAACGACTCCAGCATTTCCCAGCACTTGTATTGAAACCCGCGCTTTCATGCGCCCTGCGGCGAAGCAAGTCTTCGGGCCACAGGTCGCGCACTTCAAAGATATAGTGAATGCCTTTAAGCCCTGCAGCGATTCGACCGGGAATGCCCACGGTCGGCGGCGTGCTGGTCGCGAAAATAAGGTCGGGCTTCTTCACACGAATCGCGGCCCACGTTGCCAGCATCGCAAACTTCAACCACGACCATGTCCGCCAGATTACGTTCAAGCTATTCGAGTAATACGCGTTGCACGCAACCACGCGAATGCCGTCGATGTGATGCGTCTGAAACAGTCGATACCACGGCATGCGCGGCAGCGAGCTTTGATCATGAACGCCGGTGATCATCGTCACTTCGTGGCCCATCTCGACGAGATAGCGGCTCACGTCGTAGCTTCGCGTCGCGCTGGTGCCCTCGTTGGTGACGAAGTATTGGTGGATGTAGATGAGTCTCATAAACCGGCTTCGCCCCCGAGGCTGACACGCGTGATTAGCTTCATCGGCAGGGCGGATCGGCCGCTGAGTTCGACGGTGGGTCTTGGCGTTTTCTCCCATAATATCGGGATTGCCAGCCCATGACGCCAATGGCCGATTCATCGCCGCGGCGGACGGTCATTTTGAATGCGTCCGGCATGTCGAAGGACAGCCGTACTTTTCCGCAGCAGAGTTCGAGATCGAACCATCGCTTCTCGGCGTGATGTTCGAACGTTCCATCCGCGAGGTGCCATCGAAGAATGACATCGTGCGCGCCCTGGCCGGTCAGCTCATCGGTAATGAGCCATTTGTTGTCGGAAACGAGTTCCACGCCGCGGCGGTGAATGACCGGCGAAGGGCCGCGGTTGTAGGCATGGCTTTCGCCCCGCCATTTGCTTGTGCCATGATTCAGGCACTCCGCTTTGGGCCAGGGTATCCAGAGAAAGCGCGATGCAAGTTGAAGCGGGCCGCGGCCGTCGAGCTCAATTGTATTGTGGGCCGTGTTGTCCTTGAAGAATTTTTCGAAGGCCGGCTTCGACGGACTGTAGTACAGATAGGTGCCGCTGTCGGAGATGATGTTGCAGTCGTCGAACCACAGATCGAGGTGGTGCATATCGACATGCGCCGGCCTGTCCCGATAGGCATGGCACCGGACCATGCACCAGGACTTTCTGCCGCGAATCGTGTAGTAACCGCCGGGGTCGAATCGCCGCGAGGTCGGTGCGCGAGCGACCATCGGCGCCTGCAAAAATGCATCGCCATACAGCCACGCGCCAGATTCATCCCACGGGCCGGCGCTCATAACACGCTGGCCCGCGGTTGCATACATTGCCGCCTGAATAACCGGTCGATAGTCGGTATAGTCGCAGGCATCGAGCGGGAGGATCAGCGCGCCGTCATTTCCACCGTAATTGGGCACGCCACCGTTTTGCGGATTGAGCATTTCAAAGATGAACTCGGTCGCGAGCGCCACACGGCGGCGAAAGGCGCCGGAAAGCGGCCTGCCATTGAGTTCAGCGATTCGCATCACCCACAGGCAATCGTGAAGCATGAGTCGATGATAATTCATCGAGTGCTGAACAAAGCTGCCGTCATCATAAATCTGCCGCGCGATTTCCTGCTCCAGAAATTTGCGGCCTCGCTCTCGCCATTGGTCGGCATCGCGGAGGAACGGCAACAGCGTGCCGATGGTAAAAAGTCCGGCGGCTTCGCTGATGCCGTGGTTGTTTTTTTGCGAGACGGCATAATCGATGTTGGCATCGACGCGCCGGGCGGTCACAGCGAGCAGTCTGACGAGCAGGCCGACCCGCTCGGGCGTGGTCTCGGGTGATGGCCAAAAGACATGCAATGCAAAGAGCCAGGCGAAGGCGCGCAGCGAGGCCTCCTGTCCGCATTTCCAGTTCGGCCCCATGTTGGGTGGGTTCTGTTTTGACCAGCTTTCAAGCAAATTCCAAAACGCGGCCGGGTACTTTGCGTCGCCGGTAAATGCGTAAGCACGGGCCAGCCAAAACGCGCAGGCAAAACGTGAGGGTTCCCATACCGTCTTGACGTCGCCCAATTCCGGCGAAAATGTCGGGTAGTCGCTCCAATGTGTGTCGGCCGTGTGACTCAATTTCGAGTCGGCCACGCGCAGCCAATCGACGGGTAGGCCGTGATCGACTGACTTGTGGCTGTAATAAAGAAAACGCCCGACGCAGTAATCGTCGGCCACGGCAATCGTGCGGGCGACGCCATCGTCACGGGCGATTTGCCGAAGCACCATGCGATCGGGAGGATGGCCGATGTTGAAGAAAAAACGCCCGGCGTGGTGTTCAAAAAAGGTACGAATCTCCGCCGGGGCGATGGAACCACCCTGAGCAAATACATGCGACAACGGAAGTGCGTTTAAGTCGATTGGGGGCGTTGATCGTCGCAGTGCGCCGGACTTTTTTCGCACCGCATACGTCGCGCGAAAGGCCACCCATCGCGGGCCCATCAAGCGAAGAATCTCAAGCTGATTGCGAATCCTGCTCATGTCATCAATACGATCGAAATACAGCGCTCATCCGATTGAATCCTTCAGCTTATGTTAGAATGGCTTTTTTGGCGACGCCGGCAGTCGCAACGATGGATTTTTGGACCTCCTTTCGACGGCCCACCTTCAATCACTCCATGTCGGACACGATCTTCGGTATTATGTATCCGATGCCGAGTTCCGAGATCAACACGCTGCCCCATGGAGCGCCGCGTTTTACCAAATTCGCTTTCCGCCCTATCGATTTGTTCCCGGCAGACATCCGCACCCCATCGCCCATCCCGAAGGTCGCAAAGTTATCGCCCGCCGGGTCATGTCGAGCCGCACGTTGAGTGGGCGCCGCCGGAGCGTTGGCGCGACAGCCCTGAATACCTTTTCGGCTGCGATCTGTACAACCACGGCTACTGGTGGGAATCACACGAGGCGTGGGAAGGATTGTGGCGTGTGACGTTGAATGGCGGCGAACAAAAACGATTTTTGCAGGGGCTTATACAAATCGCGGCGATTCATTTGCAACTATTCCAGGGGCATGCCGATGGCGTTGCACGGTTGCGGACCACAAGCCGCGAACATTTGACTTCGGCAGCGCGGCTGTCGGGGCGAAACGGGGCGACCGATGTGCCCTTCATGGGTGTTTGCATTTTTGAATTTATGGATCGGGTCGAGGCTTATTGCGTCGCCGTCCTGGATGTGGAGTCGAGCCCGCCTTGGCACGATCCCCGCCGTTTTCCCTACATTATTCCGTCTTAAATCTTTCATCTCACGGGCGGCCCCAGCTCTTTCTTCATCGCCGTGGTCGAGTTACAATCGCGGCAGACCCACGGACGAAAGGACGCGCCCCGTGATCGCCAAGACCAATGTCATCAAAAAGAAACTCGCCGAGAACCTGAAGCGGGTGACCGACCGCATCGAAAAGGCGAGCACGCGCGCCCATCGCGACCCATCCACGGTTCGACTGATTGCCGTCACGAAATACGTCGAACTCGATGTCATTCGCAATGCACTCGAGTTGGGTATCCTCGACATCGGCGAGAGCCGGCCGCAGCAGCTCAATCAGCGCGGGCATGATTCACGAATTCATCGAACGCAAAAGCGTGTTGTCCGGCCGTCGCGAGCCGCCCGGTCCGCGTCCGCATTGGCACATGGTGGGGCATCTGCAGCGCAACAAAATCAAGCTGGTTGTTCCGTGGATCGAGTTGATCCACAGTGTCGATAGCCTGCGGCTGGCCGAGGACATTCACGAGCAGGCCAAGAAGCTCGGCCGCACGGTCGATTTTCTCCTGCAGGTGAATACAAGCGGCGAAAAAAGCAAATTCGGCGTGGCGGTTGGCGCGGTGCCGCATTTGCTGGAGCATTTTGCAGAGTGGCCCAACATTCGGCTGTGCGGTCTGATGACCATGGCCCCGATCGACAGCCCGCCCGGCGAGCTTCGCTTGTATTTCGACCGCTTGAAGGATGTCTTCGAAGATGTGAAGGGCGAAAAGCACCTCGGCCCGCATTTCAAGGATATTTCCATGGGGATGTCCGAGGATTTCGAGACGGCCATCGAAGCCGGCGCTACGATGGTGCGCATCGGCAGCCTGCTGTTTGAAGGAATGATGTCGGCGCAGGGCATGGAGCCGGACGACAGCGAGGACGAGCAATAACACATTGACCGGCATCGAGCCATGAATCTACTCGACCGTGACCTGTTTGAATTGTATCGCCTGCTGCTGACGACTGTCTGCGCCATTTACTTCATCGTGATTTCGGTTCGCATCATGTACGCCTTGGCCGGCGGGCTTCTCGGAAGCGATCGGCGGGTGCAGGTGGCGCGGAATTATATCATTGTGCTGCTGCTGCGCATGCGCGTAGCGAGTTTCAAACGGGAATTGCTGGCCATCGGCGGCTATGTTTTTTTGTTGGCAGGGATGCTGTACTGGCACTTGCGGATTTAGGGCCTTTACTCGCGGCAGAAGCTGTTTGAAAAAAGTGATGGGTGAGCACTTCTACCCAGACATCACCGATCTCAATAGCTGTTTGACTTACCCATGACACCGAGCTGAACCAGGCCGCCCATGCGCGACCCTGGCAACGGTGTGCCGGGAAGGGCGTGGTCGGCGGGATTGCCATCGACGTTGCGCATCGGGATCGGACTGGCCGGCACCTGGGTTCGCCGCGTGATTTTCAATGAGCGCAGGCGCATGGCCCAGCCGAAGGTGCGGCGGATGTTTTGCATCAGGCCGCGCATGCCGACAAGCTGCATGAGGGCATCCGCCAGATACAGTTTGCTGCGCGGGCGGATGAGGGCGTAGGCGAAGCGAAGCGGATTGTAGAAGTAGATGTATGCAATGAGCATATTGATCTGCTTTTTCCACGGCTTGGGATGATTCGATGCGATGACAT
>JADJRI010000068.1 GCA_016712275.1 Planctomycetota bacterium
TCATCGTGGTGATGAGCGAGCCGAGCAGCAGGCCGCCGTCGAATTTGTCGCTCTCGTAGATGTCGATCATGTTCATGAGGTAGGCGCCATCGGGCTTGATGAGTTCGTGCACCTCGGACATGAATTCGCGGGTGGTGAGCTGATGGGGGACGCTGTAGTCGTTGACGGCGTCGCAGTAGATGAAGTCGTAGGGCTCGACCGGTTTGCCTTCGCGCTTTTCGGCGATGAGGCGGTCGATATAGACCCGGCCGTCCTCGTGGAAGGGGCGAATGGTGGTATCGCGGGGGAGGCCGAAGGCGACCATGGCGGCTTCGGTGACGGCCGGGTCGATTTCGACGACATCGGTGCGGCCCCTGGGCCAGCGCGCGTTCATGTAGCGGGGATGAACATAGCCGCCGCCGCCGATGGTGAGGCTGTCGATGCGGTCGGCATTCGGGCGCATTCGAAGGGTGATGGCGAGGTAGACTTTTTCGTAGTCGTATCGGAAGTCGCCGGGGCGATCCATGTCGAGCTGGCTGTGGAGGAGGGTATCGAGGTGCATGCCGCGGACATCGGGGTCTTTGGAGATCTGCACGATCTGGATGTAGGAATAGTCGCTTTCGGTGGAGTAGATGATGTCCTTGTCGCGCGTCGGCCGGAGCTTCAGCGATTCGCCGATGGAGCGCGCCCAATCGGCGTGGGAGGTTGAGAGAAATGTCAGGAAGCATGCGGCGACGGCCCAGGCGAGGGTGGCAGGGCTGCGGCCGTAGAAGAATGCCATGGCCGCGAGAATGACGGCGACGGCCCAGACGACGCCGAGCGTGCCGAGTGCGGCGATGAGGAAGTAGCCGGCGATGAATGTGCCGACGATGCTGCCGACGACGCCGAATGCGTAGATGTCGCCGATGGTGCGGCCGCGCTCGCGTCCGAGATCGAGGGCCATTTTGGCGATGACGGGGCTGATCATGCCGAGAAACAGGGTGGGAATAGAAAAAGCCGATGCCGACTGCAGGGCGACGCATAGGCCAGGAGAGCGTCAGAGGAAGCTGAGGATCAGCGGCGAAGCGGTCGAGCAGGGTGATCGCCCCGGACATGGCGGAGCCGAGCGCGAAGAAGCAGGGCAAGGGTTTTCTTGTTGGAGTGTTTGTCGGCGATGGGGCCGCCGATGTAGTTGCCGATGGCGATGCCGGCCAGGACGATGCCGATGACGCTGGTCCACGTGTAGACGGAAGCGCCGAGGTGCTTGGCGATGATGCGGCCGGCGACGAGCTCGATCATCATGATCGCGGCGGCACGGAGACGAAGACAGTGGCATTCAGGATGATCCATTCGGCGGAGAGTGCCGAAGGGGGGCTTTGGCTCAGGAACGTTGCATAAGGGCCGATTCCTCAGGATGCTGCGTTTAGGTTGAAACTGATTGATATTAGTCGAATGGTGCGGGTGAGGACAGATTGCGGCAAGGGTTTTGAGGCGTTCGCGGACGGGTAAATCGGAATGCGATTCTTTAATTGTTTTCATTTCGTTCAGGGATTGGCGGAAGAATATTTGGATTGTGCTTGAGGGGTGGAGTGCGATCGCGGCGGACATGAATCATAAATTAAGCGTGGACATGTACTTATGAGCAATCTTGAGCGAATGTGGGGTGAATTGAAGAATCTGTTCTCGCGGCGGAATAATCCGGCACGTTGCTTTGTTCTATCTCTTGAGGGGAATGTCTTCCCTTCGGTTACGGCGGCGGGGTTTTCTGCTGTCGCCGGTTGTACTTTCCATAGCGTGTTGCCAGTGGGCGATTGTCGGCTCGCCCGCCCGCTGGTATGTGCCCACTCGGTGGTCGGATCGGGTGGGCACTTTTTTGCGCGCTGCTGCGGCGATTTTTAGATTTGCCGCTGCACTACTTGTTGTTGTCGATCATTTTCTGAATCTGCGGCGCTGACTCTTCCGGGGCCGTAATAGCCCTCGATACGCCCCTTTCCTTTTCCGCCGCCATCGACAAAAGCAGCGTCGGATAGGCTCGTATGCCGTATTCCTTGGCGAGCGATTTACCTTCACGCTCGGCGTCTGCCGGATGGCCACGAGTTGCGACGCGGCCTTGACGACGCGCGCATCGGGAAAGGCCTTCTTTTCAAGCATTTTGCACGGGGCGCACCAGGTTGTGTAGAAGTCGATCATGACCAGCTTTCCCGAGGATGCGGCTTCGGACTTGGCGGCGGACCATTCTTTTCGCCAGTTGATGGCGCCGGGCTGGCCGCTGTCTTGTGTGGATTCCGCAGGCTTATCGTTTTTGGCCGAACTGTCCGGATTGCAGGCGAAGTAAACGGCCGTTGAAATCATGAAAATGGCCAGTGCGGCGAATCGTTTGTAGGGCATGTCGCTGGTCTCCCTGGGTGGATGGCGTAGTTTCGGACTGCTCGGTCTACATGTGCTAGTATATCATGGATTGGAGCAGAATTCGGCTGGTTTTCAAGAATCGCGGATCCGCATTCGAGATGGCATGTGCCGGGCCGTATCGCGGCATTCCTACGAAGGGAGTCGAAACATGAGCCAGATCACGGTGAATGGAATTCAAACGGCCTACGACGTACATGGCAGCGGCGAACCGGTTTTGTTCATTCACGGTTTTCCGTTGTCGCGGCGGCTGTGGCAGCACATGGTTGCACCGTTGGCGGGCCGCAATACGCTGATCATGCCGGACCTGCGCGGTATGGGGCAGTCGCAGGCGACGAGCGACGCGACGATGGCGACCTATGCGGATGATCTGGCCGGGTTGCTCGATGCGATTGGCCAGAAGATGCCGGTTGTTGTTGTCGGGCTTTCGATGGGCGGCTATGTGGCGTTTGAGTTTTTCAGGCGGCATCGTGACCGAGTGCGCGGATTGGTGTTTGCCGATACCAAGGCGGAGGCGGATACGCCGGAGGCGGCGAAAGGGCGGCACGAAACCGCAGCCAAGGTGATGGCAGAAGGCAGCAAGGTGGTGGCCGATGCGATGACGCCGAAGCTGTTTGCGAAGATCGCGCCCGATGCACTGGTGGAGGAATGGCGCTGCATCATGTCCGCAACGCCGCCGATGGGCGTGGCCGCGGCACTAAAGGCCATGGCCGTTCGTCCGGACTCCACGCGGACTTTGCCGGAGATTCGCGTGCCGACGCTGGTGATTGTGGGCGAAGAGGATGTCATCACGCCGCCGGCTTCGGCACGGACGATTCATGCGGGGATTGCGACGTCGCAACTCAAGACGATTCCGGATTGCGGACACATGTCGCCGGTGGAGAAGCCGGAGACGATTGCGCGGATGGTGGGTGAGTTTTTGAAGGCTTGTTAGTTCGGGATTCGCAATCTTGGGTTCGCTGAGAATCGGGCGGAGGATTATTTTGAACGTTGAAGTGTTCGATTCGAACATGATGCGATTGCACCGGTTTGAGGCATTTCATTCGTTGGGTCACAGGCCCTTTTGCTTGCGCGCCGACCGCTTCCTTAGGGGCGCGGCTCTGATTGGCGCCGCGTTGCGGCAGAGAGTCAACGATTCGAGTCTAAATCGTGTGGCGCAGTCGCCGCGAGTTCCACGACCGGGAATCCTCGCGGGTGAGCGGGCAGGGCCGGTTCGAGAATGCCGTGAACACGGGGGATCATGCGCAGGGCCTCGATGACCATCCAGACCTGGAGTGCCAGAATAATGACACCCGCGGCGACGAGGTGGTATTGCCCCTTGGGCCACCAGCCGTCGGTCGTATTCAAGAGTTGGTAGAGCATGGCCCACATGGGGACGAGCAGCATGGCGGCGGCGGGCAGGGCGATGAACCAGAGCTTCATTTTTCGCCGGGCGAGGTAGAAGACGACGACGGTGAAGGCGAGACCGGCGAGAAGCTGGTTGACCGCGCCGAAGATCGGCCAGAGTGTCATGCCGCCCTTGCCCATGCCGGCGGCCCACGTTTCGCCGGGCGGAGGAATGGCGGCCATGAGGGCGGCGGAGAGGACTGCCAAAACGGTGGCACCTTTCGGACCGGCGAGCGGCTTGAGATGAAATGTGACGGCGAGTTCCTGTATCACGTATCTCTGAAGGCGCGTGGCGGTGTCGAGCGTGGTCGCGGCGAAAGATGCGACGAGGACGGCCATGAGGCCGACGGCGACTGGCTTTGGAATGCCGAGGGCCGAGACGAAGTTGCCGGCACCGTCAACGAAGGCGGAAACGGTCTTGGCGAGGCCGCCGGAGGCGGACCAGGACCGATAGCGCTCAAGAAATGCCGGGAAGCCCTTAAATGTCGCTGAAGGTTGCGACTTATGAAATATGACAGAACCATTATGTAGAGCGTGTTCCTTCTCTTCCGCACACGAGAACGCTATCCACGCGCCATCTTTGTGCGAGTTGTAGTAGTGATTTCCGCGATATCCCTTAGTGACAGTGAAATCCACATTGTTTCTGCTCTCATTTTCGAATTTGCCAAACGAATATTCGTAGTCTCCGTAGACATTGGGTCCTGAGAAATTCCGAGCAATCGTTGTCGATCCCATCCCCAACCCCGCACAACACGCCAAAATCACCAGCACCGCCAGAAACCCCTCCGTCAGCATCGACCCATAGCCCACGAACTGAGCATCCGTCTCACACGCAATCTGCTTGCTGCTCGTGCCGCTGGAAACGAGACAGTGGAAGCCGCTAATCGCACCGCAGGCGATCGTCACGAACAGAAACGGAAACATCGGTGGAGCGCCGGCCACGTTCGTCTGAATCGCCGGTGCGACGAGAGGGGCGCCGCCCTCATGGAAAAAGGTGGCTGCTCCGATGCCAAGGACAATGACGACGAGGCCGACCACGAGCAAATACGCGTTCACATAATCGCGCGGCTGAAGCAGCAGCCAGACGGGAAGCGTGCTGGCGAAATAGCAATAAATCAGCAGAGTGACCGTCCATGTGATGACCGGGCTGATGATGAAGCCGCCGAGTGTGAACGGCGTGATTCTGAATGAAAACGCCGAAAACTCGGATGCCAGTACTATGGCACCCAGCATGACGACGAGGGAAATGAGCGCCGGGACCGTTGGGCTCGTGCCGCGATTGTAAACCAGCCAGCCGACAATCATGGCCAGCGGCATGGCGATCCACACGGAGAGCACACTGGCCGGATACATGTCGAAAATCAGGGCGATGACGAGGCCGAAAATAGCGAGGACGATCATCAGCGAAACAAGAAGAATGAGCAGAAACAGCACCTTCACCCGCGGATTGATGAGCCGCCCCGCTACTTCGCCGACAGTCTGTCCGCGGTTGCGAATGGAGACGACGAGCGTCGAAAGGTCATGCACCGCGCCCATGAAGATGCTGCCGAACAGTACCCAAAGCAGCGCCGGCAGCCAGCCCCATATGACAGCCAGCGCGGGGCCGACGATGGGTCCGGTGCCGGCGATGCTGGTAAAGTGGTGGCCGAAGAGGATTTCTCTTCGCGTGGGGACGAAGTCGTGGCCGTCGTTGATGGTTCGGCTGGGGACGGGTGCGTTTGGGTCGAGCTTAAAGAATTTCTTGGAAAGCCACCGGCCATAGGTGTGATAGGCAATGACATACAAGAATAGGCTGCCGAGTGCGATGGAGAATGTTGCCATTTACGGCGGCTCCGCGTGCGATTGCGAAGACTTGCAACCGCGGATCGCGATTCTATCCCGCAAGTAACAGTTCGGCGAGTCGCACTGAAAATCAAAAATTCCGCACGGCCGAAATATTCGGAACAACTGTTGCGGTTTGAGTGCCATTCCTTAAGTTCGACATTCGCACTTTTCTCGATTTCGGGAACCCATGAATCGCGGCATCTTCGATGAACTCGAATGGTTTTCAGCACCGGTAAGCGTGCCGTGGGGTTGCAATAAAAATCGGCGAAGCCGACCATCGCGAGCCGGATCGTGCCGATCCGGTGCCCGTGGTGACGAGGCTGGCGTTCCGCTTGCGAGTGAACTTGATTTTGGAATTCTCCGTATGGAATCTTCGCGCGATGGAGCGCCAGCTCCTGATGAACAGGCCCCGGACCGACACGGTCCGGCTCGCGATGAGTGCGTCGCTGCGCGATGAAAAAGTGCGAAAGTCGAACTAAGGGCACTTACCGTAAGGGAGCCGCCGATTCTCAGTTGCATCATAACATGGTTACAACTTCGCGTCCGGCTTCGTTGCATTTCCGGTGGTTCGATTGCAATCCGACTTATTGGCGAGTTCATCCGCAGAGATGATGCGCGACGAATGCCCGACCTCGCTTTTACGGAACAACTCGATAAGGCCATCCAACGTGCCACCGCAATCATCCCACATTTTTTGGCGGATTCGATGGACCTCTTCGACGATTGGATCGTGAAACATTATTCACTCCTCCAGAAGTTCTTCGGGCATTATTATGACCGGTGTTGACCGTCCGATCCGGTCATTTATTTGCGAAAGCCTTTTGATGGTGTGACCATTTGCAATGTGAGCACAATTCCAAGTTAGAAGATAGTCAATTTTGTAGGCCACTGCGAAGGCAATGTGCAAGACGTCGTTCGCCGCTTTAGGTGGGAGCTTCAATTCGGCGTGGTAGATGCGGGCGAGTGTTTCAACGTCCTCCGAAAGAGAAAGCAATGCAATGTCTTCCGCAACTTGAAGGCGTTGCCCCGCTGCATCGGGATCGCCGGCCTGCAATTCCCTCAGTACCACTTCGGAAATAAAAAGGCTGAATTTATGGCTTGAGCGATCCCACCAATCACGCGTGATTTGTTGGTGTGCGGCAACGATCAGGTCACGGCTCGGACGTGCAGTTAAGTAACTGATGATGGTCGTTTCAAGGTAGACTGAAGCCATGCATTTTTCATCCTAATGCCAAACGAGTGCTTCAAATCCGGCTCCAATTTACTGGCTCCACTGGAACGGCAAATTACGGTAATCCTCCGCTATTTCGCCAGCGCCGCAAGTTGATCGTCTGTAACAAGCCCATGATATTTTTCCTGGGCCATGACCTGATCGGTCGGCACCATGGTGATGACGTTCCAGGGGCACACTTGGGCACAAAGCTTGCAGCCGATGCAGACCTGAAGGTCGATCGTGCAAATGCCCATCGCATAGCGCGGGTTGCCGGGGTCGCGAATCTTATCGATGCAATCGACCGGGCAGACCGTCACGCACGCATCGCAGCCGGTGCAGAGGTCTTCGTCGAGAATTGCGAGCTGTTTGGGCAGCTTTTTGGCCATGCGGTTCCGCTCGTTGCGATCCGACGGCCGATCCATCCATGCGGATCGGACGCAAACCGCGCAACTGATTCAACCATTGGAAGATAGTGGGATTTTGAGCATGAGGCAAGGTCGCGACGCAGGCCGACGGAAAAGAATCAGGCGAGATCGCGCCGGGCCTTTTTGCCGTTGTGGCGGGCTTTTTCGCGAATGAGATGCGGAGGAACAAAATCCGCCACGTTTTCGGGCCGAAGCTCGGCGACGGGATCCTGTTTGGCGCCATTGGATTTCGATCCATAGCCGTTGGCGCCGTTGTGTCTGTGTCCGTTGCCGTTGGAACCATTACCGCAGGCCGGTTTTTCGGCATGGTGCTCTTCTTCGAGCGACATGGCCCGAATTTCGCCGAGGGTGTCGAGTTCGTCGTCGGTGTCGAATTGAACCAAATGCGACTTGATTTTGTCGTCGACCGCGCCGCTGACAATTTCATCGGTCGTGGCGATCATCGCGCCCTTGGCTTCCATTTGACGGAAGGCATGCTCGCCATCGGCCACGGACCAATAGCCGCAGGCATCGCGCGCGACAACGACCTTGTTGTGCCGGCCGAGGAGGCCGAGCGTCACGGCCTTGACACAGTGGGTGGCGGAAACGCCAAAGAGTATCCAATAATTGGCGGTCAACGAATTAATGAGCCGATCCGCCTTGGGATTTGCGAGAAAATCGGGATGGCGCTTCGTGAAGATAAGCTGTTGAATGCGACGGAACGGATCCATCGGCACATCGGCCGTGTTATCGCCCATGATCAACATGCGATTGGGCATCAGGGTGAAGGGCAGTTTTTTCTGGCCGAGGGTGCGATCGAGGCAGTGCGGGGGCATGTTTCTGAAGGATTCGCCGGGGCGATGTGCTTCGAGGCTGGAGATGACGGGAATTTGCTTCAGTCGCGCCCAGTTCATGATTTGGCGCACACGGGGCAGGACTTCAGCACGATTTGCCACGGGCAGCGCGCCGCCGGGCAATAAAAAATCGCACTGTGTGTTGAGGTCCACGAGAATGTGGTCGACCATCGCACGGCGACTCGGTGTAATCATGCCTGCCTCCCCAGCCAGGATGTCCCCTTAAGATACACAAACACGCGCGGCGAATAGCCGGCGGCGTGAGATCGAATGTCCGGTGAGCTTGGAGTTACGAACCAGTTCTTGCGAGGTACAGCTCATTCCCCCATATGCCGGACAGTAATGTTATTCCGAGTTGGCGATTAAGGCGAGAGCAATACAAAAAAAACGAGGTGTGATTTGAGGACGCCTTCAACCACCAGTAAGGTATATCCTTATGATCAATTTGAAGTTATGGGATCATGAAGGAAATGAAAGTGTCGTGTAAATGTACCGGATCAATTCCGTACCAAGGGCTCCGAATTGTCGGTTTTGACGGTTCTGCGGCAAAGTCCGATAAACTCATTTATCGTGCTCGCTTGTCTCGGTTCAACGGACAAGCCGAGTCCGTTTTGCAAGGAGCTGCTTACACTTTCCAGCGACGGACTGCACCGAATTGACATCGCCGGGTATGGACGCACAATCAGGATTTAGAATGGGAATTGAGTCATACATGATTCATAAACGAATAGCAGGATTGATGATCGCCGCCGTTTTGGTCGCGCTGGGCGGATGCGGCGAGCTTGATTCGAATTGGGACGCCTCCTGGTGGAAGCAGGACCGTCGTGTTCTGAAACCGTCGAAGCGACCGCCCGCTCAAAAACGGGAGGGGACAAAGCCGAACCCCGCCGAGCCGCGCGAAAACAGTGACACTCATGTGGCATCAGTCGAGCCGGTCGGCGCCGCTCCGCGCGAGAATGCGGTCGTGCGTCGTGCGTCGAATTCGAAGAGTCCGGTCCGCCCGTTCTTTCATTTGTATCTCGTGCCGTCGGGCTCGAAAGCCGCCGACAGCAATCGCAATGAAGTTCGCATCGAGCTGCGCCATCTCACTCCGCGTATGTGCGGCATGCTCCTGGAAATGCTTTATGTTCCCCTTGGGAGATCGGGCAGCGGCGAAGAGACCTATCTGCTTTACGAACAGCCGGAGGAATTCGAACGAGCGATGGCTTTCGTTGAGCGATTGGATGTTGCCGGTGGGACGGATGCATGGAGCGAGGGCATTGCCGGTTTTGTCAAGACCCTTCAGCAGGGGGCGGTGATTGACAAGGCGGTGGTGGGGTTGAGCGAATCCAAGTTTGCCTCGATTGTGCAATCGGGCGATGGCTCCAGCGAGGTTCGCTGGGCCGCCGCGATATTCGCCGGGAAACTGGCTGCGGACTATCGCTACGAATATGCCGAAGCGAGAAGCTACTATGCGCAGGCACAGCGGTTTGCGAAGGAAGAATCCATCGAGGCCATGACCTGCGAATGGTGGCGGGCGGACACGTTTATTCAAGAATCGGCCACGCGGGATGCGAACGAGGCTTTGGAAGATATTCTGGACCACTATACGCATCTGTGGCCGAAGTCGCATGTCATTGAACGGTCGTATGCGATCCTGAAGAAAAACCAAAAGCGATGAGCCGTGCTGCGTCACGAAAAAGGAATAATGGTCATTCTGATTCTGCTTCGGTATCGGCGGAATTCTCGCCAACGACTTTGGCCTTCACTTCGCCGCCGCCGACCAGGCGCAGCTCGAGGTGCTTGCCGGTGGCCGAGCAGGTAAGGTGAATCGTCGTCTCGGGCATGTCGAGAACGTGGGATTGATTGCAGGCGGGGCAGGTGAAGCGAACTTGCATGAGGCCTCTCTTCTAATTTCCTATTCTGTGCGGCGAATAAGATAGCAAACTCCCGCAAAGGTGCAACTGGCGGGTGAAATTGGGAATTGACCGTAGCCGGCGAAACCGTAATTCCTTTTTTTGAACTCGCTATGCATTGCTGACACGGGCGTTAAATTCCTCAATCAGTCGGTCCCACTCCGCCACTTCGAAAAATTTTCAGTCACAAAATTGGATCCCACAGTCTCTGCAAATCTCGACACCCGCGGCTGCTGCTCTACTCGCCAGGTGAAATACTTGAAATTGTGCAGCATTTTGCGATCGAAGTAGGTCAATTCACGGATGTGGTCGGGAGTTGTGCCCAGCAGCCAGCGCTCATAATCGCGGGCGGCGCGAACGAGGCTGTAGGGCCCTTGCGATTTGCGATATTCTTCGATGCGGCTGCCGTAGAGGCCCATCGAATCGGTCAACGGCATGAAAATCACGTCGCGTGAGTCCATGTCGAACATGCGGGCAGTTTTGATCGCGGTGACGAGGTTGCAGATGCCGGAGATGCCGACATCGGGCAGCTTGGCAACGAATTGCGGTGTGACGCCCTCTTCAATAAGGAACTGTTGCCCTTGCTCCTCGTTAAACAGTCGCATGAGGGCGATGCATTGTTCGTCGTCGATCGCCGCGACGACATCGGTGTTGCGCACGTTGTGAATCCACGGGATGTGCTTGTCGCCAATGCCTTCGATTCGATGGCCGCCGAAGCCGCACTGCAGGAGCGTCGGACATTGCAGGGCTTCGCAGGCGACGGTGCGGAGGTTGGCGTGATTTGTCTTGAGAAAATCGCCGGCGGCGATGGTTCCGGCGCTGCCGGTCGAGGAAATGTAGGCGGCAAGTCGCAGCTTGGATGGTTTGGCGCCCCGGGCGGATTCGGCCGCGGACCGCGCTTGCAGTCGTTGAAATATCTCTTCGATGATTCCGCCGGTGACATGATAGTGCCAGATTGCGTTGCCGAATTCCTCGAATTGATTGAAAATCACGCAATCCGGGCGCGTTCGCCGGATTTCCCAGCATTTGTCGTAAATCTCCTTGACATTCGATTCGCAGCCCGGCGTGGCGATGACCTCCGCGCCGATTTCGCGGAGCCACTCGAACCGTTCGCGGCTCATTTCCTCGGGAAGGATGCCGACTGCATGGCACCCAAGCAGGGGCGCAGTCGAACACGCCGCCGCGGCAGTAGTTCCCCGTGCTGGGCCACACGGCTTTCTGCGCGGTCGGGTCAAATTCGCCGGTGACAAGGCGGCACAATGCAGCCGAATGCCGCGCCGACCTTGTGCGCCCGGTGGGGAACCACTTGCCGACGATGCCGACGATTCGGGCATCAACGCCGGTCAGCGACGAGGGGAACTCAATCCAGTTGCCGTCGCCGTAGAGCCCGCCTCTTTCGACCGGCTCGTTCTTCCACGTGATGCGAAAAAGGTTGACGGGATCGACATCCCAGAGCCCCACGGATTTCAGGTGTTGTTTGACTTGAGCGGGGATCAGGGATGGATCGCGCATTTGAGCGAAGGTGGGAATGACGATGCCGCGCTGGCGACAGAGGGCGGCTGCTTTGTTGACGACGGATTCGTTGATCTTCATAGCGGGGTATCTTCGGGTGATGAAGCGTTTTCGACAAGTTTGGCGTGGATTCGTCGGCCGGGGAATGCCTGCCGATGGCGGTCGATATTGAGTGGATTTTTTTTTGGTGGAAATCGGCGTATTGGGGCCAGGCTGGCGGGGCCGGAGTGGGAAGTGGCGCGGCTCTTGGCGCGGGTTGTTATCGAGGATGCGAGCAAGGCGGATGATTGAGGGGGGATTTGGCGATTTGGCGATCTGGTAATTGAGAAACGTCAAAACGCCAAAACGTCGGAGGGTTGGGGTAAATGTCGGGTGCGTTTTCACCGGGTAATTCATGGTCATTTTCGCCGGAGATTTAACCTGCTTCGATTTTGTAAGTCGTTGGTTCGCCTGATGTTCGGTCTTTCGGCTGGTGTGCGTGAGGCCATTTCGTGGAAAAAAACCCTTGGGGTGAATTTTACCCCTGGAGCGAAGGGCCGGGCGGCGGGTGGTTTGCTTATTGAGCGCTACGGGTTTGGTGTCGCCGAATCTGAGCTGGAAGAGTTTTTGTAGAATCGGGAGGAGCTGTTTTGGGGGTTGGCCGAGTTCTTTGGAGAGTTTGGCGAGTTTGATGAGGACTTTGGCGAGTTTGTCGCGCTGGCGTGGCGTCATGCCTTTGTCGATGGTTTTGGCGATGCCGGCGAGCATTCCCTTTTCGGCAGCCTGCATGAAGAGGAGGTCGCGGACTTTTTGGCGGATGACGGCGAGAATGAGGCGGGTGGTCAAAGGGAGGCCCTGGGGCGGGCGGGCGAGGATGTTGGCGAACTGTTTGAGCATTGCTTCAAATGCCAAAAAGTCAACACGTCAAAAAGTCAAAACGGCGGAATCGCCCGCGGGCTTCGGCTGGCGGGTGCGGTTTTCCGCAGGTTAAATATAGCACATGATTTGGGGTTTGTCGGACGGATTAGGCAAATGTTCGGATGTGGTGGTGCGGCCAGCAGTTACGAGTTTCGCGTTCTTAGTTACGAGAGGAGGAATCGCCAACAAGTCTAACGTGAAAGGGTCAAAAGGAATTTGGAATGTCAAAAATCAACCTGACCCCGTTTTGTCTCTTGACCCCGTTTTGTCTCCCCGCGCAATCGCGGGTTCCGCCGCGAATGGGGAACCTGGCAGAAAATCGCCGACCTCGGGCCCGGCCTGCTCAAATATCGAGGCAAGGCCGCGCATGAAGCGGTCGCGCGGGACGCGAATGCTCCGTATCGTTGATGCCGTGGGCTCGTTGGCGAAGATCGGCCAGGTCAAACTGGTCTTCAGCAAGCGGCCGCGCGACCCATGGAAGAATCTCGTCGCCTTTACGACGAATGAAACCAAGCTGGACGCCCGCACGATCGTGGCGATCTACGAGCGGCGATGGCGAATCGAGGTGATGTTCAAGGAACTGGAGTGCGACTTGGGACTGGGCGATTACAGCATGCTCTCGCACAAGGGCATCGTGCACCACCTGCACCTCTGCGGCCTGGTCCATCTGCTGCTGACCCACCACGGCATGGAAGCCGTCGGTGCACAAGCCAGGAAGGCGAACACCGATGTCACGCTCCCGTCCCTGCGAATGCGCCTCGAAACCCTCCGCAGCGAGATCAAACGCGACCAACTTGAAAGGATACTCAGTCATGACGACCACGCGCGCCTACGAAAAAAACTTCGGCCTTACCTCATGGCGGCGTGAAAAGTGCTCAGTTTGAGTAAATAGCCGGCAATTCTCAATCTCCATCTACCGGCCAATTGACAGTGCTCGGTAAATAGTACCAGTATTCCAATTTGAATTCGCTGTTTGATTTTTCTATGGCCTCAAACAGTTCTTGATTGTCATAGCCAAACAAAAGGGGCTCTTTCGCATTGTCGCGAAAGGTTGTCGCATCCGCCTTGGCACCGTCGAAATCCCCCATTCGAAGTTTTGCCCCGGCTCGAATTAACTCAAGACTTCGATTGTGGTCCTGGTTTCTCGCCTTTGCCTCCATTTCGATGCGATCACACACCATTATCGCTTCGCTTTCAGAATCGGAATAGCAATACTGTTTTGCATATTCGAGCCCGGCATATTCAGCGATAAGCCACTGCGTTTCGTTTGTTGCGAATGTATCGAATTCGTCCAACACGCCCCGCCTGATTGTTCCGCCACGCAAGAGAACAGGATAATCCGCGAACAGCCGCATTGAATCATTTGGGGCGTTCTTGAATGGCAGCATCGGGTCAAAATCTCGCCTACCCGTCCGACGCAATCTTTCAGATTCGATCAACCCTGCCGGGCGCCGGCCGAACCTGGAAAATCGTAGACCCAATTCAGCGCGGCCTGCAATGCAGAATCAGCCTGCTCATGTGCGAGCAGGTACTCAAGTTGCAGCGTTCGCAATACTTCGTCGTCGGGTGTCTTCGCTATTCGAGCCTCAAACTCCCTTATGGCAGCGCCCACAACGGCCGGAGAATCGGTCAGCGAATCCAACATTGGAATGGGAGGGCCAATCAACGGCATTTGGATGTTCTTTGCATCGATGCGAAACCACCCTTCTTCGTGCGGGTCGAAACAGAATGCAACTCGATCGCGTTTTTGGCGCTTATTTGATTTGCGATTTAGTTCCAAGATCGTTCTCCCCGATCGCCAATTCGAATAGGTCATGTTTGCCGGAACGGCGGGGAGATAAGTGGGAACCAAAGCACTCAGATCATCCGGCCACAGTCCACATGCGTTCCTGTATCGATAGCAGGCATTCACAACAGGCTGCAATGTTTCAATTTGTTTTGAAGCGGCCGCGCCACGGACATTCGATTCATAAGACATTGTGCTCATTGTCTTCGCATCGCTTTCCAGCGCCTGGAAGAATTTGCCCTTGTCGTTCCAGAGAATCATTCCGAAATGCTCGCTTCGACCGGCAATCAACTCCCATCGAATGTGCCGGCGCTGCTTGTCTTCCAATATCTCCATTTCAAGTGTTTCGGGATTCATACGAATCCACGGTTTTCCCGGCGCATAAATGAACCCCTCATGCTCAAACATTTTTCCGAAGAAACGGCCGGATGGAATCTTTAGCAGTGTCTCGTATCGGTCCTGCATTGCTGCCGATTCGCGCGGGGGGAATAATCGAATTTCATCCATATACGCGAGCATGGATTGGCCATTGGCCCGTCGAAAGTAGTTCCTTCTGGATTCACCGCCATTGGGCCATGCGGCGAGTTTAAATTCGTACGGCTCCACGCTTTTCTTGATGGGATCAATTTTGAGCCCGTACTTTCCGCCGCGGTCTCGTTCCAGGACGAAAATGCGATCTTCGGATTTTTCAGTATTGGGAAGTTCGGCCAACGTGAAAGGCATGAATCCCCACTGAAGATTGGGGAGTCTGATACACGTCCAGAGTTCTGGAATGGAGCTTCTGCTCGAAAGAAACAATCGGACTTGATGCTGTTTCCATTGAGCTTTAGGTTTGCGCACCAGAACTTCTGGTTCTTTGCAAACGAGCCAACAGCCAACACTTCGCCCTTTTTGAGCGCCGCCAAACGAACAGGCCCATCGGTTGGCAATGCCCCGTTCTTATCGTCGCATTCCGCCACGAGTCCGCCATCAAGAGTCCACACTCTGATCTTTTGCCCAATGAAGTAGGCCCAGACGTAGGAGCCATCAAACGCAACAGCGAGAATTTCCGGTCCCTTTTCCTCGAAATGAAACTCCTCCAACATGCTCGGCGTCTTTTGCAGCAAGATCGACCACGCTCCCCAAATAATGTCCACACCCGCCGCATTGATAAAGTGAAACGGGAAGCCGCCGTGATGGCACCAGGCTGGAGAATCCGACTGGGGTGGGTGCTTGAATGGAAGTATCTTGCCGGACTTGTTCTTAACCAGCATTCGAATGGGTTTCAAAATGAGTGAATCGTCCTGTGCAACCTTGACGACCTTCGATTGCAACTCTGGATTGCTGGCTGGTGGCGCAGGCTGGCCGGCAAAAATAGAGAGCTGCGCAATTGTCCAAAGAAAAATGCAATTCTGATTCATGAGAATAGGCCCTTGCTGGAACACCTGCCAACGACACATGATTGTACATTTGTTGTTCTCGAATTGGTACCCCTTCAGTTTGAGTATTGGCCATTTCTTCGCAAGGGCCCCAATTGAACGAGTACTTACGCCACAACTGGCGACTCACGCGACATTTTCACCGATCAAGAGTATCACTATACATGCAACACGAAGTTCTAGGGGGTCAGGTTGATTATTGCCAGCGCGGCTTTCGGGCAGAAGTAATATTAGGAAAAGTATGTCAATATTGTGACTCCTTGTCCGTCGCCCCATTGCCCTTACACAGGCGCACTCCGGCGCGCGAGCCCCCAAGCCACCCACAACCCAGCGTTCGATCCCCGCACCGAAAATCTAAGGGGTCACCCATTAGCCTCTTCCGTGTCAAAACATAGCACTTCCTGCGGTTCTACTTCTTTGAAGAACCGTTTGTTGATGCCGATATAACGGCCTTGCGATTGGTACGCGTCCCGGTTCTCGTCTGTGTGGTTGTCGCGCCTCGCGGGCACGCACCAGTCACCCATCAGGATCAAGGCTTCAAGAGTTCTCGCGATCCATATCCAAGCCCCTGGCGCATTCGCGCCCCACAAAACTGTCGGTGCCCGGTCATGTCCAATTCACGCGCCGCTCAAACGAGCGGCGTACAGGATCGTGGCTTGCGGGAATGCAGCCCGCGCCAACACGTTTGTGGCTCATGCCCGGGGCGTACCCGTCTGAAACTCCGTTTGCGTTCGGCACTTCCAATGCCCCCCCGTTTTGCCCTCCGGGCGAGCGGCTACCCATCCGACCCATGCAGGGGCGGTTCTTACTTGCGGTGAATTCTCCGTCCGGCTGGGGCCGAACGCTACGAGGGTCGTTCGGCACCGGCTATTAGCCGGTGCCACACCGCTTACTTTAATATGCTCGGATTGAACCAGTAGGCCGCCCCTCGGAAAACGTACAGCGGAACGGATTTCGCGAGAGATTGCTCGCGATAAGGCTTCGCATTTTTCTGAGCAGCGGCGTGGGGACGAGCGGTTCGAAGACCATTCGCAATCGAGCACCGACTCTTATCGAACGGGCATCGGTCCGACACGGACCGGCTCGCGATGGGGGTTATCGCTGCGCGATAAGAAAGTGCGAAATTCGAACCAAGAGCAATTATTCAGCGATCTTCGCGTAATTCCGGTGATTGGATCCGTCCGGCACGGGGGCCTGACGCTACGAGCGCAGAAAAACTGTCTAGCAGTTTGCGGGGGAGCCGGGGTCCAATTGCTCGAGAATAAGGTGGATTGCCATCAGGTGCATCTCCTGCACGTGGGCGTTGGAGGATGCGGTCGGTGTGAAGGCGATATCGCAATGCACTTCGGCCGGGCTGCCGGGTTTGCCGAGGAGGCCGATGGTGGTTAGGCCCATTGCCCGCGCCGATTCGAGGGCTCGCACGATGTTTTCGCTCTTGCCGCTCGTGGTGAGTGCCACTAATACGTCACCTTTGCGCCCCAGCCCGCGCACCTGGCGGGCAAAGACCTGTTCATAGCCGAAGTCGTTCGAGATGCAGGTGATGGCCGTCGGGTCGGCGCTGAGGCAAAGGGCTGCGAACGGTTCGCGGTCGCGACTGAAGCGGCCGATCATCTCTTCGGAGAGGTGCAGGGCTTCGGCGGCCGATCCGCCGTTGCCGCAGGTGAGGACTTTGTGTCCCGCGGATAGTGCCGCGCGAACGGTCTTGACGATACTGGCGATGGTCGCGGCGTGATCCGCCATGCCCGACAGCGAATCGAGATGGGCGGCAATGGACTGTTTAATCTGGTCGGCAGTGTTCATTCGCGGTTGTCGTCCTTTCGTTGGCAGGCATTTTCCGCGCCGCGGCGATGCGGGTCAATTGAGCACGAGGGGGCAGCTTTTGTTAGGGTTATTCTATCGGGCGTGGCGAGCTTGGAGAGTCGGTGCACAGTTGAAATTGCGGCTAGCTGGTTTCGGCGAGCAGGTTCAGCCCGCGGGCGATCGCCAGTTCAAGATCGGTGCAGACGTTGGTTGTATCCAGCAAGTCTCCCGCGCCGGCCTCCCGCAAGATCGAAAACTGCCTTTCGCCGACACCGGCCAGAACGAGTTGCCGCCCGCGCGCTTTCGACTGCCGAATCATTTCGCGCAGCTCCAGTGCCGCGTTTGTATCCAAGTGCGGTGAATCGCCGAGATCGAGAATGACCACGCGTTTGTCGGCGGGCAGACGTTCGCTCCAACGCAGCAAGTCGGGCATTCGATGGACTTTTCCCTTGCGCTCGCGGTCCTTCCGAAGGTGATACACGGCCAATCCCATCGGCAACCCCATGTCGCCGGCGCCGGCCTGTTCGGAGGATTCGATCTCGCAAATCGGCGTTCGAATGTCCATCACAATAATCCACAATAGAAAGATCACCGGCGGGAACATGGTGAGTCGTGGAAATTTATCGTAGCCCAGCGCACCGAGTCCGGCACCCAAGGCAAACGAACCGGCCACCGAGCCCAGAATCGCCAGCCGCCGTGCCGTCGGATGGGCGCGGACGCTATGCAGCAGCGTCGTAGGCGGGAGCGGCGGGCTGTTGGTCCTTCGGTCGCGCAGCCAAAAGAAGAGCTGCGCGGTCTCGATGCCGAGGTCGGTGAAGACGCCGGTCATGTGTGTCGTACGCACGACACCTGAAGAAATGCGCGTGATTGTCGCGTTTTGCAGACCCATGGCAAACGTTGCCAGGCCGGTCAGGGCATAGAGTATGGAGCCAGTTTCGACTTTCTGGTGCCCCTGCAGCTCGATGCCCGCCGCGAACGACGCCAGCAGCAATGCCTGCATGGTCATCGGGAGTACATAGATCGACTCCCATCCACGCCGGCGGCCGGTCTCGGTGCAAAAACCGGAAGCCAGCGCGCCGAGGAAGAAAGTGACGAGAATAAAGGTTGCAAAAATCGTGAGGCTCCATGTGCCTTCGACGATCGATACGCCCCAGCGCGACACGGTGCCGGTCACGTGGCTGGTGTTGGTGTTGCAGGTTAGAAAAGTGACGACATTCGTGTAGCCGGCGATCCAGGCGAGGGTGATGGCCAGACGGGCCTGCTGAGTGAATGAGTGCGCCTGGGCGACGAGCATGAATGTGCGTCCATGTATTGAAGCGGTCCAACGTGAGATGGCCCGCGTGGGCCTATCGCGTCATCGCCGCAAGGTCGGCCATTGTCACCGCAAGCCGCAACCGCGCGAACTCCCTTTCTATGTCGGCCATTGTCACCTTCCAGTCGCGTAAGGGTATACTCCCATATCGTGGCAAATGATCCAAACCAATCCGATGCCAGCGAGGACTCGCAACTTACGGACTTCGCCGGTGCATCCACTGAGGCAGAGGACTCACGCGACTCCGCCTGGCCAAAATCCAAGATTAAACGATTACAAGTCCGATTCTGGTTTCTGGTGGCCGGATGTTTGCTGACGTTTGTTGGCTTTCGGATTGTTCAATTCAGTTGGAACGCGGCCGTCGAGGGTCAGATCGGCACTTTGTCGGTCGAAAGAAACTGGCCGATCCGGGTTTACCTTGAGGCCGGCGTCTTCATCGGCGTTGGGTCGTGCATTTTCTGCTTTGGTTGCCTGTGCAATCTATCCGGGCTGCTGTCCGAGGGCGTACTTTCGAGCAAGGCTTACGAGCGCTTTGTCATTAATCCGATTGGTGCTCCGGGATGCGCGGCGTTTTTGCTGGCCATCTTGCTGGCGCTTTTGGTGTGGGTGGGGCGGATTGTGGACTGGGTCGCATCTAATCTTGAGGGCAGGCACTTCATCTGGTGGTGATGCGTTGTCGACGAATGGCGCGCTTGAATCTTGCGAACGGCTGATCCTCCACGAGTGATACTTGCTGTCTTCGATTTGTTTCGGTGTGTACGGACAACCAATTCGATGTGTGCGTATGTACAAGTCTACTTGCCTACACATAGTTTGATTGGCTGAGATTCTAGAATACCTGATTCGGCTCTTAAGTCGCCTGCCTCTGACGCGCCTGTAATCAAGTTTTTTCCTCTCAAGTGTTACAAGTCTGTAATGAAGTCTCTCTGGCATGTTTATTGCACATAATCAGGCGAAAGGGGAGCGCGGCAATTGGGAATCGAGGGTTCTTTAGCCGCGCGGCATCCGCACTCCTGCCGATTTCAAGGAGAAAAACATGCGCCGTTTTCGGATTCAGCTCGGAGTCCTTATTGCCGTTGTTGCGGCGATTGGACTTGTTGTTGAAGTGGGTTTGCCCGCAAATGCGGATCCTCCCGCAGAACCGCGCGCGGTTTCGACTCCTTATGCCGTTCTGGGATACAACAATCTTGGCATGCACTGCATGAATCAGGATTGCTCGGAAATGCTGATTCTGCCGCCTTACAACACGATTCGCGCTCAGGTTATCGATAGGACACATGGCTCACCGGAAATTGTTACGAGCGGGATTTCGCTCGAGTACTCCTTACCCACCAACACACGCTCGATCGACAAGACGAATTTCTGGAAATTCGCACCTGCGATTTTTGGCGTGAATCTGCCGGCCAACATTGGTCTAACTGGCAACGGGCTGTCGGGGAATATGCCACGCGCCACCGGCCTGAATTATTACACAACTACGGGAATACCCGTCACACCCATTGATGATGACGGCCGCGAAAACCCCTATCCGCTTGCAACCATTACGGCGAAGCGGAATGGCACCGTGATGGGAACGACGCAAATCGTGGTGCCGGTGTCGTGGGAGATCAGTTGCAACATCTGTCACAATACGCAGGGAATCTCGACAGCCACCGACATACTTCGGGCCCATGATCGACTGCACCAGACCAATTTGGAAAACAGCAAACCAGTCCTGTGTGCCGGATGCCATGCCGACAATGCGCTGGGCGCGCCCGGCACACCGGGCGTTTCGAATTTTTCGTCGGCGATGCATACATCACATGCCCCGCGCATGGAACAGGCCGGTTTGGCAAACGAGTGTTATGCGTGCCACCCGGGCGTCAGGACGCTTTGCCAGCGCGATGTGCATCTATCGCGCGGCATGACTTGCAATGATTGCCATGTTTCCATGGCCGCTGTCGGGAATCCGGCCCGCAATCCGTGGGTGGACGAACCCTTGTGCGGAAGTTGCCATCAGGCTGAGCACCCCTCCTGGGAGTTTGAAGAGCCCGGCAAGCTCTATCAGGATTCGCGGGGACACCGGAATATTCTGTGTGCATCGTGCCACGGCAGCCCGCATGCCATAACTCCGACCATTACAGCGGCTGACAACGTGCAGGCCATTACGGCTCAGGGCCATCCCGGCCGCATCGATACGTGTGTTGTCTGTCACTCATCGCCGCCGGATGATCCATTTCCCCATCGCCGATCGGACGACTAGGCCGTTAATGTGCAAAAGTGACATGCGAGTTTTCTTAACGCTACTGTGAATCGAAAAATGGAGACTGAACATGGCAAACCGCAATTGCCAACAACTCTTACTCCTTAGTGCATTGATGACCATTCCCGCAGCGACCGCTTTTTCGGCCGACCACTACACTGTCACCGATCTTGGAGACTTGTCCGGTCCGATCTGTGCGGCTGTCAACATCAGCAACTCCGGACAGGTCGTCGGTTTGTCGACTTTGTCCACCGGAAACTATCACGCTGCATTTTGGGATGGGGCGCCCATCGATATTGGCACCATCGGTGTTGATACACAAAGCTCTGCTTTTGCCGTGAATAATTCGGGACAAGTCGTCGGCGTTTCCTACAACTATGGAGATCTCAGTCCGCGCGCTTTGATGTGGCAAAACGGCACTTTGACATCGCTTGGAACGTTTTCGCCGCACGACATCAATGATTCAGGTGTCGTCGCCGGGCATATTACTGTTTTCAACGCATCGAGTATTTGGGCCGATCATCCCTGTATCTGGACAGCGACGGGGCTTGCAGAGCTTCCGACTCTGGGAGGTTATTACGGACAGGCCATGGCCATCAATTCCGGAGGCCGCGTAGCCGGGCAGGCCTTTCTGGTCGACAACAAGACGGTGCGTGCGTGTCTTTGGGTCAATGGTACATCCCATGATCTGGGATCATTAGCCGGCACTGCCACGGCAAAAAGCGGCGCGACCGACCTCAACGACGGCGGCCAAGTGGTGGGATGGTCGGAGTCGGCCGGTGGGGCACCTCATGCCACGCTTTTTCAAGTGGACTCGAACGGTTCTGTGACTTCACGAGTTGATCTTGGCGTGCTGGCTGGCAATGACAGCCATGCTTATGGCGTCAATAACATGGGGGAGGTGGTTGGCGCTTCGGACGCGCGGGCATTCCTATGGCAGGGCGGCGCCATGATCGATCTCAATACGACCATTTCCGAATCATCCGGATGGGTACTCAGCAAGGCATCGGCAATCAATGACAGCGGCGTCATTGTGGGTGAAGGCATCCGGTATGGATTTGGTCGAGCGGTGATGTTGACACCCTCAGATTGCCTGAAGGGTGACATGAATGACGACAGCTTGATTGATGGGGCGGATCTTGCCCCCTTTGTCCGTGTCATGCTTGATGGCGGCAACGATCGTGAGATTTGTTCGGGAGACGTCGGCCCTGCATCAGACAATCTCGTGAATCTGTCTGATGTGGATGCTTTCGTGAACTGTCTGCTAAACGGAGGGTGCGGCTGATCGGCGGCCGCGCGATGGTGTAATGCTCAGAGATTCACTTCTAAGCGAGGTCTGCCGCGGCCTCAAGCGTGCGTGCATTTCTTATTGCGACAGCGCTTCATGAATTCGCTTGCAACTGGAAAGCAGCGATGCAAGCTCATCCAGCGGGAAAACCGTGGCGGCGTCGGACTTGGCCTGATCCGGGTTATCGTGGATTTCGATAAAGAGAGCGTCCGCGCCGGCGGCGATGCCGGTTCTGGCGAGCAGGGGGACGAATTGCCGCAGGCCGCCGGAACTGGTGCCGAGGCCGCCGGGAATCTGGCAACTGTGGGTTGCGTCGAAGACGACCGGCGCGACGGCCTGCATGATGGGGATGCAGGTCATGTCGTTGACGAGGCGTCCGTAGCCGAAAAAGGTGCCGCGGTCGGTGAGGAGGACGCGGTCGTTGCCGGATTGTTTGATTTTGTTGACAGCTTCTCCCATCTGGTCGGGGGCCATGAATTGGCCCTTTTTGACATTGACGGGCTTGCCGGTTTCGGCTGCGGCGATGAGCAAATCGGTTTGGCGGCAGAGGAATGCTGGAATCTGAAGTAGATCGCAAACTTCGCCGATGGCGGTTGCCTGGTCGGGAAGGTGAATGTCGGTCAATACGGGAAGGCCGAGTTTGCGGCGGACTTCGGCGAGCGTTTTTAGGCCGGATTCAAGGCCGGGGCCGCGAAATCCCTTGATGCTGGTGCGGTTGGCCTTGTCGAAACTGGCTTTAAAAATGTAATTGATGCCAAGAGCGCGGCAGTGGTTCGCGGCGATTTCGCCGATGCGGAGGCAATGGTCAGTCGATTCAATGACGCATGGGCCGGCGATGAGCGTGAGCGGCTGGCCATGGCCGATCTTAAAGGGGCCGATGTCGACGGGAGGCGTTCGGGTGAAGGGGTCGGAGCTGGGCATTGCGTGGATCTCCACAGGGACTCGTATAGCGCCTGGTTGGGATGATAAGGGGGGATCAGAGATGAAGGAATGCGAACATTAAACTTATGTAGGGCAACGACCAAGAAGTGACAAAGTAAAGCCCATGACGTGAGTCATGGGATTAATTCGCGTCGTTCCTCAGCCCCGGCCGAGGCGAATGAGCCGTGACCGGAGCGCTTCTTTCGCACCTCCCCGGGGCTCAGTTTTTACTGATATTTCGACCCATGTCTAACGACATGGGCTTTACACTATCGCCGCTCCGCGGCTGATATGGATGAATGAATTTCACATTCCCGGAAATCCGCGAAGAACCAACAAAAGAAGTGCCAAAAAACTGCCGCGATTCGCATGGGCCGGAGTCCCAAGCTCTTCGGATATTTCTATCGCCGAACTGAAAGTCACCAATATGCAGATGGCGGGATTGGTTTGGGCAGGCCGTTGACGGTGTAGTTGGCGGCTGCGGGGGGCGCGAGACCGACGAGATGGGAGGCTTCATTGAGGCAGATCAGCGAACCGATTTCTGAATAGAATCGCAAGGCGGTCAGCGCTGCGTTATCGATAATGAACCGAAACGAAGGGCCGCGCGTGTCGGTCAGCCATGTGTCGATAAGGCGGGCGATAGGGGCTGCCGTGGCTGATCACGAGGACAATGTCTTCGTCGCTGTTCCAGCGTGATTTGATGAAAGTTTGAAATGCCTGCATGCGGCTAATGAGTTGGTCGATCGATTCGTCGAGGCGCGGCCATGTGAATTCGTCCTTCCAATCAACGCAACGATCAAGACCCGATTGGCCCAGAAGTAGTTCGTCGATTGAGGGGATCGGATGCGGCTGTTTGGGGTGTGCCCTCCGGCAGGTGGTGAAATTCGGTAATATCGGGGCGAATTCGCACCGGCATGCCAAGCAGTTCGGCGATGGGTTGCGCGGTTTGGACACACCGGCGAAATGGGCTCGAGTAAATGGCCTTGAGTGGTGCGTTTTGGAGGCGCGAGGCGATTGCAGCGGCCTGTTGATGTCCAAGAGCGGTCAGCTCGGGATCGAGGCCGGCAGACTTGTCCACATTGGCGCGGGATTCGGCATGTCGCACGGCCAGCAAAAGCATAAAGCTTCCTTTCGGGTGCGTTGCGATTAGGCGAGAAGGGCGTGAATTGGTCAAGTGCCGGGATGAACTGCAGACGTGGACTCTGGTTTGTGAATTGTTCCGTGATCGGAGCGCGTAAGTTTGCCAGTTGGCCTGCATGAAACATGCCAAAAATCCGTTGAAATCGCAGCGATCCGTTGACAAGTCGCACGACGCGTTTTATTTTTAAGGAGTCGAAGTTTGTCGTTTTACATAGCGCGGTGGGAATCGCGCGATCGATACAAGGAGGTATGACCATGTACAGGGCACGTTGGATCGCCGCCGCGCTGCTCGTCGTTTTTTCCGCTTCCGTTTTGCAGGTTATTGCACAGACCACAACGCCGCCGAAGCCGGCCGATGGAGCGATTGCGTTTCCATGGGAAGGCGAGGTGACGGGAACAAATGTGCGCGTTCGCAGCGGGGCCGGGACCACATGGTATGCGACCAGCAAAGTGAACACGGGGGATCGCGTATTGGTTCTCGGTGAGCGCAGCGGATGGTATGAAATCGCGACGCTGCCCGGCAGCTTCAGTTATGTTGATGCCGCCGACGTGACACGAACCGCGGGCGCCAAGACCGGCGTCATTCGTCGCGACGGCGTTTCGGTCAAGGCCGGCAGCCATCTGGCCGCAAGCAAGACGTCTCCGCAAGCGATCCTGAACAAAGGCGCTGTCGTTGAAATCATCGGCGAAGCGGATGGCTTTTATAAGATCTATCCGCCGCACGGCGCTGTGTTGTACATCGTGAAAGACTATGTGCGCCCCGTTGCGACGTCGCTTCGAACCGGAATGGCCGAGCGCCATGCGGCAATGGGCAAGGCACGACATGACGACGCCCCGTCGCCCGTTCCCGCACCGGCGGCGAATGACATGCGAACGGCACCGCAGCCGATGGGCACCGGTGCCATCGAATCGCCCACGGCCGGCGGCCCCGGCGATACCGGCGAATTCGGTTCGCCCGACGATCCGGCCGCGGAAGAAGACGAAAACATGGAGGGCGCGGAACCGACCATCGATGGCGAGGAATCGGGCCTGCCGGCCGACGCCCCCATCGAAACCGATCCGAGCATACAGGCGCTCAAGCGAAACACCACGCCGGTTGATAACTCCAAGAATGCGGTGCCGGGATCCGGTTCGATGAACAAGGCGTCCGGCCGTTATCAGGCGATGTTGACCACGGTGGAAAGCGATTTGAACGCGACGATGTTGCTGCCGCTTGAACAGCGCGATTTGGATTCGTTGATCACGCGCTATCAGGAGATCGCGGCCCAGTCGGACGAGCGCGTGCCTTCTGAGTATGCCAAGATTCGCGTCGGGCAATTGCAGACCATGGCCGATCTGCGAAAGACGCGTGCGGAATCGTCAACGAAATCATCCGAAATTGACTCGTTCAAGGCGCGGATGACCAGCGAGCGCATGAAAATCATGAAGGCTCGGATGGAGAAGGTGACCGAGAAATTCGATTTTGTCGGCGAGCTGCGAAAGAGCTATGCGTTCGCTCCGGAGAAGCGGCGCTATCGGCTGGTCGATCCGAAGCGCCAGACGACCATCGCATACGTGGATATTCCGCGTGATATCAACGAGAATCCGGAATTCATGATCGGCCGAACGGTCGGCATTCGCACGTCTGGCCAGCGCTACAGTATGGCGGCGCGGATTCCCATCGCGGTGGCCGCCAGCATTACGGATTTGACGCCGCCGACGAACACGCCCGCCATTCCGCCCGAGGGTGACGCCGTTGATTCGGCCGATGGGGATTCTGGCACTCAGCCAATTCAAATCATGCCGCCGCCGCTGGAGGAACCGACGGAGAAGAAGCCCGCGACGCCGAGCGATACGCCGTCCAAGGATAGCGCGGGTGCTGGCGGGAAAGCGGCGGCCTGACTCGAGGCGGCCGTCGAACTCGCCCCGAGCGCCTTGCGGGCTGACCTCAACCAAACTTGGTTCCGAGTATCGGCAAGGATTGAAATGTCGACTTAGGCGAATCCAGTGGCTCGCCTTGGATCCATTACGGATGAATCAAGTCTGTTTGAAAAGAACAGCCAACTCATTTCGGGTTGAGTTGACTTTCCTTTTCGATGTGATTGTGAAAAAAAGATTCGCGGCCGAACCACTCAAACCTCGCAAAGTGCCAAAGCGATTGCAGTAATAGGGATGAGTATGAATTTCAGACTTGGCATTTGTTGACTCTTCAAATGTGGTTTTGTTTCGCTTCATTTTCGTCGCCCAATTATTCCATCACCTTCGCTACTTTTCCCACTGCTTTCGCAGAAGTCTGATTTCCCAGCACGCATTCTCCAAAACCCACTGCGGATAGGTGTTGCTGTTTGGGCCGAGCAGTTTGTATCGGTTTCGGCAGGGGTAGGTCGGCGACTGTGTTCGGAATAAAGTTGACGATTTGCTCGGCGTCGGGGCCGATGAGCTCGGCGACGATGTAGGTGCCGCCGGCGCCGACGTCGGATTCGGGGGGCATGAGGTTGAGGCGGAGGTGGCCGTAGGGGCCGGCGGCGGTTTGCCAGACTTCCCAGCGGTCGAAGCGGGCGTCGTTTGCGGATTTGATGACGAGCCAAGTGTGAACGGCGATGTCGCCGAGGTGGGGGATGGGGGGCGGCATAAAGGCGAACGACGGCCGGGCCGGGGATTTCGAGATCGCGGAGCCGTGCGAATTGGGATTGGTCGGGGATGTCATGGGGGTGACAGTGGAGAATGGCCGCGATGAGGACGATGCAGGCGAGGATGAAGAGCCAGCGGGGACGCATGGCGTTACATTCCACCAACAAGCTTGGCGACTTCCTCTGAGACCAAGGCCGGATCGGCCCGGTCTTGAACGCGCGAGGCAATCCACTGCCAAGCGATTTTTCCGTCGCGATCGATCAGAAAATTGGCGGGCAAGGCAATGTCGATGTCGCGCATCGGTTCGCGGAAGAGGAGGCCGTAGGCGCGGATGATCTGCGTGTCGGTGTCACTGAGAATGTCGAATCGAAGATCGTTCTCCTCTTTGACGCTATTGTCCGGCGATCTTGTCGGAGCAAATGGCAAGCACCGTACCGCCCGCTTTTCAAGATCGTTTTGCACGGCTTCGAGACCTCGAAGCTCAACGATGCAGAACGGTCACCAGAATCCACGATAAAAAACCAGAAGCACCGGACCCTTGCCGCGGTAGTCGGAAAGCGAGACTTCGCGGCCATCCTGGTTGGGCAGCGAAAAGTCCGGCGGAGTCTGGCCGGCTGTCCAGGCGGTCTGCGGGGCGGGGAGGCGCATGAGGACGAGCGTGGAGACGAAGAAGCCGGAGGCGATGAGGTAGCCGAACGCGCTGCCGGCGATGACGAGTTTCGAGCGGCGGCGGATGAGGGCGCGGGTGCAGAGGAAGAGGCCGATGAGGATGAGGATGGTGTTTGGGATGGCGTAGGTGCGAATCCAGGGGACGGATATGAGGGGTAAAGTAGGAGACACCGCCGGCGAGGATGAGCAGTGCGCCGAGGAGTGCCATTCGGGTGGCGTTGTCTTTCACGGGTGCCGGCAATCGGGCGGTGGTGTCCATGATGGTGGAATTGTAGCGGGGGGATGAGAATTTGGCGATTTGGCGATTGAGGTGAAACGCCGAAACGTCAAAAAGTCAAAACTGCGCGGCGGTGGTTTCGTTCGTCCTCCGGACGAGAAGGTTACTAGAGATCAGGTCCAATAGCTGAAGCTACCGGCAACCATCGTTGGCCCTACCGGGCCGAGAACGATGAGGGAACAGCCAGCGTTGAGCCTCAGCAGGCGCTAAGGGGGCGGGCGGGGCGGTTGGGGGAGATGGTGAGGCTGATGCGGCCGTCGGGTTCCCAGCGGGTGATGGATTCGGGTTCGACGGTGATGGCGACGTTTTTGAAGGCGGGTGTGCCGGATTGGGGATCGACGGCGCGGGGGACGAGGATGTTCGCTTCGGGGCAGTACATGGCGGCGTTGCCGGGGCGGATGTCGAAGGCGCGGGCGAGGATGTCGTGCATGGTGCCGGTTTGGCTGCGGACGGTGACGAGGGCGTTTTCGCGGAGGCCGAGAAGTGACATGTCATCGGCACTGAGGAGGATGATGTCGCGGCGGTCCTGGCCACGATAGAGGTCCTGATCTTCGTAGACGACGGTGTTGAACTGGCCCTCGGAGCGGATGGTCATGAGGCGGAGGGGAAGTTGTGTTTGCTCGGAAATTTGATCGGTGCTTCGGTTCGCACGGGCCGGAGGCCCATGCTCCCCGTTGGTGGGTGGGATCGCGCTGCGCACTTCGATATTTGTAGGTTCGTATTGCATCGGGTTGAATTGCTGCGGAATCTGGACGGCTTTGAAATGGGCTTTGCCGGTGGGGGTTGGGAAATTCGCATTTTGCATCGTGCGGCCGGTGACGTGGAATTCCTTTTTCGTGCTGTCGATTTCGGCGATTTTTTCGTAGCCGGGGATGATTTCGGCGATCCAGTTGCGGATGGTGCGGTGTACTTCCATTTCGCGCCAGTCGATGGGGCCGTTGTCGCCGAGGACTTTGCGAGCGAGGGCGGCGATGATGGCGACCTCGCTCTGCGGACCGATGTGCCGCGCCCTCGCCGCCGTCACTAAGGCGCTGAAGTTGAACATCGATTCCTGCGTGGTGGTCTGCGGCTCTTCGTCACGGGCGAGGACGGGCAGGACGATGGTTTCGCGGCCGTGGCCCCAGGCGTGGCCGGTGTTGAGCGTGGTGTTCAGGTGGACGACCGTTTCAATGTTGCCCAGAGCTTTCGCCGCAAAAACGGCATCCGGGTTGGAGCCGAAAAGATTGCCGCCGAGGCAGAGGGCGAATTTCATTTCGCCGCGGGCGGCGGCCTCCATGCAGGTCATGGTGTCGTGACCCTTGAATGTCGGGAGCTTGACACCGCTTCGGGATTGGAGCTTTTCGAAGATGGCGTCCTTGAGCCGGGGCGTGACGCCTACGCTGCCGATGCCTTGCACATTGCTGTGGCCGCGGATGGGGAGGAGGCCGGCGCCGGGCTTGCCGATGATGCCCGCATGAGGGCGAGGTTGACGATCATGCGGACGTTGTCGACGCCGTGAAGGTGATGGGTGATGCCCATGGTCCAGCCGAAGACGGCGCGTTTTGATTTGGCGTAGAGCTGGGCGATGTGTTCGATTTGTTCGCGCGTGACGCCGCTTCGTTCGACGACTGTTTGCCAGTCGGTTTGTTCGATGGAATTGCGGAACTCGTGCCAGCCCTCCGTCGACGCGTTGATAAAGGCATGGTCAATCGCATCCTTGCGCGGCGCTGTCTGCAAGTCGTGACTGTCAGTGGTTCGCACGGGCGGGACGCCCATGCTCCCCGCGTTTGGGGCGCGATTGCCTTCGATCAGGGATTTGGCGATTCCGGTGAGCAGGGCGATGTCGCCGCCGATGTGGGGTTGGACGTATTCGCTCGCGATATCGGTGCCGAAGAGGAGGCTGCGGATGTCGGACGGCACGCGGAAATTGACGAGGCCGGCTTCGCGGAGAGGGTTAATGGCGATAACTTGGCCGCCGTTGCGCCGAATGGTCATGAGCGTGCGCATGAGGCGCGGGTGATTGGACGCCGGGTTGCCGCCGATGAGGAAGAAGAGGTCGGCGTTTTCGACATCCTCAAGCGTCACCGTGGCAGTGCCGCTGCCGATGGATGCCGTCAGCCCGACACCACTGGCCTGATGGCAGTAGTAGCTGCAATTGTTGACGTGGTTGGTGCCGTATATTCGGGCGAAGAGCTGCAGGAGAAATGCGGCCTCGTTTGATGACCGTCCGCTCATGTAAAAAAATGATTCGGCGGGCTCTGTTGTCTTCAACTTTTCGGCGATGCGGCGAAGGGCTTCGGGCCAACTGATGGTGCGGTAGTGCGAGTCATCGGGGCCCGCGTGCATGGGATGGACGATTCGGCCGGCGGATTCAAGCTCGCGCGGCGAAAGCGTGCGCAGCTCCGCGAAGCCATATCGATCGAAAAAATCGGGGCCAATGCCATCCTGCATGTCCGATGCCATGGCCTGAAGCGATTTCTTGCAGACTTCGGGCCAGTGGCCTGCCTCGTTTCTCATGCCGCCCTGCTGGCCGCCCATGCCGAGAGCACAGGTTTTGCAGGTGTTTTTGGTGCGCATGGCCTTCCACATGCGGAGCCAGCCGACGCGATCGGCGACATCGAGCACATATTTGACCGCGGCCCAGCCGCCGCCGTGGCGTGTCATGGCGCTGACTCCTCCGGCAAGGGATGTCCGATTTTGAGGAGAATGTTACGAATGCGAGCCGACCATGTGTGGTGGGCATGGATGTTCGTGGCGGTTTGGGCGAAACGGGTCCTGAATTCATCGGGATGGGTCAAGAACCGCCTCAGTGACTGGATGAAATTTGCGCGTGACGTGAATGGATGAATGTCCCGATCGGGAGTGATTGTCGCGCCGAGTTTCGCGCTGATCGAATCACCCCGGGGGATGCGGACAAAGCCGATCATGCCAGAGGCCAATGCGTCAAAAAACTCGTCGGCGCTGCCTTCGCCGGAGTTGAGACTGACCACGGCGCCAAAGGGGCATAGCGTCGCAGCCGCGGTGCCTGCGGTCCAGGGTTCGAGAATCGGTGTTTCCGGAATGTCTTCGCCTGACGACCATCCACGACCGGCAATGGTGAATTCGATCTTGTCCTTTCTGAGTGCCTCGATATAGGCACGCCGGATCAGCGAGGGGCCAAGCACGGCCCGAATTCGGTCGGTAAGGCCGGTGCGAACCTCGGCGCTGTCGATGTTGTAACCGAGTTTTCGTTCGGCGGCGGCGAGGACGGTCTCGGCCTGATTGTCGCGATAGGCGTCGATTTGATCGAGGATGAGTTTCTTTGCTTCATTCCACAGTCGAACGTGCGAAGTGAGATGGAGGCCGACGGATTCGGGACTGGCATCGAATCGATCTGCAATCAGAAGTATCCTGCGGGCTTCCCGGTTAACTGGAAGGTTGGGCAACGCGGCATCGGCCATGAGATCGATTCGATCCCGAGCCATTCCCCGCTGCAGGAGTGCATCGCGCGCTTCGGCCGAAAGGGCGAAGGCGCGAACCTCTGCCGAAAGTTCTGTCATCGTTTGCCCTTCGGGATATCCGGTTCGGCTTGCGATAATCGCCATGCGGCATCCTGCGGGAAGCGCGTTCAGGTCACCGGGCACGGCGTTTACAAAGAGCATCGCACCGGGCGCGAATTCCGCGAGCGCGCCTTGGACGGCCGTCGTCAACATCATGACGGGCGAGTCGGGCGCAAAGCAGATGCAATCAAAGCCGATCGCGCGAACGCCGGCTTCAATGCGCCGACAAAGACGAAGCGAGCGCGGATCAAGATAATTCGAGAAAATCGCAACGGCGTTATCACGCGGCTTTATCGGGGCGACGCGGGCCGTGGGAATCGTCGTCGTCCGCCGCGCTGCAACTGCCGATTGGAGCGATCGCTGTTGCCCGGTGACAAAGGCAACGTCTTCTTTTTCAAACCACGGCCAAGACAAAATGCGCGTCGGCAGGAGAAATCCCGTGTTCTCCACAAAAAAATCGGCGGCATCTTTCCATGCCGAAAGGCCGATGAAAAGAAGCAGTTGCCTGCGAATCAGATACGGCGCGAAGTCCGTGAGCGAACTAGCGACGCGGACCCGCCAGGGATCGGGCTCGACAATGGCGATGGCCTGATGAGCGCCCAGTCGATTGAGCAGAAGGCGCGACTCGATGCCGTGGCCGATTCCGTGAATCAAGACATTTCCGCTTCCAGGCTGAAAAGTCTCGATCAGCGCCTCGCCGCGAACGCGCGGCATGGTCGTGCGGCCGAACCAGTGTTGTCGATTCGCATCATCCCGCCAGCAATAGGTCGGTGTGTCGTCGCGCGAAATCGCGTGTTCAATGCAAAAAGGAGCTGTTGCGGAATTCAGGTGGTCGGCCGCACAAGGCTGTATCGCCCTTAGCGCCGCAATGTTGGCATTGAAGAGCCGGGAGTCACTTTCGCGTTGGGCCGCCGCGATTGGCATGATGAATGAGCGTAAATCAGGTCCGGTTGATCATTGAAAGGAAAAGAACCACCGCTCTGCCGAGAGGCCGGCAAGAAACAACAGCCAGACCGTGTAGATCACGGCGACCATGATCACCCGCTTTCGCGTAACCTTTGGGGCGAATTCCTTTTCCCAGGCTCGATCGTCTTGGCGTGAGGCGTTGGGCGGCATGGGCATCCTTTCTCAATCGTCGCTGCCGGGCAGCGTGATTTTGAATCCCTGGCAAAATGCCTTGTTGAATTCAAAGACATTGTCAAAATCCTCGACCCGGTCTTCCGGCTGTTTCTGAAGCAGGTCATTTTCGACAAGGGCAAAGACCATTCGGCCAAAATCCCGGGTTTTGAAAATCCCCCAACTCCCCAGAACCGCCTGGGCCATGATGCCCCACTTTTCGAGAGCAAGATCACGCAAACCCCAGCAAAGCTCGGGCCCGCCGACATGGCGATTGATCTTCTGGCGAAATTCAGCCGAACCGCCCAAGTCTTCGATGATGTTGACGACCGGATGCGGCAGGCTTCCGGATTCCATCAGGGTCTCGATGTCCTCCGGGTCGATCGAGTTTTCGCGCATCCATCGCACAACGTTCTCAATCGCGTTGTTCGACGGACCGTGGATTCTTCGGACCGTGTAGTCGAGCCCCTCGTGCAGAAATTCGAACGCATCAACCTTGTACCGGTCGAGTTCCCTGGCGATGTCGACAATGGATTTCGTGGGTTTGTCTGTCATCGTTCCATGCAGGTGCAAAGTCGCTTTTACTTTGATTCGTCTCTTTGACATTGTTTTTCTTCAGTATAAGTGAGCAGCCTGCGGCCGTCATACCAAAGGCGCGACTTTGACAAAAACCAATTCAATGTATCCCCTCGGCTTACGGGCCGGAAGGGCCTCCGGATGGGGGTGGCGGGCCTCCCGGCGCATTTCCCCCTGGGCCGCCGCCGCGACGCCCGACGGCCCCGTCGTCGCCGCCGGCGCTGTTCGTCGCCCGCGCCGGGTGGTCCATCCGATGGGCGTGGTGGACCAGCCTGTTCGTCAGTGGACCACTGCCCGAGTTCCTCCAGTCGACGATCGCCCATGATTTCGGGCTCTCCATCTTCGTCCAGCAATCCGCCGGCGAAATCGGAGGCGGGCAATTGCGGATTCGACGGGGGCTGCGTCGTTGAGTCGTCAATCGCCGGCGCGCCACTTTCTTCGGCTTGGTGGTCTTCAATGATCTCGGGCTCGTCGGCGCGCATGGGCTGTGAAGACGGCGCGCGCTCCGGGCGGGGGCGGTCGCTCCGCGGCCGATCATCGCGCGACTGATTGTCGCGCCGGCCACGATCCGCCCGTTCCGGCCGCTGGTCGCGTGGCGGCGGTCCTTCCATCGGATTGTCGAGCTTTGGCAGTCCCTTTTCGAGAACTTCTTCAACGGGGATCGATTCCCATTCCTCCGTGCCGTCGTATTGAATCGACAGCAGTTGCGTGAGAATCTGCCGGTTTTTTACCGTGGCGGTTCCCTTTTCCGTGCGAACGCGCGAGCCGACCCGCGGCAGCTTCATGTTGAGTTCTTCGTAGCCTTCGTGCTCATAGCGGAGGCAACATCGCAGCCGTCCGCAGCGACCGGAGACCTTTGACGGATCGAGCGTGGCCTTTTGCAGCTTGGCCATCTTCATGTTCACCTGGCGCAGCTTCTTGAGAAAATTCTTGCAGCAGCATTCGCGGCCGCAAATTTCGTAGTCGGCCACCAACCGGGCTTCATCGCGGGCGCCGACCTGATGCATCTCAATGCGCGTGTGGTATTCCTGTGCAAGAATGCGGACCGGCTCGCGAAAGTCGATGCGCTCTTCGGACATGAAATGATAGATAATCCGCTCGCCGCCGAGCAGATGCTCGCAGGTGACGAACTTCATGGGCAGGTTCATTTCGATGGCCAGCTTGCGGGCGAACAGCAGCTTCTGGGCCGCGGACATGTTCAGGTGCAACTGATCGTCGAGGTCGGCGGGGGTGGCGACACGCAGAATTCGTCCGGCCTTGAGCTGCATGAACTCCGGGCCGCTGTTTTTGATGTAATCGACAATCTGCTTGCGGTTGATCGATTTGTCGCAGCCGGAGCAGGTGAGGCTCACCTGCTCGCCGAGTTCGATTCCGCGGTTGGATTGAATGACGACTTTTCCGCCGCAGTTGAACTTCATGCCGGGCGAATAGCGGAACTCGCCGAGATAGCGCATGTAGCCGTAGCGGACGGCGCAGGTGGGATAGATTTTTTCAAGGCCGTTGCCGCACTTGGCATCGGGGTTGCAGCCGGACTGCATAAAGCCCGGGCTGCCGACGGTGTTGGTTTTTTGGTCCAACACCGGGAGTTCGGTGGACATGATGTACCCAATCTATATAAGAAGGCCGGGCCGGTCGGGGGCCTGGCAACCCCGGCTCTGTGGGTTGCTCATGGCGGCACGCTCCGACGGCATCGACAGCCCTAAGCCGCAATCAGGGTAGTCTAGCACAATTGGGCGGGTGTGGGGATAGAATTGGATGGATTGTTAATTTGGCGCATCGGGCATCGGTTCTATCAAGTTACACGTGCGTGACCGCAGAGCGGACAATTCTCTATCAAAATTGGAGATTGATCGGCGATAGAATGGGGTGGGTGTTCTTATGAGCGCCATGTACGCTTGGAATCTTGAGTTGAACCCGACCTGCCTCGTGCTGGCCCGCATTCCCATTCGGTATCCGCAGTCGTTTGGCCTTCAACTCATCGCGCTGACGGTTTTCGGCGGCCTGGGTGTGTTGCTGCTCTTGCGATTGATCATGCGGCATCTTTCATCGCGGATTCCCGGCGACGGCCGCAAGCTATTGCCATGCTATGAGCGGCTGGGTCATTTTGGGCCTGATGCGCCGTGTCCATGCGGGTCGCAGGTGGACGGGGCGGCAAAGCGCTATTCTGATTGCTGTCGGGGGAAGGATGTGACAACGCTGGAACAGGAGATTCGTGAACATCTGATGCAGCGGTGGATGCACCGGTCGTATGCGGGCCGAAGGTGGTCGCGGCCGATGGCGCAGCGGCTGGCTGATTATCCGATTCCGGAGACGATTATTCTGCCGCGCTGGGTGCGGCGGCCGGAGGATTTTGAGTTTCCGATTTCGGAGGAGCTGCTGCGGAAGTGGCAACCTCAGCAGCAGAATGCCCCGCGGGGATTTGGGGAAGATGTGGCGGATGATTTGCCGCTTTGGTGGCCAGTTCAATTTGAATTCGGATTCTTGCAAAACAAATCGACTCGTTACAATTCGGAAGAATGTTCCGCACCTTAACATGGGTAATCACATTCCATGCAAACAAGAATCATCAATAGGCTTGTGAAGAAACATGTGTTGCCAAGTTTTTCGGAATGGAACCTTCATAGGAATCTTCTTTACGAACCGCCGCTGGACATGATGTTGTACGGTTATTGTTTTAGCGGTGATACGGCTGTGCCTCAGTCTTGTCGACTTTGGGAGTTCGGAATGCCGCTGTTCGTTTCCCCGCAATCGACTTATTTTTAATTTTGGCGATATGCTGGATGGCAAAAAGACACTCTTATTTTCCGATCGCAGGCCCTGACGGATCGACGGTGTTGGAGGAGTTGGTTGAGCTCATTCGCGCTCGGATGGGAAAATGCCGCCGCCGCTTCAGTTCAGTCGCGGCCTTTACCGAATACCTTGAGTCGCTTAAGGAACGAGAAACCGATCAGATTTACTTGGAGACACTGGGATTCGCCTATGTACTGCTGAAGAAAAAGCAAAAAGCGAAACGCACGCTGAAAATGCTGATCCGAGTTCTGGAATACAACGCAATTCATCGAGGCGACATAGAATTACCCTACCAAGAACGACAAGCTCGCGCGACCGAGATGCTTGATTTGATAGATTCTGATATTGACAAAGCAATCGCGCGGTTGAAAAAGTATCGTAGGCATACAATTGATGCCATTGGGCTTGAAGAGTTGTAAGTGGTGACGGAACGGTATTTCTTCAAGAAGGTGGGTCAAAAGGCCGGACGACTCTACCGCCACTACAAGTTTCAAACGACGGCGATGGTTGTAGCCGTTGTGATGACCCTCCGTTAGCATCGAACCAGTTACGCGGGCAAAGCCGGTCGGAGACGAATCAATTCATGGAGCGGGTGACGTGCAAATGCGGGCACACCTGGATGCTGGGTGGCGGCGGCCGGAATGTCGTTTGTTCGCAATGCGGCCGACCCCAGGGGGACGGTGCGCAGGGTGCCGAGAACAAGCCGGCGGAAGCGACAACGATTGCTGGGTTGACGATGATCGATCCGCGGGAGCCTCCGGAGATCGATTCGGCTGCGCTGGCGGATGTCGAGCGGACGGGGGAATCGGCTCCGCGCGCGACATCGGAAACGGCTGGGGACGAATTGGTGACACCGGGGATGCACGCGGGGGCGCGGCACCTAAGTCTTTCGTGCGGCAAATCGTGACGGACCTGAAGCGGGTCTGGTGCGGGTTCAGGGCGCGCAGGCGCTCGAGGATTGAGACGCAAAACGGTGAATACAACTGGTCGTCACGGCTCATTGGGCGCATACAGCCGTTCATCGACCCAAGGGCATTTCTTCTGGCGTGGCTGGGGTTCATGCCGTTTTGCTGTTGTCTGGGAATGGCGCCGCTTTCACTGTTGTCACATGAATACGCAAAACCACGGGCTGTGAATTGGGAGTTTTATGAGATTCTCGGCAGGGTGTTGTATTGGCCGATCATTTTGGCGGATTCCAAATCAATTCTGAAAGAAGCAAATGTACTTTTGGTATTCGCTGTGCAATACGGGTATTTTTATTTGATTGCGCTGGCGTTCGTGAAGCTTTCGACGCGGCGGTGAGGAGCGGTGTACGTCGGCAGTTTGATCCACTGATTTCGCGGAGAAAACCACCAGGAAACATGTACGCTCCCCGATGTCACAAACGCAGGATTCGGTTTCTTAGGTTTGAACGCCTCCCATACTCCATTCACGCCGAAATCACCGTCCTGCAATTCCTGTACCAAACAAATTCCAAATCTTTATTGCCAACACCCATTTCATGGTCTATACTTTGCCCCGCGTGCCCGCCCGCACGAGACCGGAGATCATATATGTCCCGTTCCGAACTCCCTTGCAATCCTTCACAGCGACTCCCCTCCGTCGCCACTCCTGCTCCCCTCGCGGCGTTTCGATTTTTCGGCGGGGCGTTCTTCCCTGGTAAAATTCACCCCTTGGGAGTTTTTTCGGCCAAATCGGCAGTTGCCGGAATCTGCCATGACCTAACCAATTACAAATCAACAACTTACAAAGTCCCCGCGTCTCGCCAGCCCCCTCGTTTTCACCCCCCAAAAGGGGGTGAAAAGGCCGGTGAACGATTCTAATATCTTGACCAACGCAGGTTGGGTTGGCTTTCTGACCCACCTGTTTGTTAAAGCGACCCTGTGCGAATGGTGGGTCAAAATGCCGATCCACTCTACTCAGGCAGGCAGGACCAAATGTTGATTCGAAATTTATTGATTTGTGCGAGTGCGATTCTTGCGTTGCTGGCCGTGACGGCCCATGCGCGCGGCGACGATTCGGCTGAGTTCGTTCGCTTGATGAATCGCGGGAAAGGCCTGCTTGAGAATCGCGAGTCGGCCTTGGCGATGGAGACGATCGAGGCGGCGCTGAAACTTCGGCCGGATTCTGCGGCGGGGGCAGCGAAATCTGGCGCGGGCGTGTCTCATCGCGGACAAGATGGATGCCGCCATTGCGGCACTGGAGCGGGCGGCGAAGATCGAGCCGAATTGCGCGGCTACGCCGTATTTGTGGGGTCTTGCGCTGGCGCATAAGACGGAGTTTGAGAAGGCAGTGCCAAAGTTCGAGGAGGCGGCGCGGCTGGATGCGGCGACACCGGCGGTGCGGTTTCAACTGGCGCTGGCCTATCAGGCGGCGGGGCGGGACAAGGAGGCGATGACGCAATTCAAGGAGACGGCGCGGCTGGACCTGATGCACGCGGCGGCGTGGTTCAAGCTGGCGACGTATGCGCGGCAGGCGGGGGATGCGGCGGAGGCACAGCGGTGTACGCGCGAGTTTACGCGGCTGCGTAAGCTGTTTGGTGACACGGGGCGGAATGCGGAGACGCTGGAAAGTTGCGTGCATACGAAGGCGGAGGCGGTGGGGGAGGCGACGACACGGCCGGCGGAGGGGGCGAAGGGGATTGAGGTGAAGTTTGTCGATGCCTCTAAATCAGCATTCGCCAAGGATGACAGTGGTGTGCGGGCGG
>JADJRI010000069.1 GCA_016712275.1 Planctomycetota bacterium
TCAGCCCTCGCATACCAAATACCACCAAAACGCCGGGGGTCACGCATTCGCAATTCGCCTTCGACCTGACGAAATCGAATGCGAAAATGCGTGTGTGGCGCGATCACCGAGCCGATCGGTTCGAATGTCACCCGACCGCTCATGCCAAGATGAAAAAGAAGCGTCGCGCCATTGTCGAGCAAAACACTCATTCGCTTCCCCTGTCGCGTCACACCTTGAACAACCCGATTCACCAGCAGCCGTGGAAAGCCCGGCACGTCGGATCGAAGATAATCCGGCCGCTCCAACGTTGCCGCGGAAATCGTCCGGCCGACAATCCGCCCGCGCAATTGGGAGGCGATCGTCTCAACCTCAGGTAGTTCTGGCACGACAAAGTGATCCTCGTTTGAGGCCGCGATATTTTCGCGGTCCGGCTCAATGGCGCACGCCCAGCCATTCGCATTGCTGCAACTCCAAGCGTATGATAGTCCTTAAAGCCCGAGTCGGAAGCGTAACCCGACCCGCGAATTTTCTCCGAAGACTCACGGAGCTCGACCCCATGCATCTGAGTCCGCTCACTTTGTTTCTCTTTGCCGCTCTTCCGTTCGCACTCGCGGGACCCGGTGCGCCATCATTTGCGGACGAGTCGTCTGATCGTGCCATTCAAGCATTCGATCTGACGGACAAAACGCTTGCACGCTGGCAGCGTTTCATTCAGCCGAACGACACGGAGGCGAGCTTCGAGAAACTCAACTGGCTCCCCACTTTCAGGCAGGGCCTTATCGAAAGCGGCCGTGCGAATCGTCCCCTACTCCTTTACGTGATGAACGGCCACCCCCTCGGCTGTACCTGAGGGAATGGCGTTGCCGACCGACGGTTCGTCTGGTCAGACCAAAAAGTTCTCGACAAGTGCCGGTCGTTCATCACCGCCGCCGATGAGGTTTGGCGACTCCAAACCGGAACAGATGCGGAGTGCCGCATGTTTCAGGCAATGGCCGATCTCGGGCACTACAGGGCGCCCGGCCAGACCCGGCAGGGCCTCTATGTCTGCTGCCCGTCCGGCAAAATGCTCGCCTCGATCAATTCACGCGATCCTGCCGCCGTCATCAAAACACTCGATGCAGGTCTCAAGGCGTGGAACGCGCTATCGAGCGAAGAACGCCGACTGCCGGACAGTTTCCCTCGCGAGAATTTGCCCCGCTGGGAGGACAGTTACCCTGAAGGCGGCCTGGTTCTTGCGACCCTTGCCGCGACCTCGCGGACGATCCGCTGCCAGTCCCTTCGCATCGCATCGAGCAATGGAACCACGATCACGCGTGGTTTTCGCACGACGAGGCCCGTCGTTGGCTGCCTGCCGAACCGGTCATCGGACAGGAATACGACGTCCCGCGCGAATTTGTCGAACGCCTTGCTCGATTCCATTTGGTTGACAATGTCAAAGGTCAGACACTGCCGTTCGCACAACCTGATGTCGCCGGCTCGCATGCCCGAATGAAGATCACGGCGCGCGAAGGATCCACGGTGGACATGACCATTTCCGGGGCGACTCAAGCCGTCAGTGGAAGTAAGTGGGACATGCGGAATGAAGTTTGGAAGCCGGAGCACGACCATCCGCGCGGCGTTGTCACCCGCATGTACGGAAGCGCGGCGTTTGATCTCGAATCCGGAACCTTTACGCGCTTCGACCTCGTCGCCCTCGGCCGGCGTTACGGTTTCTCGGAGAACAACGGCCGCAAGTGCCAGATCGAACCCAGCTCGATCGGCTACTCCCTTTCTTTCGCCCCGACCGGCATGGCCCACCGCGTTCCGCCAACGTTCATCGATGTATACGACGCGAAATGGCTCGTCCGCCCGAAGCCTGCTGCGGCAAACGCCGGGAAATGAAGCCCGGCGCTATGAAATTGAAATCGGTAAGTAAATGGGCCAGAATCGTGACGATGACGTCCTTCGCGAGACATCAATTCAAAAGCAGAAAAACTGGAGACGAAGGGGCTCGAACCCTCGACCTTCGCATTGCGAACGCGACGCTCTCCCAACTGAGCTACGTCCCCGTATTTTGATGACCGTTTGACGTCTCAGGCGACTCTGACATCGCATTATCGCCAGAGACTCGCCTAAAAAGTACACCGCAAGTCAACACGCAAATCATACCATGAGACGTGCCGCATGCAACCAGCCGATTGCGGGCGTGATTCGTTCAACATGCCTCCATAAGCCATCAAAGCCACGAAATCGGCGAAGGTTACGTCATGTCTTCGTTATTGCCTTTTTCGCCAATGCCCTGACCACGCGCCCCGCCGCCTCGGATACGTGCCGCGCTTCCGCTTCCTTCATGGCCGTCAACTGCGGTCGCCCGGCACGGTGCTCCGCAATCCAAGCCCGCGCGAAATCACCATTGCGAATCTCCGCAAGCACGTGCCTCATTTCTTCGCGCACCCGATCGTCAACCAGCCGCGAGCCGACCTTCAGCCCGCCAAAACAAGCCGTTCCCGAAATCTTGGACCGCATGGCCGCCAAGCCACCGACGTACTGCATGTCCGTGATCTGCTTCAGCTCGTGCATGCATTCGAAGTAGGCCATTTCCTCCGGATATCCCGCCTCCACCAGAATTTCGAAAGCCGCCTTCATCAGCTCAATCACTCCGCCGCAAAGCACGGTCTGCTCGCCAAACAAGTCCGCCTCGCATTCCACGGCGAACGTCGTCTCCATCATTCCGCCCCGTCCGCCGCCGATGCCGCAGCCCCACGCCAGCGCCGTGTCCCGCGCCCGACCCGTCGCATCCTGATGCACCGCCAAGACGCAGCTGAGGCCGCCGCCTCGAACAAACGCATCGCGCACCAACGGACCCGGCCCTTTCGGCGCGATCATCACCACGTCCACGTCGGCCGGCGGCTCAATCAAACCGAATCGAATTGCAAACCCGTGAATGAATCCCAAGGCCTGCCCTGTTCGCAGGTGCGCTTTGATTTCATGTTCGTACACGTCGCCCATCTGCTCATCAGGCAACGCGAAGACAAGCAAATCCGCCCGCTGGGCTGCTTCCGAAGCAGTCATGGGCACAAACCCATCCGCAACCGCGCGTGCATAATTCGGCCCTCTCGGACGCTGCGCCAAAAGCACCTCATGCCCGCTGTCGCGAAGATTCAGTGCATGCGCATGCCCCTGGCTGCCATAGCCAACGACAGCCACAATGCGGTCCTTCAAATGCAAAGCATTCGCGTCAGACGCGTAATACACCTTCAAGGCCATCGACAACCTCACAATCCAAAGCCGTATTTGCCTGCACGCCAATGATTCCCAAACCCGCTATGATAAGCATATGACCAAGTTCGACGATGCTTTCATCGAACGCTCCTTCGAGCTGACCTCTCCTCCCAAGCGCCGGAACTTTTGGCGATATTTTCTCATCGGCATCGGCTTGGCCCTGCTATTTCTCCCAGTCGTCAACGGAAATGGCATGGGACTTCCTCGCCCCGCGCTCATCGCCATTCCAGCGGCCTTTGCTCTCGGAATCATGGGAGGCGTCGCCGCAATGACCCGGCGTCAGCGCAGCCGTCGCCAAATCGTCATGGCCGCGTGGGACGGCGTACAGTTGGAGGAGTGGGACAAGGCGGAAAAAGCGGTCAGTGAAAGCCTCGATCGCCCCCTCGCGACTCCCGCCGACCGCTGTCAGGCCTATCTCGCGCTCGCGGCCATCCTTGAGCGCAAACGCAAATACGAAGCTGCGCTGCAAATCTATGGAAAACTGCTTATACATCGCATCGGTGATCCTTATCAACTGCAGCATGTGCAAATCGCCATGACCGCGGCCAAATTTCGAAACGAAGAGCTGACCGACGCCATTCAAATGCTCGATCGAATCGAAAAATTCCCAATGCCGCTGACCATGCGCGCGCTCGTGTCATGGACGAGACTCTACCAGCAGGTCTTCATGGGACAATTCGAAGACGCCATCAAGGACCTGGAGGAAACCCGGCAGCTTTTTCGACGGTACCTATCGACGCGCGCCGGATACACCTATGCCCTCTTTGCAAAAGCCCTGCACCAAACCGGTCGGACGGACCTTGCCGCAAAATACTGGCATGACGCCACCCTGCTCATCGAACCGGAAAGACTGATGGAGGAGTACCCGTTCCTGCTGCCAATTCCGGCGACCTATCCGCACGCCGAGGTGCCGATATGACCAATCTCGAAGTTCGCGAATTCATCAGCACGATTCGCAGGCAGCTTTTTCTTTCCGCACTGATGCGGTTTTCGTTGCTGATTCTAGTCACCTCTGGAATTGTAGCGATGCCTTTCTATGCTTCCGAAAATCGCCCGTCCGACATTTTATGGGCAGTCTCGCTGCTCGCCGGGTTGACCTGGATCAGTCTGACGTTTTTGAGTGTGAAGCAACTCCGCGCCGCCAATCAGGGCGTCGTCTATCTCGCCGACGGCCGGCTCGACCTTGCCGCCGACCAATTCAGCACTGCCGCGCTCCAATTCAGTTTGTTTCGTGTTGGAAAGTTGCGGGCCTGCAACAACCTTGCCGTCGTTGCACACGGGCGCGGAAAATTTGAGGAGGCCGCCCAACTGCTCGACGCCATCCTTCAGATATTGCGCAGGCCAGACCAAACCCTCACCAAAACGGCGCGCTTGCTTCTTGCCGATTGTCGGCTCTCCCTTGGAGACGCGACAACCGCGAATGAGGTTTTGGCCCCCATTTTGACGAATGGTCAGCGTCAATCTCTCACCGAGCAACTCCTTTTGTTACCCATCCAGATTAGATGCCAGGTGGCCATTGGGGATTTCAAATCAGCGGTCGACAATCTGCCATGGAAGCTGAAACGAGCCGAGCTCCTCGATTCGCCCCGTGCGGCCCAGGTACATGCACTCTTGTCCGAAGCCTGTCGTCAAACGGACCGGCTGGCAGAAGCGAATTTTCTAATGACCAGGGCTCATCTCTATGCCGACCTCAGCGAAATCATGGATGAACGCCCTGGCTTGCGAGACCTACTCTTCTCGACTACAAGTGCCGATAATATCTAAGGATTCGGCCCGAAACCGATGATCTGGCGTCGTTCCGCAGCGGCACTTCGGCAAGGGTCTCATGCTTGTGAGATTCGCGAAAACGCAATCTCAGACTTGTGCATGGTTCCATCTGAGGACGCGCATTCGTCGCTGAACTTCGTTGGTCTTCCGGAGTTAGACTCATGTCAATTGCAGCCATCGTAACACTCACGGCCTTGGTGCTTTCACAACCTGCCAAACCCGAACCGGCCGCTATTCAAAACAACCCGAAAACGCTCGACACGACGGTCGGTCCGTGGCTCGTTGATCTGGCGCGACATCAAGGCCATCTCATCGGCCGCGCGAATCCGCGTAGCGCTGCGCTCCATGTTCTTTCGCTCCTGCGTGCCGCAACGAGCGTCACACCCGATTGCGCCGACGCATACTTCTGGCTCTTCGACATCGAATCCCGTCTGGGTCGCACTGACGCCGCGAGACGGGCACTGGCCGAATATGTGCGATTGAGCCCGTCGGACGAGGCGGCCCGTCTGCGGCTTTTTGAATTGGACCTGGCCGATCGTCAAACCGCCGAACAGCGCGTTGCATTTGTCGAGGCGGAACTCAAACGTTCCGACCTGACCCGTACCTACGAAAGCGAACTTCACGGCTGGATGGCCCGGCACTATTACGAACGTCGGGAGAATGGCGCAGCCGGCGCAAATCGAGCATGCACTCCGTCTCAATCCAATGAACGTCAACGCCCGCCAAATCGCCTACTTACTCTTCAGCGAAACGGAGCCTTCCTGCAGCGCGTCGAAAATGGCACTGCAACTCATCGCCGCCAACCCCAGCCAGACCAATCTGGTCTGGAATCTCGGCGAGTACCTCGACCAGCTTGCCATGCATACGCAGGCGCAGGAATGGTACAACCGTGCGATTCAACTCCATCGCCAGTCCAACTCCGGTCCCATACCGGCCGACTACTGGCACAAGCTGGCCGTTTCATATTTGAACGGCAAGGACTATTCCCACTGCATCGAGGCTGCGGATGCCGCCCTGAAGAGTGACCCCAACTCGCACATCACGCGCCTGCTTCGCGCCACGGCATACAAGAAGCTCAACAACGAAAAAGCCGCGGCGGCGGACATCGCATTTGTAACCAACGCATACGACACCGAAATCACCAAGGTCACAAATGAAAAGGACTTCGCCCGCGCCGCCGAGATCGCATGGTTCTTTGCGTTCCACAAGCCCGACCCGGCCAAGGCGATGCAGCTTGCCGATTTCGCCATGAAGGAATCCGAGCCCAGTGCATTGGCCCGCCTCGCATACGGCTATGCCCTGCGCATGTCCGGCAAAACCGATCAGGCCATCGCCGCGCTCAAACCGCTCGCCGCGATCGACCAGCTTGCCGCGTACGAACTCGCTCGAATAGAAATGGAGCAGGGCAAGAAAGGCGCTGCTCTAACGACCCTTAACAAGGCGGCGACGCTCCAATACGAAGGCGTCGCCTTCGATCTCATCGCCGATCTGATGAGAAAGCATGGCGAAACGCCTCCCCTCACGCCGAAGCATGCCCGGATCGAAGAATCCCTTTTGAAGTTCAATCGTGATGTCTTCGACTATTTCAAAAGGCCGCAGGATTTTGTCGACGTTTCAATGACCTTCGTCGATAATCCACTGCCCAAAGTCGGCCCGATTCGCGTCACCTTTCGAATTGAAAACGCGGGGCCGTTTGCCGTGACCTTTGGCGAAGGCTTCATGGCCCGTCCACTTATCGCTCTCAGCGCAAAGATAAACGGCAACCGCTTTCCATCGTTCGACAACTATCTCCAGGTTCTGCTGAATTCGCGCTCTACGCTTCTCCCCGGCGATGCCATCGAGAAAACCGTGTCGATCAACGTCGGACCCATTCAGCAGGCGCTGCTTCAATATTCCGGCGCGCCGACCCAAATTCGACTGACGGCCATGTTCGATCCGGTCATCATCGACGGCAAACTCACCGCCGGCCCCGGTTCGATCGAACTGGCCGAAATCAATGCCACCCGTCCGGCCATTGATTCAACAAAAGAGGGCATCAGCCGTCTCGCCACGCTCGCCGCGTCTTCAAACTACCTGGAACGAATCGAAGCCGTCGATCAGATCGGGGCGCTCCTCTCGGCCATCGAAGCGGCCGAAGGCAAAGGACAATTTGAAAGCGTACAGGTGAATCTGCTCCACGCCGAACTGGCCAAACTCTTGAATGATGAAATCTGGCAGGTTCGCGCCCACGCCGTTGTCGCCGCCGGCTGGTCCACGCTCGACCCGCGCGTCACCAGCGCCGCCTCGCCCAGGGTGCGCAACGAAAACGATGTCGTTCGCCTGCTGGCGATCCGCCTCTTTGCCGAACAGCACGGCGACAAATTCCGAAAAGTGCTGGATGAAATGGCCGAAAATGATTCCTGTGAATATGTCCGCATGATGGCGGCCAGTTATCTACCGGAGGCCAATCAGGCAGCCGCGACGCCCGGCGAGTGATAGAAACTCAGGTACTCGCAAAGTTCAATGTGGCACAGCCGCCCCGGCTGTGGAATTCCATCAAGCGTTACCAGTACCGAAATTCATGCCACGGCGGCCCTTCACCGGACACGATTTGTAAACAACGGCATGAAGATGAAATCGCATTGACACCAACGTGCAATCGGTGTGGCACCGGCTAATAGCTGGTGCCACACCGATACCTCATACTTAACATTCTGGTTCATATACTCATCAAAGGGTTTTGAATAACCCGCATTCCGGCTTTTCAAACCTTCCGCTTCTTCGCCACCCACTTCCGCAAACTCGGCAGCGGCATCGTATTGAGCACATCCTTCGTTTTCACCCATCCGCGCCGCGCCGTGGCAATGCCGAACTTCATCTGATCGAACTGGGCCGTCGAATGGGCGTCCGTGTCGATACAGATCTTCACTCCCGCTTCCACCGCCATCCGCACGTGCAGGTCGCACAAGTCCAGCCGCTGCCACGACGCATTGAGCTCCAGCGCCGTTCCCGTCTCGGCTGCCGCCGCGACCACGGCCTCCATGTTCAGATCCATCGGCTCGCGCCGACCGATCAATCGCGTCGTCGGGTGCCCGAGCAGCGACACATTCGGATTCGACATCGCGTCGATCACCCGTTTCGTCACCCGGTCGCGATCCTGCTTCATCGATGAATGCACGCTCGCCACGACAAAATCGCACGCCGCCAGCACATTGTCCGGATAGTCCAGCGTCCCATCCGCCAGAATGTCGCATTCGCACCCGACCAATACGGTGATTTTGTCCAGCTTTTTATTCAGCCCCTTCACCATTTCGATCTGCCGCCACATCCGGTCGATCGTCAGGCCGTTCGCAACCGCGCTCGACTTGGAATGATCCGTGATGGCGACATATTCATACCCCCGGTCGCACGCCGCCTGCGCCATCGTGATCGCATCCGCCGTTCCATCGCTCGCCGTGGTATGACAATGCAGGTCACCCCGAATATCGCCGATCTCCACCATCGCCTCGGCCGATTTCAAATCGAATTCGCCACGATCCTCCCGCATCTCCGGCGGCACAAAGGCGACACCCATTTTTTCGTAAATCGCCGCCTCATCATCGCCGGCCAGTCGCGTTTCTCCTTCAAACAGACCCCACTCGTTCAGCTTCCACCCGCGCTTCGATGCCATCTCCCGCAAGCGCACGTTGTGCTCCTTGCTCCCCGTGAAATATTGCAGCGCCGCTCCGAAAGACTCCGTCGGCACCACGCGGCAATCCACCTGAATCTCCCCGCCGTCGCGCCGCTCAACAAGAATCGACCCCTTGGTCTCGCCGGAGGCCAGCACCCGCCGACACTGTGGCAGCCTGGTAAATGCCGTCACCACGCGCTCGCGATCGTCCGCATCGCATAGTAAATCCAAATCCCCGATCGTCTCACACCCGCGCCGCAAACTGCCCGCGATTTCCACCCGTCGCACGCCTTCAACGCCGCGCATGGCCTCCGCCAATTCATCCGCCAGCGGCCACGCAATCCCCAACGGCGTCCGCCCGCTCGACCGCTCCAGAAGTTCCAGACCTTTTGCGATTTGCTCGACGCTCTTGGCCCCCATGCCTTTCAGCTTCGCAAATTCGCCCGAGGCAATCACCCGTTTCAAATCGTCCAACCCGGTGACATTCAGCTCTTTCCACGCCAGGGCCACTTTCTTCGGCCCCATGCCCGAAATGCCCAGCAGCTTCGGCAATTCAACCGGCACCGCCGACATCAACTCGGCATGCAGTGCCATGTGACCGGCGGTGAGATATTCCTCGATTTTCGCGGCCATGCTCTTGCCAATGCCCGGCAATTCGCCAAGGCCGCCCGCCTTGTGAAGGTCGTCGATGTCCTTGGTCAGGGATTTGATCGTGCGCGCGGCGCGCCGATAGGAATTGACGCGAAAAGACTGCTCCCCGGTGATCTCCAGGAGATCCGCAATCTCATCAAATACGGCTGAAACGTCCTTGTTTCTCATGCCGACACTATAGCCGCGAAAATTGAAAGTTGAAATAATCCTGAATCGGCCGAGGGGTTCAAATCGCGCGACTTCTAATGCGGCGATTCGTGCGCCCCAGTTCTCCAGAAATCTCCATCCTCATGAATCCGCTCCCGCTGATCGATCCCCATCAATCCCGCTCGACTGAGGAACCCAATCTTCCCATCCACCGTCCGCTTCCATCCGGTGCTCTCCACCGACCACGGATACGCCAGAAATTGAACCGCACTTGCCACCACAATTCCAATCGCCGCCCGCCGTGCCACAACCACGCCACGCCACCGCTCCAACGCCAGGCCAATGCACAGCAATGCCGCCGGCAGCAAAATCAGAAAATACCCCTGCACCACATGAAAACACGCGAGAAACAAAAGCCCGGGCGCAAGCCACATGCCCACCAACCACGCGCCGGGCTGCATTGCGCGCCAACATCGCGCCAAATACCCAACCGAAAAAACAAACACCGGAAACGCCAGCCCCAAATCCCAACCCAAATTCACCCCAATCTTGATCACATTACGCAGCAGCCCATCCACCAACCCCGCCCGAAACACGCTCGTATTCAAAACCACATCCTGCGTATGCGCCAGCCGTGCCGCCACTGCTGCTTCATCCCCACGCAGATACGCCAGTCGCGTGGCACTCACAAACGCAAGTGCCGCGACCAGCAACAGCGCCGGCGCAATCCACATCTTCGACTTGGCCGCAACGGTCGCATTCACCCCCAGCACAAGCAAACCCAGATAAATGCCCAAGTCGCCTCGCACCAACATGCCCAACACCAATGCGCCGATCGCCGCGACCAGCATGCCCAATTTTTTTTCGCGCTCCGCCTTTACAGCCAGCAGAACGGTTCCAAGTCCGATCGCCGTTGCCAATGGAAACGTCAGCGCCGTCACCGACATGAACCACATCAGCGGATTTACCCCCAGCGCCAACCCCAGCCACCAAGCCGTCCCCTCCCCCAAAAACCTTCGAAACACCCGATACGCAATCACCGGCCCAATCGCCGATGCAGCCATCGACCACATTGCGTAGGCCCAATACGACCCCACACCCATCCACGACGCCAGGGTTCCCAGCGCCACCCATCCCGGATACCCCGGATGCTGAACCGGATACTCCGCAGGAAATCCAATCGCCGAAACAAACGACAACTCATCCGGATGCACCGGCGCCGGATGCCCCACAAACGGCAGCCTCAGCGCCACCAAAATCACCGCCAAAAAGACGCACCGCCCCCAACCTCCGGCGCGCGTAAGCTCGCCCGCTTTCCCACGCGACTTTCCGCCATCCCCTAAATTTCGAAAGCCACTCACCACGCCGCGCAGCCTAAGAATCAACGCCGACGCTTGCAAGCGCCAGTCAAACCAAAACAGGCCGAATGACACAATACAACCCACAGCATGTAAGCTTGAAGAACCGTCAATCTTGTAACGATGCCGCTCACAAACCCCGAAAGGGATAAACGTGAATAGCGGTGTGTGACAACCACCGATCGTTTTTCCGATTTTCCCCAACCCTGAAAGGGCTGTACAATTCTACGCGCGCCTCTTAGCAACAAGGAAACATCACGCATCCGGGAACACGAAATGCCCGCTCAATCCATCAAACGCATCGGAATCCTCACCGGCGGCGGCGACTGCCCCGGCCTCAACGCTGTCATCCGCGCCGTCACAAAAACGGCCATTCAGGATCACAAATGGGAAGTCTTCGGCATCGAAGACGGCTTCCTCGGCCTCATCGAAAACCGCATTCATCCGCTCGACTGGGAAAGCGTCAGCAACATACTCACCCGCGGCGGCACCATTCTCGGCACCTCCAACAAGGCCAACCCCGCCAAATTCGCCACCGGAACCGACGCCCAGGGCAATCCCATTTTCGCCGATGTCCGCGACAAGGCGATGAAACACTATCGCGAACACCAGCTCGATGCCGTCGTGGTCATCGGCGGCGACGGTTCCATGACCTGTGCCAATGAAATGACACCACTCGGCTTCAACTGTGTCGGCGTACCCAAAACCATCGACAACGACCTGATGCACACCAACATCACCTTCGGTTTTCAGACGGCCGTCGAAATCGCCACCGAAGCCATCGACCGGCTTCACACAACCGCCGCCAGTCATCACCGCATCATTGTCGTCGAACTGATGGGCCGAAACGCCGGCTGGATCACGCTGCACGCCGGCCTCGCGGGAGGGTGCGATATCATTCTCCTCCCGGAAATTCCCTACGACATCGGCGTGCTCTGCGAGGTTTGTAAGGACCGCATGCACAAACACAGGGCCTGCACCATCGTCGCCATTTCAGAGGGTGCCCGCCCCATCGACGGCAAACAGACCGTCATGCAGACCATTGCCAGCAGCCCCGATCCCATTCGCCTCGGCGGCGTGGCCCACGTTCTCGCCAAACAACTCGAGATGTGCAGCAACATCGAAGCCCGCGCCGTTGTACTCGGCCATGTCCAGCGCGGCGGCACGCCCTGCGCCGCCGATCGGGTCCTGGCCACCCGGTTCGGACACGCCGCGACCGACCTGCTCAGTACCGGCCAGCTCAACCGCATGGTCGTCATTCAAGGCGGCCAGACCAAGAGCGTCGACATCAGCCAGGTGGCCGGCAAGCAGCGCGTTATCCAGCCGGACAACGAACTGCTTCGCGTCGCGCGCAGCGTCGGCACGAATCTCGGATATTGATATACGTCGAACGCGGGCACACGACGACACTTTTCTTCATTCCGTTTCGCAGCATCGATTCATCGTGCGTAGACACACGCGCCACCGCCGCATCGCACACAATTCCTCATAAGCAATTCCCGTAGATCCGAATCGCAATTGCCTTTCGTTTGACCAAACTCATCATTTTTTCAACGCAATCACGGATTCTTATTTCGGCGCATGAGTGGCACGCCATTTGCTTTATTGGGAGTGCGTGTCAATGGAACAACGAAGCAATGCACAAAGCCGGCTGCCGCATTGCTTCGCTGCTCAAGTTTACGAATGAAAACGAAAACCTCATCAAAAAGGAGATGAATCATGTTGTCAGCACGCAATATGTCATGGATAACTCACCGCCGCCGTTGCCGGACTTTTGTCCACCGCAACGGCCCGCGCAACCGATTCCGAAATCGCGGAAGTCAGGAAGGAAATCGACAAATCCAAAATTCGATTGTCCATTGTCGACACCGAACTTGAGAAAACCAAAATCGAAATCTCGCTCGTCACCGCCGAAATTAAAAACCTCGAGAAACTGTATGCCCGCACGCCGCTGCCAAAGTACAAGCGGGCGCTCGATCAGGCTTATTTCGAGTTCGGTGTGCTGAATCAGCAGTTTATCAGGCTCGAAAGCGAGCATGTCAGTCTGCTGGAGTACATCCGGATTCTGGAAGCCAAGCTCCTGGAATTGCTTCGCGACAAACCGTAGTGCCTCACATGTGGCACCCAGTGCGAAAACGGCCCGGGGCCGATCAGCCCTGGGCCGTTGTGCGCGCCGACCATGCCTGCACGCCCCTGCCGCCGCGCCCGCTTCGCCGGGACATTTTCATCACCTGAAATTCCAAACGAGAATTCCGAACTTCAAACCGGTTTGTACGATCTATGCTGAAATGACAGGTCGATAAACATTGGGTATGATCCGGCCGACCGACGTGGCAGGTCGCCGACGGTCGTGCAAATCGCGTGATTCCAATGCACAGGAGGAACCTCGAAGGTCTCCCCGATTTTATGAATCATGTCGCGACAAAACTCTTTGAATTCAGGAGGATCTCATGATGACGAAAATGTCAAAACTGCTGGTCATCTCATTGGCGGCATTGGCCATTGCCGTTGCGGTGGGTTGAACGCAAACACATCCGCACAGAACCTGCTCAAGCCGGCCTCGGGCGGACAAAAGGGCTGGTACGGCGAATTCCAATCGCTGCTCGCTTCCCACGGAAATGCGAACATGAAGCTCGAAGCCCACGTCGTGACGGCCAACCAGGGTGACCTGATCGGCACGCTCTCCGGCTCGACCGACGCGTTCCTCATCATGAAGGGACAGGGCGAAGGCAGGGTCTACTTTATCACCTGGGATGATGTGATCTGGATCACCGCACGCCCCAACTGATCGCGTCGAAGTTTCGATCAGCTCAACAACGCTATCCCCCCCCCAAAAAAAAAGCCGTTCTGCCGGTTGATCAACACCCGGCAGAACGGCTGAAACTTCTGGATTCTCTAGTAGCGTTAGTCGCTGATTTTCCGAAGGCCGCCGACCGCTTCCTTCGGTGCATTTTCATCTTCGACGGGTTGTTCGTCTTCCTCGGTATGCCCCAATCCGCCGACAAACACCTTCAAGTCGCGCTTGTTCGCGCCGACCTCATTACACTTTGGGCAGGTGATTCCCGCGTTCTTCTGATACATCGCTGTCGACTCGTCAAGCGTCAGATTGAACTCAGCGCCGCACTTTGAACAGACGAACACCTCCGATGTCTGCGAGATTTGCGGCGCGGTTTCCGAGCTTTCCTGCGAATTCCAGACAAAGACGGCAACCAGGCCAAGCACAATCAGGACGATAATCAAAACGGCCGTTCGATTCATGTTCAACCAATCTCCAAGTGGGACATGCCGAGTATCGACATGTATCGTTTAATTACAGTTCGGCGCACAACAATTGGGCGGCCCGTCCTCATAGAACGAGTCCGGCTGACAATCCATCTTACCCCATGATCCGCGAACGTCCTTGCCCTGATACTGCGAAACAGGTGCATGCTGGTAATAGGTGCCGTCACCCATGTCCGCGGTCTGAGCGTGGCCGTCGGCATAGAGCAGATTAAAGAAACCCAATTTTCTGTGGTAACCCTTCAGTTCGCCATGGGTGGCCGATCCCCATGTGTTGTTCGACCAGACCGTTTGAAACGCGCGACATTCCATGTATCCGACCGTCGCTCCCGTGTCCGGAATGCGACTGTTCGGCCGACCATAGACGCCGGCAATGTCCCCATCGGTGTAGCTCAGGTTATTCATCCGAAAGGACGTACCATAAGCCTTGAAGTACGGCTGCTCAAGCGCCTCGGGTTCCGCACCAAAGCCGGGCCAATTCTGCCAACCATAGTCCTCGCCGGTGCAAAGAAACGATTGGAAATGGCCCGTATCGCCCGGAGCCGTATTTTGGGACATCGCGGCGCCATAGTAATACTTGTTGAAAGGACGGGTGTTGGGACCGAATGGATCGTTCCACCCGGCGACAGACACAGTGCCGGGGCCTCCACCATATTCAAAATAACCTTCGCCGCCATAGCAGCAATAACAGCGGTGAACAGGTCCATAGACGCCCTGCGCATCGTCATTCGAATAAGCCTGCGACGTCTGCCCCAGTGAACGAAGATTGGCAAGACACTTGAGTCGCTGTGCGTTCGATTTGGCCGACGAAAGGGCCGGCAAAAGAATGCTGATCAGAACGGCAATGATCGAAATCACCACCAGCAACTCGATTAACGTGAATCCCCTCAACTCTCGTTTTGACTTCAACATGGCAAGTTACTCCATTTCATTTTCGACCCCGGTAACATCGTGATCTTACATATTACAGCTGCGGATGAACTGCTCATCTCAGGCGTGCGACAAATCGGAATGAAACGATGGCAAAAAAACAAAGACGCCATCGTACTGTTGGAATCGTGCTCTTGAGATTCGACACGTCAGGGCCAAGCCAAAACCAAGCGAGATAATCCAAACTCCACCCATGTGGGAAGCGAATCAAATCCGTTCGCAGGTCCTATGCCCCATAACAACTGCCCTCATCACCCCCAGCGAACACGTCGAATCCGAAGATCATATCTCAATTCAATCGACCAGGCAAAGTCATTTGTTCATCAAACCGTTACGAAAACAACATTCAAAACGAAGCCGGGTCTGTTCACACCACCTCAATTCACACGAGGTGACGCTGTTTCCATCAGTATAGGCGTCGTTCTTACGCTGCAATTACGCAGAATCGCACGGCAGAAAGCCCGCCCCGAGTGAGCTATTTTATGTCAATTTGAACCTGAGAAAGCCAATCAGCAGCAAAGCCCCGGCCTCAAGCGGTAAGACATGCGACCATAAGCATATTCTTGAAATAGAGTTACGAAACAACCATCTGTTTCCATTCTCAATGTTGCGGATAGCCCCATTAAAGGTCCTATCAGGTAGCATACTCGCGGAACAACAACGGCCTTCGGGCGTCCAATCCAGAGTAGGAAATTAACGAGAAGTCAGTCAAAGTGCGGCGGCAGGGTCCGCAGCAATTTGGGATTATCGGATACAAAAAAAGGGAGTAATCATGGCTCGGTCAAACAATGGTTCTTTCGTAGCAACGGTTCTTCTCATCGCGATCGCTTCGATCTACCCAGCCCAAACTCGCGCGAACGATGCCGACGGACCCAGCATCACCGTCTATTCCTCCGCCGACCCGGCCGGCTTTGATCCGCAGCAATTCATCGCCCAACAACGCGGCGGCTACAACCCGAATTCAGCGTGGCAGGTTCCGGGCTTCGGCGTGGTCAAGGAAATCAGAAAAGTAAACCTTGCCGCCGGCATGAATTCGCTGCCCTTTACGGATGTCGCCCAGTTCATCGATCCGACGACCGTCAGTTTCGTCGACCTGACCGATCCGGCCGGCACCCATGTGCTCGAACAGAATTTCGAATTTGACCTCGTCAACTCCGAAAAGCTGCTCGACAAATATCTGGACAAACCCATCTCCGTCGTGGTGGTCTCCGGCGACAAAACCGAAACCATCAGTGGCACCCTGCTCTCCGCCAGTCAGGGCACCATCGTTCTCAAAACAGATGCCGGCCTTCGCATCGTCAACGGCATGGGTCAGTCGGTCATGCTCGGCGCACTGCCCGATGGACTGCGCACGCGACCGACGCTCATTTGGAAGGTAAGTGCGGACAAGGATGGAGAACACGACATTCGCACCACCTACCAGACCGCCGGCATCACCTGGCGCGCCGACTACACTCTGGTCATGAATGCCGACGACACCAGGGCCGACATCGGCGCATGGGTGTCGCTGCTCAATCTTTCCGGGGCGGCCTACAAGAATGCGAAGCTCAAGCTCATCGCCGGCGACGTGCAACGCATTCAACCGCAACAGCGTTACAACGCACCAATGGCCCGCGGCGGCATGGAAATGAAAATGGCGGAGGCTGACATGGGCTTTCAGGAAAAATCATTCTTCGAATATCACCTTTACACCCTGCCGCGCCGCACGGACATCCCCATGAACACGACGCAGCAGATCACGCTCTTCCCCACCGCCAACGATGTCGGTGTCGAAAAGCTGATGGTCTACTACGGCCTTCCCGATTCCAGCCATTGGGTTTTTGCGGACCCGGCGGCCGATCGAAATCTTGGCACCCAGTGCAACAAGAAGCTCGATGTGTACGTTCGCTTCAAGAATGAAGAGGCAAATCATCTCGGCAAGCCGCTGCCAAAGGGCAAGTTTCGTGTGTACAAGGAAGATGATGCCGACGGAACGCTCGAATTCATCGGCGAAGACCTGATCGATCACACGTCGAAGGACGAGAAGGTGCTCATCAAGCTCGGCCAGGCGTTTGACGTGGTCGGCGAGCGGGTGCAGACCGATTTTGACATGGACTCAAACCGCAAAATGATGACCGAGTCCATCCGCATCAATCTTCGCAACCACAAAACAACGCCGCAGAAAGTGATCGTGAAGGAAAACCTCTATCGCTGGACATCGTGGGAAATCACGAACAAAAGCGATGAATTCGAAAGTCGACGCCCGGACGATTCACTTCGACGTGATCGTACCGGCGGATGGGGAAAAAACGGTGACCTATACCGTTCGCTACACGTGGTGACGATCGGCCGTCTCTGCATGGGACGCATCCGCGCCACGCCTTGCCGGACGAAAGAAAAGTTTGCCCAAGGTGTGGCACCGGCTAATAGCCGGTGCCACATCTTGTGTCATCCATATCAACAGTGCTCATGCACCCAGTTTCTTACTTAAGATCTGAATGGCCCGCCGGAATCACCGGATCCCCCAATTCGTACTCCTCCTTCTTCGCCGTCACAACAACGTCCGGCTCGATCCCCACGCCCTCCAGTGACGATCCATCCAACTGAATATCCCTCCACGAAGGAATATACACTTCCACATCATTTTCCAGCACAAACGGCTTCGGGTTTCCGCTGCTGCCACCACTCTTTGCGCCGACGAGTGTCACCTTTTTGCCCTGCTTCATCATCAGCAGGAACGACTCGCAACTGCTGATGTTCACCGGCCCCATCAGCACCGCGACCGGTCCATCGAACCGCTGGTCGCCCTCGTTGCCGACAATCTTCCTCTCCATCACCGGTCCGAACCCACCCTTCGCGCTGGCATCCCGAAACTGGTGTTTCGCGTAAACCTGCTCGCCTTCGACAAACCAAGCGGCCACCCCCCGTGCCAGCGACTCGTCACCGCCGCTGTTGCCGCGCACGTCGATGATCATCGCCTTCGACCCGCGCGTTTCTGCCAGAATGCCCTGAAGCGCCTCGATCTCCGCCTTCTTGCCGCCGGACCAGCTCGGAATGTTGATATAGGCAATGTCGCCCTCGATTTGCGTCACCAGCGCGTTGTTATTTCGGCGCTCCAGCTTGCCGATCTCAGCTTCGATCCCTTTCAGTGTGATATTCGGCGTGAACTTTCTTTGATACGTGCCCGTGGTCTTGCCCTTGTAATTGATCCAGATGTGCGGGTCCTCAGCCGCCGACAGGAATCTCGCCACCGCGTCCACCCAGCCCTTCGTGCTTTTCGCCGCGACTATTTTCTTGCGCAGCTTCTTCGTCCGCGCCGGCCAGTCGGTGCCGGTGCGATCGTAATGGGAGTAATTCCTCTTCAATGCCGTCATCAATTCGTCGAGGCATCGGCCATTCAGTTTCTTCTGATTCACCTTGCCACGCGACTTCGCTGCGCCCGTCGTAAATCGCCACGGCGTAGGCTCAGCCGACACCCTCACGC
>JADJRI010000070.1 GCA_016712275.1 Planctomycetota bacterium
CGGCGGAGAATAGATCGACAAATCAACGCATCCAGACTTTAAATCACGCATGGCATCAATACAGTCGCCATTGTACATCGCATATGTTTCGGTCAATTTCTGATTTATTATAGCCATGACGGAACCTCAGTACGTGTTGTGCTGAATTCGTTTTTTACGCTTAACGAATTGTTGATTTCATTGACCATGCTATCAAACATAGCCATTGATTTTCTCGATTTTTCCTCAAGATTCTTCAATACATTTTCTTGCCCTTTTGTGGTAATCATGTCAATAGTGACAGGATTTTTTTGTCCAAAACGCCACGAGCGCCTTGTGCATTGATAGAACTGCTCGAATGAATGAGACGGGAAAAAGTTTGATGCGCGCAATTCTGTAGATTTAATCCGAATCCTCCAATAGTTGGCTTTGTGATCAATACCTTAACATCGCCATCAACAAACCTTCTAAATGATTCCTCTTTAAAATCTACACTATCGTTTCCGTTTACCTCAACAGCATCATGAATGATCCTTTTCAATAATTCCGCCTCTTTGTTGAGGTTGCACCAGACGATGGATTGCCCATGATTCCTATCGACCAATGACGCGGACATTTCGCATCTTTCATTAATTGTCCTTGCAAGGTCTTTCCGTTGTTCTGCAAGGCCAACAGCAGGAATATCAAATAAAAATCCTTCCATGAGATTTTTACTATCAACAACGTGGCTATTTACATAGAGAGGAGGAAGCGAAAAAAGATGATCAGAGAACCCAATGTCTGATGGCTTCTAACTGACACTGACCACGAACATACCCAGCGCCAGAAATCCTTATGAGCATGTGGCCTCCAACTGATAGATGCCAGACATGTGCTCATGCCTAGCGCTCGTTGTTTTTTTCTTGTTTCTTGAAAAACTTATTGATCATATCTTGTGATCCAAGATACCCCGAGATTCAGAACTGGTGCCAAGCTCAATATAATCATTCGGTGCGGCGGTGGCTGTGCAAAGTAGCCGATGCTCTATTTTCCTCATGAAAATGGTGATGGCGCCCTCATCTTTCCATCAAAATTCTTTTAAAAATGCTGGACTCATCGCAAACGATACCAGCAAAGTCTGAAGGATTAAATCTATCCAGCATTTCGTAATTCGTTATAACGATTCTATCGCCTTGTTCAACTCCTTGTCTTCTATAAACCGCACCAATACCAAACTTATTCGCCTCATTGATCGATTGGAACGCCACCGCCAGCGGCGCAAGAACCAACACCCTTCCGCCTGTTTTACGCGCTATATTCTCGGCCCATGTAAAGCTAATCCCTGTTTTTCCAAGGCCGCAATCCGCAAAAATAGCGAACCGCCCTTTCCTACACGCTAGCTCAACGAGGTGTTTTTGAAAATCATAGAGCGTGCCGGAAAGCCATAGCGGATCGAATCCAAATCCTTTGTTGCTGTGCCGTTTTCTTTCAAGGAAATTCTCATAATCCATCGATGCATCCTTTTGTTTGTTTGTTAATGGCGCGCTCGGCAGGATTCGAACCTGCAATCTGCGGTATAGAAGACCGCTGCCTTATCCAATTGGGCTACGAGCGCTTTGTTAGTTGCCCGGATTACCCGCTGGGCGCGGTATTAAAACACTTCCGATTGATGGATGACTAGAACGGTTTGGCTCGCTGCAATTCTCTGGGTGTCTCCAGGCACATGACTCGCTCAATTCCATTGGGTGTCTAGTGGCGACTGACTTGCTGTACTGATTTGGTTGCCTTTCCTTTGTCGGCTCGATTTGTCACCATGGTTGTCTTTCCTTTCTCGGCTCGCTAGTTACTTCTGGGTGTCTACGAGCACATGGCTCACTAAGAAAAGGTGGTGGTCTTCATCTCTTTGGTGCGCTGGTATTTATCTGGGTGTCTCTCCGGTAATGACTCTCTGCTATTCAATGGGTGTCTCCGAATTCGTGGATCGCTCGTTCGCCGTGGGTGTCTTTGGATCGCTGGCTCGCTAACCTTGCGTGGTTGTCTTGGCGCGTTTGGCTCGCTTGGTATGGATGGGTTTCTCGTATCCTTTGGCCAGCTAAAACTATCCTGGGTGTCTTTCGCCCTTTGGCTCGCTGGAATTTTTTGGTTGTCTTGCCACCCTTGGCTAAGCCGCTTTATCGCCGTGCATCAATCCGAGTTTACTCTCTGAGTAAGGCGGATGTACGGGTAATCCTTCCAATGCTCTCCATGCCTTGTAAAGATCAGCAAGGAATTGCTTCACCATGTACCGAATGGCCATATTGTGCCGATGGCCCTTGCTCTTTTCTTGATGGGCAGGATGATTTTCAAGCCGGTTTTTATATCCGCGATAAATACGCGAATAAGTATTATCGCCAGCGCGCAAGAAAGACGATCCCAATACGCCCACCAGTTTTGCTTTCAGGAAAGGCGAGAACGTGATGCTGTTGCGTTCCGATTCTTCGCCGTCACTGTTCACGTATTTGACGGTGACGAGGTGTTCTTTCTTTCGAGAACGGCCTTGTCCGTCTTCCGCGACATCCAGTCCGGAATATTTCCAAAGGCTAGAAGGATACTTTGCCTTGCTGATGTCGATTTCAGAAACGATCACGCCAGCCATTGCAGGTCCGATGCCGCGAATCTTTTCCAGGAAATCGGTATAGATTGGGTATTCTTTCAAGACAGATTCAAGTCGGCGGAAATGACGATCCTCATCTTGCTCAAGCTCGATATATTGAGCGAGTAGACACAGTTCGGTATAGCTTGAAATCACCTCATCGCCTTTGAACTTCGCTTGACGCGGGAAAGTCTTCACGCCGTCTGTGATCTTGCGAAACCGCACACGCAAATCGTTCAGGATGCGTTTCCCGTCTTCGTCCAAGACTTCTTCGTCTTCGCCAGGCGCTTGGCCGAGTTTCGTCTTGAAATTCGCGACGATCCGATTGCCCATCTGTATGCGCAGCTTTTGCACGTCATACGCACCGCGCACCATGACCTTGATATTCGTCTGTGAACCGCTCATAATATTATCTTCCTCATTGATCGCTATGTTTTCGACCGCTGGTTCAGGCCATGCGGTCTTTTTTTGGCCCGTCTCGTGGGCCAGTCGGTGCGCTCACCCCGCGAAGGATCGGCCGATGTGTTGAGCCGCCACGACGTGGAGACACAGGCGCACTGCCGGGATAGACACTCCCGGCTTGTCGTCTCAATCTTGCTTCCGCCACGGGACATCCGGGCGCAAATCCTCGCGCTTGTCGCCGAAGATTTTTCGACTTCGTCAAGCACGTTAACGGGCATCCCGACGCAGCAAACCACTGGCAAATCCAGACTTGGACTTCTAGTTTTTTATGCGTCGATCTGTCTTTCATCCCATATGCTCATGGCGCTAGTTCAACATAGTGAAACTTTTTTTGCAATGGGGCTTGCAAATCAAAGTTGGACTATGTTGAACTACATCCAACCCGCCACGCACTGGAAGACGCCCGAACCCATGGGCCACCGGAACGGCGGCGGGCCAAATCCTCCTTTGGTGGTCTTACCCGCCGGCTTCTTCCCAGAGACAGGACCGGCGGGCTTTTTCGGAGAACAGACATGAATATCGACGATTTAACAATCGGCCAAGCAAAACAACTGGCCTCGCTTCTGGTAAACCAGCCCATCACGCAAGCAGCCGCCGCATCCCCATATGACCCTTTGATCGGAAAAAACATCGCTATTCGTGGCGTCACCATGATCGACATCGGCAGGCTAGTAGCTGTGTATCCGCAAGAGCTAGTTATCGAAGACGCATCATGGATTCCAGAAACGGAACGGTGGGCGCAATTCCTTTCGGACGGGTCGCACAAAGAATGCGAGCCATACCCAGCCGGCCGAGTTGTGATCGGACGCGGATCAATCTGCGAAGTTGCTGAATGGACTCATCCTCTACCGAGAGAACAGAAATGAACGCGGCGATCCTAAGGATTGGTTTTGAACGGTCGGGGTCGGCGGGGTCGGGGTCGTGGTCGGGGTCGTGGTCGGGGTCGCGGTCGTGGTCGTGGTCGTGGGCGGGGTCGGGGTCGCGGTCGTGGTCGGGGTCGGGGTCGGGGTCGTGGTGGTCGCGGTCGGGGTCGGGGTCGCGGTCGGGGTCGTGGTCGCGGTCGTGGTCGCGGTCGGGGTCGGGGTCAGGGTCGCGGTCTTAAAGGAGAACGTTATGAACGAACCAGCATTGCACGACTGGCAGTTCGAGCGCGAGAGTGCTATCGCTGCTGAAATTAGCGAAGCTGTTAAAGAACGTATCGACGATTTAAGGCTAGCCAGCGGACACGGAAAAGACGAGCAAGCGCTGATGGAAAAGGTCATGTCAACGCTCGCCGAGTCGCAGACCGCTTACGGAACCGTCAAGAAGTATCTGTTCGAAATATGGAAGTTGCGAGACGCACAGACCGATGATGAAAAGCGCAAGCGCGACCGTGCGGCGCAAGTCATAGCAAACATGATCGCGCCGGTCTTGCGCGACATCGTGACTTCCGATGTCAGCAGGTCATTCGAGGAATAAAAAAAAGCCGCTACCCGATACCAGCGGGAGCGGCTCTAATCGAGGATTTAACGCTATGAACGAACAGATTGTACGCATCCGCGCCCAACGGCGCAAGCCAACGCGGGAGTATCGAGACGACAGCCCGCAAGGCATCAAGCTCGACATGCTGACGCTTCGGGCGCTGGCGGAATTAGTAGTGGATGTGATGGAAGAGCGCGGCGTGGTGCCGCCCGCACACGAATTAACGCGGAGGGTTGTGTGATGGGAGAAATGGCGGTTTATCAGCAACAGGCGGCTATGATCCCCTATGCGGATATGGAACGCATGGCGGACTGCATCGCAAAGTCCGGCCTATTCGGCGTCAAGACACCAGTCCAAGCCCTTGCGCTGATGCTGCTAGCGCAAAGCGAGGGCCTGCATCCGGTAACAGCAGCTCGCGATTATCACGTCATTCAAGGCCGTCCTACGCTAAAGGCCGACACTATGCTTGCTCGCTTCCAGGCGGCTGGAGGTACTGTTAAATGGCACGACTACACTGACAAAGCGGTTAGCGCTACGCTCTCGCACCCGCATGGCGGCAGCGTCAAGGTGGAATGGACTATCGAGCAAGCCAAGGCCGCCAAGTTAACCGGAAAGGACGTTTGGCAGCAGTACCCCCGCGCCATGCTACGCGCCCGCGTCATCAGCGAGGGGGTCCGCACCGTCTACCCTGGCGTGCTGGCAGGCATGTACACGACGGAAGAAGTTATGGACATGACGGATGTCCACGGCGAATCGGAAACCACTGGGCCGAATATTCCACCAGCCGCCGCCGCATCAGCGTCGCCGCCCGTCACCGCTCGCGACTTCGATGAGGAAATTGCGGCGATCACTGACCCTGACGATGTGAGGCCATGGCTGATCGACACCGCACAGTCCTACGGCTGGAAGAAAACCGATCCAGTCTATTTGGCGCTCAAGGCCGCTTGCGCGGAACACGCCGCAAATCTCAGGAAAAAGCAGCAGGACAACGCGATTCCTGAATCTACTCCTTTCGCTCATCAGACCGCCGACGACTTTGAGGACGGGCTAGGCCCAGTTGAGGGCCTATCATGATCAGGATCAGTAACATTGGCCCCATCGCCAACGCGGCGATTCAAATACCAGAAGATGGCGGCGTGGTAGTACTGCGCGGGCGCAACGGCAGCGGCAAGAGCATCGCGCTGGAGGCCGTCAACGCGGCGGTATCCGGCAAGGGGAAGCCTCCGCTCAAAGACCTCGCAAAGCAAGGTAGCGTCAGCGCGGCAGGCGTCAATCTAACTGTGGGCCGAGCCGTGCGCCGGTCTGGCGAGCTGGAAGTAAGCACGCTGGAAGGGCGGCTCTCGGTTGCAGATCTCGTTGATCCAGGTATCGCCGATCCGATCCGCGCCGACGCCACACGCATTAAGGCGCTAGTCGGGTTATCAGGCGCGACGATTGATCCCGGCGACCTGCATGGGTTTCCTGAAAACCTGCTGGATGGGATCGATCTCGATGAGCCAGTGGCGGCCATGGCGGAACTCAGAAAGCGCCTGAACATCGGGGCATCCGAATATGAAAAGCTGGCCGCGAAAGATGAAGCGGCGGCCAAGGCGTTGCTTGAATCACTGGAAGAGCTTGACGGGGCGGCCATAGACCCTGACAAGGCGCAAGAGCGAGTCACGCAAGCGTTGCGAGCTATTGACCGACTTGAAGGCCAAATCAAGCTGGCGGTCGATGCGTCGGCAAGAAATAAGGCGGCTCGGGATCGGCTGGCGCTGATTCCGGTCGTTGGTGTTGATGCAGCACAACGCGACGCGGCCCGGCTTGAGGATGTCACGGCCAAGAAGAAGACGCTCGCGCTGAAATTGAAATCTGAGTACGAGGCCGCGCTCGCTGATTACAAGACGAGCGTCGTTGATAGAGACGCTGCTATCGCCAATGCTGAAGACGCGCAAGCACAAGCGAAATTGCGCGCCGAACTCGAACGGCAGATTTCAGAATCGGAAATCGCAAAGCCATCCTACGAAGAAATTGAGGCCGCAAACTCAGAACTGGCGGCAGCGAAAGCCGAACAGACCAAGGCTGCGCAACAGCAAGCGATGAATCAGCAGCGGATCAAGTCAGATGAGCTTTTCAGTTCGTCCCAAGAACACGCGCAAGAAGCCATCGATCTGCGGAGAAAGGCGAAACAGACCGACGAGGTTTTATCGGAAATCGTCTCGACTCTGGCCGGCTGTCCGCTCACTGTCAGCGAGGGCCGGCTATCCACTCAAACCAAGCGCGGACCCACTTTCTACGCCGATTTATCGATGGGTGAGCGGTGGCGTATTGCGCTGGAAATCGCCATCGCGGCGGTCGGAGAAGGTGGATTGCTGGTGATTCCGCAAGAGGCATGGGAAGGTCTTGACCCTCTTAATCGAGAGGCGATTGCGAAACAGGCGAAAGCGGCGCGTGTTGTTATTTTGACGGCTGAGTGTTCTGATTCTGAATTTTCTGCGGAAATGGCTTGAGCGGAGACTAAAATGCGCAAAGTAATGGTATCCGAAGAAAAATGGAACATAGAAACCAAGAAACTCGAACGAGTCGATTTGTACGAGGCGTGGTTTCATCAATTCGGTAACGATGAATGCAGTGAAAACAACTCGGTTACTGTTGCGATTGTAGAGCGGATTAGCGACGGTAAAGTTGACATGGTGTTTCCTGGAAATATCCGGTTTCTTGATCAGCCACAACAGCAAGAGAAATGGCCAGAAGAAAGAACGGCAGTAGTCGCATTGCTCAGGGAGATATGCCGAGATCACGGCGACAATGATTGGCCTGACAGTTTGCATCTTTATGACGTCATTGACAAGCACTTGCTGAGGCATATTGAGCGCAGCGCATAGGAGAAAAATCATGTACGAATTAATCAAACATCTGCCAAACAGGCCGGCAGTTACCTTGCTGGAAACCCCCTGTGAATCAGTAGCGCGAATACGATTCGAGAAATCAGCAGCGCTACTGAAACAGCATGAATCGCTCGAACTCAAGCATGACGGCAAGCTGATCGATTCTCGGAAAGCTCCTCATTACGGAGCTATTGATTCAGACGATGTGTCGGCTGGAGCGATGCCATGAAATACCCGCAGCACGAAAAACTGAACACAGTGAAAGACCAGTTGCAAGCCATCGTCGACTTCCTGGAATGGCTACACAGTGAGAAAGGAATCATATTGGCGAGCTACGGCAACAGCAACATGAACTGGCTCGCCCCGAACGGAACCGCTAAAGATCGACTGCTGGCTGAATACTTCGAAATTGACATTGACGAGCTTGAGTCAGAGAAGCGCGCGATGCTAGCTGGGGCGCGGCAATGGCCATCATATTCGGCAAGAAATCGCCGCGTTTGCAGTTAAGTTGATTAAATATCAGTGGGGGGAATAGCCATGCCCGACAATCTTCCTGGTGTCCAGTGGATACCCGGCAACCCGGATTCTGGGATTTTCTTCATCAATCGAAATTGCGCGTCTTGTGGAAGAGACAGACCAGCGTGCGAAGGGGTAAGTTACGATGAATGCGAAGATCACGAGTTATGCCCAATCATAGGCGCTTCGTTTATAGGCGAGGCCATTCAATGGCGACGGCTCGATGACGGAGAAGTCATTTGCACCGAATACGGGAAGCCTGTCGTAAATAAAAACCAAGGGGAATTGATTTGACCGCCAAACTCGTTTCGATCCACACTCGATCCGGCGACGATTTGACGCCAGCGCCAACTTGCTATCCCGTCCAGACGATGAGCCAGCGCCAAGCGATCCTAGCAATTTGCAACCGCGCTGATCCGCCTCTTTGGCCGGCTGTGAAGCGGCGATTGATTTCAGCAACCGAAGATCCTTATGGATCGCGCTTTACTTGGAACTCACGGTGGATACGCGCGATTCTGCTAGTGGTTGCTGCGACGGCGTTGTCTTGTTCGATTATCTGGTGGACGCTATGAAAAACTGCACTGATTGCAAATACGCTGACTGGCAGCGGACGGCAGCCGGAAAGCTGCATCCGTCTGGTGATGGAGAATGCACTTACGAGGCCAAAAAATGACCGACTTCAAATTCAAGGTTGACGAGCCTGTACGTAAAGTTGGCGGCAGCTATCAAGGGACCGGAGTAATTAAGGCCGCATTCCGTGCCGATGATGGCACCGCGCGCTATGTATTCCGCTTCGATAATCCTCCTGGGTTGCTGCATATATTTAATGATGGGCAACTAGAAAAACTGGATGCATGAAGTGAACATCAAAAGCCTGACTCCAAAACAACGGAAAACGCTAGATGGCCTCGCAAAATTAGGGCGTCCAGCGAAACGACTTGAGATTGCGCAATCTGGTGGAATTGACGGGACCATGCCGCTCATGCGCTTAGTAGGCTCGAAGCATACGGTTTTTGTGAAAACGATGACGAATATCAATGGACGATTACCGATGCCGGTAAATCGATATTGCTAAGCCTAGAAATAGAAGATCGGGAAGCCAATAAGCAAGACGAGAGTAATTCTGATGAAGAACCTGCGCATAGTCTCGAAGACGAAATAAAGGCATTACGTGGAAAGATTCGATATGCGCCGGACTTCTCAACATCCGATGCGGCTTTCGTTTGCAAAGCGCTCAGTGAAGAACTAGCCGATATGCCGTCTATCGCAATGATGCTTGCGAAGATGGCTAGATATTGGGATGGGATGAAAACATGATTATATACAGAGTTCAAGACAGTTCAGGGCGTGGCCCTTATAAACCTGGATTTTCTCACAAATGGATCATTGATAGAGATGACCATTCAAACCTCATCCCTTATTTTCAGGAATTTCCTGACTTTGATCCGATAAATGATAGGCTTCCAGGTGAATCTCTTGGATGCGGCTGCCTGTCCGTTCCTCAGTTGCAGCGGTGGTTTACAAAAAACGAAATGTTAATTCTTAGCTTACACGGATATAGAGCGGTTGGGGTTTGCGCTGATCGGCTAATAAGGAATAGCGATATTCAATGTATATTCGCTGTGAGAGGAAACATTAAGGATAAATCGTACAGGATTAACCTTTATTGAAGATTAGGACCATTTGACAATGGCAGACACGACACGAGAACACATGCTTGAATCCATCATTGTCTGCCTTTGCGAGGCCGGAAAGATAGCCCGTGGCAAGCTTTATCGTTTTAAAATTAAAATAGGATGGCATCAATGCACTGCAATTTCAGGAACAAAGGATAAAGGGTATATATGCTGCACAAGGCATAATTGGCATTTTGGTAAACATATTGATTATTCTGGAAGAGAAGTAAATGGTAGGAGGATTGGATTTCATAAGTGGACAAATCATATATTTGATGATTAAGCTCCTCCGCATCGAAGCCCCTCACTTCGTCGCCGGTTGCGAGTTGGTCAAGGCTGGAGATAGCTGGAAAGTCAACCCAAATGCTTACGCGCCGATCCTTAAATGGATTGTCAAAATGAATCCGATTCAGGCAAGGCGGTATTTAATTTCGAAAGGCTGGAAATGGGAGTGGATTGATGAGCGATAAAACCTATCAATGGATCAGCATTGAAGAGCAGAAGCCGCCGCTAGAATGCGTTTGCTTCCTATCGTGCGGGACGCATATCAAATTCGGTGCTCGCATAGTCATCAATGCCGAAGATGATCCGCGCCCCGTTTTTTGCGGAATATTCGGAGCGCCACGGTTTTATGATGACTCTAGACAATGGTTCGCTGAATTCGATATTGACAACATTTTGCATCCGACACACTGGATGCCATTGCCGAGCTTGCCGACGATATGAGCGCCTGTTACTGCGAAGATTACGAAGAATCATCGTTTTGCGTAGCCGTAATGCGAAATAGGATTCGTTCATTTATTTCAAGGCACCGGATATAGAGTACAAACATGAAACGACCAGCCCCAAAAGTCGGCGACACGCTGTTTAGTTTGAATATCAATAATAATGCAGCTCGAAATCGTGGGAAGAAGCTGACGCCGGTCGTTGTTAAAAAAGTTGGGCGCTTGTATTTTTATGCAGGCACAGAAGGGTTTAAAGCCAGCGACAGAAAGTATAGTCTTAAAGACTGGTCGCAAGTTTCTGAGTATATGGCGGATAGCAAGCTCTATCCGACAGCAAAAGAGTGGCTTAATGAAGATGAATCGAACAGAATCTATAAAGATATTTTCGGAATTATTGAGCGTCGCAAAGGGATGATGTCATTAGCTGACCTCAAGAATATCAAGCATATTCTTGACAATCCTACTTGGTAGAAAATAACAATTTTTAGGAATAAATAAAATGAGCATACAAGCATTTATTGAAGGATTGAACGCGCAGTGGCAACGAGAGCGCGCAAAAACGCAGATGACGCTTGGCCGGCTAATTGATGCGCTGGAGAAAATGCCGGGCGACGCTGAGGTAGCGAATCTCAGTCATGCTCACAGCTATCGCGGTTACTACGATGATTTGGCATTTGAGCAAGAGCAAGGAACGCGACCGGCTGCTGATTTGCTGGCAGATTGCAAGGTCGCAATGGGCAAGGCATTCGAAGGATACAAGGGCGGGCGTTATGTGATGGGAGAATTGACGCCGGTTTGGATATCGGACTACGGATGTTGCGGGGTAAAGCTGATCGCGCTGCGAGCTGGCGGTGATATTGATGTGGATTACGATGACTGACATTGATGATAGGCGATATGGCGATGAAAACGGAAACAACAAACTATTGCAAGCAAATCGTAAAGCAGTTTTCAAGGACGCTATCTGGTAATTGTCCAGAATTAACAAGAGAGGTTTTAAGCCATGCGCTGACAAACATACTGGCTGCGCAAAGGTTTATACTGCCTGTTGGCGGAAGGCTTCATGACGATAAGGAGTTTCGCGCGCTTGATGAAACAGAAGAACTCAGATTGCCATACCCAATTATTACGCTTGAGTATCGCCATGAGCATTCTGAAAATATTCAGCCTGGACACTCAGAATCACTAAAAAGGGTTATTATAGTAAGAGAAATAGATCGTGGAATTGTCTTTATGCCAATATGTTTTTTTGAAGGGATGTGGGCACCACTGCCTGAGATGATGTTTCCAAGCACTATGTATCTTAATAGGGATGCTCCGCTTGTTGATGGCAGGGTTCTTATAAGGATAGGCTCAAGCAATATAAATTATATGATGTCAGGAGGATTTAAATTTTCTGATTATGCCGACGAAGCAGGCGTTATCCTATGTTTTTTAAACACGCTCTCATGTAGCAATGTTGCTGTTGAGAGAAAAACAAGGATAACCGGATCAAGCATTAAAAACAAACATAAAAATGATCGTCTATCAAACGACTATCATATATTAACAATCAAATCACTGCGATACTCGGACCATTCAGAGCATTCTGTAGGCTACCGAAATTCCCCGAGAGAACACCTGCGGCGCGGGCACATTAGACGACTTGAGGATGGCAGGAGAATCTGGGTCAATGCCGCTATTGTCTCGCCTGGGCATCAACAGAAAGTCTCAAAAGATTACCGGATTTCTTGTTGATCTATCCAGCTCCAGCCGGCCGGTAGCGTAAGCCGGATGACCTAGAAAAATATTTTCGCTACCCCCTTGCATATAAAGTATACGCGAGTATACTGTAGTCGAGGGTAAGGCATGGGGCCGAACCGGATGAAGGGGAACGAAGATGAAAATTGAGATTTCAGAAAATGATTTGGGTAGCTGGGTTTTCGTTTACAACAACAACAAAAAGGCTCTGACTGGTAAGCGAGTAACACATGGAAGCTTTGAAGTATATGAGTTTTTCGGAGGCGACGAAATTGAATGGTTTAAAACAGATATTGACGTTCCTTCTGATATGATAGATGGAAAATCAATTAGCGAAGCGGAGCTAGTTATTGAAAAGGCAATACGGGATAGTGAGTTTTCTTATTTAGTATTCGGAGGAATCATGGATGATTCGGACAAAAATGAATACGATTTTTCGTGAACAAAGATGCTTAACTCCACCACCCCAGCATCCCGCGCTGCCCGTCTTGCGGCGACGCGGCGGCAAGAGGCCAAGCGCAAGGAAGAGGGTTGGCGCAAGGTCACGGTTTGGTTGCCGCCCGATGCGGTGTCTAGGCTAGAGACGCTAGCCAGACGATACAACGGCATTAGCGCGGCGATTGAGACTGCGTTGAAGAAACCATGACATCTGCATATATCAGCTCAGGAGACGAAGAGGAGCGACATTTACGGTTCAAATTCTGATTTTGCGTTCAATAAGCTGTTCCAGCTTCGGCTGGAAAGGGCAAAAAAGGCAGGGCTGGATGTGTCAAATATCCCTCAATTTGAAAAAGGAGGTGACTACGCGCTTGCCGAACTGCTTGAAAAAGCAGGACTGCCGGAAACTAAGGGTAAGAATGAATTTTCGTGGCTGAGGCAAGGAATGGAAAGCAGCACGGCAAGTGCTGTAATTAAATTTTGAAAACAAACTCCAACACCGAACACTACAGCCAAGCCCGCCTCGCGCGGGCTTTTTTCGTGCCTTACGAAAAAAACTATTGACTTTTTTGTCAATATAGTTTATTAGAATATTAGTGCATATTCAGATATTCTAATGTTATGGATGGGCCGATCTTGAGCGGCGGACGCCCTACTATCTACGATGACACGATGCCGGACAGGGCATTCAGAGCGATTGCTGACGGCAGGGGAATTGCCGGGGCAGCCGTTGAGTGCGAAACGTGCAAGAGAACGATCTATAACTGGATGGATCAGCATCCAGAGTTTTTGCATGCAGTAAAACGAGCCGAGGCTCACGCTGAAGAGTTTTTGTTTAAAAAACATGCGGAAATGTCGCCAGCGTCGTGGATTTTCACGATGAAAAATAGGTGCGATTGGGTCGATAAACGGGAGACCGCGCTAACCGGCGCCAATGGCGGCCCTATTGAATACCGAAATGTTCAGGATATGAGCGACGATGAGCTTGCGCGCATTGCAGCCGGCACCAGCGAGTAATCGCTCTCGCCGACCGCCTACAAAAGCGGAAGCAGCGCGAGAGCTTCTGGCGCGTCGTGGCGCTCGTGCGCACATGGCTGGGTATATCGAATATCTGGACATCGGCATTACTCCAGCCAAGCATCACCTTGCCCTGATTGAATATCTGGAAGCCGTCGAGCGTGGCGATATTCCCCGGTTGATGATTTTCCTGCCGCCCGGTAGTGCGAAATCGACCTACGCCAGTATGATTTTCCCGGCGTGGTATCTCGGGAGGCATCCCAAAAAAAATGTCATTGCCGCGAGCCATTCGGCAGAACTCGCTGAGCGATTCGGACGGCGCGTGCGTGGACTGTATTCCGCGAGCGAACATCAGCGGGTTTTCAACGCCGGTGTTTCGAAAGAATCCGCTGCCGCTGGGCGTTGGAGCACTAGCGAGGGCGGCGAGTATTTTGCGGCGGGCGCCGGCGCGGGCATTGCTGGGTTTCGTGCTGACCTCGGTATTATCGACGACCCGTTCCGCAATCGTGAAGACGCCGGACTCGGCGACGATGCGTGACAAAATCTGGGATTGGTACAAAGCCGACTTTTTCACGCGACTCAAGCCGGGCGCGGCGCAAATCCTCATTCAAACGCGCTGGCATACCGATGATTTGGCGGGTCGGCTTCTGAATGATCAGGGCGACGGAGGACAGCAATGGCATGTACTCAGTATCCCTATGGAATGCACGAGTACCGATGATCCGCTGGAAAGAAAAATCGGTGAGCGACTCTGGCCGGAGTGGTTCACCGATGAAATGGTGGCGCAGGCCAAGCGCGACTCGCGCAACTGGGCGGCGCTCTATCAGCAATCGCCGGTTGTGGACGGCGGGAACATTCTGAAGCGGTCGTGGTGGCGCGAGTGGAAAGGCAAGCATCCGCCGTCCTGCATTTACATCCTTCAAAGCTACGACACTGCGTTTTCCGATAAAGACCTGAAAACGAACTCATTCAGCGCCCGCACCACCTGGGGCGTTTTTTTCACCGATGATGGCAATCCGGCGATCATGCTCATCGAAGCGTGGCGCGGGCGAGTTGATTATCCGACGCTGCGTGCCGAAGCGACGAAATCCTATCGTGAGCAGCAACCCGATTGTGTGCTGATTGAGAAAAAAGCCAGCGGGCAATCGTTGATTCAAGATATGCGGCGCGCGGGAATTCCGGTGGCCGAGTATCAGCCTGATCGCGATAAAGTATCTCGGGCGTATGCAGTCCAGGCGATGCTAGAAAATGGCCAGATTTACTACCCGAATCGGAAGTTCGCGGACGCAGTGATTACCGAATGTGAGCAATTCCCGAACGGCGTAACAAGTGACTATGTGGATACCTGTACGCAAGCGTGGCTCAGAATCAGAAATAGCGGGATGCTGATTGCGCCAGAGCCTAAAGTTCCCGATGAACCGGACATTGATCCGTTATTCCATAAACGAGAAACGCCCGTTCGGCATGGAGTGTACGGCTGATGGAACTACCTGAAATCTATGCGATGGCTGATGCCGGCGATGAGGACTTGCTCACTGAGTCTGAGCGCGCGCAATTGCCGTCTTCGCCACCAGAGTCGAAATCCTCGTTCAATGAAAATCTGGCCGAACGCTTGGATTCTCAAACGCTTGGCCGGCTTGCTCAAGATGTGCATGATGGCTACGACAGCGACGATGCGAGCCGCTCGGATTGGAGAGCGCGCGAAAAAATCGGGATTCGGCTGTTGGGGATCAGCGAGAATCAGGATGGAGAGCCAGCGTTCGAAGGTGCGTCATCTGCTGTTTTCCCCGGACTGATCGAAGCGATCATCCAATTTCAGGCCCGTACCATCAGCGAACTCTGGCCAGCGCAAGGGCCGGCAAAGGCATACGTCGAAGGCGGGTTGTCGATGAATCCGCAGCGCGAGCAACAGGCCGCGCGTGTCGCTGATTATCTGAACTGGCTGTTCACGAAGAAGATGCCTGGTGGCTATAAGCATCATGACCGGATGCTGTTCCGCCTGCCGCTATCTGGTTCGTGCTTTAAGAAACTGCACTATTGCGCTGACTCGGAAACAGTCGTTTCGAAGTTCGTTCCCGCCGAGGAGGTGCTGGTTCCCTATGGATCAACGGACCTCAATACCGCGCCTCGCATTACGCATGTCATTAGCTATTCCGGCCAAGACATCAAGCGGCTCATTCGTGCCGGCGTTTATGTAGACCGCTCGATTGATGCGCTCTCTGAAGACGATGAAAAGACCGACTTGCAGCCCGAATTAGATGCGGTCACGAGCACGAAACCGTCAATAACGGCGCTCGATAAGTCGCAGCGATATGTTTTGCTTGAGCAATCCATCTTCACCGACATCCCCGGCGAGCCAGAAGGCGCTCCGTTTCTCGTCACGATTGATCGTGAAAGCCAGCAAGTTTTTAGCGTTTATCGAGACTGGCGAGAATCGGACAAGAAAAGACATCGCCGCCGCCGCTGGGTGCATTACGATTTCCTTCCAGGGCTTGATGGGTTTTATGGCCTTGGGCTGCTGCACGCGCTGGGCCGCACTGCCGAATCGATGTCTGGAAACCTTCGCGCGCTTCTGGACGCGGCAATGCTGGCCAACTTGCGCGGTGGATTCAGATCGGCTGATGTGGTGCTTCCAAAAGGGAAGCGTGGCGACGGAATCAGCATTACACCGGGAACGTGGCAGCCGGTCGAGGCGACTACGGAAGAACTGCAAAAGCTCTTTGTCAGCATCCCGTATGCGGAACCTTCGCAAACTCTGTTCAATTTATTGCAATGGATGGATGGCGTGTTCCGGCGTGTGGCTGGAACGACGAGCGAGCTGGTAGGCGAGGCGACAAAGAGCGTTCCAGTAGGAACAACTCTAGCGCGAATCGAACAAGGAATGAAAGTTCAGTCGTCGATCCAGATTCGATGCCATCAAGCGCAAGCCGAAGAGCTGGCCATTGCGTGTGAATTGACCGCCGATTATCTACCCGACGCTGATTATTGCCGAGATGTGCTGAATATCGCGCCGGAACAGTTTGCCGCTGATTTCGATAATCGCGTGGATGTGCAGCCCGTCAGTGATCCGAACGCGATCACTGGAACTCAAAAGCTGGTGATTGCACAAGCTCTGGTGGATCGGGCCGCCGCCGCGCCAGACTTGTATAATCGACGCGCTGTTGAAAAGCGTCTGCTTGAAACCATGCGGCTGCCGAACGCCGATGAACTGCTGGTCGATCAATCGCAAGCGCCACGCATGGGGCCGGTCGAGGAAAACATGGCGCTGCTGATGACGCAACCAGTCAAGTCATTCCCAGACCAAGACCACCAAGCGCATCTAATCGTGCATCGGCAGTGGCGGGAGTCAATCACCGACGAAGAAACCCGTAAGCGCATCGATGCCGCCGCAGTCGCGCACGAGGCCGAACATTTGGCATGGGCGTATCTGCTGCAAATGCAAGCAGCGATGGGGACACAGCTTCCGGCAGCGCCCATGGGGTCCGGACAGCCCATGGACCCGCAGGCGGAAAACATGCTGGCGATGATGGCGGCCCAAGCGGTTCAGATCATGAGTCAGCAACAAGCCAATAGCCTTGCGCCCGATCCATCGGCAGTGGCCGCAGAGCAGAAATCGGCGATTGATTCAGCGCGTGCCGAAGCTGAAATCCGACGCAAGGACGCGCTGGCGAATGCGCAAATTCAACGCGATGATGCAAAAGCCATTGCGGACATGCGGCGCGGGGCTGCCGAACAAGAAGCGAAACTGGTTAGCCAGTTCGTCAGCAATCAGGCTCGACGCGACCTTGGCGAGATGCCCGTGCAATGATTACCGGGTTTGTTCGACAAGTCAGAAAACGATTCGATGAGGAAATCTCAAGAACCGTAACGGCTATCGGGAATGGATCAGCAAAGGACTGGGAAGATTATCGACGCATGACTGGGCGAGTGGCTGGGTTAAAAACCGCGCTGGATATTTTGAACGACGAATTTAAACAGCACAACGAAATTGATTTCGAAGAGGAATAGAGAGAATGACTCCACAAGAATGGGTGACATCTGGAGACGATCAGGCGGGAGACATTCCAAGTCCGGTCGGCTTCAGAATTCTCATCAAGCCGTATCGGCTTCCCAAGTTCAGCGCGGGCGGTATTGCGCTTGTCGGCGAGTCTAAGCAATATGCCGACATTGCCAAGGTCGTCGGGCAAGTTCTTAAAATGGGCAGTGAATGCTATCGAGGCGAACGATTCTCAGCGTCTTGGTGTAAGATCGGCGATTATGTGATTTTCCCGAAGCACGTCGGGCAAACGATTGAAGTCAAGCGAAATGATGGTCAAGACCCCGATCAATATCTATTGGTCAACGACGACGAAATCCGGGCGGTGGTGAAAGACCCGTCGCAAATCAAAGCGTATTTGTGAGCATAGGAATCCCTATGGAACTTGATGAAGAAACCCGCGACGACCTTCTCGAAGACGAGGGGGAGCCGTCGGAACTGGAAGAATTGATCCAGCCGGACTTAGGTTCAGGCGAACTCGAACCAGATCCTGCTCCTCGTCACCAGGATGATGACGATCAATGGTCGGCTCGCGTCAAAAAACGGATCGACAAAGAAGTCGGACGCCGTAAGGCGCTCGAAGAGCGATTCGCGGATCGAGAACGCGCGCTACTCGATCAAATCAACACGCTGTCTGCCGAGGTCGGAGCGATCAAAACCCGCAATGCGGCAGCCGATGCCCAGGCTGCCGAGGGCACTTTGCAAGCCAAGCTTCACTCGGCAAAACAGCGGCTCCGTCAAGCCATGGTGGATGGCGATGACGATGCGGCGGTTACGGCAACAGAGGACATCGCCGACGCCCGCGTCGAAATGCGCGAAATGGCCGCCCGCCAGGAACGGCAGCGCGAACAGCAGGAACAGCAGGGTCGTCAGCAACAAACGGATAACCAGCAGCCGCAAATCCCTGAGACGATGGGGAAATGGCTGAAGGCGAATAGCTGGTATCAGTCCGGCCAGAATCCGCGCGCCGCTCGACTCGCGGCGGAACTCTTTGAAGATATTCGGCAAGATGGATTCGATCCGAATGACACCAGCACCTACGCGGAGCTTAATAAGCGCATCCGGGCGGCGATCCCCAGGGCGGCTGACACCATCAAGGATATTGAATCTGCCGCCCCAACTCGTCGCCGAGAAGTCGGCCCGCCGACCGGGACCAGCAGCGCTGATGGTCGTGCCGCCCCAGTGAGTGGTGAGCGGCGTACTTTCACGGATCAAGATAAGGCGCGGATGCGCGCATTCGACATCGAAGACACCCCGGAGAATCGAAAGATATGGCTAGCCAATCATCCGTAGCGGCGGCGACTGATGACCGCTTGACGCGCGAGCAGACCAGCCGCGCCGCGTCCGAGATCGAGGCGTGGCCCGAATGGACCCCCGCTCAGAATACCACCGCGCCGCCCGCCCGCGACGGCTTCGAACAGAAATGGGTGCGGTGCCGAGTCGTGAATGCCGACGATGAGCCGAACATCATCCGCAACATGCAGCAGGGGTGGCGACCGCGACAAGTCGATACTGTTCCGCCCGCCTTCAAGCCTTTCGTGCGGCGGTTTGGCGATTTCGGCGAAGTGATCAGAAATCAGGATTGCATCTTGATGGAGCGGCCAAAGGCTATGGGCGATAAGGTCCGCGCGCATATCGCGGGCCGTAATCAGCGACTACGCCAGTCGGTTCAGGAATACATGGGGCAACGGATGCCCAGACAGCACGGCTCCAATGGCGGCGCCGTGGAAGAATTCGAAGCACGCGCTACCGTTGGGGCTGGGCGTCCTGCCCGCTTTGGCGGCGATTAATTCAAGCATTTATAGGAGCCAACAGTTATGGCTAATGTCAACGCGCCGCGCGGACTCGTTCCGGTGCGGAAGCTGGGCGGTGGATCGATTACCCAAAACGCCTACTCGATTGCCACGGATTATACGACAGCGATCTATACTGGCGATGTCGTTGAAATGACTGGGACTGGGAAAAACGTCACTAAGTCCGCCTCGGGCAATACTGATAACGTCGGCGTATTCATCGGCTGTTCGTACATCGATGCCAATGGCAAGCCCGTTTGGTCGAAATACTGGCCCGGAGTCTCCGACGGAAAGACAAATATCGTGGCCCAGGTCATCGACGACCCGGATGTCATTTGGGAAGTCCAGGCCGATGGATGCGTGGCCGCTGAAATTGGCGTGGTCGCGGATTGGAATGTGGGCACCGGCAACACCAAATCCGGCCAATCCGGCTTGTATGCCGTGGTATCTGGCACCAGCGCCACGACGGGCGGCAGTCTGAAAATCATGGGGCTGGTCAATCGCCCTGACAATGCGTATGGTAGCTATGCCAAGGTTGAAGCGCTCTTGATTGAGCATGTCAATCGGGCTGTAGTCGCTGGCGTGGGAGGTATCTAGTCATGCCTATGAATCGCTCGCAGTTCCCGAAGGAGCTGGAAAACGATCTGAACGCGGTTTGGTCCGCTCAAGAGCGGGATTATCCGTTGGACTGGCCGAAAATCTTCGATAAGAAGAACAGCACCCGTGCGTTCGAAGAGCAGGTCTTGCGGGTCGGCCTGAACGTCGCGCCGATCAAATCGGAAGGCGCGGCTATTGCCGAAGACGAGGGCGGAGAATTCTGGACCGCCCGCTACACGCACGTTACCGTTGCCTTGATGTTCTCGCTGACGCAAGAGGCGCTGGAAGATAATCAGTACAGCAGCTTGGGCGCGTTTTATACTGGAGAACTGATGCGGGCGCTTCGCGAAGCCGAGGAAATTGCGGCGGCGAATGTGTTCAATGAGGCGACGAGCACCACGATTGGCGACGGCGTTACGCTGTTGTCCACGTCGCATCCTTTGTGGGCCGGCGGTACGTATAGCAATACGCTAAGCGTGGCGGCTGATTTGTCGGAATCCGCGCTGGAAGATACCTGTATCCAGGTCATGAACGCGGTCAATGATCGCGGGCTGCCGATGCCGCTGATGCCGAAGAATATCATTATCGGCAACGCCAATGCGTTCAACGTCCATCGCATTTTGAATTCAGTGCAGCGAGTTGGAACGTCCGATAACGACACGAATGCGATCCGTAGCATGGGGCTGTTCTCCGGCGAGCCGATCAATCTGCGCCGTCTGACCGATACCGATGCCTGGTTCGTGAAGACCGATGCGCCGATGGGATTGCAGTTCTTTACCCGCAAGGCATTGGAAAAGGGCGGCCAGGAAGACTTTCGTACTGGCAACTACGAGTACAAGGCGCGCAAGCGGTGGTCGGTTGGCGTGACCAATCCGCGCGCGGTCTTTGGTTCGATGGGTGCCTGATAAGCCCCTAGTGTCTCCGTCATTCACTGATGCCCGGCCGGTGGCCGGGCGGAGAACTCTACATGAGCAAGCATAATTTGTCAGGCGCCGACGAAGTCTTTATCGGCGGTGGTTACGATCCAAGCGCTTTTGGCGTCAACGGAGCCAGAGGCGTCCCGGTTGTGCTCCCCACTCGCGCCACTTGGGCGGCTCCCGCTGTGGCCGATGCCGATCTATTGATCGTCGCCGCCACGTCCACGGAACTGCCGAACAATGCCACGAAGACCTATACGCCGGCTACGAACGGCACCAGTCCCACCGACAATGGGTCAGTACCGGCTGCCGCCACCATCACCACCAGCACGGGCGCAACCGCAACGGTATGGACGCTAGATGCGCCACGCAATCTTGCCATCACCACGACTACTGCCGCCGCTGATACCGTCATCACCATCACCGGCTACGACGAGTACAAGGTGAAGGTCATCGAGACAATCACCATCGCCACGGCCGCATCCGCTGGCGTGGGCGTCAAGGCGTTCAAGTACGTCGAATCTATCGCTATCTATTCGGCCGGCGACATCACCACCGACACCATCAACATCGGCACCGGATCGAAACTCGGCTTGCCCTACAAGCTGGCCAAGAAATCGGACCTGATCCGTGCTTATCATACGGGGGCCATGGACGATTCCGTGACCGTAGTCGCCGCCGTGACCACCACCGCCACTGCCACGACTGGCGATGTGCGTGGTACTATCACCATGAACTCTGCGCTGGATGGCAATGAAATCGTGGCCTACATGATCGTGGCTGATCGGCAAACCCCGGAAGGGATTCGCGGCGTTGATCAGTACGGTGGATAATTCGTGGCCATCGCGCTGCTTTCGCTGATCGAAAATATCCGCCTCCGCCTGGACGATCTAGGCGGAGATCGCGGCCCGCCAAGTTCTGGATATTATGCGACGTGGCAGGAAGACGATTCCGTGTGTCTCTGGAAGAACACGGAATTGGTTGGTTATCTAAAATCCGCGTTGCTGGATATAGCGGGCCGAATTCCTTGGACAACGGGCGGCAGCTCATCAGACATCGTTGGCGATCCAACGCGATTGTCCGTGACCTCTGGAAATCCAGAAGTGTCCTGCATGATTCCACGCTGTATGTGGACAAGGTATTTTTAGCGTCTTCTGGGCTATTCCTAGAAAAGACCGAATCAACGCGCTTAGCGTATCTGTATGGCGAAAACTGGATCACGAATACCGACACTTCAACCCATTACTACGAGCCACAACGCGGATTGTTGCGGCTATACCCGATCCCGATCATTAATGACGAACTCCAGCTTTCTGTGCGCCGCCGCTGTATTGATGAATTTTCATGGAGCGACGTATCCAGCGAGGAAACTCCGACGATTACGCTGGACGATATTCCCTATGACCTGGAAGAAGTGTTAATTTTGGCGGTATGCGGCATCGCCTATAAAAAGCACGACCCAGATACGCTGGATATTGAAATGGCAAGAGAATTTTCGAGAATGGTCGATGAAATGGTGGGTCCGCCCGTATCATGGAAACAAAAGGAAGCGAGACGGATCAACGCAAATATGGATACTGCGATACGCGGCCACTCCTATTTCAGAAGTTCCGTCGCGCAAGATTTAGATTGGAATTAGAAGGACGATCCCATGGCCGGATTCTTTCAAACGCCAGAACAGCCTGGATACCGGGCGCTGGCGGATTATTTTCAGAACAGCAAGGTAGCTAATCCCGCAGGAAACCCCATCGGGCGAGCCG
>JADJRI010000071.1 GCA_016712275.1 Planctomycetota bacterium
AAGTCCGACTCGACTGGACAAGTCAACGCCGATCAAACCCGCAGTCGCCGGTGAACCCATCGCCCGCCTGGCCGGTCGCGCCTGCCAGATGCTCGCCGCCGAACGCACCATCCTGAATTTCCTCCAACACCTCTCCGGCGTCGCCACATTCACCAGCAGATTCGTCGCCGCCGTCGCCGGCACGCACGCCAAAATCTACGACACCCGCAAGACAACCCCCGGCCTGCGCGAACTCGAAAAATATGCCGTCCGCTGCGGCGGCGGCCACAACCACCGCATCGGCCTCTACGACGCCGTGCTTATCAAGGACAACCACCTCGCCGGTATTCCGGCGTCGCGCCTCGCCCACGCTGTCTTCGACATGCTCAATCGCATCCCCCATTTGCCATCGCAGCCGTCTTTCGTCGAAGTCGAGTGCGACACCCTCGAACAATTTGAAGAGTTGCTCAAGGTCATCGGCATCGACGTCATCCTGCTCGACAATTTCAAGCTCGAAGACAATGCGCTCCGCCGTCGCCATTCGCGATGCGCAGGGGCTTCGCGGAAAAATCGAACTCGAAGCCAGTGGCCGCGCCAACCTCGACACGGTGCGCGCCATCGCCGACACGGGCGTCGAGCGCATTGCCGTCGGCGCGATAACCCATTCCGCGCCGATACTCGATATCGGCCTGGATGCGTGCGCATGAACGATCGGTCCGCGCACCAGCTTTCCGAAAATGACATATCCACCGGACTCATTACGCGCCGCGTCGGTCGCCGAATCATCGTCCTGCCGAAGGTCGACAGCACCAACACCCATGCCCTGCAAACGCTCGCCCCGCGCGATGGCCCCGCAGCTGACGGCACCGTCGTTTTTGCTGAACGGCAAACCGCCGGTCGAGGCCGACTCGGCCGCACATGGCACTCACCCGCCGGCGCCAGCCTTATGTGTACCACGCTGCTGCGCGAACCGGAAAATGCCGCCCGTGCGGCATTTTGGATGATGGCCGGAGCCTTGGCCGTCGTCAAAGCCATCGAATCCGCGACCGATGTCTCACCGCAAATCCGTTGGCCGAATGACATCTATGTCGGCCCCAGAAAACTCGCGGGCATCCTTGTCGAAGCCAGCGTCATCGCGCGCGATTCGATGCATTGTGGCACCGCCGTCTCGGCGGTGAATAATGGTGAAATTGCGGCGCCTCAGTCAGCCTCCACTTACGGCATCTCTTCCGCGTGGCTCGCCATCGGCATTGGCATCAATTGTCTACAGCAGCCTGCACATTTCCCCGACGAAATTCGCGCCGGATCAACGTCGCTCGATATCGAATCGCGCGGCCCGATCGACCGCATTGCCCTTGCCCGCGCTCTGCTCACCCAGCTTGATGCCGTCTTCGCAAATCCGGCGGCCATCTCCGAAGACGATCTCGCCGCCGAATGGTCCGCCCATTCCGCCGACATCGGCCAGCGCGTCACACTTGTTCACGGCCGCGAACAAGCAACCGGCGTCATTCTCGACATCCATCCGCGGGAGGGCCTGCTTCTTCAACCTGATGCAGGCCCGCCGCGACACTTCGATCCGGCCACCACGTCGCGATCATCGTAGCCCATCGGTGACCGGCCACGGCCATGCAACCGCGATGAACTTGTATTGCAAGGCTGAACCGTCGAAATTCCACCAGCAAACCCTGACGTACAATCCATAACAAGATACTGTCACCCAGACGGATTCGTCCGATACCTCGACCCGTTTCTCAAATCGCGCAGCAGTGCTCGAAACTTGCCGCATGGCAGGTATCTCCGCTAGATTGATCCGATTACCATCCGGCTCGAAAGGGATTACGAGAACCCACATGCCCAAATTCGGATTCGCCATCGACAACCGCGCCTGCATCGGCTGCCACGCCTGCACCGTCGCCTGCAAAAGCGAGCACGAAGTTCCCATTGGCGTCAACCGCACATGGGTGAAGTACATTGAAAAGGGCGAATTCCCGAACACCAAGCGCAGCTTTAATGTTCAACGTTGCAACCACTGCGTCGATGCGCCGTGCGTCGAAATCTGTCCGGTCACGTCACTCTACATTCGGCCCGACGGAATCGTCGATTTCGACAACGAACGCTGCATCGGCTGCAAGGCATGCATGCAGGCGTGTCCTTATGATGCGCTCTATCTGGACCCCGACACCCTCACCGCCGCGAAATGCAACTATTGCACCCACCGTGTCGATCAGGGCATCGAACCCGCGTGCGTGGTCGTATGCCCGGTCGAAGCCATCGTCAGCGGCGATCTCGACGACCCAACCAGCAAGATTTCGCTGCTCGATCTCGGCCAGCGCGTGCAGTACCCGAAGGTCGAAAAAAACACGAAACCGAAGTTGTTTTACGTCGGCGGCGAGACGGCCGCCCTCGATCCCGCCGCCGCCCCGCCGCGCGAAGATTATCTCTGGAGCGCCGGCGCGGCCGTGACGCTCGGGGTCAACAAAAAGTCACTCTCGCTGGCCGACGATGAATCGAACGAGGAAGCCCGCGCCAGACGCGTGTACGATCAAAAGAAAAAACCCGTAATCTGGGGCTGGATGGTCTCGGCCTACATCACAACAAAAGCGATCGCCGCCGGCATTCCCATCATCACGTTCATCATGTTCGCCCTTGGAATCACACAATCGCCGCTGCCATTGTCGGCCGCAATCGCATCCGTGCTGTGCCTTGGCATCACCGGCTATCTGCTGGTGGCCGACCTGACGCAGCCGAAGCGGTTTCTCTATGTGCTGCTGCGGCCGCAATGGAACAGTTGGCTCGTGCGCGGAGCCTACATCATTACCGCGTTTGGTCTTGGCATACCGGTCGTCTGGATAACAGGAAACTACGTCGCAAACTATGGAGTGAAGTTCGGATTCGCGCTGGTGTTAGCGTTGTTTGCTATGGCGACGGCCGGATACACAGCACTTCTCTTTGCACAAGCGCGCGGCCGCGACTATTGGCAAAGTCCGCTGTTAATTGTCTCGATGGTTGTCGATGCACTGGCCGCCGGCGTGGCGGCGTGTCTGCTTCTTGGCCTGATGAACTGGCTCGGTGGAACAATGATGGTATTCACCGCCCCCAATGAATCGGTTCAGGTCAGCGCCGGCACCCACACAGACCCGGCGCGGATTGCCATTGGAATCGCATTGATTTTGCTGGTCCTTGTGCAGCTCGCCGAATTGCTTCCGCAACATCAGACAAAAAACGCCGAATTAACGGCCCATGCCATCGTGCGAGGCGAATTTGCAGGGTGGTTCTGGATCGGAGCGGTTGCCATCGGCCTGGCCGTTCCGCTCGGCCTGGTTCTGTTTGGCGGCAGCTTGAAACTGGCCGCGGTTCTGCTGCTCATTGGCATTGCGGCAAAAAATCATGTGCTGGTCCAGGCCCCGCAGAGGGTGCCGCTAAGCTGATCGCCGCGATTCGTGTTTCGGTTGAACGGTTCGGATACAATAACGATTATGGTCGTCAAGGACTCGTGGAGAGAATTTTGGATGGCGATGGATCGCATCGAACAGCGCCTGCATCGCGTGACCACTGCTCTCGATGCTGCGCAGATTCCGTACGCGGTGGTCGGCGGGAATGCCGTGGCCGTCTGGGTTGCGAAGGCCGATCCCGCCGCTACGCGGACCACCAAGGACGTTGATCTGCTTGTTTCCCGATTAGACGTGGATCGAATCACAAGTGTCATGCAACAGCTTGGCTTTATCAGGGAAGACCTTCGGAGCCTTGTTCTTTTCATCGACCCCGAAGAGCCTGCCCGCCGATCTGGCGTGCATCTCGTTTGGGCCGACGAGAAAGTACGGCCATCCTATTTACATCCGACGCCTGGCGTTGACGAGGCAGTTCGCGATGAAGCCGGTTTTCTGGTGCTCGATTTGCAAGCGCTGATTCGAATGAAACTGACTTCGCATCGTGACATCGATCGCGTGCATATATCCGACTTGCTCGCGGTGGGCATGGTTGATGATCAAATTCGCGATTCTCTCCCGACCGACCTGCTGCAACGTCTAACGGACATAGAACAATCACGCGACACAACCCTCGACGACTAGCCCTTCGAGAATTCCATGCCCTACAAACCGCCGCGAACATTCGTTGAAAAGCTGGCCATCAAACTGGGAATCGTTCCCAGCCTCGACGAGCCGGACAGTGTGGCCACCACCTCCACAACCGGCAAACTCTCGCGCTTATCCTTCGCAGCAAAGTTGGGACAACGTTGTCGAATACGACCCGAAACACTGGCCGAGAAAAGCTGTCGCTAAGAACTATCGGTTGGTGCCGACCACATGCTTCAACTGCGAATCCGCCTGCGGCCTGCTCGCCTATGTTGACAAGAATACAAACGCCATTCGCAAGTTCGAGGGCAATCCCGTCCATCCCGGCAGCCGGGGAAAAAACTGTGCCAAGGGTCCGGCAACGATCAATCAGGTAAATGACACCGACCGCATTCTCGCGCCGATGAAGCGCGTCGGCCCGCGCGGCAGCGGCCAATGGCAGGAAGTCGGCTGGGACGAAGCGCTCGCCGATATCGGCGGGCTACCACGTCGGTCGCCCCGGCGCGGAAGGCTATGTCGACCGCGTCCTTCGGGCCTGGGGCGTCGACGGCCACAACAGCCACACAAACATCTGCTCATCCGGCGCGCGCTTCGGCTATGCCATCTGGTCCGGCTACGACCGACCCTCCCCGGACTACGCCAACGCGCGCTTCATTCTCGCACTGAATGCACATCTCGAATCCGGCCATTACTTCAACCCGCACGCTCAGCGCATCAGCGAGGGCCTGAAAAAGGGCGCTCGCATGGCCGTCGTCGATCCGCGCCTTTCGAACACCGCATCGATGGCCAGTTACTGGCTGCCGACCCGGCCGGGCAGCGAAGCGGCACTTTTGCTGGCGATCGCGAAGATCATTCTTGAAGAAGGTCTTTATGATCGCGGTTTCATCGAGCGATGGACGAATTGGGAAGAGTCGCTCGCGCATCTGAAATCTCAGGAATTGGGTAGGGTGGGCTCGGCCCACCACGCGGGGACGAGGCTTCGGATTCGAAGGTGGGCGGAACTCACCCTACATCGGGTGAAAATGCGGATGCGACGATTGATGAGTTTATTCTGGCGATGCGAAAACTGTATGCCTCCTTCACCCCCGAATATGCCGAGGCCGAGTGCGGCGTCTCCCGCGACCTCATCGTCAGCGTTGCCCGCCAGATCGGCGAGGCCGGTTCAAAATTCTGCTCCCACACCTGGCGTGGAGCAGCCAGTGCCCACGAGGGCGGATGGCAGGTCTCGCGCTGCCTGTTCCTGCTGCATGTCCTCACCGGCAGCGTCGGCACGGAAGGCGGGTGCCTTCCATCCGCGTGGAACAAGTACAAGGCCAATCTCATCAACATGCCGCCGCCGCAGAACCATTGGAACGAACTGCACTGGCCGCGTGAGTTCCCCCTGGCCCATTACGAAATGAGCTTCATGCTGCCGCACTTTCTCAAGGCCGGCCGCGGAAAAATCGACACCTACTTCACGCGCGTCTTCAATCCGGTTTGGACCTATCCCGACGGCTTCGTCTGGATCGAGGCGCTGAGCGACGAATCCAAAATCGGCTGCCATGTCGCCCTCACGCCAACCTGGAACGAAACCGCCCTCTATGCCGATTACGTCCTGCCGATGGGCCACGGCCCCGAGCGCCACGACCTCAACACCTACGAGACCCACAGTGCCACATGGATTGCATTCCGGCAGCCGGTCCTTCGTGCCGCTGCCATGGCCGAGGGAAAAACGGTTCGCGACACGCGCGACACCAACCCCGGTAGCGTCTGGGAGGAGGACGAATTCTGGATCGCCCTCACATGGGCCATCGATCCGGACGGCGCGCTTGGCATCCGCAAATACTTCGAGAGTGAAAAGCAGCCCGGCGAGATGCTTCGCGTCGACGAATATTACGAATACATTTTCAACCGCGTGCCCGGCCTGCCGGAGAAGGCGAAGGCGGCCGGCGTTTCCACGCTCAACTACATGCGAAAGTATGGCGCGCATGAGGTGAAGAAACACTCGTATCGAAAGCACGAGCGCGTGCTGAGCGAGGACGACCTTGCCGGAGCGGAGATTGATCCAAAGACGGGTGTGATTCGCAAAAATGGGCATGCGGTTGGCATTAGCATTGACGCCGCGCGGAAGGCGGCCGCGCGACGGGTGAGGATGGAGGCGGGTAGGATGGGCTCGGCCCACCATGCGACCGATGGCGATCTCGAGGGAATGGTGGGCGGAGCCCACCCTACGGACAACGCGGTTTCGGGTTTGGCGAATCCGAACTCACCGATCAGCTTCCAAAGCAAGGCGGTCTTGAAAGATGGCGCCAACATCGCGGCATCCACGATCGACGAGGCCATGGGCGGCGCAGTGGTCGAGGGTTTCCCCACGCCCTCGCGGCTGCTCGAATTCTACAGCCCGACGATGGCCGAATGGGGCTGGGCCGACCACGCCCTGCCCGCCTACATTCCGAGCCACGTGTATGTCGAGGAATTCGCCGCACACCACAAAACCGGCGAAGTCACGCCCCAATCGCCAAATCACCAAATCGCCAAATCACCAAATACCTTCGTCCTCCTCCCAACCTTCCGCCTGCCCACTTTGATCCACACCCGCAGCGGCTCCGCCAAGTGGCTCAATGAAATCTCCCAGCGAAACCCCGTCTGGATTCACACCTCCGATGCACAAAAACTCGGCATCGCCACCGGCGATCTCGTGCGCATCGTCACTGACATCGGCCACTTCGTCGATCGCGTCTGGATCACCGAGAGCATTCGCCCCGGCGTCGTCGCCTGTTCGCACCACCTCGGCCGTTGGCGTCGCCGGCAGGATCCGCCCAGCAGCCGGTGGAGTGGCAACACCGTGGCAGTCGAGGACAAGGGCGGCGGAATCTGGAAAATGCGCACGCTCGACGGCCCCGCGCCGTTCGAATCGTCCGATCCCGATAGCAAGCGCCTTTGGTGGCGCGATGGCGGCGTGCCCCAGAACCTGACCTTCCCGGTCCATCCCGATCCGATTTCGGGCATGCACTGCTGGCACCAGCGCGTCACCGTCGAAAAGGCCGGACCCGCCGATGAGTGCGGCGACGTTCTCGTCGACACCAACAAGTCGATGCAGGTCTATGAAAACTGGATGAAAAAAGCACGCTGGCCGGCCGGTCCCGGCGATTTGCGACGTCCACTCTGGTTCAACCGCCCCCTGCGGCCGATGGACGCCGCTTACAAAATCTGACCTGTCTCGCGCACTATTGTTCGGCTCGCCGCAATTATTCCACGACCATAAAACACGGCGTCGGGTTGTGCGGCGTTCGCTGCAACCGGCAGTTCGCGAGGCCCAGCGCCTCCATCACCGCCCGCGTCTCGCCGGGAAACTCGCGGCAGTTCAGCTCATCAAACGCAACCACCGCCCCGCGCGGAAGCCGATCGCGAATGGCCTCCAGACAGAATTTTGTCGGCTCATAAAGGTCGAGATCGAAGTACGCCAGTGCGACGATCGTCTCCGGCGATCGCTCCAGATAGGCCGGAAGTGTCTCCATCACGTCACCCGCGACCAATTCGTGCTTTTTAATATGTGAAAGCGGGCTCTCTTTTTCGTGATAGTCGAGCACCGCATCAAGATAACTCTGGTAATCCCGTGTGACGCCATATTCGCCCGGCCGCGCCTGATTGGACCGGCCGTCCTTTTCCGAGACGCCCGGAAAGCCGGCAAACGTGTCGAATCCGACGAGTTTGCGGTTGAAATTATACGGCTCGTGCATGCCGCGAAACGTGGAAAACAGCGCAAGATTCTGCCCCCAGCGAACGCCAAACTCCATGATAACGCCGTGAACGGGAATGATGCGCTGATACAACTCGTGCATGAAGAACAGACGCGAGAGCGACTGACGATTCTGAAACAGCCCAAGGTTGCCGAGTCGCTCGCCCTCGGGAATCGGACAGCTTCGGAATAATTCAAAAAACCGCCGTCGATGATCGAGTTCATCAGCCGACGAGTAGGTTTGCGGCGCTTCGATGTTGTCGCGTGACGTCTCTTTCATCGCTCGGCCTCCCTGCCCGCAGCATCAAGCCTCGTGCCTGTAGCGTGGCACGCAACGCCGGTAGCGTCCGGCCCCCGTGCCGGACGGCGAGCGTGCGGAAATCTTGCACCTCGCGTTGGGCCCATGATAACGCCACTCGCTAAATCCGCTCCAAGTCACCTGCCTCGATCGTGTATTCGTGATCCACGTTCCCCGTGTTTCGCGTCGCGGCCGGCTCGAAAAGCAGCACGCTGGCCACCTCGCTCGCCGCCGGCTTATGCTCGACCCCGCGCGGCACGATGCAAAACTCGCCAGAGTTGAGCGTCACCGTGCGGTCGCGAAAGTGAATGTCGATCCGGCCGTCAATCACGAGGAACATCTCATCCTCATTCGCATGGCGGTGCCAAACATATTCGCCCTGAATCTTCACTAGCTTTGCATACTGCCCGTTCAGTTCGCCGACGATTTTGGGCGACCAGAGTTCGGAAAAGGCTGCGAATTTTTGGGCGAGGTTGACGACATGCATGACAGACTCCTTCACAGAGGCATTGTGCCCTCTGATGGGTGCAATGGGCAAGCATGCTCTTGCTCGGATGGGGCGCATGGACAAGCGGCCTTTCGCATAACCGTGCGACCTGATTGTTTTCATTACATGCCCAACGCACCCGGTGCATCAACAACGTCGGCGTCGGACACATCCCGATTGATACACTCGGAAATCACCCGGTTGGTCACCTCGTCCAGATACCGGCTCAAGGTCGTTTGAATTTCCATGTACTCGGGCCACAGCGTCTTGTCCACGAATGACTTCGACACGCGGGCCATGACCGTGGTGCGCCGCTGCCCCCGAAAGCGAAACGGCTTCAAGCCATACCGCCGCAACAGCGCCGTAAACAGCCGCACGGACCAGCCGTCGCCCAGGCTGAATCTGTATTCGACGGGAGGGTCGGCCTCCTGATGCTGACGAAGCCGATCGCGAATGCGATTCATGGCCGCGGCCGCGGCATCGCGCTCGCCATCAAACTCGGTGCCGGCAAAAAGTGTTTCGATGCGGCGGAGGCGCTCGATGAGTTCTTGTTCGGTGGACATGTCCCGCGGCTCACCTATTGGGCGTTCAACTTTTCAACGGAGGGATTCTATCGGAAAGCGAATTTGGATGTAGGCGTTTTTTTCAGGGAGCGGCGCATGGCAGAGCAATGTGTAGCGAGTTGAGATGGCAGATGCAAGAACATCACTCAATCCCACCAAAGTCCCCATGCGTGCGCCCCCGGTGGCACTACATACGGCTCCCTTTTGCCGGTCGCCGGGCCGATGTCTTCGAGAATTTCATCGGGCATGATCCGTTCCGGAATCCACGATTCAACCTCGTCGCGGGTTGCGGTGGTGATCATCCAGATGGTATCAGTGGCGGGCCAGCCATCGGGGTCTTCGAGGTCTTTCACTTCGAAGCGCACGTCGCTCACGCCGGGGCGGGCGCGGATTTGCTTGAACATTGCAAAAAACTCTTGCGGCGAGGGTGAATCGGAGAGGTTGTACCCGATGGAGCCGGGGTCGTTGTTGCCTTCGAAGAATTCCTCGAGGGTGACGAGGGGTCTGGGCGTGTCGACATTGTTGATTTCGCCGTTTTGATTGACGCGTTTGAGGAGTTTGGCGCGGAGGGCAGGGTCGTTGGGTTGGTTTGGAGTCACGCCGGGAGACGTGACTTGGGCGCTCGGCGCGGGTGTTGGCGGAGCCGCTGGAGGATTCGTGGTTTGCCGACACGCGACGCACTAAAGGGTGAGTGCCGTGACGATGACAACACCCACGATGATGGAAAGGCTAGAGTTCATGGGAATTCTCTTCCTGGACATTCTCGATTTGGCGATTGTACAGGATGGAAAAGCTGGTGTTGAGAGGGAAGCGCTAGACGTTTTCGCCATTGGCGTTGGAAATTGCTCAGGTGTTGGTAATGCTACCCGTCGAAATGCGTACTAATTGGAAATCATTTCTATGGTCACAATTCCAGCTTCCTCGCGGCAGCACTCGGGCCAGCTCGAGTAAGTAACTGGTTGGAAACCCACTGCACGAACAGTCGGCGGGTACTTGTCTGTTTTCCAGAAACCGGGCCTCTGGCTTGTCGGTAACGGGAGTGTAAATCTGCCGTGTTCGTCTGACTTGAGTGTCACCTCATAAGGAATGAGCCGCCGCCATCCAACATTGGATAGTCGTAAATCTGCCATCGAAAGGTAACCTCTGCATTCGCAATGGGTTTTCCTGTGAGCTTTTCGACTACCAATCCGTTTGGTGGGCACGGCAGAGGCAATGAACCTGCGAAGCAAGCCCAAACATGCAAAAGTACAAATAAGATCGGTAGTAGCAGTAAGCTGATTGTGAAGGCCAGCACTGACTTCGGCATGCGTTTGCGCTTAAGGGGAGGCGGCAACTGATCCATCATTCGCGAGACCCATTGTTTATGTGCGGAGCCGGTGCGCCGTGCAATAGACCTTCGGTATTCAAGTCTTCGTTAATGTCGGGCCAGTGAATTCCAAAACCACCGCCGGCGAGTTGCCATTTCAGACGCTGTTCGGAAGAAGCCCTAAGCAAACGAGGATACCAAGCAAGAGGTACCGTTATCGTGCGCCCATCAGCGAGGTCGACAATGAGCGTGTCGTCGGTGAATGAAACAGACTTGACGCGCTCGCCTGCATTAACTGTTGAAGTACTCGTTCCAGGCATTTAAAAACTCCTGTTGGTGCTCGTGAACGATACGATCGACGTCACGTAGTTCCTTGGGCCGAAACCCGAGATTTCGTGCCAGCGCGACCGGTACCAGCCAGAACTTCGCGGAATTCTCGTCGCGATCGACATGAACATGCGGCGGTTCATTCATGTCATGGCTGACAAAGTATATACGATAAGGGCCAATGCGGGCTATTGTCGGCATGGATGCGTCCACAAAAAACCCCGGCCTCGCGACCGGGGTTCCTGTTTTTTTCAATAAGTTGCGAAGCCTTACTCCTTCACCTCAAACTCCGCATCAATCACATCATCATCCTTCTTCCCGCCCGCCTTGGCTCCCGCACCGACAGGCTCGCCCTGATCGCCGCCGCCGTCCGCCCCGCCTGCCGCCGCCTGGGCCTTCTGCGCTTCCTCGTAGATCACCTTGCCGATTGCCTGTGACGCGGTCATGACATTTTCCATCGCCTTCTTGATCGAGCCCGCGTCGTCGCCCTTCATCACCTCGCGCAGGTTCGATACGGCGCTCTCCACCGACGACCGCTCGCCCGCCGGGATCTTCTCGCCATGCTCCTTCAGCGTTTTCTCGGTCTGATACACAACGCCGTCGGCCTGGTTCTTCACGTCGATCAGCTCGCGCTTTTTCTTGTCATCCTCGGCATACTGCTCGGCTTCCTTGCGCATCTTTTCCACTTCGGCCTCCGACAGGCCCGACGATCCCTCGATGCGGATCTTCTGCTCCTTGCCCGTGCCGACATCCTTCGCGCTCACGTTCAAAATGCCGTTCGCATCGATATCAAAGGTCACCTCGATCTGCGGCATGCCGCGCGGAGCCGGGGCAATGCCCTGCAAATTGAACTTGCCGAGCGTCCGGTTGTCGTTCGCCATCTGCCGCTCGCCCTGAAGCACGTGAATCGTCACCTCCGGCTGGTTGTCTGCCGCCGTCGAATAGGTTTCCTTCTTGCTCGTCGGAATCGTCGTGTTGCGCGGAATCATCGTGGTCATGACGCCGCCCAGCGTCTCCACGCCGAGTGACAGCGGTGTGACATCCAGCACGAGAATGTCCTTCACGTCGCCGCCGATGATGCCCGCCTGAATGGCCGCGCCGATGCCGACGGCCTCGTCCGGGTTCACGCTCTTGTTCGGCTCCTTGCCGAAGATTTCCTTGCACAGCCGCTGCACCGCCGGGATGCGCGTGCTGCCGCCGACAAGAATGCACTCCTTGATCTCGCCCGCGGTCAGCTTGGCATCCTCGATGGCCTTGATCGTCGGCCTGCGACACCGCTCGACCAGATGCTCCGTCACCTGCTCGAACTTCGTGCGGGTGAGCGTCATGTTGAGGTGCTTCGGCCCGCTGGCGTCGGCCGTGATGAACGGCAGGTTGATGGTTGTCTCCATGCTGCTGGAGAGTTCGCACTTGGCCTTTTCGCAAGCTTCCTTGAGGCGCTGGTGTGCCATGGCATCGTCACGCAGGTCGATGCCATATTGCTTGCGGAATTCCTCCGCCACATGATCGATCAGCACCTGGTCGAAGTCGTCGCCGCCAAGATGCGTGTCGCCGTTGATCGAAAGCGTCTCGAAAACGCCGTCGCCGACGTCGAGAATGCTCACGTCGAAGGTGCCGCCGCCAAGGTCGAAGACGGCGATCTTGCCGCCCTTGTTCTTATCTTCGCCATAGGCCAGCGCCGCGGCCGTCGGTTCGGGAAGCACGCGCTTCACCTCGAAGCCGGCGATCTCGCCCGCCTCCTTGGTCGCCTTGCGCTGGGAATCGTTGAAATAAGCCGGAACGGTGATGACCGCGGCATCGACCTTTTCGCCGAGATAGTCTTCGGCGGTCTTCTTCAGGTCCTGCAGAATCATCGCGGAGATCTCCGGCGGAGAATAATCCTTGCCGCGAATGCGCACGCGCACGAGCTCCTCGTTGCCGCCGATGACTTCGTAGGGAACGAGCTTCTCTTCCGACGCGACTTCGCTGTGCCGTCGGCCCATGAACCGCTTGATCGAGAAGATCGTGTTTTTCGGGTTGGTCACCTGCTGGTGCTTGGCAACCTGACCGACCAGCCGCTCGCCTTTGTCCGTAAATGCAACAACCGATGGCGTCGTCCGGGCGCCCATCGCGTTCGTGAGAACCTTGGGAGCGCCGCCTTCCATCACGGCCACAACCGAGTTGGTCGTGCCGAGGTCAATTCCGATTATCTTACCCATGAGATTGGTCTCCTTTTCTTTGTTTCATGGCAGGGGCGCGAGCCAACGGCAAGCGTGGCCACGGCGCGCGACCGTGCGACCATCCTGTAAAGCAAGGTCGATGCCACCGCGCCAAACATTGGCGAGAATTCTGTAAATTACTTAATGGCATAATGTTACTATCATCCGTTTTGGCCGCGGGCCACCGCCACCCTTAAGAAACTGCCAATCTGACATGCCGCGATGGCCGGTTTCCAATCGCGATCCTCGATCGGAAAGTCGCAGAAAGAATGGAGCGAAACGCTCAGGTGTCGGCCGATTCGGACGGGTCAGTCGCCAAATCGGCATTCTAAGAATTCGAATTCGCGGATTTGCCCAGGTAATTCGCCCGAGCCCGTTCGATCACATTGATAAAAGTCTGCTTGGCCTCGTCATCGGCAAAGTCAAATGGAATCGGCGTCGTGCGGACGGAATTTCGGCGCGTGAAATAATTGAAACTCGGCGAGATCACCACCCGCCCCAGGTCAGGCCAGTCGATCCAATCTTCCCGGAAAAAATCGCGTACGAAGAGGCCCTCGGCGTGATGGCAACGCACCGGCCTTTTTCGTCCGTATCGCTCATGCGCGCCATGGAACTAACAACCCACCCAAAGCAAAGCAGCACAATCGCAACAAAGGCAAGGTGATAAGGCCGACCGGTATTTCCCTGAAATATGGGCCAAAGCAGGACAACGATAATGACAAGGCAAATGATGGGCGTCGTGAAATGGGCATATCGGTACTTGGTGAGGCCGACGCGCCATACGCGCGTGAATTCATCATAAGCAAACCCGCACTCGGGACAGCGATGGGCCTGGGGCAGCCCCGCAAGCGAGTAGCCGCAAAGCGGGCATGGGGTTGGCTCGTTGTTTTGGTCCCGCATAATTGGGGGATGATATTCGATCTTTGCGGTTGGCCGCGAGATTCGATTTTGGAGTTTCGTGCGTGGCGCTATGTATGCGACAATCAAGGGAAGCGGGAAGCTGGCTTCCAACTTAGGCAACGAAGAATGTCGCCCCATTTTCCTCCGTATGGCCAAATAGAGAATCGTTTACAGAAATCGTGTAACTTCTCCGCCCGATGAGATTGCTTCTCCGGAAACTAATCACCGCGTTCGCCGATTGGCGGCGGTTCGTGGCGTTGCTCGTCGCGCTGTTCATCGTTCGCGGCCTGTTCGAGTTGTCGATATTGCCGCCCTTCGAAGGATGGGACGAGTACCAGCACATCGCGTTTATTCAATTCTACAACGAGAACGGCCGCGAGCCGGTCCTCGGCGAGAGCCTCGTGCCGCGCTCGCTCTACCCCGAACTCGTCCGCTTCCCCCATCCCCCCTTTGGTGCCGAGCAGGTGCGGCGCATCGGGGCACTCTCATACGAACAATTTTGGGCCGCCAAAGAGCCGCCATCCGTGTTGCCCCGCGCCCGCGATCTGCCGCTCTATCAGGCCCAGCAGCCCCCGCTCTATTACAAGCTGGTCGCCCCGTTCCACACATGGCTGATGGACCGCGGCGGAATTCTCGCCAGTGTCACCGGCCTGCGCCTCCTGAATATCCTATTCGGCGCCGCCGCCGTGGCGATCGCGGCCGCTTCGATCGGCCGCATTCTCAAACCCGGACCACATCGCTACATCGTGGGGCTGCTCATCGCCACCCAACCGCTCTACCTCATCAACTGCACGCGCGTCGCGAACGACGCATTGGCCGTCCTGCTCGGCACCATCGCAACTGCATGCCTCCTCAATCAGAACAATCGCCGATGGTGGCCGCGCATGGGTGTCGGAGGATTGGCACTCGGCGGGGCGATACTGGCGAAGACGAATTTGCTGGGGCTGATGCCGTTTGTTGTTTTCCTGTTTGCGTGGATGGCATTTACGAGGCGGGCTTCGTGGGGGCGCGCTGCGGGCGGGCTGGCCGTTGTGTTTGTGTTGACTGCGGGCGTGACGTTTTCCTATTTCAAAGGAAATCTCGACCGGTATGGAATGATGACGCCGCTGCAGGAGTCGCTCAAGAACAAGACCGGCGGGCGCGGGCCGGGCGATCTGTTTCGTGCGATTGTCGAACTGGACTGGCGGCGGGATTTTGCGGCACGCTTGTTTCGGCAAAGCCTCTGGCGCGGCGGCTGGAGCATGCTCGGGCTCGAAGAAGGATCCCTGGCGGGTGTTAATCGGCCGATACCGAAGGCCTTCGGAGCACTCACGACCATTGCCGTGGTTTCAGCCCTCATTACAACAATGCGTCGAAAGCGCCGGCCGCACGGTGTGATGGCCGAACCGTATGGCAGCGTACCGCTATTCGTACTGTGCGGCGGAATGACGGCGGCTCTCGCCTATCATGCGTTGCAATCGCAGATGGCGCTGAAAAACGTCGGCACAAATGCGTGGTACGGCGCGGTCGTCTTCCCCTGGCTGATCGCGCTCATCTACGCGGGCTTGATGACCCTGCCCTGGAATCGCGTCGCGACGCTCAGCGCGGCTGCATTATTGCTGACTCAAGTGGCCGCCGAAATATACGGGACATGCTGCCTCATGCCGCCCGCCTACTACGGCGGCTCATGGAGCGACACGGTGCGGAATCGAATCGATTCAATGCATCTGGAGGGAATGGGCGCGGGCGCAACAACACCATGTGCCATTATTGCGGCACTACTCGCATGTCTCGGCATCGCGGTTTGGATGCGTGAGGTCCGGCATTCGACGGCAACCCAGCCGCCCACCGCCGAACCAAGAAATGACAACTGAAATTCGACAAGCGCCGATCGTCGCGCAAACTCAAAACCGTTTGCGTCAAATCAGTTGATCGGCGAGCTTCCGCCCGGGTTCGTTGTAAGCGGATTTGAAAGCACCCCGCTCAAAAGGCCGCCACCGCCCCCATTCAACAACCCACCCAGCGCTGAGTTGCCGCCGGCCAGCAGATTGAGACTGTCGACAAGATTTTGAATGATACCCACGAACTGAAGAAACAACTGGTTAAACGTATCGCGCACCCACGGCGTGTCGTCCGGAATATTGCCGTCAAACGGATCGAACGTTCCCTCCTGAATGGAGATGGCCTGCCGCGTGTAATTCCCCGCGCAAGGGCCTGCAAAGCGCCGCCGCTCGTCGTGGTGAACTGGTTCTCAACAATCGGCTGCCGTCCACTTCCGGTCGGCTGCGTCGTAGTCTGTGCCTCGTTGGGTCTGACGCTGGCAGAACCAGCGTTGTGGCGATCGCCGCCAGCCGCGATGCCCCTGTCCTGCCGCTCGGCGGAAATAGGTCTTACGCATGGGTCATTGACTCCCGTATTGCAGGTGTGGACGTCCGAATCGGGAAAGACGGCGAGGTCGCCCCCAATTCCCACGCATTATACATCGGCCATTCACCCCAGTCGCAACCGGACCGACACTTTTTGCAGCCCGCGTTTAACCGGAGCACCGATATTCAGCGGCAAATTCCGCGCAGAACGAGAGTTATGGCATGGGTGAGCATTGGGTGCATTTGCCCAGACACGGGCTATTTCTTGTCTTTGGCGACATCTGTATCAGGAAGCCGCTGCCGCCGGCGCATTGGATGCCAGTACTTTTTGAATCGCAGCCTTCGAAAAGGTGATTTTCGTGTTGCTGGATTCATCGACCTTCAGCGTCACTTCATCATCTCGAACGGCCGTCACCGTCCCGACGATGCCGCCGATGGTGATAACCCGATCATTCTTCTTCAGCGCGCTGAGGAGCGCCTCCCGCTTCTTCCGTTCCTTCGATTGCGGGCGAATCATGAGGAAATACATGATTGCAAACATGCCGATCAGCAAAGGCAGGGGAAACGCATCAAAGAAGCCTGGGGCCGGCTTTTGCGCTGCGGGTTGACTGGTGGTGGCCTGTGCAAGAAACGAAAGCGCATCGATCATTGAGAAGCCTCTGATTCGTTTGAGTCACGGCGTGCCCGAATTTCCGCATCCCGAAGGAGGCCGGAAAGGTCGCCCTCACGGATAGCCTGGCGGATTCGCCTCATCCACCGATGATAGTAAGCGATGTTGTGCAGTGAAACCAGTATCGGCCCGAGCATCTCATCCGCTAGGAACAAATGCCGTAAATACCCTCGCGTAAAGTTCTTACAGCAGGCACAGTCGCAGTTCGAATCGAGCGGCTTCTCGTCCAGACGGTGCTTCGCATTTCGCAATCGCACAAAGCCGGCATCCGTAAACGCAAACGAATTTCGCCCGTTTCGCGTCGGCATCACGCAGTCGAACATGTCCACCCCGGCCGCAACCGCGCGAATGAGATCCAGCGGACGCCCCACCCCCATCAGATACCGCGGCCGATTCTCCGGCATGTGTTGAGCAAAATCGCGGAGACAGGTCGCCATGTCATCGGGAGATTCCCCTACCGACAAACCGCCGATCGCATAGCCCGGAAAGTCAATGGAAACCAGGGCATCGAGGCACTGGCGGCGCAAATCAATATTTAATCCGCCCTGAACGATCCCGAAGAGGGCCTGATCCGTACGAACCTTTGCCGCCTTGCAGGCACCGGCCCAACGGATGGTTCGCTCGACCGCGCGCTCGAGTGCGTCGGGCGAAGCCGGCAGCGAGGCGCATTCGTCGAAGGCCATGATGATGTCCGCGCCAAGCTCTTCCTGAATTTTGATCGAGCTGGCCGGATCGAGCCGCATGGGTGCGCCATCGATGTGCGATTTGAACGATACGCCGTCATCGTCGACGGCGTTCAGCGTTGCAAGGCTGAAAACCTGAAACCCGCCGCTGTCGGTGAGAATCGGGCCGTCCCATGCCATGAACCGGTGCAGCCCGCCCAGTTCGCTCACCGTTTGTGAGCCGGGTCGAAGCGCGAGGTGATACGTGTTGGCCAGCAGGATCGTCGTGCCCAATTCGCGAAGCTGTTCGGGAAGAATTCCTTTCACGCTGCCGCGCGTTCCGACCGGCATGAACACCGGCGTTTCGATCGTGCCGTGCGGCGTCGAAAATGTGCCGAGCCGGGCAAAGGTGGATGGGTCGCGATGGATAAGTTTGTATTCGAACAAAGCGCGCGGGAAACTCCATCGCACAGTGCCAAATCTAAGGCACCTGCGGACTTTGGCGGCGGGAATAATTCACACGGCACCCCGCAACGACATGATTGTCGGACCTTGAAGTCCCTTGACTCCGTCCGATAGATGAAAGTATACTAGCAGGGCTTGGGGCACTCAGGAAGTGTTCCAAACCCAAAGATCCGCGGGCCAAGCGGCAGGAGGCCGAAGCGCGGTGCAGAGGCATGAGGCATGAGGCCCGCTGTCCCGACGGCTCCCCGACGTCGCATTGGAGGGAATTCGTTGAGCAAGCGAATCGCCGGCCCGACGGACCGTTCAGCACGGTCGACGTCGG
>JADJRI010000072.1 GCA_016712275.1 Planctomycetota bacterium
TCCGAACCGGCACCGCGGATCGCAAGCCGTCGAAACTGAAACACAGGCCGACAAATGTCAGGACCAGCGCGATGACCGATCGAATCGCCCACCGCCACCCGCGATGTGAAACGGAAACAGTGTCCGACGCATCATCCACCTGCAACGGCATTTCACCCGTTCGGATGCACCACCGCGCATAACCGAGAAAGCCGCCCGGTGGAAAGTCTGATGTTAGCTTGTCCCGGAAAACAAGTTCAATGCGTTCAACAACGTCCGCCCGCGGCGAGCCTTCTTTCGCCGCACGGACGCGAAGTTTGCTAAAACCCGCCAGTTCTCCAACGCCCGATGCGACGTGGCGATATTCAAAGTAAAGCGCTGTCGGCGCATTGAACAGGGTCAGAAGGATTCCGGTCGCCCAAATGCGGCCCCTTGAAACCGGCCTTAACTTACGCGCCAATCGAAACGCAGTTCCTCCGGCGATCAGTCCGGCCACGAGAAAACCAAATAATCCGCAATACAGCGGCAACCAGATAACGAGACCCAGTAGATAGTCCAAAACGAAAAGAATCAGCAAGGCGACCGCCAGCACGCCGAGCCAGACAAGGAATGGAGAGATGGCATTGCACCGGTCGGCGGAAGGATCTGGCGGGGTCTGCGGCGTGTAAGTCGTCATTGGTTCGAACGATAGGTCTTGCTCGACCCGGAATCAAGGCGTACCGATGGTCTGGCACATAAGGCGTGCCGGGGTTTGCCTGAGCTGATTTCCGCGGATAGAGTATGGGCTTTGCGGCGTTTATCGACCGCTTCAGACTGAAGTCGGGGTTCAGCCGCCGCAAGAATAGAGAATAAGGATGAAAATGCGATTGGGTAGTTTCTCGATGATGCGAACGACTTTCTTGTATTCAGCGGCGGTCCTTTTGATGCTGACGGCCGTGGGTTGCTCCGACAAGGGCGACGGAAAACCGAAAATACGCAAGCGAGACGGCGTTGTGGCAAGCATCGATCTTGCCAACCGGAAAGTCTCGATGAAGACACAGGACAAGAGCGGCAATCCGCAGGTTCTACCCGGCACTTTTCGAGACGACACGGTCGTGATTATTAATGGCCGTAACATGACGTTGAAGGATATTCGTGTCGGGGACAAAGTGTCCGTACACGGATACAAGGAGGGCGAGGGCCTTTCGCAATCCCTCATTGCCACGCGGGTCGAGGTGGATCGCCCCGAGGAGCAGGATTGGAAAACGCCGGGGCAAGGCGAAGGCTCGTCGACTCCGACGACTCAGCCCGCCGGCGGTTGAGCTGATTTGATAACGGACATGTGACGCACGGAATTCGGTCGTCTCGCCGCGGCCGATTTCACCGGCGTTGGGATCGCTGATATGCGATAACAGGATAAACAAGGGAGATTTGGACATGATGAATCGAAAGTGGAATCAAGTTGGCACGGTGGCGACGTGCTTGGCCGCGCTGCTTTGTGCAGGTGTCGTCGGCTGTAGTGAAAAGGACAAAGGGCACAAAGATACAACTGACCAGCCCAAGTCAGGCGACACAACGGCGGCACAGACGAACGAACCGCCGGCCGACGATACGGGTTGGAAGCAAACGGAACCCGCCGATGACTCGCAAGAAAAGCCCGTGGCAACAACCGACGATTCGACCACCGTCGCACGGGTCGACGAGCCGACGCCGCAGCCGGAACAGCCCGTCAACCAGGTATCAAAAGAGGACCAGCGTCAGGCCGTCATGGATGCGGTCTATGCGAACATCCGCCTGCAAATGGAACAGGCCATCACGGAACGAAAGCAGTTGCTGGATGCAGGCACCGCGCCGTCCGATGAACGGGTTCGCGCTCTCGAAGGCAAAATCATGAAGGCGCGTGAGCTTCTGGTCGACAACGGCGAATCTGTTGATGATGTCGATCCGCCGATCGTTCAGACGCAGCCTTGATCACAGCTTTTTGGCCCAAAATCGAACTGTTCAACAGCCGCGCCTCCAAGAGCGCGGCTGTTTGTTTGGATAGGGCGGACGATGCCGCATGGATGGCACGATTGGATTTTATGTTGGAAGGATAATGTGAATCGTCGCCCATAATCTTCCGCAGAATCAGACGCAAGAGTGTTCTTGGAATGCCGGCGCTGTCGTCGCCAGTTTGATCTACTCGCCGATCTACGATTACTTATCAGTCAATGTCGGCGGATGCTCGGTGAGCAACCGCGATCCATCGGGCTTCACTTTTTGGTCCGCGATCATGCGGGCCGGAATGGATCGCCTTGCGCCGGTCTGCGGATCAAAAAAGTTCAGAATGAGACTGTAGAAATAATCCCTGCAATAGGCCGCGAATCCGTCGTGTCCGCCGCCCTTCAGCACAATTCCCGCGACGCGGGGATTCGTCGTTTCGCCAAAGACATCCGCGATTTCCTGGGCATAGGCCAGTGGGTCGGAAGCCGCATGCAGTATCAAGACAGGAACGCGCGCATCCTGAAGTTTGTGTCCGGTCGGCTTCCCCTTGTAGGGCAAAAATCGCAGGTAATCGAATCCATCATCCATCGCTTCGGCATGGGTCAGTTCGGATCGGGCATATTCGCAGGCAATCAATTTACGCAGACTGCCGTCCACGCCTTCGTAGCCGCGCCGCTCGGCCCGTCGATTGACCGTGCCCTGAAGCGCGTTGAAGATCGGATTGGTCGACATCGACCAGGATTTGTCCAACTCATCGGTCACGGTTTCCAGATCGAGCACGGGCGAAATTGCCAAAATTCCGGACTGGTAATGGGTCTTGCCGTCGCGCTTTCGCAGGTGGGGCACAAGTCGCGGGTTCACGGATTCGTGGCCTTCCGACCTCGAATTCTCCCACGCGGCCAGCAATGAAATGTTCGCACTCCAACTGAAACTGACGATGCCTGTTCCCGTGACAAATGGCTGCGACTCGAGCCATTCGGCGACCGTCAAAAGGTCGCCCGTTTCAAGGACACCGAAGCTGTAGGCCATGTCCCCATATTTGGCTTCGGTCCTCCCGTGTCCGCGAAACTCGAGGGGCGAGCACATGGTGTCCCGCTTCGACCAGCATCTGCCCGATGTCCCGCGCGCGAACGCGCATGTTATCGCCAAGCAGCCCGGGCAAAATCACGATGCAATCGGAGGGAATGATGCGCCCGTCGCGCTTGGCCCAGCCCATGCGTCCTGAAAGACTCAGGCGATCGTTGATCGGCACCCAGATATCGTCGAACCCGATCCATGGCGGCGCGGGTTCGTCCATGCAATGGGTATCGCCGGTTACCTGTGCGGTGTGGGAGATGCCCATTGCGTTGCCGATTAACGTATGGAGATACTCCTTCTTCTTCATGAAGTGAGCCAGAACGTCGACTGGTTTCCCGTTGGCATCCGTCAATTCTTCCGTCGTCAACGGCCCCATCATCCGGTCTTCCAGCGGAAGCAGATGCTCCAATTGGGAATGGACCATTCGCGCCCAGGCACGCACGCTGGACGGGGGGCTGCCGGCCTCATTGCCAACAAACTGGATCTTGTCAAAATCCACCTTGAATGAGCGCTCGCTGAAGCAGCCCGTGAGGGGGACGAACATGAGTCCGGTCAAGACAACATGCCGGAGTGTGGAGGAGGATCGCAGTGTCAAATTCAAAATCTCCGTCGCGCGCCCGGTTCATTGCCGTAGCAAGGCGATTGGGGTTTTAGGGTGGTACATCCAATGAACAATGGGTCGCGGCGAGTTACATGCCGAAAAATGGCTCCCACTTCAATTAGCCTTAGCATCATACCTGCGAATGGCCGGAACTGCTCACCGTAAATATTGCTACATGGTGCCCAGATCAAAAAGCCAGGTCAATTCGCCGCAATCACGGCATGGCTTTCTTGTGTATGACCACACTCCCATTGAATGTGACTCTTGTCCATAAAATGGGTCGCGCGATTCTGTCTGGGACCCTGTAAGTGCACGACCTTAAGCCATGTGGCAACATGATTTATGCGAATTCTCTCGATCACTGGCGGCTTTCAAGGAAGTCAAAACCGCTTGTTGTCAAAATACATCAACTCTGTAGTATTGTGATATCACGGAGGCCATTTTTCGAATGGGCGCAGTCGAAATTAAAGAGTTGCATCGCAACCCGATGAGCAACGCCGTCCCGCTCTTGATCAACCTGTCAGGCGTCGGCATCGCGCTCTATTGCCTTGCCATCGGCTGGCCTTCCGACAACTGGGTTTTCACCTCTTTTTGGATCATCTGGCTCACTTATTTCAGCACACTTGGATGACCATCTTTCACGAGGATGTTCACTACACGCTCTACCGCCCAATGGCGCAACATCATGAATGGCACCATCGTCGGCACATTGCTGACCGTGCCGTTCACGGTGTGCCGGCAGGTTCACCCTCGAACACCACAATCGAATGAACCATCCGGAAGACTGGGAACTCTGGCCCTATGTGGATCCGGAAAAATCCCTCACCTTCCGGCGATTCTTCATGATTTTTGATGTCGTACTGGGGCTATGGGCTGCACCATTTGTCTACAGCCGCATCTTCTTCTCAAAGGACTCGCCCATCAAAGAGCCGGCCTCCCGGCATCGGGTCTGGCTGGAGTATGCCGCCATTGTTGCGTTCTGGACTTTCATCTGGTTGTGGGTCATTCAAACGGGCGAGTGGTGGCTCTTTGCCAAGATGTATCTGATTCCCGCGTGGCTGTCTGGCGTTGTGCAGACTTTTCGCAAGTTTACGGAACATCTCGGTTTGCCCCTCGGTACGCCCATGGAAGGCGCACGAACTGTCATTCCCGGCGATCCCGTTGGTAGAGCTGTTGCCTACACCAGCTTTCACATTACCGCCCATGGTGTTCATCACCAGTATCCCCAAATGCCCCATGAGAATTTGGAAAAGGCGATTGCGATCGAGCGGGAAGCCCATCCCGATGCACCCATTTTTGTAAGCCACTGGCGCGCCGTTCGCGATATGGCCGCCCATCTCTGGTATCCCGGCATCGGCGTGAATGCACGCAAGGCTTCCACCGTCGTCAACAACTGAGCATGTCGTAGAGTGCCGCTTGGCTGTCCGACCGGCAACCTCGGCTTCATGTTGCTATATTCATGAACGAATTTGTCTTTCCATCCATCGGCGAAATTTTCTGGACCAACCCGAGAAGGTCCGCCGATGAAACGCGCGAACGCGCCGATGAGCAATTGCGGCGATTGCTCGCCCATGCCGCTCGACACGTCCCGCTCTATCGCGATCTTTGGAAACGCCACGGCTTCGATCCGCGCTCGGCCAAGTCCGTCGATGACCTTCGCCACGCGCCGATGGTCGACAAAACGCCATCGTCGAAGCCGGCGACCTCGCCGTTGACGAGCGCCGCGCCGGCGAAGAACTCGATACGATGAGCACCAGCGGCACCTCCGGCCGCGCCATCACAATTCGCCGTGTTCCTCGAGAAATGCGCGTGACACGCCGCTCCTACCTTCGATCCCTTCTTTACAACGGCGGCCGACCCTGGCACCGCGCCGCCACCATGGCCAGCACGTGGCTCGCGAAAAAGAAGGGCGTCATCATGAGTGTCATATCGAAGACCCGTTACATTCCGCCGACCACGCCCATCGACGAGCAAATCCGGATTCTGAACGAATACCGCGCACAATATCTCATCGGCCAGACCGGCGGCCTCTACCTCCTCGCGCGCGAACTTCTGCGGCGCGGCAAACCGTTCCCGCTGCGCATCGTCGCCCCGACCGGTGCCACACTCATGCCCGAAATGCGCCAGACCATGCGCGATGCCTTCGGCGTCGATCCGCGCGATCTCTACGGCGCGGTCGAACTCGGCACAATCTCATGGCAGTGCCGACGCGGCAACTACCACCTCGACGCCGATCGCATGATCGTCGAAATCGTGGATGAACAAGGCAACCCGGTCCCCACCGGCCAAACCGGCCAGGTCGTCTGCACCGGCCTCTTCAACTACACAATGCCGCTTATCCGTTATAAGCTGCTCGATGTCGCCTCGCTCCTGCCGGCCCCGTGCGGCTGCAAAGTGCAATTCCCGCTCATGGGCACAGTGCAGGGCCGCATCAACGATTTTTTGCCGACGGCCCGCGGCGATCTCGTTTCGCCACATTATCTCTATCACATTTTCGACAGCGCCGGCGGCAGCCCCGTGAAGGAATGGCGAATTATCCAGCACGCCCCAAATCATTTGACTTATGAGTATGTCCCCGAGGACAATTTCAACCCGAAGGCGCTCGAAATCGGCATGAATGTGATTCGCGAGCGATTCGGCCCCGGCACGCGGGTGGATGCAGTTCGCGTCGAAAACGTGCCCATGACGCCCAACGGCAAACGCACCTGCATCGTCTCAATGATGAAGCCCGGCGACCACAGCGGCATGCGGCCATGGGACGCCGAGGCGGCTGCGGGAATGTCGCAGGAATTGGCGGCGGCATTAATTAGCCGATAGCCCGGACGCAATGCACGGAGATAATTCGCGTGGTCTTTTTGAAACACTTGAACTGAAATGTACCTAATTGCACAACAAGCCGGCCTTATCGCGAGAATCCCATCTCTGGTGATTCTCATCGGCGTTTTCGTCGTCGGCGCCATCGTCTTCCACATCCTCGAACGCAAATACGCCCCGGTCATTGCTACCTATAAGACAGGCCCCAGGCGCAGCTACCTGGCCGACTTCACCGCCGCCCTCATCGAAGGACCGGTCCTCTCCAGCATCAGTAAAATCTTCATGTACACGGCCATTATCTACGCCCCGCAGTTCCATTTCGACGGCATGTCGACATGGCCGTGGTGGGCGCAGATGCTGGTGTTTCTGCTGGTGAACGACTTTTTGCGATACTGGTTGCACCGCTGGCACCACACCAACAATTTTCTCTGGCGCATGCACCGTGTTCACCACACCATCGTCGAGATGGACGCCATGTCGACGTTCCGCGTCCACATCCTCGAAGCAGTGATCAAGTACGGCCTCATCGTGCTGCCGTTCCACTTTGTAAACGTCGATCGCAGCGTGATTTTGATTTATTCCGCCGTCGATATTCTCAAGGGCTTCTGGCACCACGCAAACCTTCGCGCGCATTGGCCCGCTGAATTACTTTCTCAACTCCGCCGAGCTGCATTGGTGGCACCATTCGGTCGAAGCCAAGGGCCAGCTCGCCAACTACGGCTCGATCCTTTCCATTTGGGACTGGCTCTTCGGCACGGCCTACTACGACAAAAAACACTGGCCGGAAAAAATCGGCGTGGAGGGAATGGAGAATTTCCCAGACACATACCACGAGTTGATGACGACGGTGGTTTACAATGATGAAGAGGCGTTGAAGAAGTATCCGAGCGGTAATGAATCCGTAAAACCGGATTTACCAGTTCGACCCGTTGACACTTTGCCAAAATCTGACGGGAATGCCACGGTCATGCCACTGGAGTCGCCTGCAGTCGTCGGCTGACCGCGTTTCCAACTTTTCCAACATCCAAATCCGCATGCATTTCTGCCCAAACGGACACTGACTCAACTTCCGAAAATAGCACGGCGAACATTCCAGCGGCAGCCGCAGCACATCATCCAATCTTCCATACGGCCCCGTCCGCACCGGGTTCGTCGGCCCAAACAGCGCCACCAACGGCCGCCCATGCGCCGCCGCAATGTGCATCGGCGCCGAATCAGCCGTCACCACCACGGCCGCCCGATCGATCAAAGCCGCAAGCTGCCGAAACGTCGTCTTCCCACACAAATTCCGCGCCGCGGCTCCAACTCCCTCTCCCTCGAAGGGAGAGGGCTGGGGTGAGGGTGACGAATGTGAAGACGTGTTCGCATCGGAAGTGGACGCCAGAGCAACAAACGATTCGCTTTTTCTTGAGCGCGGAGTAACTCGCGACGCCCCAACCGCCAACTCCCCATCCGCAAAATCCGCCTCCGCTCCCACCAACACACTCGGCATCCCATGCCGCTCCATCAACACCCGCGCCAATTCCCCATACCGCTCTGCAGGCCACCGCTTCGTCTCCCACCTTGTCCCCGGCACCAGCACCGCAAACGGCTGCCCCTTTCCAATTCCCGCCTCGACCAGCAGCCCGTCCGCATGCGCACGGTCCTCCTGCGTCACCGCCACCCGAAAATCCGGCTTGGCTTCGGACAACCCCAGCATCCCGCCCAGTGCCAGCAACTTGTCAGCCGCATGCATGTCCGCTGGCAATCGCCCGATCCGCCGATTGTAAAAAATCCAAGCCCCCTCGCGTGCATCGCGAAACCCAATCCGCTCCCTCGCACCGCTAAACCACGACATAAACCCACTGCGAATCAACCCCTGCAAATCAATAACGAGATCAAACCGCCGCGCCCGCAGCGACTTCACATACCGAATAAACTCCGTCGTCACGCCGATGCTCCGCCCAATCTGCGCAAACCGCTTCCGGTCAAACGGTATCACCTCCTCCAAAGCCGGATCAGCATCAATCAAATTGACAAAAGGGGTCGCCACCAGCCACGCCAGATGGGCCTTCGGATACCGCTCCCGCAATTTTCGCAGAATCGGCAACGCATGAATGATGTCCCCCGGCGAACTCGGTTTGATGATGAGAATGCGCTCGAAATCTCGGCTCGCCAGTTCGCTCATGTGGGCATTGTAAACTGAAGCGTCCGTTCAATCCCGGCCAGATCCTTGTACCGCCCCGCAAGCGTCAGCCCGGCTTTTTCAACGAACATCTCGACAACTGCATCGCCTTGCCCGCGGCCGATCTCCAGCAAAAGCGTCCCGCCAGGCTTCATTCGCGTCGCCACGCTCCCCGCCAGCCGTCGATAAATCGAAAGCCCGTCCGCCCCCGCAAACAAAGCCGCATGCGGCTCAAAGTCCCGCACATTCCGCGGCAGCGTCGCCGCATCCGCCTGCGCGACATACGGCGGATTCGACACAATGATGTCAAAACCGCTCGCCGGCGCGACGGTCTCAATCAAATCCAGCAAATCCGACTCTGCAAACCTCACCCGATTGGTCACCGCATGCGCCTTCGCATTCTCCTCCGCAACCGCCAGCGCCGCCTTCGACAAATCCGTCGCCACAGCAGAAATCGTCGGCAACTTCTTGCAAAGTGTCACCGCGATGCACCCCGACCCCGTGCCGATATCCAGCAGCGTATAACTCTCCCACGGGTTCGTCTTGCACCACGCCAGCGTCTTCTCGACCAGCAGCTCCGTTTCCAGTCGCGGAATCAGCACGTCCGGCGTCACCGTAAAATCCAGCGAGTAAAATTCTTTGCGACCCACCACATACGCGATCGGCCGGTGTTCCGCCGCCGCCTTCACCATCTCGCGAAACGCAGTGCGCTGCTCGTCGGTGGGGGGGTCGTTGATCCGCGTATAGAGCATGATCTTCTGGCAGCCCATCGCCTTCGCCAGCAGAAGCTCCGCGCAAAGCCGCGCGTCGTCGATGCCCTTTGATTGGAAATGCTGCCGCGTCCAATCCAGCAACCGCCCGATCGTCCACTCGCCATTCGCTTGCGTGGTCTCTCCGGCCATGAAAAATCGCGATCAATACTCGGAAAAGGTGCAGCCGCGACGATCGCAGCCAATGCAGGATTGCAAGTCTATCCGGCCTGAATCTCCAAAGCCAATATCTGGCAGTATTCGAATGATGTGTTGAAATGCCTATCGGAAGCAGGATTGTGATTCGCCCGTGCTTTTTTCACTCTACATTCTCAATTCTGCATTCCCCTCTGCCCCGGCCCCTGCGTCTCCGCGCTATCCACTGTAACGCCCGACGACACCGGCAGCGTCACCCGAATCAACGTCCCTTCGCCTTCGACCGATGTGACCGTGATCTGGCCTCGATGCTCATCAACAATCTTCTTCGCCACGGCCAATCCCAACCCCGTGCCGCCGTGTCCCTTCGTTGAATAAAACGCATCAAAAATCCGCTCGCGAATTTCCTTCGGAATGCCGGGCCCATTGTCGCCGACCGTCAGAATCGCCGTCTCGCGCATCGGGTCATGCGCCAAACGTACATTCACCACGCCGCTCAACTTCGGCACGGCATCGATCGCATTCGTAATAATGTTCATCGCCACCTGCTCGAACCCATGCTTGTCGATCGCCACCGCCGGCATGTCGTGGTCCACATCGCTCTTCAGGGCCACGCCCTTCTCCTGAGCACGATGCCGAACCAGCCGAAGAATTTCGTCCACGATGGCCGACAGTTGAATCGGTTCGCGCCTCGGCTCCCGTTGCTTGGCGAAGGCGAGCATGTTCATCGTGAGCGAATAGATATTGTCCAGATTGCGGCGCACAATTTCCCAACCCTGCTCGATCGTCTCCATCTTCGTGGCCCGAAGCCCCATCTCAACCACGTCTGAGCCGCCCTTGAGACCCTGCAGTACATTCTTGATATAGTGCGAAAGCGCCGCCACTGTCTCGCCTGCCGCCGCAAGTCGCTCCGTGCGAACACGCTCGTTCACCAGTTTCGCATCTTCGATCGCCAGCCCCGCCATCTGTCCGATCGCCGCAACCAGCCGCAATTGCTCTTCAGTGTAAATGTGCCTCGACATGGCGCAATCGACGTAGATCACGCCGATCGCCTGCTCGTGCGCTGACATGGGCACACAAATGACACTCTTGAGCCCGATCGCCTTGATCCCCTCGTCATCGCTCGAAAACCGCTCGTCGCTCATCGCGTTCGAGCACAGCACACCTTCGCGTTTCGCAATGACGTGGTCCACGATCCGCCGGCTGGCCCGCATCTTCTCGGTCGATTCCTCCTGCGAATGCACCACCTCGGTCTCATACTTCCCCGTCTTGTCGTCCTTCAGCAGAATAAACCCGCGGTCCGACGGCACCTCTTCGAACACAACCTCCAACACCCGTTCCGCAAGCTGCTTCGGCGTCAGTGCCGAGCCGACGGCATCCAGCAAGGCTGAAATAACCCGCCACGACCGCACCGCCTCCGCCGCTGCCGGCGAAGCCAATATCATGCTGTCGTCGCTCGAAGCCACCGTCCCGATGAATGCCGGATTGTCGCTTCGGCTGCCCGCGTCGAGTTCGAGCATGCCCGTCGAAATGGTGGTGATGCCCGTTTCGCTCTCGCGAAGCTCGCTGGCATCCCAGACAAACAGCGTGCCCCCCAGCCGAATCTGGTCGCCATCCTTCAGTCGCGTCGGCCGCTCCAGCCGCTTCTCATTAAGGTAAGACCCATTGGCCGACCGCAGATCGACCAGCTCCCAGGTGCGCCCCTTCTGCCGAATCTCCGCGTGCTTGCGGGAGACGGTGTAGTCGGTCAAAGGCGTGTCGCGGCTGGCCCGCCCGATGAGCAGGGATTTTCCGTCGGTCAGCGAATAACGCTGCCCCTTGTCCGGACCCTGCAAAACCATCAACGTAGGCAAGAGAATGCACCCTGTTTCAGTCTATTCTCGCATAAAAATCGCGTCAAACCAGCATAGCGTGCCGGACCGTGTCGGTCCGTGATGGGAGCCTGGGCCTCCGGCCCGTGCGAACTCGGCCCAAAAACTGCCTGCCTCTACTCCTGGCTCCGATAATTCACAGCGCGAGCGCGCCGAGCCGGAACACCTATTTCGACCCAATCGGCCCCCAATTTTGCTTTGCGTTGCGTCAAAGTTCTCGTAACGTATCGGGAATTCCGATTTCGCCCGTTGTCATAAGCCCGTTGCGTGCGGGTTCGGCCGTTCATGGCCGGTTCGATGTGCGTGAACCATGTACCAAATCAACCCCGAAAAATACGAAAAGCTCCGCAATGCCATCCTCGACCACGACTACCTCCACCGCATCCAGCGCCGAATCGAACAGCTCAATCGCGTCGTCTTCCACGACCAAATCTCCGATTGGAAGCACCTGCGCGCCCTCGCCGAGGAAATCCTGATTGCCGACTTGGTCACCCGCCACAAAGGAGAAATCGACGGCGTCTTCTTCAAGCTCCGCGAAATCGAAAACAGCGGCCGCGATTGGAAAAGCGCGATCGATGAATACGCTTCTTACATCCACAACTACTACACGACGCCGCTCGGCGCGCTGCTGCGCAAGGATGTGCTGGGTGCATTTCGCGAAGAAGTAAAGGAAGAAGAATCTCAAGGCAAAGAAAAGTCGCACCGCGGAAGCAATTCAATTCAGGCCCCACCCGTAGCTAGCGCCCCACGATCAACTCCGCAACCACCACGTATGCATTCGTGAACGCGCCCTCGCGAAAAAACGTCACGTCCATCCCCGGCGAACCGATGAACGGCCGCAGAATCCACCCCATCTGTATCCCCACGAATGCATAAAGCACCAGCCAAAGTGCCAGTGCAACGACATGCCGCAAGTTGCGCCGCACAAGGATCCGATAGTATCGCCACATCACAAGCTGACCGGCCGCCGTCGCAATCGTAAACATCGCCGCGTTGAAGAGCAGTGCCGCGCGATAGTCCTCCGTCGAGAAATACCAGAATCGCGTGAACGGCCCCAAGGATGCCAGCGTCACACTCAATCCCGCCTGGCCCGCCAATATCGACTGAATCGCATCCCGAAAATCATCGCGCAATCCAAGTATGGTGTTGATGACGAAAAACACCGGCAGGCAAAGTATCGTCGTCGCGCCCAAGAGAAGTGGCGCCTTAATCGCCGAGTACGCAATCTGCAGCAACCGCTCCGCCGAATCGAACTGAAAACTCCCCATAAGTGCGCCATAGAGCGGCGCGAATCCAACAATAATGGCCGGCATCCACCACGCAGGTCGCTTCGTCCCGAACGCAGGCAGGAAGTCCCCGCGCGCATGCAAGAAATCATCAGCCCGTGAAATCGCTGCGAACATGAAGAATCTCAAGGTGCCAAGAGTGCCTGAAAATGCGTCCAAACCGACTGAAAAAAGTTCCCTTCGCGCGGACGAAACCACGAGAACGGCAAATCCGGGCTCCCAATGAACGGCCTGAGCAGCCACCCCGTCTGCGCCCCGACAAGCCCATAAATTATCACCCAAATTCGAAAGATGCTCTTCGACTCACTCATGCTCGGCCCGGCTTGAGCCAATTCACGATGGCCGCTTCCTTCCACAGTCCCCTCGGCATCGTCCGAACTCACCACCTGCGTAACCGGCATCCGCTGCATCGCCGCCGCCGCCGACATGCGTTTCAGCGCATGCAACAAAAACCCAAGCCCGACCGCCCCCGATATCGCCAGCAGCGCAACATTCAGCACAATCATGAACGCATAGCTCGTCGTGCTAAGCGTAAAGAACCCAAGTATCGGCCCAAGCGATGCCGCAACCGTGACATTCACAACAACCGCGCCAATGAGCAGCTTCAGCGTCTCAAGAAATCGCAGTCGCGAGCCCAGCAATGCGTTGAACACATACAACGACGGAAACGTGACCAGCAGCGTAATCAGAAACAATCCGGGCAGCTTCACCGTCGACGCCATCAGCTGCTCATACGCAGCCGGATCGCGCCCCGTCACCGCAAACAATCCCATGAACATTCCATAACAACCGCCCAGCAGAATCGCCCAAATCCCAAATCGCCCAAGACTCAGGTGAATCCGGCCCGCCGCAAGATCCTCGGGCAGCGTCCGACGGCCACGCAACAATTCATCCAAATCACGAAACCAAGAGCGCATACGGGTTCTCCGATAAACTGGCGGCCCAATGACATCTACGATCGGCCCTGGTCCAACATCAGGATTACGACTCGCCCCGGACCCCGGTTCGAAAGGAAATTTGTGCGATTTATCAATATCGGAGAACAAAAAAATCCGCCGAGGCGATCGATCCTTCGCCTCGGCGGATATACAACTATCAAATTTTCAAACCACTCAAACTTAGTGCCTTACTTCCGACGCTTCCCTTTCCCCGCCGGCGCTGTGTTCCGCATCGCCTCGATCCGCGTGCGAAGCACGCTCGCATCCTCATACCGCTCTTCCTCGACGGCCTTCTCCAATTCTGCCTCCAGCCGTTCGATCGGGTCCATCGGCATCCGCGCGGCGATCTCATGCCGCAGCGACGCAAGGATTGACACTTCCGTCAATTCGTCGAATTCGTCGTCCTCGCCGTCCGACACCACCTCGCGAATCCCCGTCAGCCCGGCATCCACCCGCGCCAGCGCAGTCTTGAAGCGCCCCTCACGAAGCAGCAGGTGAACCTCGGCCCGCGTATTCATCATGATCAGGTACGGCCGATATTGTTCGAGGGCCACGCGATCCGATTCTTCCCGCGCATATTTGCGGCATAGATCGAGCAGCTCTGTGTTGCGAGCTGTGTCCCGCTGCACGCCCTCGAAATCTTCCAGCACGAATTCCGCAAGATAGCGGTGATAATACCGAACGGCCTCCTCGCGCATCGCCTGGCACTCTTCCGGCGAAAGCTCGTAGCCCAGATCGGTGCCGTTGCGCTCGCGGTATTTCTCAACGCGGTTCAGGTGATAGCTGAGCAGCGATTCCGCCCCGTGCGGGCGTCGTCCGTCCGGCCGGCCAGACACCTCCATCTGCAGGAGCCCGAGGTCGAGCCGCATTTGAATTTTGACGGCGCCATCGTCACCGGTGATTTTCCGCACGGTGATCTGGCCGGGTTCATAATCCCAGCCGGCCAGGGTGCGTCTGAGGTCATACGAGGCCATCAGCGGACTCCTTTCGCGAGTGCGACACGGTTAATTATACGCAACGAAAATCGGCAAGGCGTGAGGCTTTATCAACACTGATATCAGGTTTTTTCGGAAAATCGTTTGCAATCCGATAATCCGCGCTGTCGTTCGGATTGCCTGCCTATAATCGCGTTTGGGGGCAATTTCCGCGCGACAATCAGGAAACTTTGCAGGCGAGTCCGTCGGGCGCGCCGATATCGGCCTTGCGCGAAATGCGCGGCAGGTTGTGCGCACTCAAGTCGCAGCGCTTCCAAGAACTGTTTCGCATCAATGAAGTAGATCGTCGAAATCGCCGCCGCTAGATCCCCGCCCCATGGCAGAACTCAAACACCGGATCGGCGAATTCGCCCACGCTCTGATCCAGAAGCGAATAGGTGCCCATCACCATCAACGGCGGCGAATAGACATGTAGTGTCACAAGATCGGCACTTCCCGGCTGCAGGTTGGAAATCTGGTGAATGTCCGCATCCTGCGATCCGCAGACCTGTCCCTCGCGCAACTCGCGCGGGCGCGTCAGCTCATCGAGCGGCACGCGCTGCGGGTGTCGATCCATGCGGGCGAGAAAGTCGGATAATGTGAGCGACACGGGTGCTCCTCTGTTGGATGGGTCCAACTGCACCAGCATTTCATTGTACGACACGATGGCAGCACCGCACAATGATTCTAGGCCCTCGAATCAGCATGAAGGTCATTAACCCTTACTTCTTCATCTTCTCAATCAGAATCTTCGCCGTTTCAGGTCGCATGATTCGCTCATCCGGCAACTTGCCGGCCAGAAGCTCTTCGCGAATCTGACGGCCGGAAATCGAGACCGGCTTTTCGTTCGGATGTTTCTCCACCAGATCGACGCGACCGACGCTTTCATAGAATGCCGCGAAACCCACCTTCACCGGCTGAATCTCCAGCGTGCCCGGCAGCTTGTCGAATATCCGCTGCGCATCGAGGCCGTCCCAGATGTCGAGCCGTCTTCATACGGCGCATCCGCATGTTTGCGGCCGATCACAATGTGCGTAAATCCGTAATTCTGGCGATAGATGCCGCATCACCGCCTCGCTCGGACCCGCATAAAACATCTTGATATCCAGCCCCAGCAGGATTACCCGATCGTGCAACGTGTAGTTTTTCGTCGCCCAGAGCGCCTCGTCTTTGTCGCCTTCGCCCAGCGCCTTTTTCTGAATCAGCGCTTCATAGGTCGCCATGCGCGTCGCCGCGTCCACATCGTCCGACTTCGTCTCGCCGATCAGCGGGTTCAAGACCGCCCCGGCCGTATCGCAATCCCGCACCAGCGTTTCAAGGCCGTAGACCAGCGCGTACTCATGCGCCCGATGCAACGGATTTCGCGTCTGAAACCCGACCACTTTGGTCCAACCCTTTTCGGCAAAGAGTTTTCGCGTTTCCTCGGGGCGCAGCACATATTTGCCATAGGCCGGATTCTTCGGCTGCGGCAGAACTTCGATTTCGCCACCGACCAGCGCCTCGCGCGGATCGTTCATCACCATTTTTCCGCCGGGATGATCTGTCCGCTCGGTGCGATAAACAGACTTGATGTATTTGGATTTTTCGTAATCGAAAATGTCGCTGATCGTCAGAATAGCGATCAAATCGCCCTTATTGTTCTTCAGTTGAACCTTCTGGCCCGAGGCCAGCGTCGCCGCCTGGTCGGCGTAGATCGGCAGCGAAATGGAATGGTCCAGGCATATTTCTCTTTGTTAATTGAAAGACCCGGTATCCAGACTGTCGTGCCATGCATCCTTGCCCATCGGCCCGGTCAGGGGACTCAGGCCGCCGTCGCCGAATCGATAAACGCTCGAAAGGTCGGCATCATCGACCGCAATGGCCTCCAGGCCGGTTGCTTCCTTCTTGAATTCGTCAATTCGGTCGGCCGGAACAGTTCGGTTTACGGGGGCATCCAAGCCGCCATGGACGGGAATCAGATCGCTCATCGGGGTCTCTCGCATGTGAATTTTGCTGATCGCTTGGAACAAGAAATGAATCCATAGGCCCTGTGCGGCCCTCCCACGCAACCTTCGCCGCCGCCGCAGGTTGATGGCCCACTTCGCCGGACTGATTTCGATCTTCGTTGCCGCTGCTCAGAAAAATGGTGAAACCTTATCGCGTGCGGGCCGCCTGCCCTTGACGTCGTATGTCGATGTCAAGGGTGTCGGTCCGAGGCCTCGACATCCGGAGCCGGCATGATTTCGCGCGGAAATTTTCATCCGTAATGGC
>JADJRI010000073.1 GCA_016712275.1 Planctomycetota bacterium
AGGCCGATGTTCTGAAATGAGTTGTTCGTGAACTGCGGCCCGGCATGACAGATAACGCACGGCGATGCCTGCAGCGCGTTGAAGCCCTGGACCTGATTCGGTGTCATTGCGTTGGCTTCGCCCGCGGCAAAGCGGTCGAACGGCGTCTGGTTCGGCACCAGCGTGCGCTCATAAGTCGCAATGGCAAAGGCGATGCGCTCGGCTGTGATCGTCGAATCGCCGAACGCCGCCGCGAACAATTCAGGATACGTCCCATTCGCCGCCAGTGCCGATCCCACGTCCCACGGCCAGTGTTCCGCGAGGATCATCGGCTTCACAACGGCCAGTTTCGTCACGATCGAATTCCAGTCGCGCGATTCGTGCCCCATTTCCACATCGCTCACCACCGGGCCGACGGCCTGGCTCTCCAGCGCGCCGCCCACGGGAATGCTCACCGCGCCGGTCTGCGGATTCACAAAGGTCGATCTCGCCCGCCCATCCCAGAAAATCTCTGGCGCATACATGGCCATGATGGCGGGATTGGCCGCACGGGGGGTGATCTGCCGATTGAAACCGAAAACGGCATCTTCCTTGTAGGTTTGCTCATCGTCACATCGAATGACGCCGGGCGAACCGAGCACATCATCAGGGGTGTTGAGTATGCCGTCGTCTGAAGGATTTCGCGCGATGCGCGGGTCGGTGCCATTGAAGCCCGGCATGTGGCAGGTGCCGCAGGCGGTGGAATTGTCGCTGGAAAGCTGCTCGTCCCAAAACAGAATCTTCCCCAACACCCGCTTTGATTCCGTGATCGGGTTCTGAATCGGCACTGGAACCGGCGGCAACGGTGGCGGAGGAGGAGGCTGGGCCGTCGAGGACCGCACCGATCCCAATAGACCGACAAGAGCTAGAGCGAGAACAATCCCTGAATGACGGGCGCGCACCATGGCTGCCAACTCCTTTCAACTGTCTGGCCCGCTTCGGCAAAGCGGCGGAAAACAAGTTCGGAATGAAGGTGGAATCGGCCCCTTAATGCCGACCCCGGCTGGTCTCTAATGCCGCATAACGCCGGCCGCCACCCCTTATTGCGACCGAAAACAAAAAAGGCGGTATAAGGGAAAATCCCCGTATCAGCCCGCAATCGAAATGATCCCAGCCATTCTGGAATGGATCGAAGTATTCAACAATTATCAGCGGGTGCACTCGATCCAGGAAACCTGAGCCCGGCCTATCCTGAAGCCACTGAATCAGCGCTCCCAAATACGTGTCCATTGTGGATGGCGAAACTCATATCCCGCCGCAATCCAGTATGATTCCCCCATGCCATTCATCGCCCACGACGTTTCCCAACTCATCGGCAAAACGCCGATGCTCCGCGCGGCCAGGTTCGCACCCGATTGCGACCTGCTTTTCAAATGCGAGTTTATGAACCCGGGCGGGTCCATTAAGGATCGCATCGGCTTCGCCATGATCGAGGATGCCGAGCGCCGCGGCGTGCTGAAGCCCGGCGGCACGATTGTCGAAGCCACCGCCAGCAACACCGGCCTCGCCCTCGCGATGGCCGCCGCCGTCAAAGGCTACAAGCTCGTCACTGTGATGACCACCAAGACCAGTGCCGAAAAAGTGGCACTCATGCGAGCCGTCGGCGCTGAAGTCGTCATCGTCCCCCGCGAAGCCCCGCCCGACAGCCCCGAGAATTTCATGAAGGAATCTAGGGACAGTCACCAAAATGCCACACATATGGCACTATGTTCTACAGGTCCGATCGAGGCGATTCGACCGAGCGCGGCGGCTCCAGCGTCAGCTACACTAGCGATGACGCAAACATGATGACATGAGTCGCCGGCAGCAGCCAGACCTATGACGATGCCGGCAATCTCACCCACACCGCCGCCATCTACGGCGGCTCATCAGCCTACACCCTCGCTTGCAACCATCATCCTTGACACGCCGCCGCGTCGTTGGAGCCATATCCAATGACACCTCGTCGCCGGGCGATTTAAAAATAGCGGCGAGTCAGGGACTGACCTGGGTGAAGGACTACGGCGAAACCGCACTACGATAGGCACGAGTTATGACTTGGCCTTGCCGTGCCCAGGTTCGTGAGCACCGCGAGATTCTCCTGGATTATTGCCCGCAATTTTCTTCGGTCAGGAAGTTTCCGATCCAGTTGTAATCGTATTGTGTGCTCGAGCCACCTCATGGGTGTTTTCATTTTCTCGACGGGCAGGCTTGTTTTTTCAATTTGATGCCTGGTCACAAAATAGCATTGCATGCGGACGAGATCGACAACGATGGACTCCCAGAAATCCACGTCGATTCCCCTGGCAATCGCAGCGAGCGCTAATTCGGCAAATAGAAAAACCGAAGCGGAGTCCGGCTCCGAGAGTATCAGGGGACAGCCCTTGCCCCCCGGTTCGGGATTGATCACGCGCCTCAGCCAACCCGCCCCAAAATCGAGCATGGCCTCTCCAACCGGTTTGAAGTCTCCTCCATTCACAAGCGGAACAGCCGCCCTCCTGAATATTCCCGAAATAAAGGCGATGTCCGTATCGTCCGGAAGCGGAGAGTCTTCCCCGATGGTCAGGCGTTTCCAGAGTGCCAGTGCAACCTGATCAAGCTTATCGCGTCGCGCGATCCACTCATCCCGCGGAAGTCCGATGTGCGGCAGATATTCCTTGTTTGTTTCCCGGTCAAGTTGATAGAAAAAAAGGTGGCGGCTATCTCCGGTCGCCTGCTCGAACTCGGCCAGCATTCGTCGTTGATTGAGAATAAACTGAACTCTCCTACCCAGGAGTGAGTTAGTCTCATCCTTGGTCTTGGCGTCCGTGAACACTGTTGTCGAGAGTAATATGATTGGTTCACCGACAAACTCGACCTCGACGATGACTTCGACTTGTATGTCCACAAATCTTTGTGGAACCAACAATCTGGCGGCGAGATTGTCAAATTCCCTTTCAAGATCCTCACCCGGAAGAAAATCACTGGGAGACGTCACCTTCGCGTGAAGTATGCTGCTTCGTGTCGGAGCAAATGCGAGAAGCATCGAATTCGAGCCGACGGGGAGCGAGGCAGTGAAAGAGGCTTTCTGCGGTGTCGCGAACATGCCTTACTCCTCAACGAAGGCACAACTGGCCAGCATCCGATACTCAACGCCGTGATTATCAAGAAAGGCCCATGGATCCGTATTGTGATTTTGTATGAGCTCGTTCTTTCCCTCGTGCGCCCCGCCGCCGAGCGGCACCCACGCGCCATTTCGGAACGCGTATGGATCGGGGGCGGGATCACCAAAATCCATGGCAAGTGACAAGTAACAATCTGTCCCGATTTTCTTGTCCAGCAGCCCCTTCAGATCATCCTTGTCAGCCGCCTCTTCATAAAATCTCGCCCAGTAGAGCCGTAGGAAAGTCGGAAACCGGTCATCAAACCACTTGTTGGCCGTGGAATCAGCCGGAGGTGTCTTGTCGAGTGAGAGCCACATCGTGACACGAAATCGTTTATCCGCCATAACATGCCTTTCAAGGTTGCGCACTTCGCGCGCAACGAAAACCAACACTCATCGACCACGCCGGCCGACTTGTTCCTGCTTCATCGAGGGTTTGAAGAGGGCGCGTCCAACTCACGGCCAGATTGTCTTCCATCGGTGAATCCGACCACGATGCTCCCTTGCAGAGGGTTTGAAAAGTCGGGCCAGCGCCGACATAGTCCGTATACTCACTGACGTTTGTCGCGCCATGAAACAGCCCGCTGGCCGTCTTGAGGATATCGTGCGATTGTACCGCTACCGATCGTTTCGCATACTCGTCGTAACGAATGCGGAGGCTGGGAGATCGCATCCTCCCATCGGGATGACAGCAGAGCTCCGCGACATCCGTCGGCGATTCGTCTCCCCATGGTTGCAAGCGCCCATCCGGGAAACGCATGGCATATTCCCACTCCGCGGCGGTTGGCAGGCGCTTGTTAACAAAGCGGCAATATGCATTGGCATCTTCCCACGAGATTCCGACGATGGGGTGATCGGCAAGTGCCGGATCGTATTGGAAATCAATCCAGTGTTGCGGCGCTGCAACGCCGGTGACATCAACAAAGTGTTTGTAGTCCTTGTTGCTGACTTCAAATACGTCAATTTGAAACGGACGAAGTTGCACGGTTCTCAGGGCACTGATTCCCCTGCGGCCAGCCTCGCCGCAAGTGACATCGCCGCCGGAGAAAAACTTCATGTTTGCCGAATCGAGCTGCATGGGCGGCGAGGCAAAATTCACCCTCTGTTCACCGCCGGGGTGCGTAATGAGAAGCGTGGCTTCGCTGAAGATTCCATCCGGGTTCATGGCGACCAGACGGTATTGCCCGGGAGCCAGCAAGGGAGTTTGCGGCAACAGGCCCAAATCCGAGATGGCGCCGGGCTCTCCCGTACCCGGTTCAAACTGGCGAATGAGCAGTTTCGCGTTGGGAACATCGCTGGTGACACTAACAAGACACTTAAGCTCCCGTTCATGTGCCGATCGCTCGAACCAGGCCATTGCGGCAATAACAACGACCACACAAGCGAGGAGAACGGGAATCCAGGCGCGTCTTCGGTGCGCGAAACGTCGCACGCGACGGGCAAGAGAGGGTGCCTTTGCCAGAATTGGATCGCCGGCCAGAAAGCATCTCAGGTCGGCAGCGATGTGCGCGGCCGTGGGGTAGCGATCCTGCGGCCGCTTTTCGAGTGCCTTGTGCGAAATCACCTCAAGGTCCGCGGGTATGCGACGGTCCAATGTTCGCAAACGCGAAGGCGCACATTCAATCACAGCCTTGAGCACCTGATGCAGTGTCGAGCCGTTAAACGGCAGTTGCAACACCAGCAATTCGTAAAGCACCACGCCGAGTGAGAATATGTCACTGCGCTGGTCGATGCGCTTTCCGGCAATGTCGGCCTGTTCCGGACTCATATAATGGCAACTGCCAACCAGCGACGTCTGAGTCCGATCCCCTTCGACCATGTGTTTGGCGATTCCGAAATCGGTCAATCGCGGACCGTGCTCACGGTCAATCAGAATGTTGGACGGCTTTACGTCGCGGTGAACGATTTGTGCGCGGTGCGCGCAATCGAGTGCGTCGGCAATCGTGGCCACGATCTCGGCGGCGCGACGATGCCAGTCACGTGCATCCAGGGATTGGGCGGAGCCGACCATCCTTTTTCTTTCGGAAATGACATCGGCCAGCGTACGCCCTTCGACATACTCGCTGACAAGATAGTGGTCAGCCCCATCCCTTCCCATTTTGAAGACCGGCACGATGGCCGGATGCTTCAGGGCGGCGGTGCTTCGGGCTTCGTCGCGAAACCTCGCCAGTGCCTGTTCAGATCCGATCAAGTGGCGGGCGAGGATCTTGAGCGCGACACGGCGCCCCAGAATGGTGTCTTGTGCCAGGTAAACCACGCCCATGCCGCCATCACCCAGGCGATGAATTAACTTGAACTCGTCTATTTGTTTCGGAAACTCCGAATCGGCCTCGTCCAATTTCATTTCAACAGTGAGAAATTCATCCGGGGCGGCGGCATGATGATCCAGCAGGGTCTGCACTCGGAGCCTGGATTGCTCATCGGGACATGCTTTCAGTAGAAAAGCTTCGCGCTCTTCGCGCGGCAAACCGAGCGCTTGCAGGAATATGGTCTTTTCATCCCAATGGCTTTCGGCCATAAAGTGCTCAGTCCTCGTTCGTTGTCTACAGGCAAGCCGAAATCGAGGAGAAATGTTGCGCTTCTATTTCAAAACTATTATCCCCTGGCTGCCGGATTCTGCTTCGAACGGGTTAGTCGCTCATGAAGCCAGCGCGGGCATATTCCCATTGACGACGAACAACCGCAAAGTGGTACCGGTGGATTCGGCAACTTCTTCAATTGTCAATCCGCCGTAATATCGCAGGATGACCACCTGCGCCGCCTCGGAGTCCATCTTGGTGAACTCCGCAAGGGCGTCATTCAAGTCCAGAATCTCGATCTGATTCGTGTCGCCGTCGACTGCAAATTCAACCAACGGGACCCTTACGGCGCCGCCCCCGCGCTTCTGGGTACAATCGGCGCGAACCTGCTCGACCAGTACGTCGTGCATGGCCCTGCTTAACAAAAAGAAAAAGTGCCGGCGATCCTCGGCATTCAGCGCTTCCCGTTCAACCAATCGCTGATACGCCATGTTGACGAGGGCCGTCGCATGGAGGGTGCCCGGCTTGCGATGTCGCAAGTGCTGTCGGGCCACCTGCTTTAGTTCATCGTATACATAATGAAAGAGGCGGTCGGAAGCATCCGCCTTTCCGATTCGGATTTCATGCAACAGCAGAGTGATGGTGCCCATTCTATCCCTCTCCGGCGTCCGCTTAGCACCATCATATACCTCATAAAGCGTCACTCTCAAGATAATTTAAGAAAATTCGCGCAAATTCGAGTGCGCTTCTCGGCAGTAAATAAGAGCGATTTTCGCTTCACGCAGAATCTGCTGTGCCAGATTCCCAACTCTCGGGCTGCCTCTTTGAGAAGATGAGCTAATAGACACGAATGCACAAACCGCCGCTCCGGATTCTCGAGACTGGTCATGTTTGATGGAACGCCGCAGCCGGGGGCGGCTGTGCCACATCGGACTCTACCAGTTCCGGATTTTCCATCTGCCGCTGGCCTCGGCGCAAACGACCGGTTAGCATGGTGGAACTCGTAATTAGACATCCGTCTTGGACATGGGGAGCCGAACCTTGGATCACACAGATGTTCAGGTCTATGTTGTCGATGACGATCCGGCCGTACGCGAATCGCTGCGCTGGCTGATGGATTCAGTCTCGCTGCCGGTCGCCGCCTGCGACAGCGCCAAGGCCTTTCTCGACGTCTACCACCCCGACAAGCCCGGCTGCGTCGTGCTTGATGTTCGCATGCCGGCCATGAGCGGCCTCGAACTGCAGGACCGCATGGCGGCCGAGGGCATCGGCCTGCCGATCATCTTCATCACCGGCCACGGCGATGTGCCGATGGCCGTGCGGGCGCTGAAGAACGGCGCGGTCGATTTCATCGAAAAGCCGTTCAGCGACCAGACCCTGCTCGATCGCATTCAACATGCCGTGGAGCGCAGCCGACGGCAAATCGAGAAAGCCCGAAACCGCGACGAATTGGATCATCGCATGAGTACGCTCTCGCCGCGCGAGCGCGATGTCATGTCGCTGGTGGTCAACGGCAATTCGAACAAGGCCATCGCCGCGACGCTCGGCCTCAGCCCGAAGACGGTCGAGGTGCATCGGGCGCGGGTGATGGAGAAAATGCAGGCCAATTCCCTGCCCGAGCTGGTGACGATGAGCATGAATGCGTCGCGAAACTGACCAGTGTCGCGGATAGTGCCGATATAATGTCACTATGCGGAGAGATCGAGGTGCGGCCGTCCGTCTTCATCGAGCGTGATGCCGCCGGATTCCGGCTGTTTCTGTTCCGCGCTGTCCTCGGGCGCGTCGAACCGCCCCTGGCCGCCGGTGCCCGACGTGTCGGGATGAACCTGGGTGTCGGCCGTGTCGGTCTCTTCGATTTCGATGATATCGTCGGTGCCGCCCGCGCCGGTGAGGCGGCGCGAGGCATCGGTGCGGAGATTGTCCTCGCTCTCGCGATCCTTCGATTGCGCCTGCTGCGCTGCCGGCGATTGCAGCACCGAGGCGATCGGATTGGGCGGAATTGCTGACATGCCGGTTTTCCGCTCCCTCGCGAAAAATCACACCCGGAACTCCTTGTCGCGCTGCTTCAACTGAAACCGCAGCCGGTCGACAATGGCCGAGTGCATCTGGCTCACGCGGCTCTCGGACAAGTCGAGCGTGACCCCGATTTCCTTCATAGTCATCTCTTCATAATAGTATAACACGAGAATCAGCCGTTCGGTGGACGTCAAGCCCTTTTGGATCAGTTTTTTCAAATCGGACTTTTGAATTTCCTTGACCGGATTGATCGCGCGCTCGTCCCGGAGCACCTCGAGCTCGGACACTTCCCGCGATGAATCGCTGGTAAACGCCTTGCGAGACAGCGACGTCATCGAAACGGCGTTGCCGTCGTGGACAATGCGTTTGAATTCGTCCGAGGAAACGCCGATGCGCGCGGCGACTTCGCGCTCGCTGGGCAGGCGTCCCAACTGGCTCTGAAGCTCCTTGGTCGCGGATTGAATCTTCTGCGAGCGATTGCGCACCAGGCGCGGCACCCAGTCCATCGAACGCAGCTCGTCGAGAATCGCCCCGCGTATGCGCGGCGAGCAGTATGTTTCGAACTTCACGCCGCGGGCCATGTCGAATGCCTCGATCGCGTCGATCAAGCCAAACATGCCGGCGCTGATGAGATCATCGAGATCGACTTCGGTCGGCAGCTTGGTATGAATCCGCTCGGCATTGAAGCGAACAATATGCATGTACCGTTCGATGAGCGTGTTTCGCAGATCATTGTTCGGTTCCTTCTTATATTCCTTCCACACCTTCGAGAAATCCACGTCCGTCGCGAGCATGCGCAAAGCTCCTGTCCGACTTCGGCGAGAAGGTCGGTAAAATGTCAACGTGTTGTTTCGTCAGTTTCATTCGTGCCGCGCGGCGTCGGGTCAGGACGTTTTTGCGGCACCGGGGGACGAAACGGGCGTGGCGTCGGACGCGCCTTTCTGCGCGCCATCGGTCCGGTCCTCAAGAACCAAACCTGCAATCCAACCCGCGATCGTTCCCACGACGAGAAAACCGAAGAGTCCGCCCAGCGAGCGAAACAGTATGACTTCGACCGGGTTTCCCGCGAGCAATCCGCGCACGATCATCGCCGCGAATGCCATCAGCCCGCATATCACACCGAATAAGGAAGCCACGCCGTCATCGCCTCACCAAGCCATTTTCGGTCCTCGACCTCAACAGGCATCGGCGAAGATTCTTGCGCGGTTCAGTGAAAAAAACGCATTATGCGCTGGAAAAACCCTGAGTCGGAATCGGCCGCCGCGACGGGCATGGCCACCCTGTTTGCCAGTGCTGATAGGGCGATCGAAGCCGAGCAGCGCGGAAATTGTACAACCAGCGGACTTCGTAATCGGACCGCCCGGCCGACATGGTCGTCATGCGGAATCCGACCCAATTGAGACACCTCGACTCCCAAAAACGCGATGCGACCGAGGCCAGCCGCTCGGATGACTGGCGGCCCTCATCGTCATTTCGCGATTGATTCATCACGACATGAATGGCCGGCAAAGGGCCGGACTGCGAGAGAACCTTGACGAGGGCATATGCATCGGTGACCGCGGTCGGTTCGGGTGTGGTCACGAGCAGGAGATCGTCGGCGGCCTGGGCGAAAGCCAGCACATTCTGGGAAATGCCCGCGCCGCAATCGATGACTATGAGATCGCTGCTCTGTTCCAGTTGCGACAGCTCCTCCACGAGAATGCGCCGATCGCCAAAATCGAGGTCGGCCATGGATGCCAGTCCTGAGGCACCGGCAATGAGCCGCATTCGCGCGTTGATCGGGGTGAGTACGGAATCGAGCGGGGCGCCGTCGCGAATCAGCGCGGCCAGCGTTTGCTGCGGATGGACGTTGAGCAGGAGGTCCGCATTGGCAGTGCCAAGGTCCGCATCCACCAAAACGACACGGTGTCCGATCTGTGAGAGGCGAAGAGAGAGATTCACGGCGATGCTGGTCTTGCCGACGCCGCCCTTACCGCTGGCGACGGCCACGACACGCGCGGTTTTCCGGCGCAGCGATTTCTTCGGCGCAAGCGCCGGAGCCTGAACATGACCCGCCATCAGCATTCGCAATTCGGCGGCCTGATCTGTCGGCATCGCGCTCATCCCATCGTTCCTTCGTCCGTGTTCGAGCGGCCGGCTTCGACAGGGACCGCCTGAGGATCGGCGTCGCCCACGATCAATCGTGCCACACGACTGGCACTCGCAATCTCAATGTCATCCGGAACGGCCTGCCCCGTCGTCAGATAGGATGCGGACAGTTTTAGATCATGCATGACATTGAGAATCGCCCCAAGTCCCTCGGCTTCGTCGAGCTTCGTGAAGAGCAGGCTCACATCTCCAAGCGAGCCAAAACGATCAATCGCCTCCCGAATCGTTTTTTCCCTGCTCGTCGTCGACAGTACGAGGTGAATTTGATCGGGGTTCGCGACGCGAATGAACTCGCTCAATTCCGCGATGCGCATTCCATCCTTCTGACTGCGGCCGGCCGTGTCGATGAGGATGAGGTCGAGATCGCGCATCTGGTCGATCGCAGGCCGAAGGTCTTCCGGCTTGATCACACTGACAACCGGCACGCGCAGTATCTGCGCATAGGTGCGAAGCTGCTCGACGGCGGCAATGCGATAAGAATCGATTGTGATCAAACCGACGCGCTTTCCCTCCCGCAATTTCATGTTGGCCGCGAGTTTGGCAATGGTGGTCGTTTTGCCGACACCTGTCGGGCCGACAAGTGCGACAATCGCGGGTTGTGCGTCCTCGCGCAGGCGAAGCGGTGCGGCGGGCGGTAGCATGTCGGCGATGGTTTTGCGCAATTCGGAAAGAATCAAATCCGGCGTCGCCTCGGGCTGAGCGGCGATTCGTCCGAGCCCCTGCAATGCCGCATGGGTTTGAAGCCGCTCGGCGGTTTTCGCAATCAGGTCCGCGGCCAGATCCGGGTCAACATCGCGGGAAAGCAGCATGGAGTGGACGACGGCGAATTCGTCCGGCATGGTCAAGCCGTCGGACTTTTGAACGTGCTTCACCAAATCGCGAACCATTCCGCGGATTTCGTCGAGTTCGGTGCGTAGTGCGGATGAATCGGTATCTTGAAGGCGGCGCGAATCCTTCGGCTCGACCAGCATTCGTGATTCGCCGGAATGCGTCACGGACTTGCCCATGCCACGCAGGCCGTGGCGCGGCGCCGTCTGGCCGACGGCCTCGGCGGCGGCATAGTCGAACAATGGCGTCATTCTTGACGATGGCCTTGGCGAAGGAAGCTCGTCCGAGTTGTCCGTCGCGGCCGCGGCCTTGCGAACGGCCATGACGCGCTCGTCGGCGGTGGCGGTGATCTCGATGATCGAGCGCGCACCGAGGCCGAGGATGCCGCCGCGCGTGAGGGGTTCGCGTGTGTAAAATGACCGCGTCCTTGCCAAGGTCTTTTTTGACCTTGGCCAGTGCGTCAGCCATTGACCGGGCTTGATAGGTTTTCAACTTCATCGCTGATTGTCACCATTCCGTGCGTCCGGATGCTTACACCACGGACCACTTCGTTATAGCCAAGCACCGCCACGCTTGGCAGCGCCGTTTCAATAATCCTTCTCATCCATTGTCTGACCTGAGGCGATGCAAATATCACCGGCTGCCTGCCGCCTGAAGCCGACGAAGCAGAATCCAACTCGCCGCGCACTGCCGCGATGATCTTGTTTGCCATGGCCGGCGGCAGCGTCAGGTAGGATCCGCGTTCGGTTCGCTCGACATGCGCGTTGATTAAATCCTCGACGCCGGGATCGAGCGTGATGCCGTGGATTGTGCGTGAACCATCGGCCTGCTGCTCGCAAATCGTGCGGGCAAGGGCGTTGCGCACATATTCGGCGAGCACTTCGGGATCCTTGGTTCGGCCGGCCCAGTCGCCAAGCGTTTCGAGAATCGTCTCCAAGTCTCGAATGGCGACGCGCTCGCGCAGCAGCAACGAAAGCACCGCCTGGACTTCGCCCATCTTCATCACTTCCGGGATGATTTCCTCGACAATCTTGGGGCTGCGTTCCTTGAGCGTGCTGACGAGCTTGTTCACGTCTTCGCGGGTCATCAATTCCGCCGCATACGTGCGAATGAGTTCGGTCAAATGGGTCGCGAGAACGCTGGTGGGCTCGACGACGGTGTAGTTGCGGTGCTCGGCGGAGGAACGATCGCTTTCGGGAATCCAGAGGGCCTTCAAACCAAAGGCCGGTTCCTTGGTGTCGATGCCGTGAATCGGCTCGGAGACGGCCCCCGAATCAATGGCGAGCAGATAGCCCGGCATGAGTTCGCCCTTGGCGATGAGCGCGCCGCGCAATTTGATCGCGTATTGATTCGGCTGCAATCCCACGTTGTCGCGAATGCGGATGGGCGGGACAATAATTCCCAGATCCGTGGCAATTTGCTTGCGAATATTCTGAATGCGATCGAGCAGATCGCCGCCCTGCTTCTTGTCGACAAGTCGAATGAGGCCGTAACCCACTTCCAATTCGAGTGCATCGACCGTTAGCAGTGACTCGATTTTCTCCGGCTCCCTCGGTTTTACGGCCGTCGCGGCGACATGGGCTTCCTTGACCTGTTTTCGCGCCCGGCCATAGAGAAGATAACCGATGCCGCCGATGCTCAGTGCAATGAAGAAGAGCGGCGGCTTGGGCAGGGGTGTTGCGGTCAACACGATCAGAAATGCCGCAGCCAGAATCAACGCGATCGGGCGCGAGGTGAGCTGGCCGAGCAACTCCTCGCCCATGTTCGATTTGGCGGTGGATCGCGTGACGAGCATGGCGGCCGCGATCGAAACCAGGAAGGCCGGAATTTGTGTCACGATCCCGTCACCAATGGTCAACTTGGTGAAGACACTGAGGCAATCCATGAGCGGCATGTTTTTCTCGACCATGCCGACATAGATGCCTCCGACGATGTTCACGAGCGTGATGACAATGCCGGCAATGGCATCGCCGCGCACAAACTTGCTGGCACCGTCCATTGCTCCGTAGAAGTCGGCCTCCTTGGTCACATTCTCCCGCCGTCGCCGGGCTTCGGACTCGTCGATCAATCCGGCGGACAAATCCGCATCGATGGCCATTTGCTTGCCGGGCATGGCATCGAGCGTGAATCGAGCGGCGACTTCCGCGATTCGTGTGGCGCCCTTTGTAATGACTACAAATTGAATCACGGTAATGATGACAAAGATGATGATCCCGACTGCCAGCGAACCCGCGGCCACAAATGCGCTGAATTCCTCGATGACATCGCCGGCAGCCCCGGTCGTGCCGTCGGCATTCGTGAGAATGAGGCGGGTCGTCGCAGTGTTCAAAACGAGCCGGAACAGCGTGAGCGACAACAGGAGCGAGGGAAAAGATGAGAAGTCCAACGGGCCGCTCATGTACATGACGGTGAGAAGTACGATGGCGCTGAGCGTGATATTGGCGATGAGCAGCAAGTCGAGCGCCGGCGTGGGCAGCGGCACAAGTATGACGAGAATGAGCGCCAGTGCGAGCATGGGGAATGCCAGTCCCCTGTGCTCGTGGAGCAGGTTCGTCGCCCTGGTGATCGGATTGACCGCCGCTGTTGCCGCCATATTACTCAATCAAAGAAAATCTCGAATTCAACCTCATTACGCCGCGCTCTTCGGTTTCATTTTTTTTCCGGAAAGCTGATAGACATATGCCAGTATTTCCGCGATCGCCTTGTAAAACTGTTCCGGCACTTCCTGCCCCACTTCGACAGTCTTGTACAAGGCCTGGGCCAGCGGCTTGCGTTCGATAATCGGAATGCCATGCATGGCCGCCATTTCCCGAATTTTCTTCGCCAGATAGTCCGCGCCCTTGGCCACGACGCGCGGCGCCGCCATCGTGTCAGAATCGTATTTGATCGCGATGGCCAGTTCGGTCGGGTTGGTAACGACCACGTCGGCCGTCGGCACGGTTTTGCGGATGCGCTGGAGGGCGGCGGCCAACTGCATTTTTCGACGGCGCTGCTTGATGATCGGATCGCCGTCCATTCGCCGCATTTCCTCCTTGACTTCCTGCTTGGTCATCTTGAGGTCGCGCTCGAGTTTCATTTTTTGCCAGGAAAAATCGAGCAGCGCCAACACCAGCAGCACGATCGCCAAACGGATGCCGACGTCGTACAAGACGTCCGACATCACCACAACCTGCGCCCAGCCATCGGTCTCGAGTGACACGAGCACGTCGCTCATTCGACCGCGAATGGCGACATAGCCCACCCACACCACGACGAACAGCTTCAGGAGATTCATGCCCAACTGCACGATCGTCCGGACATTGAACAAACGGCCGAGACCATTGAGGGGATTCAATCGTTCCAACTGCGGCATCAACGGCTGGGTTGTAAAGATCGGCCCAACTTGAAGCAGGCTGGATGCGATCGACGTGACGATCAGCGCGGCCAAAATCGGGCCGACCGCCGATAGGAGCAGAATCGACGTGGCCATGACTATCTGGTTGATATCCATGCTTCTTACGGCGGCGGGATCCGAGACAGAGAGATTCTCTCGCATGATTGCAAGCAGCGAGCCGAGGAGATTCGCTCCGAACATGCGCAATGCGATCATGGCGCCGAGAAGCAACGCGGCCGAACTGAGATCGTTGCTCTTGGCGACCTGGCCCTTTTCCCGCGCTTCCTGACGGCGGCGCGGCGTCGGGGCTTCCGATTTTTCTCCGACGCTATCCGCCATGCTTCACCAAAACGCTCATGCGATCAAGAAGAATGCCCAACTGATCAAAGCCGGACTGCATCGCATTGCCGAGCAATTCTTCCGAGGTCGACATCGTGACCGCCACCATCGCAATGGCGACCAGAATCTTCAGTGAGAAGCCGATCGACAGAATATTGATTTGCGGCATGGTCTTGGTCAGAAAGCCCATGACCAGCGACGACAAGAGCAATGCGAGGATGGCCGGGCACGCCAGCCGTAGGCCCAACTGAAAGGTGCTTTGCATGATGGCGACGCCGAAATCGGCCACACTGCCATCAAACGTCGCCATCATCGGCGGAACATCCCGAATGCTGTAGATCAGCGACTTTACGACCGCGACATGGCCGCCCAGTGCAAGAAAAATGGCCACGGCGGTGAAAAACCAGAGTTGATCGAGCACCATCGATTCTTCATCGAAGAATGGGTTGTAGGTGGTGCCGATCGAAATGCCGGCCTGGTGGCTGACGAATTTCCCCGCCAGTTCCGCGGCGTAGAAAATGACGCCCGCACCCAATCCAAGGATCTCCCCAATCATCAATTCGCCGACCATTCCTGCGGCAGACTGTCCGAGCGATAGCCCCACGGGAACGTGCGGCGCGGCGATGGGAAAAATCATGAGTGACAGCGTGAACACAAGACCCACCTTCACTTCGCGCGGAATCTGCAAACTCGAAAGCATGGGCACAGCCATGACCACGCCCGCCACGCGCGCAAGAATCAGTGCGAATGCCGGAAGGAGGTTTTCAATTCTCAAGAGTTCGAAGGGCATTTTTTCGGTTACGAATAACGGGTTTCGTGCATTTGAGATTCGGAATCGCAGAACGATCATTGACGATCGGGAAGACTCCGGACATCAAGCAAGACTAATTACTGTGTTACAAGTTATCCCATAGTGAATGGGTGTATTCGATCAATCTCCACGTCAGCCACGGAAGGAACAAGGCCGTCGCGACACCCATGGCGACGATCTTCGGAACGAATGTGAGTGTCTGCTCCTGCAACTGGGTCACGGCCTGCACAAGGCTGATGACAAGGCCGACCAGCATGCCGATGGCCATGATCGGCCCGGCGAGAATGAGGGCGATCATGAGCGATTCGCGGCAGAGATCGACGGCGGTTCCGGGAGTCATTTTTTCTTCTAGTTACGAGTTTCTAGTTTTGAGTTCCAGTTGGACTGCAGAAAACACTAGTTTGAGATTTTCGAGATCGGCGCTTGCCTTTTCCTCATTACGTGGTGAATGGCCCCTTTCCTTCAAGAAAAACTACCGAGGAGAGAGCCGACCACCAGCCCCCAACCATCGGCCAGTACAAATAGCATCAGCTTGAACGGTAACGAAATCAGGACGGGCGGCAGCATCATCATGCCCATGCTGATGAGGATCGACGCGATGACCATGTCGATCACGAGAAACGGCAGATAAATCCTGAAGCCCATCGAGAACGCTGTCTTCAATTCGCTCAGCACGAACGCGGGAATCAATTCGGCCATGCGCACTTCGTCGAGCTCAAGGGTCTTATTCGGCGGAAGCGATTCGCCGCGTGCATACTCGACGAAGAGATAGACGTGTTCCTGGTTGCCGGCCCCCTCGATCTGGCGAAACATGAAGTCGCGGGCAACGCTGCTCCCTTGTCGAATGCCTCGGCCTGGCCCATCTTGCCGTCGAGGTAGGGATCGACCGCCTGTGTCTTCATTTTTTGCCACGTGGGCGCCATGACCAGCATGGTCATGATCAGCGAGAGACCCGTGAGCACCTGGCCCGGCGGCAATTGCTGTGTGCCGATTGCCTGTCGCAGCAACGCGAGCACCACCATGATGCGCGTAAAGCTGGTCATCATGATGAGAATGGAGGGCGCCAGCGAAAGCACCGTCAGCAGAACGAGGATTTTGAGCGATGCGCTGACACCTTTCGCATCCTTGGCGGCGGGCAGCAACTGTCCCATGTCGGGAATGCCGAACGGATTGGAATCGACGGACGTGGAGGGCTGCTCGTCGTCGGTCGCCTGGGCGATGAGCGATGCAGGCGCGGAGAATTGTGCCGTCGCAATCGCGACCAAGAGACTGAAAACTGAAAGCGATTGCCGCCATCGGCAACGCATCAACTTCATCGCGCAACTCCTTTGCGCTAACCGCACGGCCGGGCTAGACTGCCGCGGCCGCCTGTTGCGCCGGCTCCGCCGACGTTGAAACATCACTGGTCAGATCGCGAACGCGGGCCAACAACTTTTGCACGCGAGCGCGCGTTTGTGCGAGATCGCCCATCGGGATTGGGTCGTCAGATTCCGAATCCATGGTCGCGGGTCGATGTGACGATTCCTCGAGTGCTGCCGACCGGCCATCCTCTTCGATTTCACCCGCAAACACGGACGTAAATGAGCCCGCCCTTTTGCTCTCAACGGTCGCCATGATCGAAGCAACTTCTTCCGTGTTGGTAAAAATTCGGCCAGCGCAGTAATTTGATCGGGCGAAATTCCGGTGAGCACAAGACGACGTCCGACACGCACAAGGCAAAGGCTCTGCTTGGTCGACAGGGACTGCCGCGCCAGAATATGGAGGGCGCCGCCGGCATTGATCGAATTACGAAGTGTCTTCGGCATCCATCGCTTGGCCGCCCATGCACACGCACCCACAAACAGCAGCACCACGGCCAAGGGCCAGAGCATTTCAAAGGTGCGGCTGGATCGCGATGGATTCGCCGACGTGCGCTGCTTCCCGATCGCTCGATTCGTGGCGACATGCCGCGCGATAAGACGGATGGCGATTGCGACGTTGAATTGACTTTCGTTTCATCGTCGGCTGGGTCCAATTCGGCTTGCGTTTCAAGGGCTGATGCTGCCGAACTCGAATTGGCCCGAATGCCCGACTTCCCGACATTCACGAGCGCCGCAGGTTCATCCGCTTGTAACAGACCAATCTGAAAAAATGAAACGGCCACGGCGAACCCGAAACACCTCAGGCCCGCGGCAACGCCCAGCCCATCCGCATTGGCGCCATTTCGGTTCCTCATGACGCAGCCTGCAATGCCTCGTCGGCGCCCGGTAGAATCTCGCTGATACGAACGCAGAAATTGTCGTTAAGCACCAGCACTTCGCCGCGCGCTACGAGCCGGTCGTTCACCAGCACGTCGACCGGATCGCCGGCCAGCTTGTCCAATTGGACGACGGCGCCCGCGCCGAGTTTCAATACGTCTTCGATATACATGTCCGCCCGACCCAATTCAATTTTGACGTCGAGCTTGACATCACCGAGCAGGCCGATTCCATTGGGACCCACGCCTTTATTCGAATCAGTGAATTCGGGAAGATTGAGGGGCACGGCCGCTGCTGCTGCCGCCGAACCTTCCATTCCGTCGGCAGAGATTTCGGCATCCGTGCTTTCAATCGATTCACCCGAATCGTCGGACGCACCTTCTTGTGAATCAGGATCACTCGCCGAATCCATGCCGTCTATCGCGGACGGCGAGGCGTTCGACGCATTGACAGTGTCTGCCTTTGAAGGGGCTGATTGCGTTTGAGGGTTCTGCCTTGAATCGGGTGTGTCAGGGGAAGACGACGCAGATTCGCCACCCTGCGCGGCTTCTCCCTCGCCGGCGGCCGCAAGCGCGGCGTCGATTTCGCTTTGGGAGTGTTCGCCTGAGTTTTCCGGAGTATCCGCGGCCATCACCTTCACCATCCATGGCTTGGGGCCAACGTGCAAGCCGCGCACTCCGCGCGGCCCTGGCAAGATTAGTAGCCCATCGGCATGGGCGTGAATTCGGGGATCAGTACTTCCTCAATGACTTTGTCATCGCTCAATAGTGCGCCCAATTCAAATTTGATTTTGCGCTTCAGCGTTTCCAGGCCCGGTTCGCTGAGATGTTTGCCATCGGCACTTCGAATAATTCGGCTGATGGCATCCGTCACGGCGGCCTTTCGATTCTTTAAGAAGTCTTCTGTGATCAACGACTCCTTGTCGGAAGGCACTTGTACATTGATTGTTACGCTGTAAAGCATGGGTCGGGCGCCATTCGTGTTTTGAACACGGACTTTGGCAACCTCGATTTCCTTGCTTTCTCCAAAGGGCTGCGTGGTTACTTCCAGATGCGGCATACCGACGGTGGGGTCGGGCTCTGCGCCGAAGAACTTCATGGCCGCAAAAATGCCGACCCCTTCAATGACCATCAGGCCGCCGATCGTGCCTAGCGTGACCATCGGCAGCTTCTTCTTGGGTGAAGCGGCGGCATCACCCGCGGGTTTGTCGGCTGGTTTCGCGGCTGCGGCGTCTGACATCGAATCATTTACCCTGAATCAAGGACCGTAAGGGCTGCATGCACCGGTTCGTATCCATTCTTATCGGTCGAATTTCGCGCAGACTCTACCTCATCCCCCGCGAATCTTGCGCGAATCGTGATCAGGGACTCAAGGCTGGGCGCAGTTTTTGCCGATCAAATCGATGGACGCTCGATTGCGTCTGTGGTGCGCAGCCGCTCAACCCGGCTTGCTTGCCGAAACTACCGAATTACCGCCGCGCCACGAGGAGCAGTTCCTGCAGCAACTGGTCCGAGGTGGAGATAATCCGACTGGCCGCTGAAAACGCGGTCGACGACGTTATCAGATTGATGAACTCGCGCGAGAGGTCGACGTTGCTCAGCTCGAGCGCACCGGCCGTGATCTTGCCGGCACCGAGGGTCAGGGGCGGTGTGATGCGGGCGTCGCCACTGTTGGGACCGACGAAATAGACGTTGTTCGACCGGGCGAGGAGGCCTTCCTGATTGGCAAACGTGGCGACCGCCATTTGTCCCAGCGTTTGGTTCAAACCATTTGAAAATGTGCCCGTGATCACGCCGTCCTCGCCGAGGCTGTAA
>JADJRI010000074.1 GCA_016712275.1 Planctomycetota bacterium
TCGCGGTGCCCATGTGGGGCGCCCGTTTGTCAACGCCATTGCGAATCGCTGCACCGGATGCAGCGCATCTACGCATTCATTGGCAATTGCACGCATGGCCGCGCATGATGCGCATGGCCTGCATCCCGGCATTCGTCACCATGCTCACTTTCGCGCGCATGGCTTCCGGCGATGAGGCGCTGCCAACAACAACACAACCAGCGTCCCAACTCGCCACTCAACCGGTCATACCTGTTCCAGCGCCGCCTCAACCTGTAGACCCCTCGCCCTTGCTTCGCGGTGAAAAGCTGCTGGCCGATGTGCAGGCCGCGCTGGTCGAACTTGTCCGCCGTGTCGATCCCGCCGTCGTCACCATACAGGCCGACCGCAATCCAGCCGCGCTCGGCCGCCGGGACGACTGGACCGCAAGGCCGTGGGTCAGCACCGGCGCCGGCGTCATCATTCGCGACGATGGCATGATTCTCACCAGCCAGCACGTCATCGATCGCGCCGGCGCCATCAGCGCCGTGCTTCACGACGGCCGCGTCATTCGCGCGATTCCCATCGCCGAGGATCGCCGCGCCGATCTCGCGATTATCCGCATTCAATCGGACAACCTTCAAGCCGCCGAACTGGCCCCCGACGATTCCTTCCGCCGCGGCAACATCGTCGTCGCGCTCGGCAACCCGCTCGGTCTTTCCGGCGATGGCCAGGCCTCGGTCAGCCACGGCATCATCAGCGCCATTGGGCGGCCACTGCCCGAAAATTTCGGCCGCGATGAAGACCGCTACTACGGCGACATGATTCAGACCACCGCGCCGATCAACCCGGGCAATTCCGGCGGGCCGTTGATCGATATATACGGGCGCATCATCGGTGTGATCACGGCCGTCAGCACGCGCTGGGACGGCCACGAAGGCATCGGTTTCGCGGTTCCCATCAATGCCCACACACGCTCCATCATCAACAAGCTGCTGCACGGTCAGCAGGTGGAATACGGCTATCTCGGCGTTGAAGTCGAGCCCATCGACGACGCAAAACGACGTGCGGCCAAGTTGAAGGATGGCGAGGGCGTCACGGTCAACACTGTTTTCCCCGGCGGACCAGCCGAGCGGGCCGGCATTCGCGGCGGCGACGCGGTGTCGTCGGTCAACGGCGAGGTGGTGCGGTCGGTCGAGCATTTTGTCCGGGCGATCGGCGCGCTGGGGCCGAACCATGTTGCGACGATTGTCTACGTTCGCGATGCGAAACAGCGCACTGCGCGCGTCACCCTGACGCGCCGCCCCAGCAACGAGACCAAGCCGATGCCGGATGTGCAGGTCTCCTTTCGCGGCGCGGAGCTGGGCACCGTCACGCAAGGCACGCGCCTCCTCGCCAATCTGCCCGAAAACGCGCTGCTCGTATTGCGCGTGGAAACCGGTTCCGCCACCGACGGCGCCGGCCTCACGCCGGGTGACATCATTGTGCGCATCGATGGCGAAGCGCTCAGTGAGAAATCGCTCTCTGCTCGACCACCCGACGCGCGACACCCTGCTGGGTCTGGCCAACGGCGGTTCCATTCTCGTAAAACCCAACCACCCCGCTAAATCCAACTGAAGCCGCGGGTTTTGTCGAGGTGCATCTCAACTGAAAAATGAATGCGCTGCGGAATTCCGTGTCTGAATTCTGAATACCACATTTATCCTAACGTTGTTATGATGTCGCCCGAACTCAAGAGTGGAGGCGAAAGCCATGCCCGATCATCCGCACATGGAAATCCCCGATGTTGCAAGTTTATACCGGTACATTCGCGATGTGCCGGATTTTCTAAGCCCGGCATTCTCTTCAAGGACATCACTCCGCTGCTCGCCTGTCCTTCCGGACTGTCGATGGCCGTCGAATATCTCACGCAGCCCTATCGACGGTCGAATATCGATCTGGTCGTCGGCGCGGAGAGCCGCGGCTTTATCTTTGGGACGGCCGTGGCGCGCAACCTGTCGGCCGGCTTCGTACCGATTCGCAAGCCCGGCAAGCTGCCCGGCAAGACCATGAAGGTCGAATATGAACTCGAATATGGCAAAGACTCGCTCGAAATCATCAGCGATGCCATTCACAGAAAATCCCGAATTCTGATGATCGACGACCTGCTCGCCACCGGCGGAACCATGCAGGCCTGTTGCGATCTCGTCGAGGAATTCGATTGCTCCATCGTCGGCGTCGCGTTTTTGATTGAGCTGGAGTTTCTCAAGGGACGCGACAAACTCGGCCAATACCCGATTCATTCCGTCATGCGCTTCTAATCATGGAACGTCCCGATCAACCGCGACCGCTCGTCCTTGCGTCCACCAGTCCGCGACGTCGCGAACTTCTGTCGGAGCAAGGCTACGAATTCGAGGTGGTCTCGCCGCCCTTCGAGGAACCGAGCGAGCAAAAAGCTCATGTGCCCGCGCGCCATTTTGCCGAGTCGCTTGCATTCTTCAAGGCCGGCGCCATCGCCGAGAAACTGCCTCACAAGACGATTCTCGGAGCCGATACGATCGCGTTTATCGAGGGCCGCATCATCGGCAAGCCGCGCGATCGCGAAGACGCCCACCGCATTCTCAAGCTCCTTTCCGATACGACGCACGAAGTCATCACCGGCGTGGCGCTGATTCATGCCGAAAGCGAGCGAAGGCTCATCGAATTCGATGTCAGCGTGATTCGCGTCAGAAAACTGTCGAAGGCAAACATCGACGCCTATCTCGACACGGGGCTGTGGCAGGGCAAGGCCGGCGCCTACGGCATTCAGGACAAGAACGATCCCTTCGTTGAGAAGATCGAAGGCAGCCTTTCAAATGTCATGGGGTTGCCGATGGAACTACTGCAGCGGATGTTCACAACCTGGACGGCGAAAGCCCGCAAACGCTGAGTTTACGCAGCGTGAGTTGATACTCAGGCTTTCGATTGCATATTGTCAAAGTCCAGTACGACAACCGACACGTCGTCCGCCTGGGCCAGGCTGCCCGGCATGTTGTCGAGCAGGGTTCGCAGCCGATCCATGAGCGAGGGCGCCGGCGACCGCAGCATGTCGATCATGCCGTCTTCGAACACCGGCATCTTGGGAAGCGGCGGCCGATGGGTGATGAGCGTCGGTTCGAGGCCGTCGCTGTAGATGAACACGCGGTCGCCCGGGCTGAGTGTCACAGTTTCGTCACTAAATCGCTCGCCCACGCCGAGCCCCAGCAGGCAGCCGTCGCCGTGCAATTCGCGCACGTCGTTGTTCGGTGAAAAGAGAAGCGCCGGCGGATGTCCCGCGACCGCATACTTCAACTCGTTCGATTCGGTATTGAGCACGCCGTACCAGCCGGTGATGAACTGCGAATCCGGCAGCCCCTGCTGCGCGAGCAGATCATTCAGATGGCTCAGCACCTGCGACGGCGGAACAATCTCGTAGCCGTCGTTCAGGATGCGCTTCGGTCGAATCGCATGCTTGATGTACATGGTGAGAAGGCCGGCCGCGACGCCGTGACCCACCGCATCGGCCAGGTAAAATCCCCAGTGGGATTCATCGAGCCGGAAAATATCGAAGATGTCGCCGCTGACCCACGAACACGGCCGGAACAGCGTATAAAATCGAAACGGCCCGCTCGAAAGCGATTCATGCGGGAGAAAATCCCGTTGAAGGCGGGAGGCCAGCTGCAATTCGCGGTTCGTTGCCTCGAAGCGACGCGCCAGGCTCTTTCCCAGGCGCTGCATGGCCGCATATTGTTTGTCGATTTGCAGGATCATCGGCCGAACATGCGCCAGCGCCGTGAGAACGCCGCGCGCCTGCTCGAACGAGCCATCGGCGGAAACGCACACCACGCCGCTGTCGAATCCGGCATAACGCCATGGCCTTCGGGTTGAGATCATCACGCCGATCTGCCGTTTGCGGAGCAATTCGAGATGCTTGTGGGCCTGCTTGAGCGCCGTGTCCCCCGCGTCGCCATCGGGGCCGGCGGTGTCGGAAATCACCACGACATCGAAATTATTCAGTATGCCGAAATCGGTGTCGTTGTCGAGAACCACCGTTTCACAGTGACACCAGTCCGTCACGGCGTCCAGTCGCCGCACGAGCGCGTCGTCGCCCTGATGGGCCCGAAGGATGCCGATGCGAAGCGGTTTTACGGACGAGCGCCGTCCGCTGGAAGTGGGTCCGAAGACCGGCGACGTGGTTGAAGGAGTCGGCAGTTTCATGGCTCGTCCGATATTGGCGCCACTCTTGTTCGACAGGGATGGCATTGCAAAAGCGCAAGCCTCCCCCCTCATTGTTCGGATATTGCGGGGATAGGGTTGAGATGAGCCGTGGGTGAAAAGACGAATTTGAAAAGATAAACATCAGCCGCCGCTGATGGACGCCGGAAGCGTCACCCGGTCGCCCGCATGAATGCCCCATTTGGCAAACTGGCCGGCCCGGACCTCGAGCGCATATTGCGCCGCTTCAATCGACGGATAGCCCATTTCATTCAACGCTTCCATCGTGTATGTCTTCACAATGACACCATCGGAGCGAATGTAGGCGATGTCCAGCGGGATGATCGTGTTGCGCATCCAGAAGCTGCGCAGATCGTCATATGGAAACACAAAAATCATGCCGTGGTCTTCGGGCAATTCATCCTCGGTTGTGTTCATCAGGCCAAGCTGCACAACGCGGCCGTTCTCGGCCTCCTGCCGCGCGACGTACGACGTGTAGGTCGTGCGGCCGACAATCTCGATCGGCACTGTCTCCAGTTTTGACAGGTCGTTTTTCTCGGTCGAGTTGCGGGCCACCTCCGCGCAACCGAGCATCGAAAGAATCGGAAATGCCGATGTCATCAGCCACCGCCCTGCCATGTGCTTGAACCCGCCTCGCGTCATCGCCGGCCGCTCCCCGGCATGTCGCCGCTTGGCGTGAGATCGATCGCCGGCTCATCTTCGATCTTCTCCACAGTTTCGACAAATCCCGGCGGCGTCTCCACTTTGAACCGCGAGCCGGCCGGCGCATCGTTCAAATTGATGTTGCTTGAAATCGACCTCGACGCGACTCTTGTCGGCTTCGCGGCTCCGTGACGATGCGCGGGGACATCCAGCTTCGGATCGACAAAAATCTCCACGCGCGAATAATCATCGGCCATGCTCGACTGCGGCCGGGGCACGCAATGCAGGTGCAGCGAATCCGCCGGCGCGCCTTTTTCCGGCCCGCCCAGCGAAACCTCAAAATGTCGCAGGATTTCGCTGCGCTTCTGGCCGAATGGCAGCGGAAAGGGTCCCTTGCCGAGTTGGAATGGGTCGCGCTTTTCGCCGTCGCGGGTCATTTGCCGGCGGGTCACATTCTTGCCCGTGTCGCTTCGCTCGACATACCACTGGCCGTCGAACGCGTAGTATTCTTCGTTGTGCGAAACCACGCCGTCGGCGACCGACTTCGTGAAATGCACGAGAAACCGGGAATTCGGCTCGCCGCGAGCAAAGAGCAGCCGCCCGACTTTTTTCTGGGCCTGATCGACCGGGATTGTCGTGATATGCACGTGGATGATCTCGCATGAAAAGCCCTTGATTGCTTTTCCTTTCACTTCGAGATTGTCCAGAATGGCGTCGACGCGCGGATCACCGGAGCTGTATTGTGACGGCTGGGTCGCGGCGCTGTTTCCTGTTGGGCGTGTCGTCGTGGGTTGCGATGCGGGTGGAGAAGTTTCGTTCGGCTGGGACGCAGGCGGCGCGCCGCGCTCCTGGGCGAGACACCCGCCGGCCATCGCGAGCCATGCCAAAACTTGAAAAACGCGAACCATCGGCGCACACCTTTCCGTGGACAACACTTTCAAATGGTATGCGCCCCATCTTCCCGTCGCAACCGAATCACATTCCATAGCTCGTAATCGCAGTTGTTCCCCAGCCTAACCGCGTATCGCCCATTTCATGATATCCGCCAGTTTCGGCGGCTTGCCCTGCATCAGCAGACCGACCCGAAATACGCGCCCCGCCGCCCAGACGCACAGCATGGTCATCAGCACGCAACTGACGAGTGCCACAGGCGCCTGCCACCAGGGAACCGGCACCTCCATCGCCAGCCGCATGGTCATAATCATCGGCGCCGTCAACGGGAACAGCGAGAAAAAGGTCGCTATCTGTCCGCTCGGGTCGCGAATCAGAAGTGGAATCATCATCATCGGAATGATCATCGGAAACATCACCGGCATGATCAGGCTCTGTGTTTCCTTGATGTCGTTGCAGCACGATCCCGCCGCCAGAAACAGCGAGCCATACATGAACACCGCGATTGTCAGGAAAAATAAGAACCATCCGGCCAATCGAAGCTCGATCAAATGCGTCATGTCGTTGTATCGCAGCAACGCAAATCCGCCCAAACCCCATATCGCCAGAAGCGTCATCGCCACGATCGTGTGACCCACCAGTTTCCCCATCATCAGTTCGAACGGCCGCATCGACCCCAGCAGCACTTCGCTGATGCGCTGCATCTTCTCCTCCAGCACACCGTGAATCAGCGGCTGCGTTCCGACCATCAGCAACATGAACATGAGCATCAGCACGAAAAATGGAATCAAAAAGCTCGACGCGATATTCGCCTCCTCCGCCTCCTTGATCTCGCCGCTTTCAGCTCGCGTAATCAGTCCAAGCCGGTCGATGGAGACCGGCGCGAGCGCACCCCAGACGACGTTCGGATCGAGCCCCGCCTTGGCAAAACGCGCCGCCTTCACCCGCTCGGCGATGGTATAGTGAAGCCACTCCGGCAAATCGCGATAGGTATTCTGATTCGAGTAATAACGAATATCACAGCCCGATACCGCGTCTCCGCCCGCGTTCAGCTTCGTCGCTCGCCTTGAAATTCCGGCATCTGTCGACGTCGGCCCGGGCATGTGCTCAAACACGCTTGGCTCGATCTCGACAAATGCGAACAACGAGCCGTCACGAACCTTATCCGACAGCGCCAACCGCCGACCCGCCGCGTCTTCCGCTGTCGCCTCTTCCTTTACAAGCACGTAGGTCGGTTCTTTTTGTTTGCCGGTCTTCGAATCGAATATTTCCGATTTGTTGCGCCGCTCTGCCGCTTCAAGCAGCGAATCGAACAATTCGCCCGTTCGATCGATCACGGCGACCGTCTTGATGCTCGTGTCGCCACGCTTTTCCATCAGCGCCTGCAACCCGATGCCGCCGCCCATGAAGACAGGCATGAGAATCACGCCGACGAGAAAGCCCTTGCTTCGAACGTTTACACGATATTCACGCAACGCGACGGACCAGATCTTACTCATGTTTCACCTCCCCCGCGGCTGACGCACCTGCCGCGGTTTCAGCAGCCGGTCCCGCGATGCGCACAAAGATGTCGTGCAACGTCGGCTTGGCGATTTCAAAATGGCTGACGCGCGACCGCGCAACGAGTGCCGCGAGGACAGCCTGCGCATCGCCGCCCGGCGTCATGCGCAGCTCCTGCAATTGACCAAAGTCGTTCACCCGCTCCACGCCCGGAAGCTGATCAAATGCGATGCCGTTGCCCTCGACGCGCACGCGAATCGTATCGCGGCCGTACCGATCCTGAATGGACGCGAGCGTCCCGTCGAGGACCTTTTTCCCCTTGAAGATCATGAAGATGAAGTCGCACATTTTTTCGGCGACATCCATGTCGTGCGTCGAAAAAATGATCGTCGCCCCGCGCTTGCGCTGCTCGAGAATCGCATCCTTCAACACTTCCATGTTCACGGGATCAAGGCCGGAAAAAGGCTCGTCGAGAATCAGAAGCTCCGGCTCGTGCAGCACCGTGGTCAGAAACTGCACCTTCTGCGCCATGCCCTTGGACATCGCCTCCACCGGCTTCGGCCCGACGCCCGCCAGATCGATTCGATTCAGCCAACGGTCTATTTCCGCGTTCGTGACGCGCTTGCTCTTCAATTCGGCGTAGAACTTCAACAAATCGTACACTTTCATCTTGCGGTACAGGCCGCGCTCTTCCGGCAGATAGCCCACCCGATCCGATGCCGCCGCGCCAGTCGCATCTGCGCCCAATACCGAACTGCGCCCGCGATCCGGGTGAAATATCCGCATGATCATGCGCAGCGTTGTCGACTTGCCCGAACCGTTCGGCCCAATGAACCCATACACCGAGCCGCGCGGCACGGCCAACGACAACGCGCTGACGGCCGTTGTCGAGCCAAACGTCTTTGTCACATCGTCAATGACCACAGCTTCCGACATGATCGACACACTCCCTCATCCCTGCGGCCAATCACCAACCGAAACGCGTCGAACCGATTTATCGCGGGCCGACCTTCGAACCAAGATGCCGCATGAATTTCCCAGAATACCATGAGGCGAGACACCCGACCATGTCCGGCGCCACACCTCACGAATTTTACTTGATCTCTCTCACATGATTGCAATTAAGACGGGCCGCGCAGAATTCGCACGAACTATTTCTGCGGTCGTGTCGTTCCATTCCCACCTGACCACGTTTCAAAACGCAGGAATTCAATCCCTCTCACGCACGAGGACATTTGGATATGCTATAAACTAGGCGAAATCAAAGTCTCAGCCATTGCCAGTGACAAGTTCAGGAAAGCAGTATGAGCGAAGCACAATTCAATTGAAGCCACTGCAAAGGCCATACGCGGTTTACTTGAAATCATACCCATCCAAAGACGCGCCACCCTTATTCCCAGCAAGAGCACAATAGGCCAGCAAGGTCCATATAACCAAACACCAGACGCCGGCCATCGCCAGCCTGCCCGTCTCGCGACGCACGACGGCCAGCGTGCTGACGCATTGACACGCCAGCACAAAAAACCATCAGGCCACAGCGACGCGCGGCGTCAACAGCAGCCGTCCATCGGGCCATTTCGCGGCGGCGAGCTTGTCGCGCAGCAGCTCCGATGTTTCATCCGCTTCGCCGATCGAAAAGGTAATTCCCATCGTCCCGACAAATACTTCGCGGGCGAGAAAGGATGTCAATATTCCGACACCAATTCTCCAGTCATAGCCGAGCGGCTCGATGACCGGTTCGATGCTTCTTCCCATCCGGCCCAGCCAACTTTGCCGCAGTTGCTCACCGGCCAGGAACTCCTCGCGGGACTGCCCGGCCAACGCGCCCGATTCCGCCGCCTTGAGCGAAGACTTCACCTCTTGCGAAAGCGTCTTTTCATCCAGTCGCGGAAAATAGCTCAGCGCCCAGATTACAATGCACACCGCAAAAATCGTCGTTCCAGCGCCGGTCAGAAACAACTTGCTGCGCTCCCACATCGTCCGCAAAACCGCCCGCGCCTGCGGCATGTGATAAGGCGGCAACTCCATAATGAAAGTCGGACGCGGACCCTTGAGCAGCGTTTTCTTAAGCAGCACCGCCATGAGCAGTGCCGCGACGGTGCCGAAAAGATACAAACCGAACATGACGCCCGCCTTCAGCCAGGGCCGGTTGCCGAATACGGCTGAGATGAGAATCAAATAGACGGGCAGGGCGCGCCGAACAGCTCATCAGCGGCGCGATCAGAATAGTCGTCAACCGGTCCCGTTGATTCTCAATCGTGCGCGTCGCCATGATTCCCGGAATCGCGCAGGCATAGCTCGACAAGAGCGGAATGAAACTTCGTCCATGCAGACCCACGCGCGCCATCAACCGATCCATCAGGAATGCCGCGCGGGCCATGTAGCCCGAATCCTCAAGAATCGACAAGAACAGAAAAAGTATGCAGATTTGCGGCAGGAATATGACCACGGACCCGACGCCGTTGATCACGCCATCCACCAACAGCGATTGCAACGGCCCCTCGTTGATGACGGCTCCCGTCCAATCCGCGAGTGCCGCCTGGCCGGCTTCGATCCACCCCATGAGCGGCTCCGCCCAGGAGAAAATCGACAGGAACAGTGCAAACATCACCGCGGCAAACACCGCAAAACCCAATAGGCGGTGCGTCAATACCGAGTCAATTCGATCCGTCAGAGATGGTGCGTCACCGGAGTTTGCGCCGGGTGGTGTCGACTTTGAAACGACGCGCGATGAAACCTCGGAGATCCATGCATAACGCGCTTCAATCGCCGTTGCCGCCGCATCGGCATCGGCGGCCATCAACTCGGCGGCCGTCGCGCGCAATGACTCGGCATCCGCGTTCGACAATTTGCCGAGAAATCGCTCGGCCGACGCGCGGCCGGCCGCTTCACCGGAAAGGTAGTCGATCAACCAGAGCAGCGACCCGGCCCTGACCGCATGCGATGGGATCACGCCCGATCGCTCCATGATGAGCGCGTTTCTTTCGACCGCATCTTCGAACGGGGCGGACAACTTCCAGGGTCGACGGCACGGCACTCGGCCTTCAAGGTGCATCAGCGCCGACCGAATTTCATCGAACCCGCGCCGCTTCTTTGCCGATGTCGGAATCACCGGCACGCCCAGCTCGCGCGAAAGTTCGGCGCACGAAATGCGATGCCCCCGCTGCTCGACCATGTCGATCATGTTGCAGGCAATAACGACCGGCGTGCCGAATTCAACAATCTGCGTGGCCAGGTAGAGATTGCGCTCCAGATTGGAAGCGTCGATCACGAGGAGAATCGCGTCGGGTCGCGGCATTCCGGCGATGCGCCCGAGCAGCACATCCCGTGCGATCTCTTCATCCGGTGAGCGCGCCGATAAACTATACGTTCCCGGCAAATCGAGCAGCGCAATATCCGTGCCCGAAAGCATGCCCTCGCGCTTTTCGACGGTCACACCCGGATAATTCGCGACCTTCTGCCGCAGACCGGTGAGATGATTAAAAAGTGTTGTTTTGCCGGAATTCGGATTGCCCGCAACTGCAATGCGCCGCGTGGCGGAAAACGCCGCCACTTTGGCGGTCGCGGAATCCGACATCATAGCGCCTCGATATGAACCGCAGCAGCCTCGGATCGCCGTACGCTCAAGCGATATCCGCGAAAGTCCAATTCAACCGGATCGCCCATCGGCGCAACTCGCACCAGTTTGACCAGCGTTCCGCGAGTGAGGCCCATCTCCAGCAAGCGATGACGCACGCCCGCCTCTCCCACGACAAATGCAACACGGCCGGCCTGCCCCGGAATCAGATCCGCAAGTGCTTTCAGTATGGCGTTTTGCGACATGGCTTGTTGCCGCCTTTTCTTTTGAACCGAATAAGGCACAATCTGCTAATTGAGACTCATTCTCAAGTAGCTATGTACTAAAAGATAGGTGCATTGTCAAACAAAACAAAACGCATTGAACAAAAAGAATGGCGAAAAACGGGGACCAAATAGGTTGAAAGTGCAAGTCTCTAATTACAATCTCGGAAAGTTCGGAGACGAAAAAAACAGCCCAGCTGTCGTCATCATCATCGTCTGCCGTACGGACAACCTCCTCGCCAAGGAGTTTTTGCTTCATCACGCGGCCAATTTTGAATTTGACGGTGCGCTTTTCCGGGACTTGAACGCGCTCCAGCGTTTTCGGATTCTGGGCAATACGCGCGGCGCGCACTTTGCTCTCAAAAACACCGAAATCACGGAATTCCAAGCGGTTGCCCGCACCCAGCTCATCGATGATTTCATCCAGAAAGCTCTGGACAATGCGCTTGACGACAACGCGCTTGTTGCCGGTTCGATCGGCGATTCGATCGATCAATTCTTTCTTCGTGACTGTTCGCATGATCGGCACCTTGTGCGAATTCCAAACGATTCAATCGCCGCTCGCGTCACCACTGACGACGTTTTCACGGCCCCGCCCTTCAATCCGCTCCACCACGCCGCTGTCGGACGAATCCTCAAATTGACGTAACCTATCCTACCGTAAACAGTTCCCGCTACGCAAGCGCTGATTTTCAACGATTCACAAGCCGAACACTGCGGCAAGTCCTTCCCCTATACGAAGATACGAACCATCGTGCCGAGCGCTGCATCGATTATGCCGGTTCGCTCGAATTTCATATCTACTTACAAATACAGAGTTTAGGTGACGAGACTGCTCTCCGGCCCTGTCGGTCCGAGCCCCGATGCGGATCGCGCCGACCAGCCGACAACACAGTCCGAAATAACGCGGAATTGGATTGGTTCATGGTGTGATTTGCCTTATCCACAGGGTCGCCCCCAGGCGACAAGTGCCGTGTTTATGGCACAATCCGGCCCGGTTTACGCAGAAATCAACCGAGCCACCGGATGCCCATTGCAACACGCCGCAAACCCGCTATTCTACGGGACTTTCGTTTACTTACGGCAAATGCCCCCATGCCCGGGAGTTACGGCAATGATGAAGTGGCTTCGAGAACATACCAAGAAGATCATGGTCGGCGTCGTTTTGTTCGCCATGTTCTCTTTCGTCGGCGGGTCGGCCCTGACCTCGCTATTCCGACAATCCCCCGCCGATCTGCTCGTGATGACCTCCTTCGGTGAGGATTTCTCGCTGCTCGACATCCAGAATGCCGAGTCGGAAACGCAAATCCTGGACCGTCTCTACATCGATTGGACGAGCGGAAACCGCGACGAGGTAACGATTCGACATTGGATCATGCTGGCCAAGGAGGCCGAACGGGCCGGTATTACCATTTCGAATCAGGATGTCAACGAGTTTCTCACTGACCGCGATGCGCTCGTGCAGCAAATGGGCGGCGGCTCCCTAGCCGACATTCGCAAGCAGCTTCGCGTCTCGCTCGGCGCGATGCAGTCGGCCGTCGCCAAGCAAATGGCCATCGGCGAGAACTTTCAGCGTGTGAATCTCGCTTCATTTCCTTCGGAACCGCAGGTGAAGCACTTCGTCAAGGCCACGGAAGACAAGGTTTCCGTCGCCTTCGCGGCTCTCGACGCTGAGAAATTCATCGACGCGGCCGAGACCATCACGCCCGAAGAAATGCAGGCCCAATTCGAAAAATACAAGGATGTGTCGCCCGACGAATCGCCGGACGGCTTCGGCTACAAACATCCGCGCCGCGTTCGGCTTCAATATGCGGCCGCGTCCATCGGCAAGCTGGAGTCGCAGGTGGACGTTTCCACCGAGGAAGTGAAGAATCACTGGAAGGCCAATCAGGACAAATACAAGAAGAACATTGTGGTAGAAGAGCCGGTCATCACAACTTCGACCCCGGCGGATTCGCAGCCGGCCGCCCAGCCGGCGACGCGAAAGGTCACGAAGCAAGTTCCAAAGCCCTATTCAGAGTGCCGCGACCAGATCACCGCCGAGCTGCGCAAAAACAAAGCCGCCAAACTCGCGCGGCAATCCATGTCGCGCCTGGCGGAAGAACTCGGCAAGCCGTGGACCCAGTCCAAGATCGATGAAGAAACCGGCTTCAGACCCATACCCAAAGCAGTCGAAGACCCGGCCTATCTGCGAAGCGTCGCGGCCCAGGTCGGTTCGCGCTTCGGTGTCACACTCGACTATGCGGAAACCGATCTGTCCTCGGCCGAAGACATTGCCAAGGACTTTGTTCTGCAAAAAGCGGAAACCCCCGGAGACGAAGACGTGCCGCTCTCGCTCTCGGAATTCGCCTTCCGTGTCCCCGGATTCTATCAGCCGGAAAAAAATGACGAATCAACGCTTCGGTTGCAACTATTCCAGACGCCGATCATTCCGATGACCGTCGCCGGCATGGGCACGTTTCGGCCGGGTCCGGACGGCAACTGGCGACAGGTGCCCGGCGAACCCACCACATTCATCCTCTTTCGGGTGATTGAGACAAGAGAGAGCCAGGCGCCGGCCGTCATCGAGGAAGTCGCCCGCAAAGTCGAACGGGATGTGCGTCTGCTCAAGGCTTACGCCCGCGTCGAGCCGATTTCCCGGGAGCTAGCTGCGGTCGCATCGCGCGTCGGAATCGACATGGCTCTGACCTTCTTCGAAGATCTTCGCACCAACCGTGGCATTCGCGTCGCTAACAAGCCCGCGGCCTTCTCGCGCATGGTCCATGTCAAGGATCGCGAATTGCAGGAACAGCTTGTGACGGAAAACAGGCCGGCATTGGAATATTCCGATGTGCCCGGCGTTGGTCGATTGCCCGAGTTCATTGACGCCTGCTTTGAAATGACCCGCGAAGATTACGCGTCGCAGACCTTTGATGTGCCGCAATCGACAACCGTCCAGGCGGCTTCGACCCAGCCGGCCTCCATGCCCGCCCCCAAGATTCAACTGGTCGCCGTTCCCAAGAGCCGAAAGTTCTTCGTGATCGAGCTGCTGTCAAAGACGCCGGTGAATACGGAAAACTACGAATCTGAAAAGCGGCAACTCGCCTTTCAAACGCTGGCGGGTGATCGCGGGCTGGCCGCGCGGCTCGCATGGTTCAATCCGGAGAAAATTCAGGGCGGTGCAAATACGTGCCGCACGAAACCGAAGCGTCGGCCCGGTCGAAGCAGGGGATGTACTCGACCAAAGCGCCGCCGCCCTTCATGGGCTATTGACGATAATGCGGTCCTGGCCTGCCGGTGCAAAAAAAGATCGACCGGCGGCCGAGATCAGGAATGATTCAACGTACAATGACGCGCATGCAATCCTGAGCCGCCGCCGGTCTCTCCCCACTCCTATTGTGTCCGACTTGGTTCGCGCTTTCGCGGATCTTCGATCAAAATGAGACCGATCAGCCGATTGCGTCTTTCCACTCCGAAATTGACAATCGTCTAAATTCCGGTCGCCATCGCATTTCAATCAAAGTTCATTCGCAAAATGGGGCGTTACACGGAATTCCAGAAGCAAGGCCGCTCTGGGTTTCAAGAAGAGCGGCCGATCTGACGGGTCGCAATCGAATCTGCGAGACTCCATCAAAGTCAGACCCCTTATTCGTAACAAACGCGCCCGCCAAAGTCAAGGTTTTTGCCCAATTTCGCGAGCATTCTTTAGCACAATGCCAAAGGCAAAAACACACTGCAAACACTTTGCCATTTTTTTGTTGACGTCGCCAAAACTCTATGGCTAAACTTAATCTGTCTGCGGTGCACAGCCCGCCGTCCCCTCAAAAACATGGGCGAGGGATGCGGGGGTTGAATCAGGCACACAGACCGAGCGATGCGCGAGCATCGGGCGTTGTGTCCGGCCGGTGACGGCCGCTGGACGGGATCAGGCTCGACAAGGGCACTCACTCAAGTCCCGAAGTCGAGGCGTCCGGCCCTTTTGAAGGAGGTGATCCATGACGAGTGAAAGTACGAAGCTGCTCTAGAGTGCAGCGACCGTGGCTGCAACACTCTAGGCAGCCTCTTCGATTTGACCCGCCGGCCACTCCTTTCGAGTCGTCGGCGG
>JADJRI010000075.1 GCA_016712275.1 Planctomycetota bacterium
TAGAACACCGACGATCTTCCCGGAAAATGATGCAATCATCAGTGTAACGTCTTTTTGAAATTTCTCAAACTCCACCAGTGATCGGATGGTTGCGTTATATCTTCCATCAACCCGAATGTCTTTTATTGCGTCATCGATCAGAGTATATCGAACATCGCTCTTATTTATTGTTCTACTTACAACATTCCCTTGCAACACTAGAACTCTTACCCAGCGCCACGCCCAGTTTCGTTCGTGGCCGCAGTGCTCGCTGATTTGTGCGCGGGTACTGTCAGGGTGATCGCGGAGGAATGCGATAATCTGTTCTGATGGGGTCATAACGGCGCGTCTAAGTTTCCGGTTAAATCAAGCATCAACTGATAGTCACGATCATGCACTGAATGCCAGTAGCCGCCGGTGTAATAAGGCTGTTGCTTGTACTTAAAAAGCAATCCTTCAGACTTGAATTGCATGAAGACATCATGCTCAGCAATGCACATGATCGCAGTGCTGAGCATGTTGTGGCGCGGTATCGCGCGAAGGTATACCGCTTCAAGGTCGTCTTGATGCAGTGATGGCATCAATCTTCCCACCTTTTTTCCCGCCACTGTTCCCGTAGCAACTTCACCGAAAATTCGGCGATTTTTTGCCGAAGGTGATGGCCATGTCCTCGCCGAGACCAGGCATCCATAAAAATAGGATGTTGTATGCTTGGCCTTTCGCTATAATCACTCATTGGCTAATCTCCTGATAGATTGACTTAACTGGCCCGCCCGGTCTACACACCGGCGCGGGCTTTTTTCTGCATCACTCTTCCCATCTTTCACGCAGCAGCTTGACCGCGAATTCTGCAATGACTTGGCGGAGGTGGTGCCCGTTCCTGTAATTCTTTTCAATCTTTGATGATTTCGTGTATTCAAGCTCTTCGATAAGCTGAGTAGCGGCATACACGCGCTTGCTCAACTCTGTTCTCGGCGTCTTGAAGCGTCATGTTCTTCAATTTTGCAAGGTTCATTTGAGCGTCCAGTTGTGTATGAGTGCCCGGATTACCCGCCGGGTACGGAGGGACCATGAATCCCCCATCCGATTATTCGCTGCTTATGCGACAGCCTGGACATCGGCATCAGTCCAGCGGCCCCAGCCGTAGCGCGTAGGCATCCAGGAAAAGGGACCCGGTGCTTGGACGCGGCTGTTTGGATGAGCCTACTGGGATTGCTCCCGGATGCGTTCTAGCTGATGCAGATCGCCCACCACTGCATTCAGACGGCTAGGCTTGATCCCGGTTGGCTTGCGAGATAGCGGCAACCCTCCGCGTGGGCACGTATCCGAGACGTAGCCACTTCTGGACCTGCTGCCAACGGCAGTCCGCCGCATCAGCAATGGCGCGGTAGGCAACCATCTTGGACGGCTGCTTGTTGATCCACTGTTCAAGTTCTTTTCATGTGCTCATGATACACCAAAAAAGTTTTCAAGAAATCGAGAAAAAGTCTTGCAAAGAAACTTTAAAGGTGTATCTTGGTACTCAACCAGACGCCCTTCAGCCCTGGACCCTTCGCCGCCACGAAAGGCGGAGTTTGAGGTGAGGCAACTGGACGGCGGATGGCCAAATCCTCTTTGGTGGGAATTCCCGCCGGTGCTGGATTCGACTCCCACCGGCGGGATTTTTAAGGAGAACGACATGAACACAATTTTTGAGGATCGCACGGCACGCCAGCGGATCGCGGCGGAAATGATTGTCGCCAAGATAGAGAGAAATCTCGCATTGCGCCGCTTGCAGGATCAAGCAATTCAACGCGCGGATCGTCGCCGATTTGCCCGGAGCCATGATCAGAAACGGCGTTATATTCATCGCCGCCGCCGTATCGATCTTCGCCCTGATTTGGTGGTTCGGACTATGAGCACGTCGCCGGCGAATATGCACGATTGGGAGTTCGAGCGCGAGCGCGCGCGCGATGCGGAGATTAAGCAGGCTATCGCTGAACGGATTCGCGAACTTGAGCAATCCAGCGGGCACGGTGATGCCGAGCAAAAGCTCATGGAGCGAGTTCTTGCCAAGTTATTTCAGTCTGACATTGCGACCGAGACATTCCACTGCTATCTGTTCAAGCTGTGGCAGACGCGCAACGCACAAGACGAAGAAGACAAGAAAAATGGCAAGAGCGGCCCAGGTCCTCGCAACACCGTTGCGCCGATTATGAGGGACATCGTGTCGTCGGATGTCCACCGGAATTCGGCGCATAAAAAACCGCTAGGAGTTGTCGCTCCTAGCGGCTGAAAACCAACAATGAGGAAGACGATATGCAGAACAAAATTATACGCATCCACGCGCCACGGCGCAACCCGCGCCATCCGGTGCGTGGTTACAGCCAGCCAGCACTGGACGCCTTGACGCTTAAGGCGCTGGCGGAATTAGTAGTGGACGTGATGGAAGAGCGCGACGCGGTTCCGCCAGCACATGAATTGACGCGGAGGGCTGGGTGATGGGAGAAATGACGGTTTATCAGCAGGCAACAATGATCCAATACGCAGATATGGAACGCATGGCGGACTGTATCGCCAAGTCTGGTCTATTCGGCGTCAAGACACCAGTCCAAGCCCTTGCGCTGATGCTGCTCGCGCAAAGCGAGGGCCTGCATCCGGTAACTGCGGCTCGCGACTACCACGTTATCCAAGGCCGGCCAACCCTGAAGGCTGACACCATGTTGGCCCGATTCCAAGCGGCTGGTGGCACGGTGAAATGGGACTCATACACTGACAAAGCGGTTAGCGCTACGTTCTCGCACCCGCATGGCGGCAGCGTCAAGGTGGAATGGACCATCGATCAAGCCAAGGCCGCAAAACTGACCGGGAAAGACGTAAGGCAGCAATATCCCCGCGCCATGCTGCGTGCCCGCGTCATCAGCGAAGGTATCCGCACTGTATACCCTGGCGTGCTGGCCGGCATGTACACGCCGGAAGAGGCGAGGGATATGTCGGACATCCAGGGAACAGCGGAAACCACCGGACCTGACATCCCGCCGTCGCCGGCCGCCACTTCAGCGCCGCCCCCTGTCACCGTTCGTGACTTCGACGAAGAAATAGAAGCGATTACGGATACCGCTGAACTTCGCCCCTGGCTGAGCGATACCGCAAGGTCATACGGATGGAAAAAAACCGATCCGATCTACCTTTCCGTGGAGGCTGCTTGTGCGGACCGCGCGACAAGGATCAGGGCAGAGAAAGCCAGGACGGCAGATAAGCCCAATCCGGATCAGATGCCGGCCACGGCACTGGCACAGCCCGCTATCGCCGCTCATCAGTCAGCCGACGACTTTGAGGCCGATCTAGGCCCCGTGGAGGATTTGTCGTGAACATCGAATTCGAGAACATCGGCCCGATTCGGAAAGCGTCAATATCAATTGACGAAAACGGCGGAGTCGCAACGTTGCGAGGCAGAAATGGCAGCGGGAAAAGCATCGCTCTGGAGGCGGTTAGGTCAGCGCTGACCGGCAAAGGGAAGCCGCCGGTCAAAGACCTAGCAAAGCAGGGAATCATAAAAGTCGGCGGCGTCACCCTCACCGTAGGTAGAACCGCACGTCGCAGTGGAGAACTTGAAATCAGAGCATTAGATGATCGCCTCTCGGTTGCAGACCTCGTTGACCCAGGTCTTGCCGATCCCATTCGCGCCGACGCGACACGCATCAAGGCGTTAGTCGGACTATCCGGCGCAACGATTGACCCCGGAGACCTGCATGGGTTTCCTGAAAACCTGCTAGATGGGATCGATCTCAATGAGCCGGTGGCGGCTATGGCTGAACTCAGGAAGCGCCTGAACATCGGCGCGAATGAGTACGAGAAGTTATCGGCAAAAGACGAAGCAACGGCCAAGGCGTTGCTTGAATCACTGGAAGAGCTTGACGGGGAGGCCATAGACCCTGACAAGGCGCAAGAGCGAGTAACGAATGCGCTGCGGGTGATCGACCGACTCGAAGACCAAATCAAGCTGGCGGTCGATGCGTCGGCAAGAAACAAGGCGGCTCGGGATCGGCTGGCGATGATTCCATCCGTGGATGTCGATGCGGCGCAACGAGAAGCGGCACGACTTGTAGCTGTCACGGACGATAAAAAGGCGCGTGCGCTCAAGCTGAAAGCCGAGTACGAGGCCGCGCTTGCTGACTACAAAACGAGCATCGTTGATAGAGACGCTGCTATCGCCAATGCTGAAGACGCGCAAGCACAAGCGAAATTGCGCGCCGAACTCGAACGGCAGATTTCAGAATCGGAAATCGCAAAGCCTACCGACGCAGAAATCGAGTTCGCCAATGCTGAACTTTTATCCGCCAAGGACGCACAATCCAAGTCCGTCCAGCAGCAAGCAATAACGCATCAGAAGGCCAAGGCCGATGAACTGGTTGGATCAGCGCAAGAACACGCGCAAGAAGCCATCGAACTGCGGCGCAAGGCAAAACAGACCGACGAGGTGCTATCTGAAATCGTTTCGACGTTGGCCGGCTGTCCGCTAACCGTCATTGAAGGCCGGCTGTCTACGCAAACCAAGCGCGGACCCACTTTCTACGCCGATCTATCGATGGGCGAGCGGTGGCGGATCGCGCTGAAAATCGCCATAGCGGCGGGCGGAAAAGGTGGATTACTGGTGATTCCGCAAGAGGCATGGGAGGGTCTTGACCCTCTTAATCGGGACGCGATTGCGAAGCAAGCCAAAGCGTCGCGCGTGGTCATTCTGACGGCAGAATGTTCTGATTCTGATTTATTGGTAGCAATGGCTTGATTGGAGAATAAAATGCGAAAAGTGATAGTTAACGATCAAGCTATCCATCTTGAATACACTGCTTATTTTCATGGGTTTGATAGCACTGAGGATTATGTTTACGCCATCGTCGAGGATGGCTCGACAGGAGTAATTAGGGTGGTTGATGTTACTGCGGTTCGGTTCCTCAACGATCCAAATGGCAAAAAATACAACTACAGGGGTTGATGCTATGCGAAAAGTAATGGTATCCGAAGAAAAATGGAACAATAAAACAAATCGACTCGAACGAATTGATCTATACGAGGCATGGTTTCATCAATTCGGCAATGATGAATGCGGTGAAAACGTCGTGACCACGATTGCGATTGTCGAGCGGATCAACAACGGACAAGTGGAAGTCGTGTTTCCTGGGAATATTCGGTTTGTTGATGAAATAAATCGCAAATGTCGAGCGCTCACCGAAAAACAAATTAACGACATTGTAGGAGCAATGCCGGGTGGCCTTAGCGGGTTTTTCACAGAATGGGGATGTAATCAATTCGCCAGAGCTATCGAATCGGCACACGGGATTGGAGAATAGCCATGACCGAAAAACTTCCAGGCATTCAATGGATGCCCAGTAACATGGATGCTGGAATGTCATTCATCGAGCGAAATTGCGCGTCTTGCGGAAGAGACAGACCGGCGTGCGAAGGGGTAAGTTACGATGAATGCGAAGATCACGAGTTATGCCCAATCATCGGCGCTTCGTTTATAGGCGAAGCCATTCAATGGCGACGGCTCGATGACGGAGAAGTCATTTGCACAGAATACGGCAAGCCGGCCGTAAATAAAAACCAGGAGCAATTGATATGACCGCAAAACTTGTTTCGATACGCACTCGATCCGGAGACGATTTGACGCCGGAGGAAACATGCCTGCCCGTCCAGACGGTCAGTCAGCGCAGAGTGATTATGGAATTCAACAACATGGATAAATCAACGATTTGGCCAGCAGTCAAGGCGAGAATGAGCGATGCCGCTATTCAGGCGACGCAGCCGCGAATCAGAATCAGCGCGGCGTGGATACGCGCGATTCTGCTTGTGGTTGCTGCAACGGCGATGTCTTGTGCAATTATCTGGTCTGACTTATGAAAAACTGCACTGATTGCAAATACGCTGACTGGCAGCGAACGGCGGCTGGGAAGCTGCATCCGTCTGGAAATGGCAGATGTGCGCATCCGTGGCAAATTCCTCCGCTTCCAGCCGCGTTTTATTTCCACACTAGGCCGATTCCAACCGGCGGCAGCATCAATCGCCGCGAAGAATTCAAAGAACACTGCCCATGCTACGAGGCGAAAAATGACCGACTTCAAATTCAATGTTGACGAGCCTGTCCGTAAGGTTGGCGGCAGCTATGAAGCGACTGGCACGATTAAGGCCGCATTCCGTGCCGATGACGGAACCGCGCGCTATGTATTCCGCTTCGATAATCCGCCGGGGTTGCTGCATATTTATAATGAGGGGAATCTTGAGAAGATCAATGAGATTGATCCGATTATTGTCGGTCTGACCAAAAAACAGCAACAGCAGATTTTAGGAATCATGGGAGAACTCGGCAGAATGGCGTCTGAAGGAACTCCAGGAATGGCGATAGCTCAAGTGTTTGATGACCACATGCGAGTCGAACTGCTCAGCCACGAACAAGGCATGAAAATTAAATCTGCTTTGGGAAGGAATGGGTCAAGAATAATAACTGCGGCGTGGGTTGATATGAACGATTTTATTGTTGTTCTGGGAAATAACGAAATTACAGTAAAGAAAGATGGCGGAAAATATCTTTCTATCCATCCATCGCCGACAGAGGAGAAGCTAACATTGGCATATCTGCTTGTCTGATTGGAGGATTTTCAGAGCCGAAGCTCAGCGCGCTTATGTCGAAGCATTCGTATTAGCTAGAAAACGTGGCCTGAGCTTGTCAAATGAACATCAAAAGCCTAACACCAAAACAACGCAAAACTCTGGAAGGTCTTGCAAAACTAGGCCGTCCAGCTAAACGACTTGAGATTGCGCAATCTGGAGGAATCGATGGTACTCAGGCCGCTCATGCGCTAAGCCGGCTAGAAGCGTATGGATTTTGTGAAAATGATGACGAATATCAATGGACGATTACCGATGCTGGAAAATCGATATTGCTAAGCCTGGAAATCGAAGATCGGGAAGCTAATCAGCCAACGGTCGTCGATTCAGATAAAGAATCAACTCCAAGTCTAGAAGACGAAATCAAGGCATTGCGAGGAAAAATTCGATATACGCCTGACTTTTCAACGGCTGATGCTGCTTTCGTCTGCAAAGCACTCAGTGAGGAACTAGCTGATATGCCTTCTATATCTATGATTCTTGCCAAGATGGCGAGATATTGGGATGGGATGAAAACATGATTATATACAGAGTTCAAGACAGTTCAGGGCGCGGGCCGTGGAAGCCTGGATTCTCTCACCAATGGGTCATAGATAGACCGGATCATTCTAATTTGATTCCTTATTTTCAGGAATTTCCTGACTTTGATCCGATAAATGATAGGCTTCCAGGTGAATCTCTTGGATGCGGCTGCCTGTCCGTTCCTCAGTTGCAGCGGTGGTTTACAAAAAACGAAATGTTAATTCTTAGCTTACACGGATATAGAGCGGTTGGGGTTTGCGCTGATCGGATAATACGGCATAGCGATATCCAATGTATATTCGCCGTGAGAGGCGCGATTAAGGATAAATCGTACAGGATTAACCTTTATTGAAGATTAGGACCATTTGACAATGGCAGACACAACACGAGAACATATTCTGGAATCAGTCATTGTTGATCTTTGCGGCTCGGCACTGACATGGTATGAAATACAGGAACGTACTGGACTCAGCGAAGAGCGCGCTAAAGAAATGGCTAAAGTGATTGCCGATGTGTTTAAACGGTATTTCGAGCGGAATGGCTACTAATTCCTAAATCATCAGAATCATCAACAGCCTCATCTTCCCAACTGGCGAATACATCAGGTGATATTGCGAGGTCGAAAAAGATATGCCAGCAAGATTTGCGGCGAAATGGCACAAGCTGTCCAAGTGGTTCGAGGATGGCCTTTCGCCTAGTGAGGCAGTTGAGAAGTATTTGGAGAGGAAATGATAATGATGTAAACCGTTTTAAAATTAAATAGGATGGCATCAATGCACTGCCATTTCGGGAACAAAGGGACAAAGGATATATGCTGCACAAGGCATAATTGGCATTTTGGTAAACATATTGATTATTCTGGAAGAGAAATAAAGGGGAGAAGGATTGGATTTCATAAGTGGACAAATCATATATTTGATGATTAAGCTCCTCCGCATCGTGGCCGGTCGCCTCAACCTCACTACTCCGGTGGGACCTAAGAACGACACGGCGTTGATTCGATTAGCAGCGGACGCGGGGATCGTGATCGCGGCGTGAGGCGTGCATGGGGCGTATATGGGGCGCGGGGATGCAGTCCGGCGGTTCTTGCATGGCCTGCACGTTCTGAAACTCACAAAGGGCGGCCATCCGTGCCACCCTCTCTATCTGAAAGCTGATTTGAAGCCGCAACCTTGGGGCTAGCGCAACAATTCCTCAATCGCCGCCAGCGCCGCCGCCTGACCGTGGCGAGCGCGTCTACACGAACTGCGCCCAAGAAAACGCTTTTGGCAATCTCTCGAACTCGCGAAACCCGACTACAGTCGGCTTAGTCCTATCGAATCCGGTGAACCTGATAAGCACTTCGTCGCCGACTTCGAAAGCGGCGACGTTGCAGGGCGGGTAGACGATCAGCACGTTCGTTAGCGTTGCCGCCGAATTCAAGTCAAAAGCGACTTTCTCGGATTGCAGCTTTCGACATTCCGCGTCGTTAATCGTGAGCGAGCATGTGCCGGCATTGGTGTCCAGCGCCGTGATGATGCCGTAGCGACAGTACGGCTTCCACTTATAATGACCCGGCTCCAGCGCCAGATGATAGAACACGGCGGGCGGACTGATGGAGTCCGTGAGCCGCAGCTTGCCGTGGGGCGCGAAATTGCTTCCGGCGGGCGCGATGTTGAGCGACCGCTCGTTGTAGACGACGGCCCGCTCAGACGTAGTTCCGGCGTCTATCGTGGCCGAGGTCTGTTGGTAGTCATCGAGGTAGAAGCCCGGCACCTCCATCGTCGCCACCTCGCTGCCGACCGCTAACCCCAGGGTGTAGGTCGCGCACCAACAATCGATGCTGAGTGCCTCCAAAGCCGCTTTGGTTGCCGTGATTTCCGTGATCCGCGCCACCCGCGCGATTTTCTCGGCCAGCAGCTTCTCATAGTCTTTCTGTGCGGCCTGTTCCTTCAGCTTCGCCTCCGCGTACTTTTTCACCACGTCTTGCAGGCCATTCGGCACGTCCGGTCGGTGTGCGGCGCCTCGATCTTGTCCAGCTTGGCTTTTCCTCTTCGCCGGCCTTCTTCGCTGGATC
>JADJRI010000076.1 GCA_016712275.1 Planctomycetota bacterium
CGGGACCACGACGGGCGTTTTGCCGGTGACGATTTCGAGATCCTGTTTATCGCGGTTGCGGCCGTAGAAGAAGTACACGCCCGCGACAATCACGATGAGCAAGCCGGTCAAGACACCGATTCGAACTTCCGTTCCCATTGGACATCCTCCATGACGTCGGTCGGCAAATTGTCAGTCGCGTCAGGCCTTGACGGTTGCCGCAACCCTATCGCGGCGCAGCAGGAACTGCGTTGCGATGGCTATTGTACTGTAGGTTCCTGTGATCATACCAATCATCAACGTGAAGTTGATGCTATGAATACCTCGGCCGCCCCAGATGTACATAATAGTTACGGTCAGAAAGGCGGTCAAGGTCGTCAGGATTGTACGCGACATGGTCTGGTTGATCGAGGAATTCACGATATCGACCGTGAGATCCTTCATACGCCCGCGGTTCTCGCGAATGCGGTCGAAGATGACGATCGTGTCGTTAACCGAGAAACCGATGATCGTGAGCAACGCTGCAACGACCGCGAGGTCGATGCGGAACGTTTCATTGATCAACAGCAGATTGCCGAGGGCCGTGCCTGCGATAAGCGATGTCAAAGCGAGTGCGCCGGCCGAAAGGGTGACATCGTGTATCAGTGCGATGACGGCCGCGGCACCCCAGCGGGCGCTGCCGAATCTGAACCACAGGTAACCGATGATGACGATCCATGAGAGCGCCAGCGCGACATAAGCTTGCACCTTCGCTTCGCCGGAAACTTCGGGATCGAACTGGGTAATCTGGCTGAGCGACGTCTGTCGCTGGAGCGCGGCCTGAAGCAATTTGACTTCGGGACCGGCCAGTTTCGATTGCCATTGCCCGGAGATATTGCCCTGCTCGTCAAAGAGTGGATAGTTTTCGTCATTGACGACGACCAGAAGGCGGCTGTAGAGATTCGGCGTGCCTGAAGCGGGCGTCAGGCCGAACACGCGTGATTCGCGCCAACCGTACTTTTCGAAGTCCGGTTGAAGTCGCATCGACCTGAGCCGGGCCTGGAGCACGGCAAGGTCCTGCGGCGGGTGACATCCTCGAGAACGATGGCCACGCCGCCCTGCCAGCCTTCCAATTCCAATGACGCGGCTTCGGTATCCGAGAGGCCGATGCCGAGCGATTTCGGATCGCTCTCTCGAATGGGGAAATACGACTCGCCGCCCTCGCTTTGATTCACGGCCAGCTTGAAATCAAGCGATTGCTGGATGTTGAGATCGTTTTCGAGTGAGTCGGTAATGGCATCGATGACGACGTCCTTGATGGTCTCGCGGGTGACGATGGTGAAGGCGGGCGTTTCCTCCGCGGCTCCACCTTCCGTGCCTCCGATCGACTGCACCTGTGCCGTGCTGATGGATTTGCCGGCCTCGATGAAACGTTTTGATAGGTCGGACTTGAACTTGGTTGCATCGAGCGTGCCGGCTTCCTTCAGATGAACGGTGGTCACTTCGGAGGCGGGATCGGAAAAATTCACTGCGTTGGTCGACGCCAGCTCATCTTTCAGGAGGTTGCGAACCACCGGAGCGAGGCGCGCGGCCGGCACGCCGGGGGTCGCGAGCGTGTAGGTGCCGCTTGCCCCTGTAATATTGGCTTTCTCCAGTGCCGCACCGAATCCTTCAAGTTTCTTGCCGCTTTCACTCAGCTTTTCCTCGATGGCCTTTTGCCGCTCGGAGTCATTGGGAAGCTTTGCGATCGACCCTTCGGTCTTGAGATCGATTTGGGCATTCACGCCGCCGAGAAACTCGATGTCGTAGATGTCGCGGTCATCGCGGGTCATGAAAAGGAAAATCGTGCCCAGAAAGAGCGATCCGGAAATCGTAAAGAACACCTTGCGCGAGCCGACCCAGTTGACTTTGGGAATGCCGATCAATCCCGCCATCGGCAGGTCCTTGCTGTTGCCGTGTATCACGCGGAACAACATCATGAGGCCGAGTATGAAGAGCACCGACGGACCGACGAAAATCAGCGATTCGCCGAATGCCAGCGTCGTCGAAAGGGCGCGATCCTCGACGGAGTGCGTCGCATAGCCGATTCCGTATAGCAGCGCGCCGGCGGCCGTGATGATTAGTCCGGTCATCAGCGGCAGCCGCTTCACTTCGCGCGGAATGGAGATCATCGACATCATGTCGAAGAACATGCGCGTGATGAAGTAGGCCGTGAAGATGTTGATGAAAACGCCGATTCCGAGCGTCAGACCGAAGCCCTTGATCTGCTCGCTGCCGATGACGTAAAGAATGATACAAGTGAGGAGCGTGGTCACGTTGCCGTCGAGAATCGCGCTGAAGGCGCGTTCATACCCGAGCTTGACGGCCATTCTCAGGGCCGTTCCGCGCTTGAGTTCCTCCCGGATGCGCTCGTTAATAAGGACGTTGGCATCGACTCCCATACCGATGGCGAGAACAAGACCCGCGATGCCGGGCATGGTGAGCGTCGCCCCCAGAATGGCCATCGTCGCAAAGGTAAACAGCAGGTTGATGATGACGGCGATCATGGCCACGCCGCCCGCATAGCGATACCAGACCAGCATGAAAATGGCGACCGCCGAGGCGCCGATCAATCCGGCCTTGAGACCCGCGACCTGATTCGCATCTCCAAGGCTCGGGCCGATCGAGCGAACGCTGATGGGCGGGTCCTTCAATTTTTGGGGAAGACTGCCGGCATTGAGCTTCTTCACCATGTCGTTGACTTCCTGCGGCGTAAACCGGCCCTGGATAATGCCGCTGGTGGTGATTGGTGAATTGATGCGGGCATGAGAAACACACTGATCGTCGATAAAGATGGCAAGCTGTTGACCGCGATGTTGGCGGGTCAGCGGGCCGAACTTGGAGCCGCCGATGGTGTCGAGCCGGAAGCCGATGGCCGGTCCGCCTTGCTCATCGCGTTCGGATTGCGCCGATAGAAGCGACCAATCGCTCTCGCCTTCCTTCTTGGCGTGGGTCATGGTGTACCCTTCGCCAATGTGGGAGAGGACGTAATACTTGTCGCCGAATCGCTCGATGACGACGCCGTACGTATTTTTTTTGTTCTCGAAATTTTTCTCAAGACTGCTTACATCTTCTCTTGTTTTGAGGTTCAAGAAGTCCTTGACATCCTCAATTTCAAACCACTGATAGCTCTGCTCGCCGGGCAGGGGGCGCGGTCCGCGCTTTTTGATCGAATCGCGATAACTCGCGAATGTGGGGTTGCCAGGCTCGTTGGGAATAATGCGGAATTCGAGCACGCCGGCGCCCTTCAAGAGCCGCTGCAGATCCGCCGGATCTTCCAGACGTCCCTCGCCGCGTCGCCGTGTGTCGCGAGTTTGTCGTTCTGATCGACGATTTGCTCGACAAGCCCGCCAAGGCCGGGAAACTCCTTTACCATGGCGTCCAGTCTCGTTTTGCGAGCCGGATCGCGGGGCTTCATTTCCAGAAGCGCGAGCAACTGATTCACATCCAGGTTGGTCGAAACAACGGCGCCGATGGCGGCATCGAACTTCGTTTCAAGCTCCACGCTCTTGTCAATGGCGACGTCCAGCACGCGCTGAAGCGCCGACTCATAGGCGAGCCGCTTGGCCGTGGCGTCGTCGATGGTGGGCTGGGAGGTCGGCTGCGAGGCCGCCTGTGCGGCCATGTGTTCATCGTAAGCCTTGACGAGCGCGTCGATCGGGTCTTTTCGTTCGGGCAGCTCCTGAATGAGCGGTGCGAAGGCGGCCTGTCGTTGATCGGCGGGAAGCTGAAGTGCCGCAAGGACGGCATTTCGAGTCTTGTCGGGGTCCGCAATGACGGCGTCCATGGCGCGAAGCTCGTCGTAGGCCTTTGCCGCGTCATTGAGAAGGGCCACGCGCGAAGGCACGCCCTTGGCAAGCTTGGCGAATGCGGTTTCGCGATTGTCCACCCGCGAGACGGCCGACACAATCGTGCTTCGGCGCAGGATCGTGTCCTGAAGCTCCTGCTGAAGCGATTCGTACTGCTTGCGCGTTTCCTGTACTTCCTTGCTTGGGGCCGGCATTTGAATCTCGATCCGATTGCCGCCCACGCGCCAGACGAGGTTGTAAACTCCCTTGGGATCCACGCGCCGTCGCAGAACTTCAATCACGCGCTGGGAGAGACCCGTGCGATCCGCGCCTTCGAGGCCGGAGTCGTCGAGTTCATAGAGCAGCGTATAACCGCCGGCCAGGTCGATGCCTTTCTTGATTTTCTTTTCGAAGGGCAAAATGCTGGCAATGCCAAGGGCAGTGAGCACGCCGACGATGACAATTTTCCACCACATATCGCGTTCGAGCATTTGATTCCTACCTTTTCCAATAATGGCTGAATTCGAGCCAATAATTACATAGATTCGCGGGATTCCGCGCGGGTGTTTCGAGATTAATTGTTGAACCGGGGCGATTGAGAACGTGACGTGTGCCGACGGCTATGCTTCGGCACCGACGATTTGTTGTGTCATGCGCGAGGCGGCGCATTGGCCCGATGGGGCGGCCATTGCAATGTGGGACGCAAGAGTGTTCCGCCCGGCCGAACCACAAAGCAGAAAGACGGTGTATGGAATTTCGCCTCCGAAACACCGGCGACAAGAGGGTTGCCGGGCTTCGATTGCGTCTCATTGGGCTTGGCGGACGCCGGGGCAAAGAAAGAACTGAATGTGCGCTCGTTTGAGCTTCCCTTTTTTTGACCTTTGGTATTTTCAGATTTGTCGGATGCGGGCGATCGGGCCGCGGCCGATTTCGCGGCGGCCTCGACTTTGGATGTCCAAGCCTGCAGGGCATAGCGCGCCTCGGCGGCGGCAGCTGCGGGTCCGATGACCAGCGCGAGCAATGATGCCATTGGCAGCGTGCAGGATGTCAAACGTTGGAGCCGATTGGCCATAGCCCCGGAACTATACCTTGGAGGTGGGTGTCTGGCAATTGGGTGAGTGGTGTGAATTCGCGGGCTTTGTCCATGTTGATTCGGAGCTAAAGGACTGTGAGAATTTGAGTTATGGGAACGGCTGATTTCAAGGCTTTGATGCCGGGCATCCGGGCCAGAGTGGGGTATCTGAATTTGCCCCAGGCCTCGCCGGCCTCCGAAAACGTACCGCTCTATATTGCTTCTATTTCGAAATCCAAAGGGCATCGATGATCGTCGTCAGGCCGAACAGCAGGCTGACGACCCCATTGACCGTAAAAAACGCCATGTTCACTTTCGAAAGGTCGTTGTGTCTAACGAGCGACTGTTCGAAGGCAAGGAGCAGGGCGGTCACGCCAAGGCCTGCCCAATAAAGCCAGCCCAATCCGACGACGAGGCCAAGCACGACAAGGAGTGCCGCAGTGATGACATGCGACGCTCTCGAAATCCACAGTGCCCGGGCGATGCCGAACTTCGAAGGAATGGAGTGAAGGCCGTCGCGGCGATCGATCTCCGTGTCTTGACAGGCATAGATGATGTCGAATCCGGCAATCCATGAGAGCACCGCGCCGGTCAGGAGAATAGCGGGAAGGCCGAGGGTCGCGGGATGAATGGCGAGCCAGGCGGCGGTCGGTGCAAATGCGATGGCCGCGCCGAGAACAAAATGGGCAAAAAGTGTGAAGCGTTTCGCGTAGGAATATCCGGCGAGCAGGGCAAGCGTGGGCACGGCCAGAAGGAGCGGCCATTCATTACCGTAGAGCAAAAAGAACCCTGCGCAGCCTGCCAGAAACACGAGGCCGCTGATTTGAAGAAAAGACCATGCTTGTTTGGTGGTGATCTTTCCGGCGGGGATCGGCCGCGATTCGGTGCGCGGATTTCGTGCATCGATTTTAGCGTCCGCGATGCGGTTGAAGGTCATCGCAAAGCTGCGGGCGGCCACCATGCAGATGACGATGAGCGCGAACTGAAACAGGGTGGGTGTTCCGCCGGGCATGTTACGTCCGGCGAGAAAAGTGGCGACCAATGCAAACGGCAGTGCGAAAACCGAATGCGAAAACTTAATCATGTCGCCCCAGGTACGGAGCGTGGCAAATGCGGACATGTGAACATGATTCGGGAGGCGAATAGGGATGTCAATCGAGGATGGCAAAAACCGCCATTCAACCACACTGATTCTGCAAGACGAGCAGATCAAGGGCCGGTGATGAATGCTGCGAAGTCGCGGGCGCGCTGCTGCCACGAGTTTTGACATGCAAAATTCTGACGGGCGGCGATATCCGGTGGTGTATTGGATTCATGAAGTTCTCGAAGTGCTTGAGCGATTTCATCGGGAGAGCGGCCCACACGAATCATGGGGCCGAAGACCTCGGTGTCCGCCACGGGCGTGGTGACGACCGGTTTTCCGAGGGCGAGGTATTCATAGATTTTGACAGGATTCGCGGCCGACGCGATGTCTCCCACTTTGAAGGGTACCCAGCACAGATCGAAGGCTGCGACATACGCAGGAACGACTTCGTACGGTTTGCCGCCAAGAAAAGTGACGTTGGAGACTTCGGCAAGTTTGGCAATTTCCGCGGGCTGATTGTCGGGGCCAACAAATACAAAGTGGAACTCCGCAAGCCGTCGCGCCACTTCACGAATCAGCGGCCAGTCAATCCATTCATACAACGCGCCGACGAATCCCACGATTGGTGTCTTTGATGGCGGGGGCATGTCGGCCGGTCGAGGCAGTTTCGCGGCCACACCGGTGAATCGATCGACATCCACACCATTTCGAATGGTCTCGATGGGCATGCCGGGTTTTTGTGCGGCGATTTGTTGACGTAAGACTTCAGCCGTGACGACAGCGCCGTCGCATCGATCAATGAGTTCGCGCTCCCAAATCTTGAAGAGTCGCAGGAATTGCGAATCAGGCGCGTGAACTGAAAGATCGTCGATGCAATCGTAAATAACGCGCCGGAACGGAAGGGCATCCAGCCAGGGCGTCCACATCGGCGAAACGACGATGGCGGCGGATTCCGCGAGATTGCATTTTTTTTCGAGACGGCGCCTTAAGCCGTAGCCGGCGTCGCGAAGCATTTTGTTGAGGCGTCGTTCGTGCATTCGCGGCCACCATCGAACCGGATAGCGCGTCGGATGCGGGCGAACCACGTGAATCGGCGGCCGTGCCCGACGGAGCAATGACTGAATAAAACTTCGATAAGAGTGAGGTGGTTCGATGAAAAGTGCGGCCGTATTTTCGCGATGCCACGATTCCGTCAACATGCGCGTGCGTCCGATGAGTGGGAAATCCCACGTGACGGCGGTGAGTGAAATGAAGGCGGGCGCGGATGGAATGTCGTATCCGTTCAAATATACTTGGCGAAATGGCCCTCGCCGCGAATGAAAACGTAGAATCCGCCGAAGAAGGCAACGATGGCCAATCCCACGACATACAGCAAATGCACCGGGTCGGGTGAGTGACCCCGGAGGATGCAATCGCGGTAGGCTTCGAAGAAGCAGGCGATGGGATTGAGCATAAAGAGTGTCAGGTATTCAACCGGAATGATGCCGCGCTCGGCTTTGGAGACGCGATAGAAAACGGGGGAAAAGTAGAACAGAAATCGAAGGCCCACAGCAACCAGGTTGGCAGTGTCGGCAAAGAAAGCGCCGAGGAATGCGATCAAATAGCTGAGGCCCAGCGTAAAAACCAGTTGGACGACAACAATGAGGGGAACCCAGAGCAAAAAAGGTGTGAAATGCTGGCGGCCGATGGCGAGCATGATAACGAGTAGCGCAACCAGCCCCCAGAAGAAATCGGAAAGACGGGCCAGACATGCCGACGTTGGAAAAATGGCCTTCGGAAAATTAATTTCATGAATAAGGCCGCGGTTTGTACGGATGCAACTGGTAGCGCTGTTGAGCGCACCGTCGAAAAAGCGCCATGAAATAATGCCGCAGAGTAGAAAGAGAATGAACTCAATGGTGCCGCCGGGCTTGTCGTGAACCTGTCGGAAGGATGAAAAACCGAAAATAAAGAGATAAACCAGCATGAAGAGCAAAGGGTCCAAAAGACCCCAGAGGCGTCCCAACGCTTTGTCGCGGTGCCCGGCTTTGAGATTGCTGGTCACGAGGAATCGAATTGTCTCGCGTCGGGAATAAAGTTCGCCGAGTTTCTGAAACAGATGAACTGGCTGACGCGTGGGTGGGCTGGGTGGTGCAAGAGTCGTGGTCATGGGCTATTCCTTGCTGGTCGCATGACGATTAGCATGGCCGTTGGCGGCGGTCATCGGCGAAAGCCGGAAACATGAGACTCGCGCCGGATTTGAAAGTCAAACGCGCGGGTCCGTCAAGCCCAATGGGCATCCATGTTCTTTTCAAAGTTGCGACAAACATTTTCTCCATCGCAGCGATTCAACCGCGATGCGATTTGGAATCTGGGAAGTCTCGCGGTGATGGCGGCCGCGGGCATTTCCCTGAATTTCCTCGTGGCTTTGGGGTGGACCACCAAGGACGCCCTGGGCGTTTTCAATCAAGTCTATGCCATTTATGTCGTACTGTCGCAGCTCGCGGTCGGCGGCGTGCATGCGTCGGTCTTGAAGCAGGTTTCTTATCAACAGGACGACATGCGTGCGGCCTCCCTTTCCGCGACCAGCGGATTGATGCTCGGGGCGATGTTGGCGGGGGGCGTTTGCCTTTTGGGGCTGCCGGTCAGTTTTGGAATCGGCGTTCTGCTCGAAAGCCCCGATGTGGCGGTTGGCCTGAGAGATGTACTGCCGGGGCTTTTCTTTTTCTCGCTGAACAAAATTCTGTTGAATGTTCTGAATGGCGCGCGACACATGCGGTCCTTCGCCGTTTTTTCCGCGCTGCGATTTGTGTTTATTCTCGGGGGCGTTGGCGGCGTCTACCTGCTTCAATGGCATTACCGCCATTTGGCGGTGGCCTTTTCGGTGGCAGAAATACTCCTTTTTATTTCGTTGGCCATTTATGTTCGTCTGTGCGTTTTGAATTCCGTGTCGCGGAGGATTGGCGATCGCGGATTCGAGGTCATTTCGATTTCGGCGTGAAGGGTTTTCTGGCATCGCTCGTGTCGGACCTGAACACCCGCGTGGATGCTATCATGCTGGGATATTTCTTTCCAGATGCGACCGTCGGCCTATATACCATGGCGTCGACCGCCGCGGAGGGCCTGTATCAGTTTCCCGTGGTCATTCAGCGCAACGTGAATCCGCTCGTCGGCAAGGCCTTCGCGAACAACGATTTGAATCGAATCGAATGGATCGCACGAAAGACCCGACGGATCATGTGGGCGATCATGTTCGGCATCGCCGCAATCGCGATATTCGCGTATGTCCCCGTGATAAAACATTTTCTGCCGGGTAAGGGATATGAAGCAAGTTGGACTGCGTTCGTCATTCTGCTCGTCGGCATCGTTATTCAATCGGGCTTCGCGCCCATGGGCGGCATTTTGTTTCAGGGCGGTAAGCCCGGCGCCCAGACGATGTTGATGGTCTATGTGGTGCTCACCAATATTGCAATGAATCTGCTCCTGATTCCCATCTGGGGCATCAATGGCGCGGCCGCCGCAACCGGCATCGCCTATGTGATGCAGGGCATGCTGATCATCGTTTTTGCGAAGCGGCATTTAGGGGTTAAGCTATGGCCGTGAAATGTGTCGAATGTCCAGCGGTGCGTTGCGCTCTGATGTCGTGATATGAAAAAGAATCGATCATCGGCCCGGGCCTGTGCCCAGTGCTCTCCCTTGCAATAGGTTTACGATCAGATGTGCGGAATCTTCGGAATTGTGTTGGGTGATGATTCACCGGTTTCCTCAAGGGAATTCGAGTCGACAGCTGCCGCGCTCTTTAAGCTTTCTGAAACGCGGGGCAAGGAGTCGGCCGGAATGGCCGTGGTGAACGGCGGACCGATCCAAGTCCTTAAGCAGGCGATTCCGGCATCGGTGATGGTGGATAGCCGCGCGTTTCGCGAGATGATTCGCGAAACACTTCATACGGAAAAAGGAACAAGTACCTCGCGCACCCTGATCGGCCATTCGCGACTGGTGACGAATGGTGCACAGGAGAACAACAGCAACAATCAGCCGGTGATCGCGGACGGCATGGTGGCGATTCACAACGGCATCATCACAAATGACGCGCTACTGTGGAAACAGTTTCCGGCGCTCCGGCGCGAATACGAGATCGATACGGAAGTATTGCTCAAGCTCATTCGAATGTATGCCGCCGAGGGTCGCTCACTCACGAATGCGGTGCGGGCGGCCTTTAGGGACATACAGGGCTATGCTTCGGTCGCGGTGCTGTTTGACGATCAAAACGATCTTCTACTGGCCACCAACAACGGATCGCTGTATTGGGTTCGGTCGCCGGTATCGAAAATGGTCGTTTTTGCATCGGAAGAATTTATCCTGCGAACGCTGATCGAGCGGCGCGATTTGCGTGCCATGTTCGCGGGTGAAACGGTCGAGCGGATTCAGCCGGGACATGCAACGTGGGTGGGGCTGAATTCTCTGGATTCGCGGCCATTCATGCTGGGCTTGGACAAAGAACATGCAACAGGCGATTTGCCGGGTCCTCGCATCATCGGCCGCCGCGAGATCGTGGATCGATCTGCTCAATACGACGCGGAATTCGCGGACAAGCGGATTCGCGTTTTTACGCCGGTGGTTTTTTCGCCCGGCGACAATGCCTGCCTGTTGACACAGCATTTGGACGCGGTGAAGAAGCTGAAGCGATGCACCAGGTGTGTGCTGCCGGAGACTTACCCATTCATCCGATTCGATGAAAACGGCGTTTGCTATCAGTGTCGCCACCCGCGCCAATTTGTCCCCAAGGGTCACGATGCGCTCGCGGCCGAAATGGATAAAGTGCGTCGCGGCGACGGCAAGCCGGATTGTCTCGTTGCGGTCAGCGGCGGGCGCGACAGCATCTATGGCCTTCATTACATGAAGACCGTGCTGGGGATGAATCCGATCGCCTACACCTACGACTGGGGCATGGTGACGGACCTGGCGCGGCGCAACATTTCACGTATCTGTGGAAAGCTGGGCGTCGAGCACATACTCGTTTCGGCGGACATCAACCGAAAGCGCGACAACATTCGCAAGAACATTTCGGCATGGCTGAAGCGGCCGGATTTGGGCGTCATTCCCCTGTTCATGGCCGGTGACAAAACCTTCTTTTATTACGCAAAGAAGGTGCAGGATCAGGTCGGCGTGGATCAAGTGATATGGTGCTCAGGAAGTTGGCTGGAGGGTGCGGACTTTAAGTGGTCGTTTTGCGGGGTTCATCGAGACCGTGATATCGAGGCCAAACGCGCGGACGCTTCAAATTCCGGGTTTGGATTCAAGCTGCGGCTCCTGATGTATTATGGAAAGCAGTTCTTGCTGAATCCGTCGTACCTGAATTCCACGCTGATTGATACGATGTTTGGCTTCTATTCTTACTACATGCTTCCGCGTAACTTTACCTATTTGTACAGCTACTTGCCCTGGAACGAAGAGACGATCATCGACACACTCGTGAAGGAATATGACTGGGAGCTCTCGGGCGACACCAAGCAAACGTGGCGCATCGGCGACGGTACTGCCAGTTTTTATAATTACATTTATCACTGCGTGGCGGGCTTTAGCGAAAACGATACGTTTAGAAGCGAGCAGGTGCGCCGAGGCATGATTACGCGAGAACAGGCCCTGGAACATGTGACCTACGAGAATATTCCAAGATATGAGAGTATAAAGTGGTACCTCAGCATTATTGGGCTGGGCGATGAATTCAACCGCGTGATTTCAATCATCAATTCAATTCCCAAGCACTATTCCGCGTGATTGCCGAAGAGCGATCGGCATAGGCAGCTCGACAAGTGGTTGGCGCGTCAATTCGTCTTGGGCTTTTCACCGGTGGCAATCGTCTGATAGCACCACGGCCGGGGGAATGGAACAAGCCCGAAAGCAATTGTAGGAAACCCGCCTGAATAGAGCTTTATATTTGCAAGGCCCGCAATTTCCATGATTCGGATCAGCCACCGCTGCGGGTAAAGGCAAACGTGGCCAAATGGCTGGTACTGGCCGTTTTTCCCATAGAAAAAGCGCCGCGTAAGAAACAACGTGAGCAGCCGTTCGATCGGCGAATTGGGGTTGGGGGTGGAAAGGACGATGATTCCTCCCGGTTTCAAGGCCCGAAGGCAACCGCGCAGGAATTCAACCGGCTTTTCCATGTGCTCCAGAATCTCACCCGCATGAATCGCATCCACCGCGCACTCGCCCACGGGCTCGGGCAAGTTCATGACGTCGCCGACGACAAAGCTGGCGTAATTCTTGGGAAGCGGAACGTTTTCCTGCAAATCGAGTCCGATGATCTCGCGGTTTCCCAAGAACGGATTTGGCATGTCCGCGCACCCAATATCAAGGACGCGGTCTCGACCTTCACAAAGTCGGGCCATCCGCTTCAGACGATATTTTTCGTGTCCCATGGTATGACAATCGTTTCCTTCAACAAGCGGGTCCCGATTCATTGGTACGGCCGCCGGCTGCCTGCAAGGCTGGCAGTGTCTACACGCGCCGGCGTAGGGTGATCCAGAAAACTTCGGCGGTCAAGCGCCGCGCGATGCGGCCGAAACGCAGCCGACTCCGAGCTACAGGGGCTTTCCTTATTCTCTGGGAACATGTACTAAGTACGCTCGAAACCCCATCGCGCGACAAGTGACCGGCCGGTTCCGGTTTCAATCGTCGCTCCCGCCGATGTGGCTTCGGAGCCGAGCATGAGCGCAACAGTTGAAGATTCGCATCGCGATCGGCTCAGAAATGGCGCTCATCTTGTGCTGCTTATTGTCCTTGTTACGGCCGCGCTGTTGAGGCTTCCGGGGCTGAATCATCTGCCGCCGCCGCTCAATCAGGACGAAGCATCCCGCTTGTACGACGCATGGAGTCTGCTGGAGACCGGGACGGATCGGCACGGTGATGCATGGCCGATGTTTCTGAAGAGCTTTGGCGAAGGTGACTATACCGCGTCACTCACGACGATTCTGACAATTCCCTTTGTGTCCATGCTCGGCCCGACGCAGTGGGCCGTTCGGCTGCCCGATGCACTCTGCGGCGTCGTCACCATTTGGCTCGTGTTCCTGCTGATCCGCCGAATGATCGGCG
>JADJRI010000077.1 GCA_016712275.1 Planctomycetota bacterium
ACGCGAAGCATTCAAAGGTGAAGGCAAATTCGCCGGCAAGCGGATATTCGGCGCAGAGGATAACACACTGAGCGAGCAGATCGCCGCACTCCAGGGCGATGAGCGCGCCCGGAAGCTGTTCCTTCAAGGGGCGTCGTTTGAGACGAAAAGCAAGGGACCTATTCAGGCATTACTCACCGACGCGAACTCTGCGATAGCCAAAGGCTTTATTGAAAACCTGAAGTCGATGCCCGATGAGCAGGGCCTGCGAGCTGTGGCGCAAGGCGTGATCTCTAATCTCTCGCTGGACCCACTTCAGCCGGCGGTTCAAATCAAACGGGCGCTGAGCAATCAGGCCGAGCAACTCGTGGTGAGTGACACCGAATCAGGCAAGAACGCGGCACTCCGCAAAGGCATCTCAGACTATCTCGATGCCACCGGCGCGAGCGACATCAAGAAGCGATGGGACACCGGTGCGATGGAGTTGGAGACATCCGGGAATCGCAGCCGAATGCTCGAAAAATCAATTGAGTTTTTCGAGCGTGAGCAGGCTGATCTCGAACAGGCCAGACGAAACCCAGGCATCGGCCGCGGGATTAGCGGCGTGAGAATCGACGGTGAATTTGTACCCAACTCGCGGAATTCTGCTGATTTTGCGCGGCAACAGGAACGCATGGTGCGAGCGCTGGAAGAGATACTCACCGAGTTGAAACTGCAATATCGGAAGAACTCAACGTTGGCATGGCCGAACGCCGAGACGCCGATGGGATTCAAGCAGAATTGAGGGCATCTGCCGCGGGTCCTCCGCCCGGGGGCGGGGGCAGTCGCGAAGCGACGGAAATCTAGCGATGTTTTTACGCACGGGGGTCGAAAATTGGCCCTGCTGCTGCTGAGCTGCGAATGATGGATGGCGAAAAAACGGCAAAAAGGCGACCCGATGAACGCGAGTCAATCGCAGTTGGCCGCGCTTTTCGGCGTTTCGCTTCGCACCATCACCACCTGGGCGGCCGAAGGCGCACCGCTGCGGGGAGCGGCCGGCTATCGCGTTTCCGAGTGGATCCAATGGCGAATCGACAAGGCCATTCACTCGATCGCGGTGGACGAAACGAAGGCCGAAGCCGAACGACGGCTGGCACTGGCGAAAGCAGCACGCGAAGAGATCCGGCTGGCCAGAGATCGCGACTTGTTTATTTCGACGGCCGAAGCCGAGCGTCGACTGGCGGCCGTGGTGTCCATTTTCTTACGCGCATGCGAGCGAGGGCCCGTCGAAATTGCGACGGCGGCGGCCGGGAAAACGATCCCAGAAATGGTCGAGGTGGCCCGCGATTGGTTCGATGGCATGCGCGCGGCACTCGTAGGAGAACCAAGAAATGATCCCGCAAGGTTACTCGAAAAAGATGGCGCGGCAGGCGATCGGCCGGCTGGCCCCGCACGTGCTCCAAAATCTGACGGAGGATCGGATCGAGTTGCTGTTAAGAAGGTCCGTCGCCGCGGTGCTCCCCACCATGTCCGGCTTCAAGGATCGGAGCCCGGAGGAAGTGGAAACCATGATCCGGATGGAATTCCCGAAGATCCTGACCGAGTTCGTGCAGTTGGCTGACGCCGAAGGTGGAGTGACAAACCTGTGACATCCATTACAGACACACCCGACGGGAAGCTGATTGAAGTGATCGCCGCGCACGAGGCCGGCCACGCCGTGATATCGGCGCTGTTTGGCGCGACTGATCGCCATCTCGGTGCAACCCACCTTCAAGGATCACGGCGGGTGCCTGAGCGACTGGGCCAATTGCGACGGCGCCGACGATGATGCGAGCCGGCAAATCCACCAGTTGATCGCCATGGCGGCCGGCGTGGCCGCACAATCGGCATATCAGCGCCGCCACGGACTTCCGATCGATGAAAGCGGCGGCGGCGATGACCGTCGCCGAATATTCCAGGGCGCTTGCAAGTTGCTCGGTTATTACACAACGGCCAAGATGATCGAGGCCGTAGTCGACTTCACCCGATGCGAAGCCGATCGCCTAGTTGAAATCCACTGGCATCGCATCGCCCGCTTGACCCGCGTGTTGCTTGTGTTGGCGCGGCTGGACAAGGGTATCGCCTATGACGCCGAGGCGCTGGGCGACATTTCCGCGCGGTTTGTTGCGTGTGTTAGCGATGCCGGCTGGCGAGCAGATACGCTCCATGCCCCGGCGGTCTATTAGCCCGGCGAGATCCCGGAAACACCCAAACTCAAGGCCGCGGCGAGCGCGGATTGAAACATAAACGGCCGCACCGCGGCAGAATGGAGAGACCTGATGGCATCCGGAAAAAAGACAACCCCGGCCCCGATCGACTTTACAAGCAAGGCCGGCCGCGCGGCCGCCTGGGCGGAAGTGAAAGCAATCATCGAGCGCGCACTGGACGGAAATGGCCAACCCGATGACACCGACCGCCTGAGTGGGCTGGCCAACGTGCTCGAAATCTCCAGCGAGCGAATCAATTTCTTCCGCGGAGCACTCAAGATGCACCGCGATCTGACCGCCGAATTGGCGGCGGCCCAGGCCGTGATCGATTCCGGCGAGTGCGATCGGCTGGAACGAGAATTCGAAAAGACCGCCGACAAATATCGCGAAATGGTGGCCGAACGCATGAAGCTTCGCGAACGCGTGGAGGCGGCTCAAAAATCCATTCAGGCGGCCGGCTCTGTGCTGACCTTCCGATCGCCGCTTCGCCAATCGATCGAATGCGCCTTCCCGGCACTTTTCCGGGGTGAGGAATTCCCAGACTCGCCGAGCCCCGAGTTGGCCCGCGAAATCATGTGTGCGGTGGGGCATCAATTCAACGCTTTCGGCGAGATGAGCAAGTAGCCAAACCACAACTTTACATTTGAGAGGCACACACGATGGATGCGAAATATTCTGAGTTTTTCAGGATTCTGAATGCGAAGCTGAATCCGACCGGGCCGAAGTGGATCTACAACAATGGGATGAACGTGCAGGTTCCGGCCGTCGATGAAAATCGATTTGAAGCCCTGCGCCGGGAAATCGGGATCACCGACCCGAGGCTGAAGTTGTATGAGGCGGCGATCGCGCGGGTGAAGTTTTTGAACTCCGTGATCGTGGATCATAACAAGGCCTGCGATGAACAGATCCGAGCCAACCGGCCGAACACCCATGCCCCGCGCATCGCACAACTCGAAAACTCCATTTCGAGCCTGATGAATTGGCACGCTGTTGGCGGCGACAACGAAGCGCAGATCGCCGTTCTCAAGGCCGAGCTGGACCAATTGAAGTTGTTGGAGGACCAATTCGAAAAAACAAACGCAGACGCATACGCGGCGCGCGATGCCGCCACCCGGCCGATCCGCCACGAAATCGAGGCGATCCAGACGACATTGCCGCGGCTGTTCGGAAACGAGGGGGACGATCTACTGATCCCCCTGGGCCGTGAGCCGCGCAACACGTTCGAAGCCGCGCTGGCGGCGTGCGTCTGAAACCCTGAACCCTGAACCGAAGGAAATCGAATTATGCCAAACCCAACCGAAGCCATTCAAACCCCGGCCCTGATCGAAGCGACCACGACACAGGGCGAAATTGAAATCAGCAGCGCCCATTTCCACGAGCTGATCCATCACTCGGTCGACGCGGCCGGATCGGCGGCGACCACCCCGATCTATTTCGCCTTCGGCGCTGCCGGCGGGGTGCCGCCGACCGTGGTGGCCAGTGATGCCGCCGGCAGCAACAAACTCCGACTTGCGAGCGGCGGACGAATCACGATCAAGCCCGGCGTGTCGCTGATCGGCTTCAAAACCGCGTCCGGCGCACCGATGTTTTCCATCGTCCCGCTGACCCGGACGTTGAATGCGTAGGGTTTTCGACGCGGCGGCTTGACGGGAATCGTCGCGTCGTTTTTCGCCGTGGCCGCGCGGGGTGCGCATCTCCCGTACCCGCGGGCCACGGCCCTTTCGAGGTGTGACATGGCCGATGACAGCCACGCTTTTCCGCGATGCCCTGACTGCGCATCGCCGCTCGCATCGGTCGTGAGGTCCCGCGGTGAATTCCGGCGAGTGAAGAGGACGGGCCTTTTTGGCCGCGTCGAAATCACAGGGGAGTTTTTGGTATTGAGTTGCTTTCATTGCGGCCGCAAGTATGCGCACCGCGAGACCCGCCGCGCGGCGAGTGGACCTATCAACCCCCGAGGGTGGCCGGCGAAATCCTTCGCCGAATCAACGGAGAGCCGTTGGGCTGGTAATGGGCGAAACCGGGCCGACATGCCAGTCGGCCCGACAGCGGCGCGTGCCGCAAATCGCATCGTAGGCGTTTTTTATTTTCGACTTGACGGCCTGGCGGGCAGGTCGGTAGAGTTTCGAGCACTTGAACCCGTGGAACATCTCCGTTTGAGATTTCCACTGAAAACCTGAACCCCCCCCGCGTTGGGCTTGGCGGTACCGGCGACGGCCGCACGGCTCCACGGGCCGAAGTACAGGCACAACGCGGGGCTTTGCGCCAACCGGCGCGGGAGATGACCCCATGTCCGAAACGACAGCGCTTCGCGTTGAAATGTCGCAAGAATCCTGTTGCGTGTGTGGAATTCAGTTCTCCATTCCCGACGTCTATGCGAAGCGGCGCGCGAAGGATCAAAAGACTGTTTACTGCCCGAACGGACACAAATTGGAATTCACCGATTACATCGTTGGGGATGGCCGATCAGTCGCTGGTGTGATAAATGAAAATCGAGATCTCAAGGCCACGATCCTGAAAATGACAGCCGAGCTGGATCAGTTACAGGCAAAACTCCAAGAGACTGAAGAAAAACTGAACGGAAAAAACCCGGCGAACTCGCCGGCCCGGCAGAAAAAAAGTAGCAATGCCGCGATGAAAGCGGCACGGAGCATCCACCAACTTTGAGGCGCCAACAGGCGCGGGAGATCAAACCATGTCGAGAACAGCAAACAAAACCAAGGGCAGGAAATCCATGAAACATCACGCGGGCCGCCGGGCCATTCACCCATGCGGGGCTATGAACAAAAGTGAGACGATCCACTGGCGGGAAAGTCTCAAGAGTTTAATCCACTACGCGATGAATCTGAGCGGCGATGATCTTAGCGCCCTGGCCGGCGCGGCCGAAAATATGGCGGAAACCGCCACACTCTTGACCCGGCCGCGCGGAAGGCGCAACAACGCGGGATGAATCGAGTCTGACACCCGGCCCCGCCGTAGCACGGAGGCTGCGGCGCCGGGCCTTTTTCCGGCGAAAACATGGTGCAAGAATGGCGACACTACTTAAACGAAAAACGGGCGGTTTTCGGTGCGATTCACCGACACCGAAAAGCACCGCCGAATAGTGGCCCTGGGCGACGTTCACAAATCAGACGCGGAGCTGATTCGCCTGCATATCCGGGCCCTGAATGTCGCGAAGCACGCGGGCCGACCGGCCCCGGCCGACGTTCAATCGTGGATTGAATCAATCGGTGGATCTCTTCGCCGCAAGCTGGAGGCGGTGGGCCTGGTACAGCATGACCCGCGAACCGGATCGGCAAAGGGCGGATCGGACACAACGATCCAAACCGCCGCGGGCGTCTCGATTGGTGCTTTCGTCGACGCCTACATTGCAGAGCGTGACGACGTGAAGCCCGGCACGCGGGAAATCTATGAGCAGATCAGACGCAACTTGATTGAGCACTTCGGCGCCGATCGGCCGCTGGAAAGTGTGACCAGCGGGGCCGCCGAAGATTTTGTTCGATACCTTCGCCGGCAGGGATTGGCTGAAGCGACCATCCGGCGCCGGACCGGCCTGGCAAAGCAGGTGTTCGCAAAAGCGTTCAACGATGAGAAGATCCATCGAAACCCATTCCAGAAAAGCAAAACCAAGGTCAGAGCGAACAAGACCCGATCTCACATGGTTTCGAACGAGGTGATCGAGGCCGTGATTGAAGCATGCCCGAATGCCGAGTGGCGCCTGCTATGGGCCTTGGCCCGCTATGCCGGCTGCCGGATCCCGAGCGAAGCATGGGCGTTGAAGTGGAAGCACGTCGATTTCAAGTGGAAACGCCTCACCATTCCATCGCCGAAGACAGAACACCACGAAGGCCGGGCCGAGCGCGTGACACCGCTGTGGGGCATTCTGGAGCCATTCCTGAGCGATATGCTCCACTTGGCCGGCGGGAAAGCAAAACCGGAAACACCGATCTTCCCGGTGCAATGGGCCAATCGATCCAACATGCGCACCCAGGCCCTGAAGATCATCCGCTATGCCGGCGCGAAGCCATGGCCGAAGCCGTTTCAGAATTGCCGATCATCGCGCCAAACCGAGCTGGCGGACAAGTTCCCCGAGCACGTTGTTTGCGCGTGGCTGGGGAATTCGCAGAGCGTCGGCCGTGAACACTACCTGCAAGTGACCGATGAGCACTTCGCGATGGCACTGGCGACGGAGGCGCGCACCAAAAACGTGACCCCGAGTGCCGAAAACAACCCCATAGGACTACATCTCAGGAATCTGCGAAGCGAAGAAAACCACTATACCGACGTAAGTTCTTGTGGTGTCAGAGGTAAGGCACTGGCCCCCAAGGATTCGAACCTTGACAAACAGATCCAGAGTCTGTCGTGCTACCGTTACACTAGGGGCCAAACTCTGGAATTCAAGTCTAGTCGAGGCCCAAGACCTGTCAAGGCTTGCGCCGGCGCGACGTTCGGGGCGTCAGCAATAATGCGATGGCGCACAGCGACAGCGGCGCGAACGAGCCGAGGCCGCAGATGGTGGGCGGCAATGTTGGAACGAGTCCGGCGGCCGTGCCGTCGGTGAAGCCGCCGACGAGCTGCACGCGGCCGAGCTGCACACTCCGCGCGCAATCATAAGGCGGGATGATGCGATAAGTCATTTCCGTCGTTCCGTTGAAACCGAGCTGCGGCACGAAAGTGAAATCGATGGAAGACGGCCCGCTCTGCTGCAACACGCCGCCGAGCGGGTATTGGAAAATGGTGAGCTGGGCATCGCCAATATTCTGGACATTCAGCCGAAACGCAACGGGCTGTCCGGGCGACACGAAAACCGTTTGATCCGCGGTTTCAGGACAGTTGCGGCCCTGGGCAAATGATTCCGTCACAAGTGCCATAAAGCCGACACTCATGCACAATGCCACGATTAGTGTTCTATTGCCGGCCAACATCTGCCCCCTCCTCGCACAACGGCCGCACGGGCCCGCCGCATGCGATCTCAATTTGGATCCCATCAAGTGGTCGATTTACACAGTTCGCGTTTGATTCATGGGCAACCGCCATGAGTACAACGAACAGAAGCGCGTTTTCGCGGTCGATGCATGGAGACTCAATTGTCGCGAAATGCGTTTGATCGAGTATATGCCGACGAAATGCCGGAATGGAATACTTGGCGAACAGAATTGGCAGCAATTCGGCTTATCGGCTGCCGGCCGTTGAGGCCATTACGCCCGCTTCAGGACTTACTTCGATCGGAGCCGGGGCCAGAGCTTTGTATCGCAAAATGAATGTTCCCAGCAACTTCTGATGATATTCGACGACGGCCGGGCCCGCAGGTTCGGCATTGCTCCGAACCATCCAGGTGCCAACCCATTGATCGTGGGCCGCCTGTTTGTGATTGTTTGTGCGGCAGGTCAGATAAGTCAACGCAAAGCAGCCACAAAAAGGAACCGCCAGTAAGAATCGACGACCCGCCAAACGAAGGTCGGGGGGCTGGCCGAATTCGCTAATAAGACGAATGCCGGCGATTCGATATCCCAAAGTGCCGGCCCGACTGGTTCGAAGAAGTACGTGATAGGCGAGTATGATCACGCCGACCGCTGTCAGGCTTTGTCGACGATAGGGCTTCATGGCTTCGTTAATTTGGTTTTGTTTGTGAGCCCTGTCGCCTGTGGACGTGAGTATTTCTCGTGGAACAACGAAGTATTGAATTGCGAAGAGGACGGTCAACACCAGTGCAAACTGAGAGAGCAAATCGACCAGGAACGAAACGAGGCGCCGGACGGGTGTGGCATAGCCGGCCTCCGCGCGTGACGCCTTCGCATTGGGGTTCGCTGCAGACGCTTCTGCGTGATTCCTATCCGGAGCCGGAGCGACTTTTGCAAACCCACCTGACCGCGACCATGTTGTCCTTCAAGACCAATCGTGTACTTTTCAAGAGAGTGAACCTGCTGGCCTCTGAACAGGCTTGGCGCAAGTCCGTCGATTTCTGGTCCCGACTCAGCCGGTTCACTCTGGACGATCTCGTGATTCGCGACTATCACCACGAATCCATTATGCGTATGGCCGATATCCTCACCCATGGCCCGTCGTCGCTGATCTTGCACGAAGATCCCAATGGCAACGCCGCGCTGGCTTATGCCAAGGCCCAGCGCCGCCAGCTTTCGCAGCTCAAGCGTGCCAGGATTCCACACCTTCACATCATTCGCGAAGCGGCCGCCGGCCACGCGCCAATATTGGATCGGGCGATTCGAATTGACTCAGACTGATCTGGGTCAGTTTTTCTGCGCGACTTGAGCGTTTGGGGATTGCAGCCAAAGTTGAATCGCGCGCCAGCCTTCGGGTGTCTTTTTCAAATTGATGGCGATTTGCGCGCGAATGGGAACATTGAATCCGGCCTTCAATGCCAGTTCTCGAACTTTGGATTCGTATGCCGCCGATCCCTTGACCAGAGGTTTGCCATCGGGTCCTTGTGCATTCTGTAATTCTGGTTCGCCTTCGATGGCGGACAACAACGTTCCTTCATCGGGATTTTCGGCGTCGACGTGCACCGTTGCTTCGTCGGTTTCACGTGTCGCGAGAGGTTCCCGTCGCAGACTGCCGTCCGCATTGAGCTTGCGAATGGTCCGGCTGGCGGCTTCACCCTTTCTGAAGAGTGTGGTTGATTTTGTGCCCGGATCGATCCCGTCAAGATAGTGCGCACAGGTTGAAACCCATGCCTCCGCCACGAGACGAACGGCTGCGTCTCGGCTGATGTCGCGCGGAACGGTTGGCGAACGATCGGCCTTCACGTTGATATAGACTTCGTCCTTGTCCATCAAGCTCGCGATCAGTCCCATCGCCTGGTCATATTTTTCTTTATTGCCCGACTCTCCGAATCCGACGGCCCGAATGGACTGCAGTGTTTTCATGGCATCCAGCAGGGCCAGCGCCGTATTTTCGGCGGAAGCATTTTTATCCACTGGCGGTGTGACGACGGGAAACTCGACATCTTCAGAGGCTTGATGCCGTCGCTTGTCCTCACAGCCGGTCAGAATGGCGGCAACTAGGCATGAGACCACGATCCATAAGCGGGTTGGTGAGTGATTTCGCATGGCCGGAGTTTAAAGTCAGGTGACAATCCAAGCAATCGACCGTCGTTGGCACTGTCAGGCAAGGGGCTTAGAATTCGGCCATGACATGGGGTGAGTATCCCGTGAATTAGCTCACGTTCCTGGGGAATATTGGCACAACATGGTCTTGGCCCGATTGCACGACAAGGCGCTTGAAGCTGACATCGGTCGGATCGGGCGAGAAATATTCAAGCGGGCCGAATCGGCCGCCCCCTCCATTTTCTCAATGGAAGCATGGCAGCAGTTCGCAATGAACTGGATGACGCAGGATGAGGATTTGAAGCTCCGGCTTTTTCGCTTCATCGAAGTCATGCCGTCGCTGAAGGATTCGACGGCCATCGCACGTCATCTCGACGAGTACCTTAGGCCGCACGAATCAAATGGCCATTCGACCGACCGATCATGGCCTCCCATTATCGATTTGGCCGTGAGTTTTCGCCGGCACGATAGCGCCTATGCAAAGCTGGTTGCCTGGGCCGCGATGTACGGCTGCGGACAAAGCGCCCGGCATTTTATTGTCGGCGCCACTCCGGCAGAGGCCATCGCTTCCGTAAGAAAACTCCGTCGCAAGGGAATGACATTCACCTTGGATGTGCTCGGCGAGACCATCATCGCCGATCGCGTGGCACTGCATCATCAGGAAATCTATCTCAATCTGCTGCGACATCTCGGCCGCGAATCGCGCGAATGGCCGGATCTTCCCGTGTTGGATCATGCCCCGTGGGGGCCGCTTCCTAAAGTTAATATCTCGATCAAGCTTTCGGCCATCGTCGCGAAGTTCGACCCGATCGATCCGGAAGGCGCAGCCCGGGCCGCGCTTGACCGTCTTCGCCCCGTTCTTAGGTGTGCGCGCGAGACCGGCGCGTTTATCAACGTGGACATGGAGCACTATGCTGTCAAGGACCTGACGCTTGACATTTTCAAGCGCGTGTTGACTGAGCCCGAGTTTCGTGATTGGGCCAATGTCGGAATTGTCATCCAAACGTACATGCCGGAGGGCGAGCGCGATATGCGCGAACTCATCGAGTGGACCCGGTCGCGCGGAACGCCGATTACCGTGCGAATTGTGAAGGGGGCCTACTGGGATTCCGAGACGGCCAATGCGAAAAAGAACCGCTGGCCGAATCCGCTGTACGAGGAAAAGTGGGAGTCGGACGCGTCATTCGAGCGTGTCTCGGAATTGCTGCTCCGAAACGCCGATGTGATTCGCCCGGCTTTTGCGAGCCACAATGTGCGTTCGATTGCGGCCGTCCTCGCAATGGAGTCCGCCTTGGGGCTTCCGCCCCGCACACTTGAATTGCAAATGCTCACCGGCATGGGCGACCAACTCAAGAGGGCGGTTGTGTCGATGGGTCAGCGACTCCGCGTCTATGCGCCCTGTGGCGACCTGATGACCGGAATGGCCTATCTCATTCGACGATTGATTGAGAACACGGCCAATGAGTCTTTCCTGCGCCAGAGTTTCGGCCAACAAGTCCCCATCGATCGATTGCTGGCGAAACCCGGAACCGCCCGATTGGAAAACTCCGAGTCGCGGCCCGTACCATCATCGAAAGCGACATCGGAACAAGATGCGGATTCCTTTGTGACGTCGGCGGACATCGATTTCTCGCGTGAAGCCAACCGGCAGGCGATGCGTAAGGCGCTGGCGGAAGTGCGATCGCAATTTGGTCGAAAACATCCCGCCATCATCGGCAATGGTGGTGTTGATACGCGAATCTGGCACGATTCGTTGAATCCGTCCATTCCGGCCGAAGTGGTGGGACGAACGGCCATTTGCGACCACACCTTGGCAGACCGGGGGGTTCATGCGGCGCGCGAGGCACTGCATTGCTGGTCGAGCACTACCCCATCCGAGCGGGCTGCCGTTTTCAAACGGGCGGCGATGTTATTGGATGAACGGCGATTCGAACTGTGCGCATGGATGACAATGGAAGTCGGGAAGACATGGCGCGAGTCGCAGGGCGATTTCATGGAGGCCGCCGATTACCTGGCATTCTACGCCCATGAAATGGAGCGTGCCGGGACGCGGCCGTTTCGCAACAATACAGCGGAGAATGCCGACTCGTTAAGTCAGTTTCCGATGGGCGTTGCTGTTGTCATTGCGCCATTTACATCCCCGCTATCACAGCCTTGCAGCATGATTGCAGGCGCGTTATCCGCGGGAGCGACAGTTGTATTCAAACCCGCCGGCGATGCGTCGGTCTGTGGCGCGAAGCTGTGTGAGATTCTGATCGAAGCGGGTTTGCCGCCGGGCGTTCTGAATTATGTACCCGGTTCCGGCAGTGATCTGGGAGACTTTCTCGTCGTTCATCCCGGCGTCGACGCCATCGCCTTCACGGGCTCAACAAAAGTCGGGCGACGGGTGATCGAGCGGGCGCATGCGCCGGTCGATGGGCGTGTTGCTCAAAAATAAGTCATCGCGGAGATGAGCGGCAAGAACTCGATCATCGTTGATGACGATGCCGATCTCGACGAGGCCGCCCAGGCCACGATGGCCTCCGCATTCGGATTCAGCGGCCAGAATTGCACGGCATGTTCGCATGTGATCGTGGTAGGTTCCGTTTATGCGGCACTACTTGAGAAATTGATCGACGCATCCTCAGCCATTCGCCCCGGTCCGGCCGATTCGCCCGCGACAACGGTCGGGCCGCTCATCAATGCCAAAGCTGTGGCATCGGCGAAAAGCGTCGTCGATTCGTGCATGGGCGATGCGAAGTGCGTGTTGCCGATGAAATTCCCGCAGCATCCCGACGAGGGGTTCTTTGTGTCGCCCGCCATTTTTGCGGATGTCACTGCCGATGCGGCCATCGCACGAGAGGAATGCATGGCGCCGGTGCTCGGTGTGATGCGGGCCGGCTCGTTCGACGAGGCTGTGGCAATCGCGAATCGAAGCACCAATGCACATTGGGTCGGCGTTTATTCCCGCAGTCCGCGAAATATCGAATTCGCGAAACGCCGGCTCCGATCGGGTAATGTTCAAATCAACCGAAAAATCACTTTGTCCCGTGTCGGCAGAAGGCCCGTGGGTGTATTCGGCCGGTCGGAAAAACGCGATTCCTGGAAACTCGAAATCTACCAATCGCAAATGGCCGAACAGCAGGGATGACACGGAAGCGCGAGCACAGGCCAGGCCAAGGCCCACAACTTGCCGAGCATCGCCAAATGGCGGACAGCCTTCACGGAATTTAACCCGCGACCATTTTGCGAATCTCGATCAGGCTCTGGTCCGGTCGGGAATGACCGTACATCGCGGAAGATACAACGAGTATGTCCGCACCGGCTTCAATCAACTGCTTGGCATTGTGTGCCTTCACGCCGCCATCCACGGTGATGGTCGTTTTGGAGCCCTGGTTTTCAATCATTTCGCGCAAGTCTGCGATTTTTCTAAATGTATAGTCCAGAAGCGGCTGGCCGGCGAAACCTGGTGCAATGCCCATGACACACACACGTTGTCGATATACGGCAGCAGCGGCGCCATCGCGACAGCCGGTGTTTCGGGATTCATGGCGACGCCCGGCTTTATCCCCTGTTTCGAGATGGCCTGCACAACGCCCATGGCCCGGCTGCTCGCTTCGATGTGAAAGAGCATTCGGAATTGCCCCATCCCCGCCATGCGCACCACCCAGTCATCGGGACGGCTGACCATGAGATGAACCTCGACGGGCAGCTTCGTCGCCTGACAGGTTCGCCGAACGACCTCCTCGCCGAAACTGATGGTCGGTACGAAATGGCCGTCGCAAATATCGAGCGAGACCACGTCGGCGCCGGCCCGCTCGCAGAGGGCGATGGCTTCTCCGAGGTTGAGCAGATCCCCGGCCAGAATGGAGGCGGCAATTTGAAACGGACGCGGCAACGACATGGTGGTCTTTCTCCTGCAATTCGAATTCTGGGACGTTCGCGATGTTATGGTAATGGAGTTGGGATGCGTGTCGAGCCGCCTCGACCATGAAGAACTTTGCAGCGTGTTCTTGTCCCAGATACTCAGTATTTGAAGCGAATTGTTGTGTTGGACCGATACATGTGTATGGAAATAGCGCCCGGTTATCCTGATGAACCCGTTCAAGAGTCTCGGGGGATTGACGTTCGTTCCACGGCCGATGGCGTCGAGGACGGCCAGTCGGGCCGCAGGCGCGGCGAGGGCGGCAGGCCCTGGATCGGGGTTCATTTTGAATGTTGCGGCGTCTACGTGCGCGTGTACCGTGAACGGGGATCTGATCGGTATGAATCGCGGTGCCCGAGGTGTGCCACGCCGATTACGGTCCGCGTTTCTCCGGATG
>JADJRI010000078.1 GCA_016712275.1 Planctomycetota bacterium
CGCCGACCTCGATTCCAGAAAGACTCACTTTCGAGGTTGCAAGTCTTTTTGAGTCAAGCGAGCGAGGGGTAAGCTGCACGGTCATGCCCGGCTCTGATGCGAGATTCCGAAAGTGATCAGGTAATTCAATTGTCGCCCGGCCGTTGATCAAGCGCGCCGTGCCGCGAACATACATCGCCGCTTCGGGCCCTTCGGGGCAGCAGTACCAAATATCGGTGGTCGGGTCGGAAGGATTGGGGGCGCGGAAATTCTTATCATCCGCGAACATGACACCGTTTCCACTATCAAAATCGCGGTAGAATCCGGCCAGTTCATCTCCGGTGACCGGACTGATCATCCTTAGTTCGGGATTGTGAACGTTGCCTGGGAATCCCCGTCAGGATCGGGTACGATCGTCAAATAATCGCCCATTTTCCAGATCAGATGCTCTTCATCCGATATCGATTGACGGCCGCCCATCACGCGTAAAGTCGTGTCCAGTCTGCTTATGTGAGTGTCACCAAGGAACCTGGAATCGCCGTCCACATCAAGCGTGCGGTCTGGCGAATTCGTTCCGATACCGACAAATCCATCTTCAGTGATGACCAGGTGATTGACGGGGGCCAGGCCGGGGCTGTGGGTGGCAAGCGAGATTCCGCCGTCGTGCAGACTCACCCGGGATGTTGGGCGTTGCGAGTCGACGATGTGATTGACTCCGGCAGCATTAACAAAAAAGTTGTATCCGAGGTGAATACCATCATCTCCTCCCTGACCCGGAAATTCGCCAAAAACCAATCCGCTGTATAGAAAGCCGTCGCTGCCCGCACCACCAAGCTGCAACTGTCGGTATTGGCCGGGGCTTGCACTGAGTGACATGTCTCCGGCAACTGTTAATTTCTTTTCAGGTGTTTCCGTGCCGATTCCAACCTGACCGGTTGCATCTACCGAGATTCCGCGGGTCTGCAGAGCGAAAGTCGCATTGGGTGTCACCGTGAGTAACTGGCGCGGAGCAAGTGTCGAAAAGCCGCCCGCCCCAGCCGGGCTTCGCACGGAGACCTCGAGCCAGCGGGCGTCTCCTTGAAATGCAGCCGTGCCGAAATCGAGCGACACCGTAAATGCACCATTGCTTATGCCAACGTTGCTCTTCGCGACAGTAGCGCCAACCTGACTTCCGACGGTGGCTGCATCAAACAATGCGAATTGAAAGTCCGCAGCGGCGATGACAGGCAGGCCGGAAGCCTGAAGCTGACCTTGAAAAGTGAACGCGCTGCCGAGTGGCGTTTGCGCAACGCACGCGGCCGCGCATGTCAGTCCAAGAAGAGTCTGAATAGTCGCCATCGGTTTCATGTCATCGACCATTCTGCAAAGTAAGCGCGTTCTATTGGCGCGGGCGCGGCGTGGCGGCGTCTATTGGAAGTCGGCCGTGGTGATCGCGGGCATTCCCGGTGGGCTGAGATTGCCTGGTCAGTGAAATCCGTGCCCGGCGATGCCTGAGATTCGATTCGCGCGGCGCATGGGAGCGCGAAAGTGATTTGGCCGAATAGAATTCGCAGGAACACAAGTATGCCATCCTTGCGACACGGTTTCAGCTTCGGGGGCCCATTGCAATGAAGCAAAAGCGCCCATCCACCACATCGCCGTCGCTGCGTCGCACAACTATCAAGGAGATCGAATTGGGCGACGCGCCGGAAATCTCAATAAAGCAGGACGAAAAGCCGACGGTGATCGAGTTTGCAGTCGCAACGGGCGGCGAAGCGAACGGCGTGTCAAAATCAATTTCGTAGTGTCCTTCCAAGACACGAATGACTGAAAAGCCGGTGCCTTGGACGATGCTGCCATCGGGGTCGACCCGTCCGCGGATGATGCGCAGGTCTTCTTTTCCGGAGGAAGGAATACGCGTCCCCTCGCTGCCCGTGAAGGCGATTTTTCCGGCTGGATCAGCGTTATGAATGTAGAGCGTGGCCGGGTCATCAGAGTCGGAAAAACCGATCTCGCCGGCGGTCTGTGGCTCATCGTGGCCGCGAGGAAAAAGCTGCACGCTTGCCGTGCGGGAGCCTTCCAGGATCAGCAAGGGCTCGTGATCGAAGCCAAGAAAGCCAAAGGTCCTTACATGAAGCGTGCCGGCGGGCTCGCTCACCTTGATCCCGACCGTGCCGTTGCTGTCAAGGTGCATGGACCCGAATGTACCCGCGAAGAACTCCAGATTGCTGTCATGGAGATTCGAGTACATGCCAGCCACTACATTGGTACTTTCGGCATTCAGAGCGAAGAAACCGGCGCTCGGGGGCACGGCGACGTTTCCGTCTACCTTCAGCCTCGCAACGTTATTCGGGGACAATCCGACGCCGACATTGCCGCTGTCGTCGACAACGATCCCGCGCGTATTCGAAGAATAGGTTGCGTTCGGCGCGGCCGTGATCGGCTGACGAGGCGCTAGCGTGGTGAAGGCGCCCGCGCCGGCCGGACTGCGCACCGCGACCTGTAGCCAGCGGGCATTGCCCGAGAATGGTGCCCCGCCGAAATCAAGCGCGAGTGTGAACGTACCGTCGACCAGCGCGACGTTGTTCTTCGAGAGCATCGGCGTATCTTGCGCGCCGCCTGTGACGGCATCGAAGAGAGTGAACTGGAAATCCGCTGTGGTTAAGGCGGGCAATCCCGACGCCTTAAGTGAGCCCTGATAAGTAAACTCAGAGCTAAGTGGCGTCTGAGCCGGTGATTGTTGCACAATTGTCAGCAGCAGAACGGAGCAAATTGCAGTGAGCTTGGCTGTCATTGTTTGTTCACCTCATCATTTGGCCTTGGCGTATCTGCGTTCACCACAGGAGATGGCTTGCCGTGCGCTCGGCGTTCTTCGATTGCTTTCAGCCGATTTTGCCAGGCCTTGTCGGGATCGGAATCGGACTTCAGCCAGGGACGAATGACCTTGTAGTCTTCCCAGCCCTTGCGCACGGCCTCGACGCGCCAGTCGAATTCGTAATTTCCCGTGCCGCCGGCGAGTTCGACAACTTCAATGCCTTCGAGAGACTTCTTGACCACGGCCAGTCCTTTTGATTCGCCGGCCAACGGAGTCAATTGCACGGTCATGCCCGGTTCGGAGGCGAGGTTGCGGAAGTGATCGGGCAGTTCGATGGTCGCACGGCCGTTGGTGAGCTGGGCGGTGCCGCGCACATACATGGCCGCTTCGGGTCCTTCGGGGCAGCAGTACCAGATGTCAGTGGACGCATCAGCGGGATTGGGCGCGCGAAAGTTCTTGTCGTCCGCGAACATGACGCCATTGCCGGTGTCAAAGTCCCTGTAAAATCCGGCCAACTCATCACCGGTGACCGGGCTGATCATCCTGAGCTCCGGGTTATACACATTGCCGACAGGATTCCCCGGTACGATTGTCAAATAATCCCCCATTTTCCAGATCAGGTGTTCCGGGCCGGAGGATGATTGCCGGCCGCCCATAATGCGCAGCGTGATATCTGTTATGCCCAGGTGAGCGTCACCTTGCACTTGAAAATCGCCGTCCACATGGAGAGTTGTTTGCGGAGAATTAGTTCCGATGCCGACGAATCCCGATGCATCCACGATCAGGCGAGTGACCGGGGGCAGGCTGCCGACCCGTGTAGCCAGTCTAATTGTCCCATTTCCCAGACTGAGACACGATGAATCGACGTTCGGAACGACGAATTGATCAGTACCCGCGGCGTCGACAAAAAGTTATAACCCAGATGAATTCCATCATTGAGGGTGAAAAAAAGGGAGAAAAGCTGCGTCCGCTGAAGAGAAATCCATCGCCAGTGCCATTATTGCTGCCGCGCAGCGCATATGGTGGGGATCACCGGGAGCAGTACCGAGTTCCATATCGCCGGCAACGGTCAGTTTCTTGAAGGGGGTTGTCGTGCCGATTCCGACTTGACCGTCCGCGTCAACCGTGATTCCGCGAGTCTGCCGCGAGAATGTTGCGTTGGGCGTCGCGCTTAATGCCTGCCGCGGAGACAGTGTTGTGAATCCACCCGCCCCGGCCGGGCTGCGCACCGCGACTTCGAGCCATCGCGCGTCGCCGCTGAACGCCGCAGCGCCGAAATCGAGTGATGTCGTAAAGGTGCCGTTGATAAGGGCCAAATTGTTCTGGAGTTGTGGCGCCCCAATCTGCGCTCCGCCGCTAGCTGCATCAAATAGCCCGAATTGGAAATCTGCGCTCGAAATCGCCGGCAATCCGGACGCGATGAGCTGACCCTGGTAGGTGAACTCCGTACCAAGCGGCGTCTGGGCCACGGATAGCTGCACCATGGCCAGCATGACGACCGACGACATTGAAATGAGTCTCGATGACATGATGTCTCCCGCGTTATTCAGTTGGACGTGGCATGTCCGCACTAACCGCCGGTGATGGCTTGCCGTGGGCGCGACGCTCCTCGATCATCTTCAACCGGTTTTGCCATGCCTTGTCGGGATCAGCATCGGACTGTAACCACGGACGAATTACCTTGTAGTCCTCCCAGCCCTTGCGCACGGCCTCTACGCGCCAGTCGAATTCGTAATTCCCCGTACCGCCGCCAAGTTCGGCGACCTCAATTCCATTGAGGCTCTTCTTGATGTAGACCAATCCTTTGGAGTCAACGGAACCGGGAGTAAGTTGAACGGTCATGCCAGGCTCGGATGCGAGATTGCGGAAGTGATCGGGCAATTCGATGGTCGCGCGGCCATTGGTCAATCGCGCGGTGCCGCGCACGTACATGGCGGCTTCCGGACCTTCAGGGCAGCAATACCAAATGTCGGTGGCTGGATCGGCTGGATTGGGCGCGCGGAAATTTTTGTCGTCGGCGAACATGACGCCGTTTCCGGAGTCGAAATCGCGGTAGAATCCGGCCAGCTCGTCACCCGTGACCGGGCTGATCATCTTGAGTTCGGGATTGCCCACGGAGCCGACTGGTTGGGGAGTCTGAGTCAAATAATCCCCCAGTTTCCAGATGAGATGTGGTTCGCCAAACGTTTCTTGTCGGCCGCCAAATACCTCCAAATCCGAGGTGACATCGAAGTACAACGCCTCGACCGTTCCACTTACTTCAAGCTTTGCCGCCGTTGCGAACCCCGGCGTGTAGATGCTTACTACTCCAGCCTCATCAATCTGCATACGACTGAGTGGCGCCTGACCTGCGGAAGAAGTTGCCAGTATGATTTGCCCATCCTGGAGGCTAATTAGAGAATTTCCTCTGCTTGGATCTTCGAAGTGATCCAAATTGTCGAACGTGCTGAAATAGTTGTAACTAAGGTTCATTCCATCGTCCTGGAATGGCAACCAACCACACAACGAACTAGAGACGAATCCACTGCTGGTGCCGCTTCTTACTTTCAGTTGGGGGCAGCCACTGTGGAGATCCGTAAGTCCGGACACAGTTAATTTCTCAGTTGGAAATGACGTGCCAATTCCTACGTTTCCGGCTGCATTGACCGTTATTCCGCGAGTTTGTTGTGAAAACGTCGCATTCGGAGTTGCGGTAATTGGCTGACGTGGAGTGAGAGTCGTGAACCCGCCCACTCCCGCCGGACTGCGCACCGCGATTTCGAGCCAGCGTGCCTGTCCGGCAAAGGCTGAGGCGCCAAAGTCGAGCGAAGTTGTAAATACGCCATCAACCAATGCCACGTTGTCTCGCGAAAGAGTGGTGCCGATCTGGGCGCCGCCGGTCGCCGCGCCTAAGAGCGAGAACTGAAAATCGGCAGTCGAGATAGCGGGAAATCCGGAGGCGTGGAGCCGGCCCTGATAGGTGAACTCACTGCTCAATGGTGTTTGCGCCCAGCATGTGGTTGCGAATGCAAAAGCGATTGTCGCCGGCACGGCTAATTGTCTTTTCATGTTGTCCCCATTTCGCAGTGTTTGGCACTGCCGTCTAATTCTTCGGGCGCGGCGTCGCGGCATTTGTGTCCGGCGATGGCTTGCCATGGGCTCGGCGCTCATCAATCCACTTCAGACGGTTCTGCCATGCCTTGTCAGGGTCTCGATCAGATTGCATCCAGGGCCGGATGACCTTGTGGTTTTCCCAACCCTTGCGCACGGCTTCCACGCGCCAGTCGAGTTCGTAATTGCCTGTTCCTTCAAAAAGTTCGGTGACTTCAATTCCGGCCAAACTCACTTTCGTCGTCGCCAATCCCTTCGATTCTGACGAGCGCGGAGTCAACTGAACCGTCATGCCGGGCTCGTTCGCAAGATTTCGAAAGTGATCGGGCAATTGAATGGTCGCGCGACCATTAATAAGCCGTGCAGTGCCGCGTACATACATGGCCGCCTCGGGTCCTTCGGGACAGCAATACCAAATATCTGTCGCCGGATCAGCAGGATTCGGAGCGCGGAAGTTCTTGTCATCCGCGAACATGACGCCGTTGCCGGTCTCGTGATCGCGATAGAACCCCGCCTCTATATCGCCGGTAATCTGACTGATCAGATAAAATGCCGGCTGGCCCAGACCGTTCTCGCCCATCTGCCAGATCGGAGTGAGAGTTCCATTACCGATCTTGAAGTTGTCGTCCAGGTCACTTACCTGCATATGTATCCCTTCATTGAAACGAGCGTGCGAAACAAATTCGCCGCCGGATTCGTTGACGA
>JADJRI010000079.1 GCA_016712275.1 Planctomycetota bacterium
CCATCAGCCATTTTGTGAGCGCCGGTTTCATCGGTTCGCAGCCGGCGGCCGGAGCATGTGCATGAACTCGATGGCGTCCATGAGCAGGTGAAATCGCTCGGTGGGGGTGAGTTTGAGGAAGGCGCGGAGGTGGGCGGTTTCGGTGTCTTCCCACGGGTCGGGGTTGGGGTTCAGCAGGGGGTCGGCGGTCGGCTCTGCCATCGGCGCTGCTCGATTGGGCTCTCGAATGGAAGGGTTCAGCTCATTCAAGGCCGTATTGATTTTGTTCCCTTCGGCATTCTACATTCTGCATTCGACATGCTCCATTCGCCCCGCCCCCTGAAAAGCGGCCGCGGCCTTTTGCATCGTCGCCACCGGCATTCGCACGGTCGCCACCGGCGGCGACGCCTGCCGGGCGCCGAGGCTCACCGTGAGAATATCGCTTTGCGGCCCGGCGATGCCGGCGCGAATGCCTTGAATGGTGTACTGCACACTGCTGCTGCCGGTGGGCAACATCTCATCGACGAAGCGTTTCTTTCCGGCCATGCCCAGCACGGTGTAGCCGGTGTCGCCGGCCAGCCTGCGGCGGATGACATAGCTCGTGCCGCTGGTCCCCGCCGGGTTCGTGCATTTCCACGTGAGTGTCAGGCTGCCGTCACTCGCCCCGAGGGCGGCATCGAGCCGCGTCGGCCGGGCCGGCGGCGGCGCGGGGCGGCGCTTCCGGGGTGGGGCGATCTGGGCCAGGTTGTAGACGGTGAGCGGGTTCTTGGTGCTGAGAGCCTTGGCCCGAATGGCCTGTGTCAGGATGGCGGCATCCGATTTCGCCAGCCGAAAGGCCGCCTTCGCCGTCTGCACGGCGGCCTCATAGGCCTGCTTCGCCTCGTCCAGGGCCAGCTCAGCGGCGGCCATTTTGACGATGCGAATGCCAAAGGCCCCGGCCTGCGGGTCTGTCAGCCCGATGTCACCGGCATTCGCCTCCCAGACGGGGACATGGGCCTGACACCACTGGAGAAACTCGCTGCGCTTGCCGGTCGGAAAGGTGCTCATAGGGCCCTCTCGTCGGCCGCCGAATGGCCCGGCTTGCGTTATTTATGGCCGCGAGCGCGGAAAAGATGAATCAACGCGCGCGTGAGAGGGATCGGACCGCGACTCGGAGGCCTCAAGCCCGCAGGTCGAAGGACTCGTTCGCGAAGTCGAACCATGAAATCGGGAGTTTTATGGTTCGATTCGGGAGTCAGAACCATCCAGCCCGCGGAATCAGGGCGGCGGCAGGTCGTCAACGGCGCTGAGAGTCCGACGAGACCGACGCGACTAGGGCACCAGCACCGCATCCGACGAGGAGGCGGGATTGCAGAGTTTTGGCGTGGGACTTGCATCTCCGGGGTCGACCAGCGCATCGGCGCCGGCGGCATTCATTGTATAGATGTTGTCGCGCCCGTTGGACTTTTTGAGCTCGGGCGAAAAACGGCCCGAAAGACCGACCGAGGGAGAGGTCTCAAAATTCACGTGGGAATCCTGATACAAGACGTTTTGTCCCGGTCGCTTGTTGCGGCCGTGATTGGTGCTGTTGCCCCTGGCATCGGAGTTGCGATCATCGAGCGGCTTGGCGTCGATCTTGCCGCGTAGGTAAGGGTTCCCATCCGCCATGATCGGGATCAGCGGATGCGACGAAGTGCTGACATTTTCCAGATCGGGATCGTGTTGATACAGATACGCGTAACTCAGATTCTCCCGTTTGCCGAAGTCCCAGTATTTCGTCGCGTCTGTCACTTTGTCCTCCACGTCTTTCGTGGCCGGGCAGACAAATTGCCTGGGCGTCGTGTTGTTGACGCGGATCAGCATCCATAAGTCCACAGTCGGCGAGGGAAGGCCATTGATGTCCGGCACGTCCTTTCGGCTCTTCGGATCGAACAGGCGCATGGCCCCGTCATTTTCCTTGCGCACGCCGCCGTAAGCCGTGAACGTCTGCGGATCATCCTGCGCGTAGATGTATTGAGCCTGTCCGATTCCGCGCAGGTTGGAAGCACATTCATGGCGTGTCTTGTTGCTGAACGCCTCACGGTGCGACATCGCCAGAGCGGCGGCGAGGGCTGCACTGGCGGCCAGAACGACGAGCACTTCGATGAGCGTTAAAGCCGTGCGTCTTTGCATGACGTGTTCCTTTTGTTGAACGGGGTCAATCGGTTCAATCGCCAAATCGCCGGATCACGAGATCGCCGGATCGAACGTCCCCGCGCGGGAAGCGCCGACCGCTTCCTCACGGGCGCGGCTCTGTTGGACGCGACTGCGTCTCTGTTACGCCCAATTCTTCTCCACCCACCCGACGAGTTCTTTCACGTGCGAAACGCTGGCGTCGAACATCTTTCTTTCCTCGCCATCCAGCTTCAACTCGATCACCTTTTCCACGCCATCCTTGCCCAGCACACACGGCACGCCGACGAAGTAGCCGCCCACGCCGTCCTCGCTCATTTCACCGGCCTCGCGTATGGCGATTGAACATTCAAATTCGGTATCAAGCGAAAGTGACGAAGATTGAACGTATATACTGTGGCATTTCGAACGTGCGCCATGGCAGCAATCAAACAATCGGGAATTCCAATTCCCGATCCAAGGCGAAACTCGGCAAGGAAATCGCAGGCAAGCTCGAATTCCTTGGCCTCGGTCCATGCGAGAGAAAACTGGTCAAGAAACGCCCTGCATCGCCGCAGGTGCTCCTTGTTGGCGCAGCCGGCAAATAGTTCCATTGCCACAATGCCCGGTACGATCAGCGGCTGATCTGCCTGCTCTTGAAGCCAGAGTCGTGCTTGCTCCACGCCACGAAGGACATCCACCAGGACATCGGTGTCCAATAGCGCTGTCATTGGCTACGACTCCACGCGTCGCGCCGTAATCTCTCGGCGAACTCAATACTATCACCGATGTCGGTCCGATCTTTCCACATGCCGAAAAACTCGGAGCCCGCGAGGTCTCCGAGAGTGTGTGTGCCGTTCTCTTGCGTTGAATTCACGAGGACAACGATTTCCGCCGGGCCCACGGGCACGTCATTCGGAAGCGTGATTCTCATTTCCCGATCGGCCGGAACATCGGTTGAAATTTCGACGCGCCTTACCATATGATTGGACTCCTTACGTCACTCTCTATTCTAGCCAACTTCCCGTTCTAAAGTGCGTCATTGGTGATCATATTCTCACGAATGCCTCGTATTTGTTGAGGCAGGACTAATCGGGAAGTCCGGCCACTTTCTAACAGTGCAACCCACTCACGCCCAATTCTTCTCCACCCAGCCAACGAGTTCCTTCACATGCCCAACGCTCGCGTCGAACATTTTTCGTTCTTCCGCGTCGAGTTTGAGTTCGATGACTTTTTCAACGCCGTTCTTGCCGAGGACGCAGGGGACGCCGACGAAGTAGCCGCCTACGCCGTATTCGTTTTTACAGTAGGCCGCGCAGGGGAGGATGCGTTTTTTGTCTTTGATGATCGCCTCGGCCATCTGCACCGTCGCGGCGGCCGGGGCGTAGAAGGCGCTGCCGGTCTTGAGCAGGCCGACGATCTCCGCGCCGCCGTCGCGCGTGCGCTTGATGATCGCGTCGAGTCGCTCCTTGGGAATAAGTTCCGTCACGGGGATGCCCGCGACGCTGGTGTAGCGTGGCAGCGGCACCATGTCGTCGCCGTGGCCGCCCATGAGGACGGCGACGATGTCTTCAACGCTGCAGCCGAGTTCCATCGCGAGGAACGTGCGATAGCGTGCCGTGTCGAGGACACCGGCCTGGCCGACGATCTGCTGCGTGGGGAGGCCGCTGGCTTTCCAGGCGGTTTGCACCATCGCGTCGAGCGGGTTGGAGACGATGATGTAGATTGCCTTCGGACTGGCCTTCGCGGCTTTCTCGGCCACTTCGCGGACGATCTTCATGTTGGTGGACATGAGATCGTCGCGGCTCATGCCGGGTTTGCGGGCGATTCCGCTGGTGATGATGACGATGTCGGAGTTTGCGGTGTCGTCGTAGCTGTTGGTGCCGGTGATGTTGGCGTCGTATCGCTCGACCGGGCCGGCCTGGCGCAGGTCGAGGCCCTTGCCTTGCGGCATGCCTTCGACGATGTCGAGCAGGACGATATCGCCGAGTTCCTTGGCGGCGGCCCAATGGGCACAGGTGGCGCCGACATTTCCCGCTCCGATGATGGTGATTTTTGCACGTTGCATGGTGTCATGTCTCCTGCGAATGAGGTACTGCTCCCTCGGTTTCTTGTACGATGGGTCGGCCGTTCTGACCCACCTGATTGGGGAGCGATTTTTCTGTCAAATGGTGGGTCAAAAGGCCGACCCACCCTACGAAATTCGCCACGCAATGTTGTGGTCGAATGAAGCCCGCATGATACGACGGCCCTGCGTGGATGACTAGGTTTAGGCTTTTCGTGGCCGTTTTTTGCGGATAGGCTTTGAGGCATGGGTGGCCGTAAATCACTTTGTGCTCCTTTTTTCTGGAAGCTGCGACAGGCGGATTTCATTGCCGTTGAGGGCGACCATTTGGCGGACGTGCCGGAACTGATCAAAGACCCGCAAGTGCCGAGCCAGCGCGTCGCGCCGGGCACGAAGATTAAGGCGCCGTTGCATAAGGTATTTCGGAGTTTGATGCTTCGGCGGCGGGGTGTCGGCAAGTTGGCATGGGGAGCGTGGTATGAGGCAAATTCGGAAGCTCCCGAGCATCCGGGTTGGACCATCATGATGGAGGCGACCGACACGCCTTCGTGTGGGGCCGATGGCGTGCTTGCGCTGCCGCGCATTGCGAAGATGGCGAAGAGTCTTGTCATTGGAGTTTCGTGGGAAGCCGAGGAAGACGATCTGGGAATGATGGTCGCGAACCCGCGTGGCATCATTGCCAGCGAGCGTGTCACGCCGATGACGCGGGAGTACAAGAAGGGGCGGCTGCATCCCGATGGACCGCCGATTCCGGAAATTCTGGATGATCCGACGCCGACGGGGGTTGAGAAGGCGCTGTTGCGATTCGGGTTTGATCCGGGCGTTTTTCTGGGGGGAAAATCCCTGGCAACATACATTGCGACGGACAAGTTTTCGAGCGATAAGAAGCCGGAGTCGCGTGAGGAAGAAGACAGGCGGCTTCGGGCGGATATCGACAAGGACATCGATTCACCGGCGTTTCGTAGGTTGGTGAAAATCCTGGGTCTCACGGTTGCGCAGAATCCCGCGCTACGAGAGGTGTGGGAGAAGGGGCGCGCGCGGCAGCTCCGACTGGCCGAGCAGCGAGAGAAGCGCAGGGCGGCGCGGAAGAAGAAAGGTCGCAGATTGGGGTGAACACCCGATGCCGTGTTCACCCTCTGTTTACCCTGTTGTTCAGCCTTGTGTTCACTCGGCTGTCGCCGCACGGTGGAGTTGCAATCCTTGTGTTTGTAAAGAGTTAGGTTGTTCGCATTTTTGGCGATGAACATTTTCATCAAGAAAACTACTGGGGTGAATTTTACCGGGGGTTGGAGAGACTTGAGCCGGCGGAACAGGAAAAAATTGGGGCTGGTGGCAACAAGGGCGGAGACTAGGGATAGGGTATGGCGGAGCATGTGAATTCTCCCAATGCTCAATATGAGCCAGGATACAATATAGATCATGATTGACGATTGGCAAGCAGATTTTGGAAAATGTTTGGTATAAGAGTTGCCGGTGCAGAGTGCCAATCAGACGCTAACAAAGGTCATTTAAGTTATGCCGTCATACAAATTACTCATTCGAAACATGTACAAATCCCTCGGCTTTCCATTGAACAAGAAGTGCTCGATGGATGACAAGGTTATCAAAGCCGCCGAAAAGAAGCTGGGGGTGCGATTTCCGTCTGTGCTGTTGGACTATTATCGCGTGGCCGGCAACGAGACGAGTTTCAACCACTGTTTTCAGCGTCTGCTCTCGCCGAAGGAGTGCTTTGTCGATCAGGGCAGGCTTGTTTTCATGGAGGAGAACCAGGAGGTTGTGTATTGGGGTGTACCGGCATCGGCCAAGCTTCAGGATGACCCGCCGGTGGAATTGGGCGTGAATGGTGACACGGTCGAGTGGTATCCGGAGGCCGATCGGTGCAGTCTTTTTCTGCATGTGATGTTGTGTTACCAGGGGGCATTTGGCGGCGCGATGCAGAACTGTGCTACGGCCAAGGTGAAGGCTTCATTTGAGCGTTCGCTGGATTCATCGTGGAGGTTGGTTGGTGAAGTGAACAAAATGCGGGCGTTTGTTCGGCAGGGGCAAGCCATGTGTTTCTTGAAGTGGGGTGCAGAGTGGACAATTTTCGCGGGCGCGAGCACGCCGGAAGGGTTGCGCCAGATCGAGAATGATTGCGGGGTAAAGTGGAAAGTTTAATGAGCAGGCAGAACGAAAAACTGCGTGCTACATTCTTCGAATCGAGTGAAGCCTGTGCTGCGTGTGAAGCCACGCCCGCATGGCTCGGCCGCTCTTAGCCGCATCATACTCAAATTATGACAGACATTCCCACACGATTTGAAGACGCGATCGAAGGGTTTAAGACTTTTCTCGCCGGTCAATCGCTTAAGGGTGAATTGCTCTGGTTGTTCCTTGATGACGTTGCCCTACAACGCGGTAAGTATTTGGTTCATTTTCCTATACCAGAACAGAATGAACTCGAGACGAAATTGCTATACGAGGCCGGAGTTCGCGATGGCCATGGTGTGGGTTTGCATTGCTTCGCTCAGCACGAAGGTATGTTGTTCTGCTATATCCGGCATGCGTTGGTCAACGACACATATGGCATGGAGATGATGCCGGGGACCCTTCGGTTTTCCTGTGGTGACATGCGTTGGTCGGTTCAACCATTCAGAGGACGATTCTTGTGGTGGACGATTCGCACGCTTGGTAGACAGTGGTTGACAGAGTTTCCTACGCTGGCTTCGTGTCGAAATCAACGAGGTATTTACGGAAGCTGATTAGAAGATGTAAAGACTTAATGTCCAGGGCACAAACGGTTATGGTTGTTCCAGGATTCTGCCGGTAGCTGCGATGGACGCCCGAGGTCAACGACCTCGAATGAAGAATTTGAACAACTGCTTAAGCCTGTTTTTAGGCGGCTGCGCCAGCGGGTATTTGATCAGGCAAGTCTGGAAGTACATTGGGTTGAGGTATTGGCCGTCCGGCGGCTCAAATTCCTCGGCATAGCGGTAATACTGAAGCCCAATGCTATCAAACTCGTCATGGCCTTTTTCCGATTTGACTCCAATGGCCCGAAGGGCAGAGTTGATTGCTTCGATTGACCGATCTGTTCGGATCGGCGGCTCATTCGAGGACATGAGGAGCCCGCAAATCTCGACGTCGTTATTCCATGCAACGGCATATTGGGTGCCCGTTCCGCCATGGAATTCAGTTTCGATATAGGCGGTCGGGCTACTGTGCGATATGAACTGACCGAAGCGAATTTCCGCAGCGTTGAGCGTGCTCCCCTCAAACACTTCCTCTGAGCAAGTTGTAGGCGCCTGAAATCGTTCGCTTAAATTAAAGGCCAGGGGACGGGTCAATGGAAGCAGCCCCATGCCTTGATTCATGTCAACGACGATGGCTTCGGGATAGGCTTCCGGGATACGGAGAAGGTTCTGTTTCGCCGAGATATAGCCACGAATATAATGGGCCATGAGAATTGCAAGTCGCCAAATGTGAATGATTACTGATTCCGCGTCCGTTTGATAGAGTAACTTCGCCGCGAGAAAAAGGCCAATTCCGTGTAAAAGCTTCCGCCTAACCGACAAGGCCGCGCCAGGATCCATTGACCTTGTTATCGCCCCGCATTTCTCACGCATCTTTTCAAGCTCATCACGCGGCTGGACGAGGAAGTGATGACGCACTTTGCGTGCCGGTTGTGGTGCGCGTGTTCAGAATTGCATTTGACGGGAGATTCCCATGAATCGATTTCAGATTTTCACCGGCTTTTTCGTTGTTATCCTCGTGGGCGGCGTGCTGATCGCCGTACGCGTCACGCGTGAACCGGCGTCGGCTGAGGCGGCGATCATGGCCGGTATCGATACGTCGCTCCCGGCCGATCAGCAGCTTCGGCAGGCATACGATGCAAAACTCGATAACGACGCCTACGTCGCCTATAAGAGCGGGCAGGGCGGTGAACGATATCAGACGTTTCGTGAGGAGGCCGCGATTAAGCTGATTCGCAAGCAACTGGCCGGCAAGGTGCATCCCGCGCAGGGCGCGGAGTTGAACCGCATCCCGTTGACATCGACGTCGCCGAAAATCGACGGCAAGTTCGACAAGGGCGAATGGGACAATGCGCTGAGCATCGATACGAGCACCGATGGCTCTGAATCGAAGCTGTATCTGACGGCGACTTCGAAGCACCTGTATCTTGCCTGCGATGCACCGAGCGACACAACCGAGGACGGATTTGACCAGTTTCGATTCTATATCCACGTAGGCTTGTCGCCACTGATCGTGAACGAACGCATCCACGTCGGCAAGAGCCACGGCCCGCTCGGCGGCATCCGCCAGACAAAGGTTCAATGGAAAGGCTCGCCGGCCAAGTCCGACGCGGACCGCTGGAAGCGCTTCCCCATTAGCGACTGGAGCATCTATCAGCACGCCTTTGGCGCTTCGAGCGTTCGCGGCCACCGCCGCTTCGAGGCTGTATTGAACTCGACAAGACCGGCCTGGCTGTCGGTCAGCCGTTCGCCGCGTTCACGCAAGTCGAATCCGATCCGATCCGCGACGAGAACGGCAAGTTCAAGAGCCGCACTTATGTCGGCGAACTGGGCTCACAATCGGAGCCGGTGTGGTTTGTGATTGGCAATTGACGGACCGTGGAATTCTCAACCTGCGAACATTGCAGGTGGTTGACCGGGAGAGCAGCGGAGCGATCTGTCTGCCAAACGCTCGTTCTGAAGGTCAACCCCATCACCCGACTGCGATGAATCCTGCCCGGAAACCATTCGGATTCCATGGCGCTCCATGACGGAAGATCGATGCCGCTCGCGCCGGCGTCGTGAGGCTGCGCGTTCATCCAATTGTTGCATCGCATTTCCCCCAAAAAACATCGATCGCGGCCTCTTCAGCAGCCCGGTGCGGAAAACGCCACATCTGGTCGGGAAAAGGGCCGCCTGCGTTGCCGCAGCTGCGCGGACACTGGCATGCGGATTGCTGGAATAATCGGCGGGGTCGGCGCGCCGCTTTTTTAAGGGAGCCCGCCATGTCAAGAACGCTCGTCAACTTCATCATCGATCTTTTCGGTTTTGTCATCATGCTGGGCATTCTGGCGACGGGGCTGCTGGTTCGCTATGTCCTGCCGCCGGGCAGCGGCCAGTGGCGCAGCGTCTGGGGCCTGTCGCGGCACGACTGGGGCGATGTGCATTTCTGGATGGCCGTGGGTCTGGGGGCCGTCATCCTGGTGCATGTCGCCCTGCATTGGGGCTGGGTCTGCGGCGTGGTCCGCCGGAGGATTCCGGGCCTGCCGTCGATGGCCCCGGCGCACTCGCGGCTGCGGCGCAGTGCATTGGGTGTCTTGATTCTGGCACTCACCGCGGCGCTGGTGGCGGGCTTTCTGGTCGTGGCCGGGCAGGCGGTGATCGAGGACGGCCCCGGGGGCGGCGGCCGGCAGTTTCGCGGCGGGCGAGCCGAATCGCGGGCCGGGCACGACCCGAGCCCATCGCCCGAGGCGTTTTTCGATCAGCGACCGGAGCCCGGCCGGGAGCGGCCATCGCGCGGGGAGATCAAGGCGTTTGACGGCTGCGTCTTCACGGGGCGGCTATGATCCATTTGATAAACACCGGTTTCGCGCGGGGCGGGTCATCGCGATGGAGCGATGGCCCCTTAATCAGTGGAGGACGACTACATGCAGATTCAAGTCAACACGGACAACCAGATTCGCGGCAGCGAGCCATTGACCCGGCGGGTGGAGAGTGTCGTTCAGGCGGCACTGGAGCGGTTCGGCAGCCGCGTGACGCGGGTCGAGGTGCATCTGTCGGATCAGAATGGCCGCCAGAAATCCGGCGACGACGATAAGCGGTGTGTGATGGAAGCGCGACTGGCGGGCCTCAGGCCGATCACCGTCAGGGAATCGGGCGCCACATTGGATCAGGCGGTGGAGGCCGCGGCCGCAGGCATGGAAAAACGCTGGACCGCACACTGGGGCGGCTGGCGGACTCGAAGGCCGCATCTCGGCCGCGGG
>JADJRI010000080.1 GCA_016712275.1 Planctomycetota bacterium
TGCCGTGGCTCTTCAGCGGGACCATCACGCAGTATTGGCCTTTGCTCGTCATGGGTTTGGCGTTCGCGTCAATGGGCATCGGTGAACTCTGCGAGCGTCGCGGGCTATCCGTGCTGTCAAGACCGCTCGGGCATACGGGCTCATTCCTGCCGGTGTTGGCGATGCTCGATGTCTTTATCTCGGCATCCGTCGTCGACTTCTCCATCGTGCTTCTCACGGCCGGCGCGTTTTACGCGGTTTCTGCCGCGCTGCGAAAATCCGTCTTCTTTGCGATGCTCGCATCCGCGGCCTTCACGGGCAGCCTCTGGTATTTCCTGCATCACATGCCGGGGCTGGACATCACCCGGCATCCGCAGCTTTGGTTCATTCCGCCGGCGCTCGCGGTTCTGGCGGCCGGCCATTTCAACCGGGCGCGATTGAGCGCAGGCCAGCTTCGATCGCTGAATTTCGCGTGCCTGATCGCCGTTTATGTTTCATCCACCGCCGATGTTTTCCTGGTTGGTGTGGCCAACGCGCCATGGCTGCCGCTGGTGCTCGGCGGACTGTCCGTCGCCGGCGTTATTGTCGGCATCGCATTTCGGATTCGATCGTTCCTGCAAATGGGCACCGGTTTTCTGTGCCTGGCATTGTTCACGATCATCTGGCATGCGGCGGAGGATCTTGGCTGGACATGGGTGTGGTATGTCGCCGGCATTGCGCTGGGCGTGCTGATCATTACGATGTTCGCGCTCTTCGAAAAGAAGCGGGCCGAAATGACCGCGCTGCTCAAGGGCGTCAAGGAGTGGGAAGGATAGCGGCCTTGCGGCGCGGCTTTCCGAAAAAAACGGTCCGCCTCGTTTGACTTCGCGGCAAGCGCCGCCAAGTATTATCTGGATACAGGCGACGTGACGACGTTTGGCTCGACGCGTTCATACATACGACTGCATTCATTCAATCCATTTTTCCGCCAGGCCATCACGCAAGTCACATTCCTGCATCACGACATCAAGTTTGGTGTTTGAAGGCGTTGCCGGCCTTCGATCGGATATACCGCGCGCCGGCGAACTCACCTTTTTTTGCGGAGGAAAGCCATGATTCGCGAAATACACAGGCTGTCGTGGCGGCTGCTGGCGTGGTTCGTGCGTCGAAATCCGCTGTATTTGATCAGTGCGTGCCTCACGGCCGTCGGTGCGCGGCTGTTTCTGGTTCATCCGGACGACCCGGCGGGCGACTTCGGACTCATCCTTGTCACCCTCGGTGTACTTCAGTTCTATGAATGGGCCGTGGCTGCCATATTGGTGGCATTGTACCGCGCGAACCGTGCGCCGGAGGATCAACCTTCCCTCTTGCTTGTGGCGGCCGTGTTCTGGACCGGGCCGCTCGTGGCGACGATGGAGATGATCGCCCTGCGCTCTGGGCTTGGAACCGCGCTGGCGTTGATAGCATGCCTGATCGCCATCGCGGAGCTGCATGCCGTGTGCCGCATCATCCGTCTCCGACTGTCGCCGGCGACGCATGCCATTGCCTCAGCTTGCCTTGTTCTTGTCGCGGCGACCGCGCCGCTTCTGAAAGCGCCCGTTACGCATGACGGAATGAACGAGGTTTATTTGTATGTTGCCTGGTGGCTGTTTGCGGCCATCACGGTTGTTTCGCTGATTCCGATCGGCCGATTGCGACGAGACGCCGCGTTGGGTTTGGTGGATGGCGGTCGTGCAAACAATGGAAGTGAATGCGTGTTTCTGGCCATTACGATTATTGCCTCTCTCGTTCAACTGATCGGCTTGAATTATGCCTTCTTCTGCCATGCGTCGGCCTTTTATGCCTCGCCGTTTCTCATCGCGGTGACCGTGTTGGGCATGGCCATGTTGCAAAAGAACGCTGTTTGCTTTCGGGCCATTCTCGTGTTTCTCGCCGTCATCCCGGCGTTTGCCATCGGTCTTGCGTTCGAAGGATTCGATGAGGCCCTGCCGATGAGCGCCTTGCACCGGTGGCTGCGCGATCCGGTCCCGGGCATCGCCATGATTGCCGCTGCCGCGTGGTGGTTCGGCGCCTGGCGATTTCGCACATTTACATTGCTTCACCTCGGCAGCATCGCATTTGCATTCGCGATCTTGCGGCTTAACGATGAGTCGTTTCTCATCGCATTTCGAATTCGATCGATGCCCACCGTGCTGGCGATGTATGCCGCCACCGTTTATCTCGCGACGCTCGCATGGCTGCTTGCATCGCGTCGCGAAGCCCTTCTCGCGCTGGCGGTGAATCTGCTTGCAACAATTCTCCTGCTTGCGGGGAAAACCCATGCCGGCGGACTGATCATTTGTCTTGTGATCGGCTGGAGCGGACTGACGGCAGTGCATCTGATGGCCAAACGTCCCCGGCTTGTGCTGCGACTTCTGCCGATACTCTTCCTGGCGACCGTTCCGTGGTGTCTGCGGGCGGGTGATGTGTACAGGTATCAGCTCGCAATTCATGCCGCATCCTTGGCATGTTTTCTTGTCGTTCTCGGCCGATTGTGGCCCTGGACGCGTTATGTGCATGTGGGGCTCTTGCTTGTAGTGACGCACGCCGTTGCGGCCGGAGCGCAATTCGCCTCAAGAAGCGAGCAAGGTACGGCCATCATCGTGACGCTGGTGGGTTTCGCGGTTCTTGTCGGGGGAGCATTATTGAGTTGGAACAAGCCGCGTTTGTCCCATCTCGCCATGCCGCCGGACGACAGTGCAGCCGGCCCATCAACCGAACTGACAACGCCTTAGGCAGGACATTCGGCAACGGGTGCCGTCAAAATGGCATTAAAGACACACAAAGCACCGGCCACTCACGGCGCGACACATTCAATCGAGACCGATGCCTCCGCGGTGCAGCCGGCGCAAGCGTCGGCGAGCGGCGTATCGTCATGGTTGCGAAGACTGATTCGAATGGTGTGCGTGCCAACTGCAAGGTCGTTCGGCAGGACAATTTGCGTTTCCAAATCATGATCGATGACATGTTCGTCGGTGTCGGCCTCGCCGTCGAGGTAAATGCGGTAGTGGCCGAAAGCGCCGTCGGGATGATCATCATCTCCAATGCCAAGCGGATCGTCGCCGGTGGGATGTGCATTGTGCGACTTGGCGTCATCGGGTTCCACCAGGGTGAAATTCTCGATTGCCAGCTCGATGGCAACGGTATCTCCCGGCCCGAACTGAGAGCCCTCTCCCGGAGCAACAATGGACAATCGAACATTCGGCCCAAACAAGCTCAAAGCGTCGCAAGCCGAAAGAGCCGCAGGCAATGCAAGACAACACGTGACCGACATGTATTTAAAGATTTGTTTCATTCCGCACCTGCCCAAGTCAGAAAAGAAGTTATCCTCCGAACACGATGATTGTATGCGTCGGCTATCCAGAGATTGCCGCTTGCGTCGAAATTGATGCCGGAAGGAACGTTCAGTTTGCAGCCCGAGGCGTCGGATGCATCCCCGATAAACCCGCTCGACTCGGGCATGCCGACGGCCGTCGTGATCTTGCCGGTTGCATCGACGCGGCGAATGACGTGATTGCCGGAATCGGCGATAAAAAGATCGCCGTTCGGCGCGAATCGCAGGTCATAAGGGCTGCTCAGCATGGCCGATGTCGCGGGTCCGTTGTCCCCGGAGAAGCCCTGAATTCCCGTGCCGGCAATCGTGGTTATTTTTCCGTCGGAGCCGATTTTGCGAATGGCGTGGTTATCCGTATCGCAGATGAGCAATTCTCCCTCGGGCGTGATGCGCAGGCGGGTTGGACCATTCAATTGTGCATCGGTGGCCGATCCATCATCGCCGGAATAGCCAGGCGCTCCGGTGCCCGCAACGGTTGAAATGATCCGGTTTGCATCGACATATCGAACGACATGGGCATCGATGTCGGCGACATAAAATCCGCCATTGGCATTGGGAACGACTCCGAAAGGCGCCGTCATTCTGGCACTGCGGGCGGGTCCGCCATCGCCGTCGTTTCCGAAATCATCACTGCCGGCAAGAATCTGCACCCGGCTGTTTGTGTCAATGGCGATCACTAGCGGAACATGGTCGCCGGCGATGAGAAGAATGCCCTTGCTGTCATATTCGATGTCGCTGGGATGATGAAGCGGGGCATCCTTGGCGAGGGAGCCCTCCTCGGGCGCGTCTTCAAAGTCCTGGCCGATGATGGTCTCGATGGTATTGTCGGCGTTGATGGCTCGAATGCGAATGTTGTTGAAATCGAGGATCAGCGGTCGGCCGCCAGGTTCGAATTCGATGTCGAGGGGAAAATAGAGGCCGGTTTCGAGTGCCGGATGTCCGTCACCATTAAAAATGGACTCGCCGTTGCCGGCCACCGTGCAGATGACGCCGGGCCGGTCGCAGGGACTTTGGGCCGGATCGCAATCCGCACCCAACAGGGACATCAACATGACGGTCGCCAGGATGGAGTTGATCTTCGACATCAGTTGTTTTGGGCCCCCTCGTTGATCCAGGTCTCGATGATGCCGATCTCGGTTTCGGATAAGGCCTCGCGAAGAAGCGGCATGCGAGCGCCCTGCCGCGGATTATCGCGGAGCTTTTCGATCATGAAGCTGGCGCCGGCATCACCGGGGACAATCGCACAAATGCCAAGTGCTTCCGCGTCGTCACCCGGCCCGAAGCTGGGATTGTAGTCCCGAAGCGAGTAGCCGTTGGAGGGAAACGTACCGCCGTGACAGCCGCCGGACAGGCAGCCGTTGGCCTGCAGAATGGGGCGCACATCGTTTACGTAGCTGATGGTTGTTCCCGTCAGATCGATGGGCGGCGGCGGACAACGTGGGTCGACGGCATTCGAATTCGAATTATTGACCGATTCCTGCTCTTTGCTGATGACATAAAGCAGAGCCAGCAGGCCGGGGCTGCACGCTGCGGTCGTAAGCAAAATCGATGTAGTCAGAACAGCAAGTGAAATTGCCGCCACCATGTACACGGGCCTGCGCGGGGTCTTGGATTGATCTGGCGACATCATGTGAATCCGTGCCTGCATTATCGATCGACGGATGTGTCGTCGAATGCACAAGCCGTGGTTTTTTCTGCGAGGGCTTCAGAGAAGAACCGGGTTTTTTGCGGATCATAACGCGCCATGCGCTGTCGGCCATAACCCGCATTCGCATTTTCATTTGCGCGTTATTCGACCGTGCACATGTAATCACGTGCCGAGCAGTCATTGCGGTGGCACTCGATGCAGTCTGTCTTCGTATTGGTAATCACGACGCGGCTCGTCGGGTTCACTTCCTGAAAATGCCAGTCTTTGTCTTCGTTGTCGAAGCCGGCCGCCTCTTTACGCATCACCGAGAGTATGTTCAGCTCGGAATCGTCGTCGCAGGTGCCGCCGGCGAATTCTTCCTTGACGATGATGCTGCCGACCGGCAGCGGATTCTCCTCCGCGAGATAAGCGGCCATGGCGATGTCATTGGCCCACACCCGGATCTGCACGCCATCGTGTTCGATGCTGAAACGGCAGTTGCGAACCTCAGTGAATGTCGTGCGATAGTCGGCCGGAACAATGGGATCAATGGTCGGATTAGCTGAGTCGCAGGTACCCCCAATCGCGCACGCCGCGAAAATGCACACGCCGGCGACCAGCCAGTGTCTCCCAAGAATCAATCGATTAATTGTTGCGGAATTCTTGTCTGGTCCGTTCATAGCTCCACTTTTCGCACGCGGGAATTAAATGTATCAGAGATGTAGAGATCGCCGTTCTTATCGAAAGCGATGCCGAAGGGCGGTTCAGCGAAGCATCGATGGCCGGTCCGCCATCACCCGAATATCCCTTGTCTCCGTTGCCGGCGATCAAATCAATCTGGCCGCTGGTCAGGTCGATCACGCGGACGCGGTTATTGTTGCAGTCGGCAAAATACAAACGGCCGTCGGGACCGATTTCAAGATCCTGCGGGAAGTTGATTTTTGCGTCGACTGCAAGACCGCCATCGCCGCTGTACCCTGCCTCGCCCGCGCCCGCAATGGTGGTCACTGCGCCGGTCGTGTAATCGACATCAAAGAATTCGAGCTTGCGAATGCGATGGTTGTTGGTATCGGAAAAGTAGAAAACGCCGTTGTCATCCATGGCAATGCTGCCCGTCGGCTCGGGGTTTCCGCCAGTGGGGAAATTAACCTGCGTTTCGAGCAACGCTTTGTCATCGCCATTGAAACCGGGCGGAGGCCCGACACCCATAACCGTGACGATTTCTCCGTCGCCGCCGCTGTTGACGAAATCCTTGATCATGCGGATGCGCTGATTTCGCTGATCAACGATCAGAAGATTTCCGCTCTTATCCAGAACCGCGTGCGCCGCCTGGTTCAGCCGTGCATCCTTGGCGGGACCGTTGTCGCCTTCGAAAGCAGCCTGACGACCCAGTGCAACGGTGACGAGACCGGTTTCGGGGTCCAGCATTCGAATCTTGTGATTGTGCCAGGCCACAAGCCCCAACGTGCCATCGGGCATTTCAAACACATCAGTGGGGTGGTTGAGCTGAACATCGGTACCCGGCGCGCCCGGAGACGTCAAATCACTCAAGTCGGGCGGCCCGTCGCCGACAAAGTCACCGCCGATCACTGTTCGCAGTTTACCATTCGAGAGAATCTCTCGCACTTTGTGATTGTTCCAATCCAGCAGGTACGTCTTGCCGGATGGGGTGAACTCGATATCGAATGGCCAATAGAGCGCGGTCTCTAGCCGATCTTTGCCATCGCCATTGAATCCGGACAGGCCTGTACCGACATAGGTGCAAATCGAGCCGGGCACGCCCGTGCATTCAATAATTTGAACATTGTTGTTTGTATTGTTGTTGGCGTTGTGGTTGTGCTCGGCGGTACTGGAGATTCTTCGAATGCGATGGTTGTGCGTATCGGCCACATACACATCGCCGTTTGCCGCGACGGAGACACCATAAGGTCGATCGAGAAGCGCAGCATCCGCGGGACCGTCATCGCCTTCGAAACCGCGCTCGCCGGTGCCTGCGTAAGTGCTGATATTGCCGTCCAAATCGACCCTTCGAACGACGTGATTCATGGTATCTGCAATGTAGAGAATGCCGTCGGCATCTACCGCGACATCGCATGGCGTATTGAGTTGAGCTGCAGTGGCCGGTCCGCCGTCGCCCGAATACCCGGCCTCGCCGGTGCCGGCGATGGTATGGATTGTGCCGTCGGCTTCGATCTTGCGAATGCAATGGTTGCCGGTGTCGGCAATGTAAATGCGATCGTTCTTATCGATGCATATACGGCTGGCCGGCGGCGCGGCCTGCCCTTTGGGTGCATTGAGTTTCGCGTCTTCTGCCCGATCGCCGTCACCGGCGTATCCCGCCTCACCGGTGCCGGCCACGGTATGAATGATCCCGCTCGGTTCAAGAAGACGGATTCGAAAGTTCGCCTGATCGGATATGAAAATATTCTGATTTGAGTCGATGGCGACGGAACTGGGCAGATCCAATATCGCCGCGTTTCCGTCACCCTCGTCGCCACCGAAGGATCGGGCGCCGGTGCCGGCAAGATTCTCAACAATGCCGGTGGTAAGGTCGAGACGTTTGACCTTGCTGTTGTGCCACGCGGCGATGACCATGCGACCTTGCGCATCAAATTCCACATTCGTGGGATGGTTAAACTGCTGCTTGGTCGCTTCACCATCGTCGGCGGGTCCAAGCTCTCCAGTACCGGCCACGGTTTCAATGGCATGTTCTGCGGTGATCCGTCTGATTCGATGATTATTCCAGTCGATGATGTAAAGGAGCCCCTCGGGGCCGACGGTCATGTCTTGCGGCAAATAGAGGTGGGTGTCGAGCGGATCGAGGCCATCTTCGTTCTGGCCGGCGACCCCGGTCCCAGCCACGGTTGTGATGATGGGCTTGGTTGGAGTGCTCGGCCCGAAAAGCTCGCAACCCGCAAAACCCAGTGCGGATATCAGTATTGATAATGCAGTTATTCGACCGATTGCCCGTATCGCGCCCCTCATCAACATGGCATTTGTCTCCACCACTCAGTAGATTTGTAAACTGAAGTTTGGCCTTGCAAGAAAGATATCCGATTTCATGTGTTGGATCAATTGTTTCGGCCAGTTTTTACATCGGAGCGAACGGGTGGCATCCGGAGTTGGCGGCATTCATGGTACCTTGATCACCTTAGCCGCCATGCTGCTTTTGGTCGCTGATCCTTCATTTGCGCAAGAGGATGTCGGCGCCACATCGAGGCCGAGTACGGACTCTGGAACATCGCAACCGGCTGGTGAAACAACGTCCGAGAAAACCGACAACGACGATCAGGAGGCGATGCCGGCTGATTCAGGCGATTCCGCCGAACGGGGCGACGAACACGATCATGGATTTCTTTCGCTCTCAAGTCACCGACGGTGTTGCGGCGAAGACGTCTCGATCCTGCGACGGTATGACGAGGACTTTTCGTATCTCGACGAACATCCCGAATATCGCGAACTCGATCCACGCCTGTATATAAAGAACATCGAATTGGACGAGCATTGGCGGTTGGATGTTGGCGGCGAGTTTCGAGTGCGTGTCGAGAATCGAACGAATCCGCTCTTCGGCCTCGATGAGCGAACCTCGAATATGCAACAGAATTACCGCGAAATGATGCACATTAATATGCGGTATCGGAAGTTGTTTCGCATATTCGCACAGGGAATCAACTCGCACGTTGAAAGTCAGAATGGGCCTTTTCAGCCATTGCAGGAAAACCACGGAGATTTGCAGCAACTGTTCGGCGATCTTCGCGTTTTCGGCGAGAGTGTGCCGATCACGCTGCGCGTGGGGCGGCAGGAACTCTCCTACGGTCACGATCGATTGGTGGGCGCGTTTGAATGGGCATCGAATCGACGTCGCTTCGATGCCGCCAAGTTGTTCTACTCGGGCGAAAACTGGAATATTGACGCGTTTTTCGCGCGGCCCGTAGTTGTTGAACGCAAAGGCGGCGACGACTGGAATGACGACTACAACTTCTATGGCCTGTACACGACGTACAAGGGATGGCAGAAAGGCGGTTTCGACTTCTACTTCTTCGGAGTGGACCGCTCCGATATCGTGATGAATCCCAATGGCCATGAAGGGGGGCGGTCTGTTTATACCGTTGGCACGCGTGCATTCGGAACCGTGGGCCCGGTCGATTTCGATATTGAGTTTGCCGAGCAATGGGGTAAATGGGCCGGCGATGAAGTACAGGGCATATTTTTCGAAGGGGATGTCGGTTATTCGTTTGAACACGAATGGAAACCCCGGCTGAGTACGGGCTTTGGCTGGGCATCGGGCGATGAAAACCCCGAAGACCGTCACGTGCAAACGTGGGATCAGCTCTTTACTTACGATCACGTCTGCATTTCGATGCAGGATCTCGTCGGCCGGCAGAACATGACACGATGGTTTGTCAGCGTCGATGCTTGGCCGATGAAAAAGCTGAAGGCTTCGCTTTACTACCACGTCTATTGGCTGAATCAGGAGACCGACGCTTACTATAACGCCGGTGGAATTCCGGTGTTGCGCGACGAATTCGGCCACAGCGGCAACGAGCTGGGCTCGGCCATCGAATTGCTGCTGCAGTACAACGTGACCGAACATTCGAGCTTTTTGTTCATGTATTCGCATTTCTGGGACGAGACGTTTGTGCATAATCTCGTGGCCGGAGATGACGATCCGGATTTGTTTTTCCTGCAATATCAGTATCGATTCTGAGAAGTTGTTACAATGTCGTTTCCGGCATGTAGGGTCACGCGGTGGTCGCCATTGAAACGAAACACCGCACTTGGAGCGCGAGTATGATTTCTTCCCGCAAAAGAGCCCGCCGATTGCGGCGCGCAAAAGTCCTGATTGCAATTGCGTCGGTCGGGGTGCTGCCGAACCACCTGCAGTGCAATCGATTGGTGGAGGATGGCATCGCTTCCGGCATCTCCGGTTTTGTCAGTCAACTGACGCTTGATTTGCTAACCGTCTTTCTTCGGCCGTTTAGTCTGGGAACAAACGACGGCGGAAACAACAACGCGAATGGCAACGACGATCCGTTCGAACCGCCCGTGCAAGGATAGCGCATTGTCGAGTTTGAGCAAATGGTAGCGCGAATGAGCGCAATTCGACCGAGTTCATCAATGATCAAATGAAAGTTGGAATCGCCGTTGAGTGACCGACATTGCTCAAGTGGCGGCAAACGAGGCAAGGATAAAGGACGCGGCTTTCTATGAATACTTGGCGAGTCATGACCGGCGCCGCGGCCATGAGTGCCGCAATGATGGCATTCATGGGCAGTACATGTGATGGAAACGTCGGGCCGAATGCATCGGCCAGATTCGTTTTTGAAGACTTGAATGCGGCCATTCTTTCGATTTCGGGAACGGCGGCCAATGACGTGTATGCCGTAGGCGGCGATCCGGCTGAAGACAATCTGGGGCCCTATGTGCTGCATTACGACGGCACCAACTGGCGGCGCCTTCAGACGGGCGTGACCGGAGCGCTCTGGTGGATCAGTGTCGAACCGATCGGCGGCGATTTCTGGATGGCGGGCGAAAACGGGAACATTCTTCGCCACGACGCGGCGGCCGACGACTTTGAGGATTTCGCAACGCCCGGCACCGAGACGATCTTCGGCATCTGGGGCGCGGGCGGCAGTGACATTTGGGCAGTTGGCGGCGATCTGGAGGCCGACAACGGCGGCGTGATCTGGCATTACGATGGTGCCGTATGGACGGCACAAGATTTGACGGCCATCAACGCGGGCGGCGTGCCGACGCTTTACAAGATATGGGGCCGCGATGCGGACGATGTTTTCGCGGTCGGCAGCGAAGGCACGATTCTCCATTTTGACGGTATGGACTGGTCTGCGGTCGACAACGAATCGGCGCGCACGCTGTTCACGATCAACGGCGATGGCTCGCGGGCGTTTGCCGTCGGCGGCTTTGGCGATGCGGCCATTGTCGAGCAGAACGGCGATTCGTTTGAGGATAATTCGCCGGCCGGCGCGTTGCAGCTTAACGGCATTTTCGTTCGCGGCGAACAGGCGGTGGCCGTCGGCAATGAGGTGACGGTCGCTTATCGCGGCGACACGGACTGGGAAGTTCAGAACACCGGGCTCGACTCCATTCGCGATTTTCATGCGACGTGGATCGATCCCGATGGCGGAATCTGGGCCGTCGGCGGGAATCTTGGGGCATCTTTGAATCATGGAATCATCGCGTACATCGGGACCGCCACGATTGGTGCCAATGTTGTTCAAGAATAAGGCAGGGGTTACGACATTAATCTTGGGCGAAGCGCGCCCGCAGTTTCTCGCGAGTGTTTCGATTTTCGTACACGGTCGCACGGCCATCGATTTTATCATGTCCGCGCCGGGCGACACGAAGAGGAGCAGACCGACATGACGCGCAATAATATTGGCCGAGGACGGATTCGAATCGCGAAGGCAGTGGCGTCGAATGCAATGTTGCTTTTGTCGATGGTCATTTTGACAGGGTCGAATTGCGAGAATACGCCAGTGATCGAGTGCGACTCGGTGGCGCTGGAGCTGGTTGCGAGCGGCTTTGTTGCGCCGGTGGGGATGGCCGTGCCGGATGACGGCACTGGGCGATTGTTCATTCTCGACCAGGTCGGCAAGGTTTACGTGATCAACGCCGATGGCACGAAGCGATCGGTCCCCTTTCTTGATGTCTCCGCCCGCATGGTCGACGTGGGCGTCGATTTCGGAAACGGGTTTATTTATGACGAACGCGGCCTGCTCGGAATGGCGTTTCATCCGAATTACAAATCCAACGGGCGGTTCTTTGTTTTCTACACCGCGCCGAAGGGTGCCGGCGACCCTGACGAATTCAACGCCGAGACGCACATCTCCGAATTTGAAGTTTCCGATGACGATTCGAATTTGGCGGACCCGGACAGCGAAAAGCTGCTGATCGAAATTAACAAACCGCAGTTTAATCATAATGGCGGGCAGCTTGAATTTGGGCCGGACGGCCTCTTGTACATCGGAGTCGGCGACGGCGGGAATGCCAACGACGAGGGCGATGGGCACAACGTTGACACCGGAAACGCGCAGGACAAGAGCACGCTGCTCGGCAAGATTTTGCATCGATGTCGATAGCGGCGATCCGTACGAGATTCCCGCGTCTAACCCGCTCGTCAGCGAGGCGGGGACGCTGCCGGAGATATATGCATGGGGACTGCGGAATCCGTGGCGGTTCTCGTTCGACTCCGCGGGGCGGCTCTTTGTCGGCGACGTGGGGCAGGATTTGTTTGAAGAAGTGGACATCGTCGAATCCGGCAAGAACTTTGGCTGGCGCATCCGCGAGGGGGACAACTGCTTTGATGCGGCGAACCCGGCCGAGCCGCCGGCGAGCTGCGACGCGGAAGATGCCGATGGTGCGGCACTGGCGGAGCCGATCATCGAATATCCGCATTCGGCCGATGCGCAGCCGTTCGGCATTTCGGTGACGGGCGGGTATCTGTATGAGGGCAGCGCGATTTCCTGCCTGAGCGGCCAGTACGTTTTCGGCGATTGGAGCACGAACTTCACGGAGGCCGACGGGACGTTGTACGCGGCGAAGGAAAACGCGGATGGGACTTGGACGACGCGCGAGCTGGCGTTCGCGGGCAGCGAGGGCGGGCGCATCAAGCGGTTTATCACGAGCTTCGGGCGGGACTTAGATGGGGAGCTATACATTTTCTCGTCGGCGACATATGGGCCGACGGGGACGAGCGGGCGGGTGCATAAGAATGTTGCGGCGGAGTGACGCCGTTGGCGTAGGGGCCGAGGGGCCGAGGGGTCGAGGGTCCAAGGGGCCGAGTGTAGGAATGAGCCAAGCTGACTACGGTCAGGTTGGCAGTCAGGCTGACTGGTCAGGCGACAGTCAGGTTGTGAGAAGTTGCAAGTCGTTTGTTCGTCATAAGTTAGGTTTTCCGCGATTTCTTGTTCAGGCGTTTTCATCTGTGAAACCACACGGGGGGTCAGTCAGCTTGCGAAAGAGGGGCCGAGGGTTCGAGGGGCCAAGGGGTCGAGTGGAGGAACAAGCGACGAAGCGACCGAGGGTAATAGGGTTTGGGGTTTGAAATCGGATTGTCTCGGCGGTGCTGCGAGCAATGCTGGAATAAGCTGGAAATCTGATCCGCCAAGAAAGGCCGACGGGCAAGTTTTGGCGACTAAAGTCTGCATTTGATCGTCTCCTTTCGGAGCGCGGTAGGGATACCGCCTAAGTTGCGTGCGGGCGGGTGAATGGCCGGTGAAATTCGGTGCATTTTCACCCTGTTTTCGCCGCCATTTTCAGTCATCTTTCGCATTGTTACTCCTTGTCGCTGCCATAGTTACTGTTTTGACATCTCCATTTTCATCAAAAAATCTACTAGGGTGAATTTTTTTCACTTTGAACGACGACCAAGCCCCGAACCGGCGAGCGAACGCCACGCTAACATCCGAATCCGGAAGGCTCGGGGTTGGGGATGAACCGCGCATGATGACACCCCCGGGCCCTGCATGGGCAGAGCGGTTTTGGTGGGGCTAAGTGATACCTAACAAAGATAGAACAATATTTATGAAAGTCAAGCCGGCGTAGGTTTTTCTTTGTCAGTGGATGGATTTAGCTTGTCGCCCAATCTTTCTAGTAGTCGATTTGGATCGCGATCTGCTACGAAAGCGATGAATCGCGTTCGCCCATAAAACTCAAACAACCAAACGGAATTCGACTCAGTCTCCGAAAGGAACTTGAACCAGTACCTAAATACGCTTTCACCGAAAACTGTAGGCGTCTCCTTGATCAGCGGGAGGACGAGTTTTTGTTTAAGTTGAGTTTGAAGGTTGTTGGATAAGAGATAAAGATTGTCCTCAGCCCAAGATACAACTTGATGTCCCTTGGGAATAGGTTTCTTTTGCTCGTAATAGAACAAGCCGCGTGTGATTCGGGCCATCGCCCTTTCAATTCGGCTCCACTTCACAGTATATCCAGGTGAATTGCCCAAATAGAGCCCGCCGCGCGAACGCATCTCGATCTGACCACACTGGCGAAAAAAACTACTGGTGAATCGCGCTTGGCGGGGGCGCTGAAGGGAACGCAATACGGAAGGGAGCACTGCTTTAGCACCTAAGTTGTCGAAGCTCTCTTTTCGCATTGTTAGAATTAGGCGCAAGTATTCGTCGTCCTTCTGAAAGCTCTTGTTGCAATCGGAACACGAGGGAACCGTGCAGAGATTCGGAAGTGGGGGCGCGAACAAGAGTTTTGGTGGCACATGATCCCGCGTGGATTTCGCAGAAGAACCACAATAGACACATTTTGTTGGCCTTAACTTGTTCATTTGGTGTCCTCAAGCACGCAGATTTGGTCTGCGGTGAGGCGGAATATTGGTAAGCGAGCTAGTTGATCATTTAGTCAGCAGCGCCAATTTGGCTCTTCGTCTGATCGCCAGAACACGACGGCTGGTGACTAACCAAGTGCAGCCGGCCAACACGGATCGTGCTGAAAATACTCATCAACAAGTTCTTGAATTGGAAAAAAAGCACGAACCATTTCTATTGCAGAGTCCATGGGGATATGCCCGTCTAATCTGAAGTACTTCTCGTACATACATCCTTTTTGCTTATCTGCTGTATTGAACATTGTTGCAATTTCGAGTTCCGAGTTATAGTGAATTAGCGCCCCGTCTAAATGATTGACGATCATGGTGTTTGGATTAAGGATCATGTGTACGTAATCAACCTCGATGCCATCGCCGATCCATTGCCATGCCTCTACGTTAAGATTGCCGCCATTCGATGCTTTTTGCCGTGCGACTTTGACTAAGAGCTGTGCGTAGAAAACGCTCTCCGTTTGTCTCTCCGGTGGAATCCAGAATCGCGACTTGGCCAGGCGCTTACTTAACGCAATGTCAACCGCCTTCTTGAAGGAGACTCCATACATCGGTGCACCTCCGACTATGGACTCTGACGGTTCGATTCGAACTGCGGCCTGTTTCCAAAGGACTGGGTCTCCGCTTAAGTTTCGCGTAAGCGATCGTATCCTCCAATGCGGGACTGCTTCAATCGTCTTGTCCCTGCACAAACGCCAATGATTCCCCTTTTCGACAATTATTTCAGACGTTGGTACAAGTCCGTCTTCAGTTGCAATGTTTGGTAACAGCAACTCAAATTTCTTCCGCATTTGCTCGTGATTTGCAAGCCATTTCCTCGCTTGCTCGGCTGTTTCGAAATTTGGAAACACACGTTACTCCGGGGACTTGAAGTTGTCACGAATCGGAGAGTTGCTTGATGCCATTTTACCGCCCGCACAATTAATCACAGAGAGTCATCAAGCGGTTGTTTTCCGCAAAGATTCGAAACTGGATGTCGCGTAGTGAGCGAGCTTTGTTTTTGCTGAGACGCTTCACATAGCTGAGCTGGTGAATGATGCTGTTCAATTGCTTTTGCGTGATTGCTTCCGCGCGTTTCCGTGCCGCCCTTAGTTTCGTGAGAATTGATCGAAGCTCTGTTCGCAGTTCGCGATATTTCTTTCGGGGCAGATCGAGTTGCGGCCTTCCCGTGCTGCAACCCACAAAATTACGCTTGCCGCCTCTATGCTCTGCACTAGTCCTTGATCAAGCGTGATTCTTCACGCGGATTTGAAAAAAAAGCTCGAAATGCCTGTCTTTGCAGTGTAAAGAGGGACTTGCACAAAAAGGTTCCTCAACTGCAAGGAGGCATTTCGAGTGAGCAAGAGTAAACACGAGAAGCGGTTGGATCGCAAGCGAAAACTGAACGAGCGAGGGCGACGACGGAGCGAACGAGTTCGTTTGCTTCGCAATCGCAAGCGGCGGATCGAATGTCGGCTTCGGGATCGGGTTTGGTCGCCTCAGGATGAGCCGATGCTGGCGGCCGGCAACATTCACTATGAGTTGTCGGACAAGAGCCGCGGCCTGTCGGTCGGCGGGATCGGGGCGATGCACCTGCTGGCCCGGCGGGTGGGGCTGATCGATCGGATCGACGAGCAGTTGAAGTTGCTGAAGGTGCATCTGCCGTATCACGAGTCGGACCACGTGCTGAACATCGCCTACAACATTCTGTCGGGCGGAACCTGCATCGAAGACGTGGAGCTGCGCCGGAATGATGAGGTGTATCTGGATGCGCTGGGGCCGAGCGGATTCCCGATCCGACGACGGCGGGCGACTTCTGCCGGCGGTTCACGGCCGAGGACGTGGAGTCGCTGATGGATGCGATCAACGAGACGCGGGTGGCGATCTGGCGTCGGCAGCCTGACGCGTTCTTCGACGAAGCGAAGATCGACATGGATGGAAGCCTTTGGCGACGGATGGCCAGTGCAAGGAGGGCATCGGCCTGTCGTATGACGGGCAGTGGGGCTATCACCCGCTCGTCGTCTCACTGGCCAATACGAAGGAGCCGCTGTACCTGGTGAACCGATCGGGCAACCGTCCTTCCCACGAGAAAGGCGCCTGGCTGTACGTGGATGGCGCGATCGAATTGTGCCGTCGGGCGGGGTTCCGGAAGGTGCTGCTGCGGGGTGACACGGACTTCTCGCAGACCCGGCATCTGGATCGGTGGGATGACGAAGGCGCACGATTCATCTTCGGGATCGACGCGATGCCGAACCTGAAACAGACCGCCGATGATCTGCCGGAATCGGCGTGGAAAGCGTTGAAACGCCTACCCCGATACGAGGTGAAGACGGAGCCTCGCGGCCGCCGTGAGAATGTGCGGGAGCGGATCGTCGTCGAGAAGGAGTACGAGAACATCAAGCTGGTGAGCGAGGACGTGGCCGAGTTCATCTATCGACCGACAGCCTGCAAGAAGGACTACCGGATCGTGGTGGTCCGCAAGAACCTGTCGAGGGAGAAGGGCGAGCGAGCGCTGTTCGACGACATCAAGTACTTCTTCTACATCACCAATGATGGCGCCGGGAAGGAGTCGGGCACGCACTTTGCGAACAAGCCATCCAGCTCGCGTGACGAGATCGTGGCACAGGCGAACGACCGCTGCGATCAGGAGAATGTCATCGAGCAATTGAAGAACGGCGTGAATGCCCTGCGGATGCCGGTGGGCGATCTGGTCAGCAACTGGGCCTACATGGTGATGGCGTCGCTGGCCTGGACGCTGAAGGCATGGTTCGCGTTGAGCCTGCCGGAGCAGGGCCGCTGGGCCGAGCGGCATGGAGACGAAAAGCGGCGCGTGTTGCGGATGGAGTTCAAGACGTTCCTCAACGCCTTCATCCGCGTCCCGTGTCAGATCATCCGCGCCGGCCGGCGGATCGTCTATCGGCTGCTGGCGTGGAACCCGTGGCAAAACGTGTTCCTGCGCGGCGTGGATGCGGTTCGCTCGATGCCGCCCGCGCCCCTGTATTCGATGTCATGGATGCCAGAGCAACGCCCAATGCCGGTGCCATATCCGATGCGATGTTGAAGTCGATTGAAATGATGTCGGAGTACGGACGCTCCGATCCACCCGAGGCGAATCAAGCGAAGCAACAGAGGACGCAATGAAACATCCGACAAACAAACGCGACTCAACCGACCCATCGGTCGCAACGAAAGAAGGTGCATTACGCGCGACCGCTCGAACCGTGTCGCAGGTCCAGGCGAAATTCGCTTGTTTAAGGACTAGTACACTTCCCTGCATTCACTTCAAAATCATTCGACTCTATGACACGGGCGCATTGTCGAGAACATGCCGAAACGCTCGCTTCATTATCCCCGTAAAACGCGATATCGTCTCCAAAATTCTTGACGCGGACATTCCGATCCATTGCATAAGGAAGGATCTTTCTGCGCATCATTTCGTCCACAATTAAATTGGCAACATGATTACTCGTACTAGCCCCTTGGGGGACGGAGCCCTTGTACGTAACGAGGCGTGCAATGCATCGAGCCACCGGCCAAGGGATTCCTCTCTTTGCTAGGCATTTGGCGACCTGCAGGCGATCGATCGACGGATGGAACTTAGAAATATCAACTTTGCTCGTATATTTCGAGCCTGCAAGCGATTCTGCCACGTTTATGTTGTGCAATCCCGGTCGATAACCACATACCTCCGGAACTATTGCGATTCTGTTCAGAATCCTATGGCGCACCGACACCTGAACTTTGCGCAACACGCTGTCCTTGGGAGGGTAGCAGAGTTGACGAACTTTACCCTTGCGATCGGTTTTGGGGTGCGAGATATAGTTATGTTTGGACTCTTCAAGTGCTTGTTCAAGCTCAGAGATTTCGACATTTAGCCATGCCGCGAGCGCGATCTTACTTGAAATTCGCTTCCACAAGCTCAATGCTCCTTTGCGCCTATTCCTTGTCGTTGACACCGCTGCTTGACGCATATCTCTGGATCATAACGTCAAGTTCATGGTGTAGATTTCGCTGTTCCTCAGTTCGCTCGCGAGAGTCGGGTTCCCAGAATACGAACGAAAGGGGCACATTGACCGCAGCTGCAAACTGTCTCAGATACTTTAAAGTTGGTTCGCGCCGCCCTCGTTCAACCATCGAAACATAATTTGCGGAGACGGCAAGCCGTTCGGCCATTTCCGCTGCTTGATGTCAGCGGCAACCCATAACAACTTCAGGCGGGTCCCAAATTGCATGACACGCTTTCTATTATTAAATCGAGCAATTGCTCGTTACTTTGCGGATTGCCTTTGGCTTCACGTCTCAAAGATCTCTCGATACGCCGAGAGAATTCGCAGGAACAATTCGCCAGATTTACGCCGTTGCGCTCGTCCAGTGAGCTTTCCGGATACGACATCCTTCTCGTACCGATCCAATTCAACTTCGAGCCGTTCCACCAAAGGCAGACGGTTCGGCTCCGGCACTCGGCCGGACTTCTTGGCAATCTCCTCGACTTTGTCGAAAAGACTCTTGAGGATGTGATTGTCCTCACGTTTCATAGGCAGCTCCTTAACAACAGAAAAGATCGAACCTGTTTCGATCCGTGTCACGCCCCTCCGCGTCGCCGCGAGAGGCCGGCATGGGGGATTCGTCACGCATGAACCGTGACTTGGTCGTCGCGAGGCAACGACCAACAGAGAGTTGAAAAGCCAACCCTGCAGGAGCTACATATGAAATTGTCAAGAGTGGGCAGCGGGCTTTCGCCTCGATTCCACGTTGGGATTTGTATCAACAGGAGGAAAAGAATGCAAGCAAAAAATAACATATAGTTATAAATTTGTATCCAATGGTTCTAATTCACAAGCTAAATGTCCGAAAGGCTTCACTTCCCCGATGGGGAATGCCGGCTTGGTCGCGATATTAAGGCGAGATGGAGCGATCGAAGATCACCGCAACCACATCGAAATCTTCGGCTCCAGCGTAATCATCAGCACCCCGCCCGCCGCGATGCAGACGGCGCCGAGCTTTCTGGCCGTCAGTTTTTCGTGGAGGAAGATGGCCGCGAGGATGATGGCGAAGATCATGCTGGTCTGATTCAGCACGGCCGCGACGCTGGCGCTGGTGTATTTGAAGCCGGCCACCCAGAGGGCCATGGAGAGGTAGGCCGCGAGGAAGGAGCCGGGGAGGAGGTATCGCCAGACGGGGCTGAATAAGAAGTGAAGGGCATCACCCTCACCCCGCCTCTCCCTTCGAGGGAGAGGGGATAGGTCAATCGCCGGTTGCTCGCAACCACATCTCAATCGGCTGCGCCAGCGTGATTAGCACCACCCCGCTGGCCGCCATGCAGACGGCCGCCAGCTTTCGCTTGGTCATTTTCTCCTTGAGCAGCCAGGCCGCGAGGATGATGGCGAAGATCATGGAGGTTTGGTTCAGGACGGCGGCGATGGTGGCGGCTGGTGTATTTGAAGCCGGCGACCCACAGCACCATCGAGACGTAGGCGCCCGAGAAACGAGCCGGGCAGGAGATACTTCCATTGCACTGTCGGCTTGAAGACGGCCAGCATTTCCCGTCGTCGCGGCGAGGCCAGCACCATGAGTGTCAGGCAGGCTGCACCGGCCATCATGCGGATGGCCACGGCCCACATGAGCGGGAAATTGCCGGCCGTCAGGACCGGCTTGGCCATGACAATGCCGACGGCCATGAGGGCGATGGAGAGGATGCCAAGGGCGATGCCGCCGAGAATCTGGGCGCGGGTGCGGCCTGCGGGCGGGGGGTGGCGGGTGGAGATGAAGACGGCGGCGAGGATCATGGCTCCGCCGATGTAGTGGGGGATGGTGAGGGTTTCGGCGATCATCCACCACGAGACGAGCAGGACGATGGGGCTGTAGGTGCAGTCGATGATGGCGAAGAGGCTGACGCCGATGAGATTCAGGCTGTAGAAAAGACGGTGTCAGCGAGGGCGATTCCGAGGAAGCCGCTGATGAGGAGAATGTAGAATTCTTCCTTGGGGTGCGCTGCGAGGTCGGCGATCGACTCGCCCATGAGGGGAATTGTTGCGGCGATGAGGGCGACGCCGAGGATGTTCTTGTAGAGATTCATCGCGAAGGGATGAATCTTTCCCTCGGTCATTTTGAAGAAGACGAGGGCCATGGCCCAGGCGAGCGGCGCCGAGGGCGCAGAATTGTCCAATGTGATCGTGGGACACGGGGGAGGATGATAGGTGAATGGGGGAGCAGGTGACAGGTGAGGGAGGGGAATTGAACGGGGGAATGGTGAGCAGTTGAATGAGGAGCCTTGCACTGGCGTGCAGGCGGCGCGGCGGGGACGCCACGGCTCTGAATTGCGAGAGGACTTTAGTGGCACCGGCTATTAGCCAGTGCCACACCTGGGTTCACAGCCGGGGGCGGCTGTGCCACAAAGAGGTTAGAAACCGTGCAACTATCACCCTTACCCCCGGCCCTCTCCCTTCGAGGGAGAGGGGGTGTTAGGATGGCGGGGGCATGGATGCTGCTGGACAAAAACTTGCGCCTGTTTCGATCATCGTTCCGACATTTCGCGAGGCGAAGAACATACCTATTTTGGTGGAGCAGGTTTTTGCGGCGCTGGCGGGCGCTGGGCGGCGCGGCGAGATGATTATTGTGGATGACAATAGTCGGGATGGGTCGGTCGAGGCCGTGGCGGCGCTGGCGGGGCGGTATGACGTGCGGATTGTCGTGCGCGAGAATGAGCGCGGGCTTTCGTCGGCAGTGGTGCGCGGGTTTGATGAGGCACGGCATGATTTGATGTTGTGCATGGATGCGGATTTGTCGCATCCGCCGGAGTCGGTGCCGGCGGTGATTCGGCCGATCGAGAGCGGCGAGGCGGATTTTTGTATCGGTTCGCGCTATGTGGCGGGGGGAAGACGAAGGAAGATTGGGGTTTGCTGCGGAAGATCAATTCGGTGGGAGCGACGATGCTGGCGCGACCGTTGACGCGGGCGAAGGATCCGATGGCGGGATTCTTTTGCACCTCGCGCGATGTGTATGGGCGGGCGTCGAAGGCCGGGCTGAACCCGATTGGCTACAAGATTGGTCTGGAGATCATGATCAAGGGTGGGTGCGCGATGGTGGCCGAAGTGCCGATTGTTTTTGCGGATCGCGTTCACGGCGAGAGCAAACTGAATTTGAAGCAGCAGCTGTTGTATTTGAAGCACTTGTGGACGCTGTATCGTTATCGTTGGCCGGTGGGGTCTGTTTTGATGATGATCGCGGTTGTGTCCGGGTTTGCGGCGCTGGTTTGGTATGGATGGGGCGTCCTAATGCGACTTTTTTCGTGAATTTCGCAGATTTAATCAAACCCATTTTTAGTCCTGATTTACGTAAGATTCCACCAGCAATAAGTTTGATCGTCGGGCAAAGATTGCGCGTTCGGATTGGTTGCTAACGCACACTTTTTTCCTTGAATCGAATGATGCTTCCTCTAGTATTGTCGCCCGGCCAGGGCTTCGGAGCCCCGCGTGTTCCCCCCCAGCACGCACCCGGACCCTGGCCCTTTTCTCTGTGTTGCTTGTTGTTGCCAGTTCGGCGGCATACGCCGGGCGCGGTCTTGGTCTATTCTGGCAGCGATGGCGGCCGACTCCTATACTCTTTATTCGGTATTGATGATTCTCCATCAGGAATTGGTAAGAAGCATTCATGACGTCCATACCCAGCAGTGAACTGCCGTCGCAGGAATTCTTGCAGGCATTTCGAAAGATTCAACGTCCGTTCATCGTGGCGCATGTCACGCCGGATGCCGATGCCATCGGCTCGGCACTGGGTTTGGCGACGGCCATGCGCGATGCGGGCATTCAGGCGACGATCGGCTTGCCGGCCGGGTGCGTTGCGAAGCGGCTGCAATTCATGATCGACCTGGCGCCGGACACGCCGCGCGAGACTGAGTGGCGGGCGACCGGCGGATTCGATGCCATCGTTGTGCTGGATACGGCCTCTGAGAAGCGAATCAATATTGAGCCGAAGATTGAGCTGGCGGGTTCGGCGCCGGTGTTCAATATCGATCATCATGTGACGAATACGGATTTTGGATTGCACAACTGGGTCGATCCGCATGCGACGAGCACGTGCGAACTGGTGGCGCGGCTGCTGAAGGAAATGAAGTGGCCGATCGCGTCGCGGGTGGCGTCGCTGCTGTATGCGGGGGTGCATGGCGATACGGCGGGGTTCAGTTTGCCGAATACGACGGCGAATTGTTTGCTGGCCGCATCCGATTTGCTGCGTGCGGGGGCTGATGTGGCGCACATCGGCGAGCAGCTTTGCCGGTCGCAGGCGCGGACGGATTTTGAGCTCTTGCGGCGGGTTTACGATCATACGTGTGTGACAGATGACGGCATGATTGCATACAGCCATTTGACGCATGAGGATTTTCTGGCGTCGGGGTCGAAGCCGGAGGATATCGACGATCAGGTGTCGATTCCGCTGGCGCTGCGTGGCGTGAGGATGGCACTGCTTTTTACCGAGGGCGAGAAAGGTGTTGTGCGCATCAACCTGCGCGGCGAGGGCAAGACGACGGTGGTGGAGCTGGCGCAGAAATTCGGCGGCGGGGGGCATACGCATGCGGCGGGGGTGCGGATGAAGAACAAGCCGATTCAAGATGTGATTCAGATTGTGCTGGCGGCGGCGCGGGAGCATTTGGCGGGGCGGGGGTGAAACGACCCGCGCAACGGCCGGCAGATAATCTGCTCGACTTAGGGAAAAGTCGAAATTGGGTTCCGGAGCACTGGTAATTTGGACTAGTGAAAATGACGCTCGATAAACGCTCGTAGTGCTGCCGCGCGTTCAGTAGGTCCCGCATGCTGGTCAAAGACCTCGATGTCGCCGAAGTCGCGCAGACTGGCAATTTCCTTTTCGGAAATCTGGTCTCGGCGATCAAATGAGTGTTTCAACACAAACGCAGAAATGTCATAGTGCTTATGAAGGTCCTGAAGGACATCGGCGGCGTCTTTATCGAACACTGGGCAAAATGCCAATATCACATGCTCATGTTCGCCTGGTCGAAGTGCCCGAATAAGTTCGCGGAAATCGCTCGGCTTGTCGTCATTGGACATTCGCCGGATGAACATTTGCCGCTCGGCAATCGTGATCGTCCGAATCTGATGACTTTCGCCCGTCAAGGACTTAAGGGTCCGCGACTTTCCCCATTGCTTGTGACCCACAACTAGATATGCATGTCCTCGCGCCATCTATTCTTCCCGACAACCTCATCCTACCCGCGAGCTATTGGTTAACCTCGAATGGACGGCTCCAACTCAAGCTTTCGTCGCAGCAAATCGAAAGGGCCGTCATTAGCAAATAACGAAGCGGGCAGATTCAACACTTCTCTACCAAAACGTTCATCGAGCAAATGCCTGACGGTATCCGCGCCAATATTGTCGATAGTAGTCATTCCACGCTCGCGCATTTCGTCAAAGATACTTACAGCGCGACGAAGCTGGAGCGGTGTAAGTCGTGTCACATTCAATACTGGATAGGTGCTGAGTTTGGAACGTAGGATGCTCCCCCGCCCTGCTTGCGTCTTATTTGCGTACCACCAATAAAGCAGCACACCAAGAGACGTGTTTGCCCAAACGACTAACGCCTTCTCTTGGTCTGAATTCGATAAGCAATGGAAGGCCACGCGCGACCGCCTATGGTCGGCCTTGGGGTGAACCGCCATTGCCGTTGAC
>JADJRI010000081.1 GCA_016712275.1 Planctomycetota bacterium
TACATCGCGACGGGCGGCACTGATAAAAAGTACGGCTCTGGGACCTTCGGTGAGCAACTTCTGAAATCGTATCTGAACACGAAAACATCGAAGCGCTCCGCTTTTTCCCCTGACGGTAAAACCCCGGCTTCCGCCAGCGACGATACGACCGTCCAGCTGATTCAGCTCGAGCCGCGGGAAGTAAAATTGCCCGAAAAAGCAGAAAAAGGCGTTCGCGTTCTGACGTATCTTCGCCTGATGGTAAAAACCCTGGCGGCGGGGAAGCATGGACCATACGATTCGCCGATGGATTTGGAAGCCGGCACGAATCGAGTCACCGATGCGAGCGGCAATGGCGTGACGAAAACGTATTTTTTTCCCTGATGGAAAATGTTTTGCGTCCATTGATTCCGGAAACCTTCGGTCCGCATTTGGGGACCGATACCGGAAAACTGCAACGTATCTTGCGTGGACATGATCGCATGGTGGTCGGAGCATCGGTTTTGTCGATGGAAATGCATTGCTACAGCCAGCGTCGATGGGAAAATTCGGCTTTGGGATTTGGAAAGTCGCGAAGACCGAGCGCTCGTGGGGCATAATGGCAGCGTGGCGTCGGTGATGTTCTCGCTCCTGATGGCCGAGCGCCTTATTTCGGCTGACAAGACGGCACCGTGCGCCTGTGGGGGCGATGATATTCCGACGACGGAAACCGAATTGCGCGTATGGATGATCGGCCGCGACGAAAGACGTCGCGGAAATGCAAGACTTGTAGAACCACGCCGAAGATGGCGTATATGGATTGCTCCGCAGCTCATTGATGAATGTTGAAATGCAGATCAACGCGAAATCTCGATCCGTGAATGAGCGGTCGTCATCGGCAATCCATTCGATCTGACCCGAAGGTGAAGTCGCTGATTTTCAGAGATTTGACCTAATGCCTTGGATGCTGGCTTGCAACTTAGAACTCGTAATCGGCCACTTCCAAAACTGAATTCGCTAGACTTCAACCATCGCGCTTAGCTATGGCATCCATAGCCAAAAGGCGGATATTCAATCCCCAGCCCTTCCTGTAGGGTCCTCGGATGCTCGCGTTCTCTGGATTTGATGCAGCATTCTTGGATTTTCGAGGGTGACTCGATGAGGCTGAATGCAGGTGAAATATAAAAATCGACGCCGATGACCTCGGCGGCGCTTGTCATGAGTGTTGCTGCCGTCGGAAGCGGCGATGGTTGGTTAGCGATGACACGAACACGACCACATCATCGAGTTCGTCTGTCGGCGCAGCGGGCGCTGGTGAGAAGCGAGCAGCTCGAGCAGTTCGGAGCAGTTCGAGCAGTTCCTGTAGTTCCAGTGGCATGGTGGAGCAGGGGGAGCTGGGGAGGAAAGGGTGGGTGGTGGTGCAGGCGGCGGCGGCAATATGCGGTGCAACAAGCCTGCAACTGCGGCGACTGTGAGGTCCGGCGATTGCCATTTCGCCTGACGATGCGCGTATTGTTTCGGCCAATCGTGACGGGAACCGTGACGGTTTCGAGCGTTGATTACAGCGACGGCAACCGAACTGACGAAAGCCGAAGCGAATTGACGCTCGGGACAAGACCAGTGAACCGTGGCAGGCGGCGATCGATGGTTGTAAGATCGGCCTATGCCGTTACGCGAAAAGAACAAAAAGTTCACGTCACTGAAGGTGTTTCGACGATGACCCCGACGGCGGGCGCAAACGTCGCCGTGGGTTCGGAGCCGACGAGCATTGCGTGATTTCGCCCAACAATATGACGCTTTAGCGTCGCCAACTGGCCAATGGTACCGTTTCAGTCATTGATGCTTTGGCGATGCAAGAAAAGTCGACGGTGGATCTGAACGTGCCGCCTGCAGCGTCGGGACTTCTCTCGGTACCGGTGACTGCGCGTCCGGCCTTGGCGCATCCGCGTTCATGGGCCATTACGAACGATGGCGATGCGGACGATACGGATGAAAAGGGTTTTTGCGCTACGGAATGGTTTGGCTAACGCACGGCTATCCCGAGACGGCGATGACGGCCGATTACAAACAAGAAAGGCCCGTTTACGCGATCAACGCCAGCGACAGTACCGTATCGCTGATTGATTTGCCACCCATTGCGAACACGGGTTTCAACGACCATAACAACATTCCCACGGCTGTTTCCCGAACCAAGTCGGATCCATCACGATCAATGGGACATTTGCTTATGTCACGAGCACGTGCTTCGCCCAAAGAGGACCGTTGCTGCCTTCACGGGAACAGCTGCCAATGGAGCCTGCACCGTATTGACGGAAGCAGCGGATTGCGGAGCGTTTGCGGCACCGGCAATGCGGTCACATTGACGTGCAATCTGAACACCGGACGTCGAAGACGATGACGCATCCGGCCATGACGGTCATCGACTTGACGACGGGTTTGGCGACGGAGACCATTGCGGCTGCGACAAACGTTTCGCGGACATCATGTCGACGCGAATGCCGTTGCTCCTGATGGACATCGGCTTCTTTAATAACTTCGGTTATCGGCGGCCAATGGTACCGATGCTGTGTTCCGATTGGTCACGACCAATGGCGCTTCACGTCGGCTGGTTCGGCGACGAACCAACTCATCAATATGCGTACGGACGCGATGGACACCATGATTCGTTTGCCCATTGGCGTGGCGACGGGTCATACCAATGCGGTGGTTTTCAGCCAACGAAGGTTCACGCGATGATGGACGGTCGCCTCGGCAATACGCAAAGCATCGCGGGTTCCGCGGGTGATTTCTATTTGCAAGCGTCGGCTCTCCCGGCAGCGGGAAACCGCTGAAGAGCATGTATTAAAGGCAGCGTTTCTTCAATACAGGCCTTGGTCGCTGGTCGCTCAATGGTGAAGGTTGGGGTTCATGCGCCGCTTGCCATATCGATGGCTTGACGGACAACGTGACCCGGTATTTGCCCGCGACCGCGCCAATCCACGAGCCTCGATGGGTCCTTGCCAGCAAAGATGCGACGATCAGCGCATTTTTCAACTGGACTGCCGTTTTCGACGAAATCGCCGATTCTGAAGGAAATACGCGCGGCACATCTGGTGGCGTAGGAGCCATCGTCAGCAATACCATGCTGGCGAATTCTTCGCGCATCAACTTGGCCACTGAAAATCCCCGCAACAAGGTCTCCAAGGGTCGACGCAAGATGTCGCTGATCCGATGGCGCGGGGCGCATCCTCATAGCGTGTTGAGTGATTGATCGAGATCACTGACTACATCAAGACCATTCGTTCGCCGCGCAAAACCGATGAACTCGGTCGCCGCTGATGTTACAGCAGGACGAACTCTGTTCTTCGGCGCGAGCGCAGCCAATTGCGTGGGTTGCCATAGCGGTGCGAAATGACGATTTCCCGCCGTTTCTATACGCCTGGCGATATTCCTAATGCCGCCCCGGCCAACATGGCCGCCACGTCGCCGGAAACATTTCCTGAACACCAACTTGAATGGTTTCCGCAGCGCTTTGGCCAGTTGATCCGGCGAGCCCCACGTTGGCGATGGAAATCGATGCGTTTGGGCGGCACCGCGGCGGAACAACTCCAATGCATCTTGCGTCCTGTCGGCACGTTCAACGTCGCTCCCGCAGCCGTCGGCGTGGTCGAAGTTCGAGCGAACACGACGACCGCCGCGCAAGGCAATGCGGCAACTGGTCGTGGATTCAATCTGCCGTCGTTGCTCGGCATGCAAATCGGCGCTCCAGATTTCCACGCTGGAAATGCCTGAACCTCGAAGAGCCTTCGACGATACCTCTTCAAGAGCCATCACCAATCGGCCATCGCGCAAGTCTTCACGATCGACGCGACCAAGCGCCAACAACTCGTGGCCTTCTTGCTCTCGATTGACGAAGACGAACCTGACCGTCGCCGTTCCTGCCAAGGGCGCCAGCGGCGGCGATATTCCGGCTTCTATCCGTGATCCAGCCTCATTCTTTCTGGACCACTAACTTCGTCCCCTCGCCCACCTAACCATCCAAACCCTATCGGTTATCCACAGTTATGTAAATTGCCAGCTGTGGAGCTTATTCAATTACGTTACTTCATCGCGATCACCGAATCAGGATCGATTACAGGTGCCGCACGCTCGTTGAACGTGAGTCAACCGACGATCACGGTCGCCATTCAACGCCTCGAAGATGAACTCAAAACCACTTTATTTCTTCGCGGTCGCGGAGGCATGGCTCTCACGCGTACTGGTGAAGAATTGCTGGATCACGCGCGCGATGTTTTTGGGACGTTGAGCCGCGCTGGAACAACGTATCGCGGGACTCGAACAAGACCTCGTAGGCACTTCGTCATCGGTTGTCATGAATCCTTGGGAGCCTATTTTTCCCTGGTTTCTTGAAGGAAATTCGAAACTGCACCCAGCATTGAAGCCGTTTGGTGGAATGGAACTTCGCTAATGTGATGGATGCCGTCGTCGAACGAAAAAGTCGATTTTGGCTTGATCGTCAATCCACGCCCTCATGCCGCGCCCGTCATCACCGAACTTTTTGATGACGCCATGGATTTATTCGTCGAGTCCTCGATTGTCCCGGCGAACGATGGTCCTGGACGATGCTCCGCCGTTCGGAACGCGCCGTGGAAATGGTCAAACGTGGACTTATTTTTCGCCAGTCGCATCTCGCAGTGCCAAGACTTGATCGACCGACTCGGCGTTTTGCACATGCTCCCTTTACGCACGCTTTCCTGCGGCGATCTCGAGCTCGTCAAGAGCCTGGGACTCGCAGGTGTCGGCGTATGCATGTTCCCGCGCCGCGTAGCCGCGTATGGTCACGAAGGCAAAACCCGTCCGATTCACCACCCAGCACTTCCGTTTTTCCCGGACATCATTTTCGCTTGTTTACCGCGCCGACGGCCATCGACCTCGAGGTGGAACATTCTTGAAAGAGGCCCTCGTCGCTTATGGCCGCAAGCTCCGAACTTCCAACTACGCTTGAACCTTTCCAACGACCTGAGGCAAATCAACAACCAAACACCTGCATCTTTCGCCAGCGTCATTGCATCGTTCCCTGCCCTCGCGCGAGTTCGCCTCGGCGCAGGTGCTGGAAATTTAGTCAAGACAAACCCTGATCGAGAGACCCAAGGCCATGCCCGTCATTCAAGAAACTCCCAAGGACGAGAAGCTCTTTTTCGCATCTCCGCCACTCGCTTTCGCACGTCATGGCGCAGGCGGTGCAGACGCTTTATCCGGGAACGAAACTCGGGTTTGGCCTTCCGTCGATGATGGTTTTTACTTACGACTTCATCTTGCCCAGCGATCAACGATGGAGACTTACCGCCATCGAAGCAAAATGCGCGAGATCATTGGGGCAGGGACAAACGTTTTTGCGCATGAAGACCTTCCTGTCGATGCCGCTCTTCCCGCATCGAAGGGAATACGGGCGAAACTGCTCGAAGCCGAGTACGCCAAAGAACTCGTCAACAAACAAGGTCTTTCGGC
>JADJRI010000082.1 GCA_016712275.1 Planctomycetota bacterium
AAATACCGTCGAGAAAATCCCGCACCTCGTCATCGCCGAGATCGCCGACCGGGCGTCATCTCCGCCGCTGGTTTCCGCCTCTTCGGGTAGGCTGTCCAGTTCCGCGATCAGGCTCGGTTCACCGGCGGCGTGACCGGCCAGATCGGTGTCGCCGGTGCGATAATTCAGCAGGCTCAACAGCGCCTGGCTGCGTTTGCCAATGCGTTTGTTGAGTACGCAGCAACCGATTTCGGCGTCGCGCGAATGACGGCGCAGACAGATATACGGCCCCAGCCACGGCGTGTGATCGCCCCGATCTAGCCGCAGCGGAACCAAGGCGCGCGCGCTCAGATGTTCGAGCAAAGGCCGGTTGCGCGGCTTCCAACGCCGAGTGGCCGGTGAGCATGAGGGTCCAATCCGCGTCCGTGCCGACCGCCAGCGCGATCCCGTCCCAAGCGGCGGCATGAGCCACGAGGCGGGCGCTGAACGCAGTCAGCCGTTCGTTCAGATCATCCGTGAAGTCGAGCATATCCAACCGCAGGGCGTTATGCCTAATTCTTCGTTGCAGCCAGCCAACCAGGTTAACCAGTTCTTGCCACAAGAGCGTGGGTTGCGGCTTGCGACCCGCTTTGCGCAACAGTCCCAGCACGGATGCCCAGGGCTGCCAGAGATCCTCGGCCAGCCGGTAAGCCGCTTCGACAAGCTTGACTCCCTCCTGCACCCAGTCGCCCAGGGAAGGCGGCTTGCGGGCGAGCAGAAAGCGTCGGTCCTCCGCCCGTTGCCGCGCGTTACCCTGTTCGATCAGCAACCGCCCGGCGATGCTGACCACCAGCTTGACCAGCACCTCGGCGCAGTCCTTGAGCTGCACCATGGCCGCCAGCAATTGACCGCGTTGCAACTCCGCGCGCAGCCGCCAATACTCGAACGCCAGCGGCATGGGCCAGCGGTCCAGAATAACGGGCGACCAGTCGATGCGTTCGACTAGGGCGCGGCAGAACTCAGCGGCCTGTTCATGATGACGGGGTGCGAAAGCCATGTTTGCCATTCTCTCGGTTACAGGGAGTTCCTGATCATTAACGCTGCAACGGCGCATTTTTTACGCCGCGACACCGCGAATTCTGGGATTCGCATCATTTTCCGCACCCAGCATCACAACACTCCTCACAACGGCAACACCCCGGCCTTGACCAAATCTTCGACGGCGGGAGGCGAGTCGGCCAGCAGCAACCGGCGTTCCTCTTCGCCGCGACGGTCAAGTTCCTGACGCCACGCGATGGGCGATCCGATGACTAGCCCGTCCGGCAACCGTTCCAACACCGGCATGGCTTCGGCGCGCTGCGCTTGAAATCGCCCTAAGAACCGCTCGGTCTGAGGACGCCGCCCCAGCAGCGCGCTGAACACGGCCAACTCGAACCAGTAGTGCCAGCTTTCCAAAGCGCTCTCCGCGATCTCCCACGGCGGTAGGGCGACCGAGGTGTCTCCCGCCGCTTGCCGGTACAGATGGAGATAGCCGAGCGTGAAACCCAGCGGTCCGGTGTCCTGCACAGGCAGACGATCCCGCACCGTCGTCAATTGCTCGGCCAGCCAGGCGAACGCCGCCGGGTCTTGCGCGCGCCAAGCCCACAGCGCATAGGCCCGGATCAGATAAGCCAGGGTCGCGTTGCCCGGCCCGAGAGCGGATAAGACGGGCGCATGCGCCCGCAGGATGTCTCCCACCTCAGCCGCCAGAGGACGAGCCTCACCGTGTGGATCGGCCCAAGCCGCCGTGTACAGCAGGCCCGCGCGCTCGCGGTTAGGATCGCGGTGGTCTTTGGCCTGCTTTTGCCGGTAAAGGGTCAGCGCCTGCTCCGGGTAACCCTGGCGCAATGCCAACCGCGCCCGTCGATCCAGTCGGTTGATTTTCTGAAATTGGGACAGCTTATCCCTGGTCCTGGCGAGACAGGCATCCAGACTGTCGTACAGTACCAAGCCCGGACCCGGCCAATCGAGATCGATCAGGCAATTCACCAGCAAACCCAACAGGCCGACGCCTCCGGCCTGGCGCAGACGGGCTTCGTCCAGACGCGCGAAGCCGCGTGCCAGTGTCTCAATGGCTTCGACGTAGTGGCCATTCCGGTAATGGCGCTTGCCCCAGCCGTGATAGATGTGGGGTGCATCGGGGGCGCTCGGCGAATCGGGCCGGAGATCGATGCCCAAGGACTGGTAGCGCGCCAACAGGCTATGGTCATACGGTTCGGCCAGATAAACGATGTAGGGCGTTACCCAATCCGCCGTCAACCGCGGCAAGTCTTCCCGCAAACGGTCCAGGCGCGGCAGCAAGGCGGTTTCGGCAACAGGGTCGTCGTACTGCATTCCCAGCGCGTCGTAGAGGTCATCGACCGCCGCGTCCAGATGGCCTCTGACTCGAAATTCGCGCGCCGTAATCCGTTCCAGCAACGCCTGGAGTGCGGCGTCATTATTCTTGGCAGCCTCGTTTAATGCCACGTCAGGCTGCTCCGCCCAGGCACATGTTGGTCCCCGGTGCAGATCACCTCGACCCAGCAGCCGCAGCCGACGGGCACCGTAGTCGCTATCCGGCTCCCGCTGGGTTTCCCACAGCAGATCGGCCACGGTGCGACCGGCTTCCCAACCAGCCAGGAACGCTTGCAGAAAGCGATCGGCGGCGGGCGCGTCCAACCGGCCCACCGGGGCGAGCACCGCTTGCGCACCGGCATCCAACAGTGAACCTCCGTAATCGAGCAGGTTACCTTTCTCGTCGCCGCAAGCCAGCAGCATCACCAACGGGGGCAGTCCTTGGAGAACCGGCAAGGTCCAGTACTCGCCCATGTCAGTGCGAAACGGTCGCGCGTCCAACCCCTCACTGCCGTGACCAATCACGCACAGCAATGCCGCGTCAGAGAGATCGAGTTTAGATAATTCCAAATGGGTATCGACCGGACCACGCAGGTGAGCGCCGATGTCCACTGCCGCGAGGGGTTCGTCAAACAGCTTTTGGCCAGCGGTGCCGGTACGCTCGGTATCCGGCCAGAGATCGATGAAGATGGCTTGGGAAGTGCGTGGCAAGACCGGGGGCGTGGCGAGCGGCGCGGCGTAACGGATAATCTGGATGCAGGCATCCAGACGCTGGCCGCGATGCAGTAAGGACTCAAACGGGATGCTTTGCTGCCACGCCTTTGGGAGATCGGTGCCGAGGTGCAGTCGCCATGGCCCCGGTCGTTCGGCCAGCCGCTCGGTGAGCACCTGGGCTAGATCTGGCGCCAGGGTGGTCGCCAACAAGCACCGTTCTTCGGGGTCGGCCAGTGTCAGGGCGCGGTCGTGCGCCGCGGGAGCCAGCGGATCGAGCGGGAGTGTGCCCGTGGCACGCGGTGTCCACCAACGTACCGCGTCGTCTTCCCGCCAGAACCAGCAATCTTCGCCCTCATCCATCGGCGCGGCCCAACGGAAAACGGGACAGGACGTGGCCGGTTTCATCCACGAGGGTCAATTCGCTGGACTGGCTCGGATCGACAGTCAAATCGACGGCGGGATGATTCGGGTCGAGCGGAGCCTTGCGCCGCAGTTTATCCGCTTCTCGCCATTCGACCCGCAGCGGTGCGGCTGCCGTCAGGCGTTCCACGCGAACTTGCACGAACGGTGGTGTGGCGTCGGTGCGCAAGTGCAATCGTACTCGTCCACCCAATTCGTAATGAATTCCTCTTGCGGATCGGTCGCCGCGCCACCACTCATCAGTTTGCGCCAGGGGCACGACCGGTACCAGCGCTTCCCCGCAGCTTTCAAGGGCCAGTCCGCACGCCGACGAGCCGGTCCAACCAGGAGTTGCGGTGGATCGGTCCAATGTCGCCGGTTCGCCCGGAGCGGATGCGGCGGCTTGCGCCAGCGTGACCGGCGGCTCAGAAAGGTCTGGACCGCCTTAACCTCAGGGTTCCGATATATATGGCGTGGGTCGTCGTCGCCCAAGGGGGAACCGGTCAGGATCTGGTAGGAACCCACATGGCGAGAGACTACGCGGCCGGGCTGTGCAGGATCATTGGCGGATTCCATCGGCTCGGTTGGCGTTGCCGCCAACGCCCGTACCGCTGCCAGGCGTTCGGGTTTGAGTTGCGCCAACACGCGGCTGGTGGAAGGCAGATAGACTCGAATCGGATTCCAAGTTTGGACCATGCGGGCGAGTGGATCGCAAGGTTCATCCTCCGGGCCAAGGAGCATATCGTCGGGACCGGCGTAATCGGTTTCAGTCGTAACCAACCAGCCAGACCAGACTTGATCGCTGGTGGTGGATTCAGAGAGTAGGCACGGCCAGGGATGGGGTAAGTCGATGGTTTCCAGCGGTCCGTCCCGTCCGCGTACCGCGTCGATGCGCACAATCTGGCCTCGGCTTGAGGGATTAGGTCGAAGGCGGCGTTGCGGGCGCGACGCGCGGCGGTGGATCAAGGCCCGCAACTTCGTCGGCATCGGCGGTACCTCAATGGTTTCGCCGAGGATTTAGTCTTCTTCATCGAGTTCGGCCTGTTCGGAGTCGGCGCGTCGAGCGCACGCGTCGGGGTTGGCGGCCAGGGCGTCGGTGATGCTGGGGGGGTGGGTTCGCCGGCGCTCCAGCGTTGAATGAGGTCGTCGAAGGTTGAAAGAGGTTGTTTTCGATAAGAGTCAGCGTGGGTCGGAGTGTGCGCATGATGTTGTCGATCCTGTGGGGTTGGCTGCCGATGGGTGACGAGTCGTTACGCATCGGATGACGGGTCGTCCGATCCGGAGCCGGATCGACGCTCGCGTCTACTCCGTCCTAACGCGCAAGCGCGGAAATTTGCAAGACGATGAAAGCACTTCCCGCTCATCAGAGTCGTCAACACCAGAGCGGGGTCTGGAAATAATCCAATATCCGCCAGCCATTTACCAATATAAGTTTCGGGATATGGAAATTGATTGTTGTTAATACCTGTCCCTAATTGCCAGGTTACTTTGCGAATCTCTTCCACCGGTTTATTCATCTGTTCCGCTAGAGATGCAACCTTCCTTCCTTCAATAAAATGTTCTTTGAAAATAAAGCGATCTTCTCGCGTAAGCTGGTTGAAAAAATCTTTGGCATTGGCAATCATTTTATTTTGATCAAGACCAAATTTAGAAAGGATAAATCCCTGGTCCGGTGATGGTCGCCATTTTGGATTTATTTCGCTTTGCTTGATGTGATCAAGAATATTTTCTTGTTGATCATCTGAATTGGACTTAGAGGTTATAAATGCTTGAGGTCGGCTATTGATCGCACGCAACTCACTCCTCAAAAGTTCTTAAAAGAACATACAAAGCGCACTGGTGTGTATATCCGCCTTATATCTGAACCTTGGCCAATCGTTTTTTCCACAACTATTTTTGTAAAAAAATCCCAAACATAAATTTTAAAATCTTCGGGTAGTTGGTTTTTTATTTTCCAGAAATAACCACGATTGTCGGACAGAGTCCGATAAATCAGATGATAAAGGCTGATCTCCATTCTGATTCATTCAGATCATCTCGTCGTCCCCATAAATCTTGTAATTCATTTTCTCTCTGTTTTTTGCGTCTTCTGGCTTTTCGTCATTGCACTTCGGCATGGCGTGTATCCCCCTCAGTCAATCGTTGAATGATGCAACTTACTGCATGGTTGGTAGCTGCTTCAGAAAAAAAATCAGCCCGACTGGGGCTGACGTTAAAAATTTTCGTTGGGGCGGCGTTTAACCCTCATGCAGGTTTGGTGGGCGATCCCCACTGAGCCTGCGCGGTCCCCGGAGCGCACATCAAAATTTCAGCCGCCGGGGCGTTATGACTTGTGGAGGGGGAACATATCGAGCTGTAAACTCGATCATTCCTAATGGCGATTTCACTGGGGACTTAGAAAATGACCGAAGATCTTTCAATCGTTGCACCCTGTTTCCTTCATCGGGAAGACCTTTGGCACCCACTTCAGGAAACGACTCTATCTGGGCCTCTGGGGCAACAGATCCACATCGCCATCCACGAGCAAACTCTGTCTTTCTACGCAGAAGGCAGCCTGCGTCGCTGGACATGCCGCACCGCTGACGAAGAAACCCAGACCTATTACGCTCTGATTCAGGGTGACCTGATCGCACCCCTGAACGGGACATCGCCACCGATTCACGGATTTATAGTAATTTGAAAAAACAATTATCCATGGTGTTATGAAACGATGAGTTATTCTTACGACATACGCCAGCGGGCGGTGCGATATGTGGAGGAGGGTGGCCGAGTCACGGTGGCGGCGCGGTTGTTTGGGGTTCACCGACAGACGGTGCGAGGCTGGGTACGGCTGGCGCGCGGCGATGGCCTGCGTGAAGCGCGAAAGCCGGGGCCACGCGGTGGTCGCAAGGTGACGGAAACGGCCTTGCGCCAAGCGTTATTGGCGCGGCCCGATGCGAAGCTGAAGGAATTAGGCGCTGTCTTGCAAGTCCATCCCTCAACGGTGCATTACGTCTGTCGAACATGGCGGATCAGTCGCAAAAAAAACCTGGGGATACCGGGAGCGCGACGCCCGGCGACGGCGCGACTCTTTGCGCCTTCGTGAGCGCTACCGCCGTCGAGGCCAACAGTTCGGTGTACATCGACGAAAGCGGCTTCGAACGCGAAACCACCCGTCGCTACGGTCGAGCACCGCGAGGTCATCCGGTTCATGGTCTGCGCACGGGCCGCGCCCGCCCACGAACCTCGCTGATGGCCGCCCGCTTCGAAGGCGGCGATTTCGCCGCCCCCTGGTTGTTTGAGGGAACCTGCAATACCGACATCTTCAACGGCTGGCTGGAAAGTCAGCTTTGCCCTTTGCTCCACTCGCAACACGTCGTCATCCTGGACAATGCGGCCTTTCATCAATCCGCCAAAACCCGCGATCTTGTTGCACGCACTGGCGCCACCTTACCTCTATCTTCCCCTTATTCTCCCGACCTCAACCCCATCGAACACGACTTCGCCAACCTCAAGAAAATCCGCGAATACAACGAACAGACCTCCCTTGATTCCCTCGTCAAAATGTATAATTAATTATTCAAATTACTATAACCATCAAGTGGTGCGGCGGTTCACCCCCGACACGGTGCTGGATTATCTGCGATTCTTCTGCTGGGCAGTGTGGGGAGAAGAGGGTCCGTTCTGGATCGTGGACGGCCCCGCCGATCCGCCCTTGTCACCGCTGCGCATCGAACTCGAACCGCTGGCCTCGGTGCTACAACCTGCTGCTTTCGAAGGCATGGGTGAGGAGGGTCATTTTTATTATACGGCCTGTGTAGGTTACGGAAGCGCCTTGTTTCAGGCGAATCTTCGAATCGATCCTTCGGGAATGGTCGAGATGCTGAACGACAAACAGTTTGCGACCTTGTCGCAACCGCTCCCGCAGCCTTTCGCACCCCTGGCGGATGATCTTGTTGACGAGTTGTTAAGGTTGGCCTCATTGCAACCGCTCCCACAGTCTCTCGCACCGCTATCGCGCGATCGAATCGCCAAGCTGTTGAGGCTGACCTCCGACCCGCCGAAAAATCGGAACACAGCAGCGACTGGATCGTCCGCACTCAGACATATCCGCGTGCTCGATCAGATCGAGCCGGCTGCCACGACGGAAGCAAACGAGGCGCTCAAACGCTATGCCCCGTTACTGGAACCGTTCCCGCTCGCGCCGATCCCCGACCTACAGGTATTGGCACGCGCCCTGGACGCGGAATTTCCGTGGTGTGCAACTGTTACCGACTGGCTGTTGAAGCAACTGGCGGTGGGTCTGCACGGCGACGATGTATTTCATTTTCCGCCCCTCTTGCTGCTGGGCGAACCCGGTGTTGGCAAAACCGCCTACATGAATCGGGTGGCGGAATTGTCTGGGGTGGCTTCCCGGTTGCTGGTGCTGGGCGGGCAAACCGATAACCGGCTTTTTAACGGCACCGCGCGCGGCTGGAATACAGCGCGGCCGTCCTTGCCAATCGCGACAATCATCGACGGCGGGATCGCCAATCCCATCCTGTTGCTCGACGAGTTGGACAAAGCCGGCGGCAACGACAGTAACGGGCGGATCCACGACAGCCTACTGGAGTTGCTGGAACCGACTTCGGCGCGGCGCTATCACGACGAATACCTGTGTGGCCACGCGAATCTGACGTATATGTCGTGGGTGGCGACCGCCAACGAAACCACCCACCTGCCGCACACCTTGCTCAGCCGATTCCAGATATTGCGGGTGAAATCTCCCGAATCGGCACATTACCCGGCCATCGTGCGACGCACCGTGGCGGCATTCGTCGCCCGCCGGGGCTTGCACCCTGCTTTCGTTGAACCATTCGACGAAGCTGAATGGTGTTGGCTGTCGCAACAATTCAGTTCGCCGCGTAAAGCTAAGCACGCCACCGAACTGCTATTGAGCCATCGCTTGCTGCATCCGTCCGGACCCGGTGCGGTCCACTAGCGCGCGGCGCCGGACGCGCGGCGTAAGTCGCGTCGTCCGGCCATGATCAGACCGGCCATTCCCGACCATTTAAAAGCTCGCTCCCCCCGCGTTTAAAGGGATAGATGATTGCAACAGGAGCGTGGCCATGGCCAACATCGGTAGAACAATCAGCGTGATTCTAACGAGCATGACGGCCATCGTTTCGGCTGATTACATCAAGCCTTTCGTGGCCATCATGCTGCCCACGGAGTGGTTGCCACCGCCGCCCGCGGTGGTGTGGCAACAGCCAAGACCACAGCCACAATCCGATCAGGTGATCCAGCCCACACTGGCGGAAGAGAGTCTGCCGCTACAGCTCGTGTCACCTCGACTCCAGACGGAATCAACACCCAAACCGGTTCCACCACCCAAACCGTACAAACGAACTCGGTCGAACAAGCAACCGAAAAATCACAAGCCAAGACCCGCTCCAAAACCGCCGAAGCGCACGCTCTCTGCGCCCACACCGCCTGCACCGGTGAATCCACGAGGGAGAACACAATACCCGGTTTATTCAGAACCACCGGTCATCCGGCGTGATGGGTGGGAGCGGCCTCTCCAGAAAACCGCTCCGAAGTGCTGGGATGACCTGCTGAACGAGCCTTGCACCCCGCGACGGCGGATGCCACCCACTTGGGAGAGCGATCCGCCGCCACCCGATTGGTCAGGACGGTTCGATCGCCGGCCAGATTTGCCACCGCCAGGCTGGAGGCCTGCTCCGCGCGCCTGGCGGGAGTGGCACGGTCCTAGACGCCGCTTCGACCCGGAGCGTTTCAGTCGGTGGGAACGTCGCCGGTGGAGATATCGGTAAGGCTGTCCGCCGTACTCTCCGCGCTTCGAGCGAGGCGGTCATCGAACGAATTTAAAAATTTTCCACTGGCCCGCGTTGTAGAGATAGGAGGTCATCGCCATTCGTTTTCGCTTCGTAACTGGTTTTAAAAAAACCGCTCGGCGATGTGTTTAAGGAGGTAAAGGGATCGCCAAATGGCCGATAACGGCGGCGACACATCGATGAGGAGGTACATCAGATGACCATGCAAACCAAACCCAGCGTCCGGATATCGGAAGACATTCGTCGGCAACAAAGCCATCGTCACTGTAGCCGCCCTGCCAACGAAACCGGAAACGCTGGAATTCTCCCTGCATCGCTACGACTGCTTCGCCAACCACTTGGGGCCACGCGGTTGGCAAGGAACGGCGTGCTGGCTGGCGCCGGAAGAGGCGTGGTATCGAGGCGAGGAATTACAGTTCGTGCTGCGTGCGGATTGGGTCGAGCACCTGGAGAACACGACCTACCAATTGACATTGCGCGGATGCGGACTCGATGAGCCAATTGCCATCGTTTTCCGGTGGCCGGCGGAACTGGCCATCGAAACCGACCATGTCGAACCGCGCCGCGTGTTGGGCGGCGCCCAGGTTCGAACTGAGATCGGACCCAAACCCGAGAGCGAGATCAACATCGAGTCAGAGCTGGAACCCTCGGTTGAATCGACCGTGACCGAGACATCCAGCGCTGCGACACCCCAGCCCGAATCGGTCAATCCGGTTTCGCTGGCACCTTCCGTCGCGCCGATCACCCACAACGTTACCGCGCCGGCCCACGGAAACGTCGGAACTTCCCCACGGCGTCGGAGCGCGTGGGGACTGTTGCTACTGTCGGGGTTGGCGACAACCAGCGGGCTGGCTTGGGTGGCGGGTGCAAACACCGACGGCGGCACAAGAACTGTTATCGGGCATCGCACCGCCCTCGCCCACTGCGGCGCTCGATCGCTCGGCCATCGAGTCACGAGTATCCCAGACCACCCCCGCGCCGGTGCCTTCGGTCACCACAGGCGATGTCGGCGCGGGGAGTACAACCGTGCCCGCATTGCCGTCGGCAGCATCGCGGCAGCCGACGCCCAGCGCGTCCGCCGATGATCTGGAGCGAGAACTACGCGCTCAGTTCGACCGGGAGGAGCTTCAAAAGGAGTTCGAGCGGCGCTTAACACGGTAAGTCGAGCGCCTCTCTCGTGCAGGGCACGCGAGGGCCGGCGCTTCGGATCTGGAATGAATAAAAAAAATTCGCTCACGATGAAAATCTGCCCCAAGCGCGCGTTAGTAGGAAATAGAGGGATCGCCAAATTCGACCGTTCCATCTTCCACGAGGATCAGGCAATGGGTACCAACCAAATCAGTTCCAAAGGATTAAGAGCCGGCGCGATGGCTGCCTCGATTGCACTGATGGCATGCATTGGAGGTTGCGATAACCAACAAAAGCAAGCCGTCGAAGTACAGGCACGAACATTCGACGTTGAGGACTTCCAATGGAAGGAGTTTATCCAGGCGCTCTATACCGCCGATTTTGAGAGCGCCAAAGCACAATCGTCGGACCAAGTGTTTTTGATGTTGCTGTACCTGAAAGACATGAATGAAGTTTTTAGCGATCCGACGATGAGCGCATTTTTTGGCAGCAGCAGCAAATGCTTTACCCAGCTCTACGAACCCAAGCTGAACGCGATGCTGGAGGCAGTGGTATGGGGCGAGCAAATCCCCAAACTTCTTCTCGAAGTCCTCGCGCTAGCGAGAGAGGTGGAGACGGCTAACGAGGCGACTTTCAAAGAAAATATCTTTCTTGGGATCGATTCTGGGTAACTTGCGCGACCAGATCCCGCAAGGCCGCCTGCAACAACTGGCCTTCGTAGTGAACTTGCGGCAGATCTTCCGTGACCGCGCCAAAAGGACGGCGCTGACGCTCTTTTCGGATTACGGCTGTGAAAATCCAGTC
>JADJRI010000083.1 GCA_016712275.1 Planctomycetota bacterium
TTCGAGCGCGCCGTCTTTTTCGCCCGCCAATCGCAAAATCATCGACATGAAATGCAAATGAATCCTTCACCACGTCGATTGCCTTGCTGGACCACCAACCCGAGCGCCGCGTTTTCGACATTGTGCCTCTTCAATACTCCCCAAGATGCGCCAACGCGCCCCAAATTGGCTAAAATCGAACATACGTAATCGAGCTGCATGGGTTCGGCGATCGCCAGCTTCGCGAAATGCCGTCACGGCCAATCCATACGCACCAAATGCACATACGCATTGCCAATGTTCACGCGCTGCAAACACGTATTGCGCATATCACCAGCCGACGTGAAGTTCTCACCGCCCGCTCGACTCGCCGCACATACGACGTGAGATCCGCTTCGTGCAGCCATTCGGCGCGCCCGACATCGAGCCACGCCAAAACGAACGGCCTGCTATGCCATACCGGTGAACCATTTTTGCGCCGTATTCAACGCTTGCGCTCGGTCCAACAATCCACTTCGCAACAAAGCTACCGCAAGTCGACAATTGAAATGATGTGCCCTTCGCTCGAAACGCCTTCACCCTCGAGCACTCCAAGCTCCCCATCGATGGCTCGAATTCGGTCCACTTCGCCAAGATTGCCAGTCGCAATGATGAGGTGTCCGAGCGCCGCGTGAAATGCCGTGCTCGTGGAAGGAGACGTAATGCTTCTGCGCGGCATCTTTGTTCGACGAGATTACCGAGCCATCGATAGGCAAGGGTGTACGAGGCGCATCCGGGCCTGAACGGCCGGGATCCTCGCTCGCTGTTTCGAGCGCCCGATCCGCATATTTCGTGGCGTCTCGCAATGATTTACCGAAACGCGTCAATCGCCTTGGCCTCATCCCGCAAAATGGGAGAATCTTGCAATGCATCCACGGCTTCTCGCCATTCGTATTCCGCACGAGGAACGGCGACAATCCTGCCCCGACGAGCGCTACGTCCGTGCCATCGACATGCGTATCTTCGTCGACGACGAGGTCCGCTGATCCAGCTCGAGAACATCGGCGCCTCCAACGTCTTTCGCTTGGTGGACCGGCAAACATCGGCGACTTCTTCGACATCGTCGTCAACCGAAAGCGGAGGCGCCGCAGACGGCGGCATGTTGCGCCATCCGCTCGAATGCCAAAAACAAGCTTGTCCCGGAAAAACCTGCATCGTTTGGAGCCGAGCCTCTTTGTCCGGAATCAAAGATTGCTGGATGACCTCCAAAAATGGAGTCGGGATGTCGTCCACCAGCATCGATAGAATCGGCGGCGGTTATGATGATCTTGGATGAGCACCGCTTGTTGCGTCGGCCCGTCATAAGGGGCGTTTGCCCGAGAGCAACTCGAATAAAACAGCGCCGACAGACCACGTCTGCGCGCGCATCGACGTTGGACAAACCCCTGCGCTTGTTCGGGCGACATGTACTCGGGTGTGCCCATCACGACGCCATGGAGCGTGAGTTTGTTCCGCCAGGATCCGGTGAATGAACGCGGGCGAGACCGAATCGACGAGCTTTTGGAACGATTTCACTCGACGTACTCGTCAAGATGATGTTCTCGGGTTTGATGTCGCGATGCACGATCCCGCGGTGCGCGACCACGAGCGCCCCCATGATCGGGACCATGATCGTCATCGCCTCATGTTCGGAAAGTCGTCCGCGAGCGCCCAAATAGTCGCGTAGAGTTTCTCGGACAACCTTGCACCATGTAAAAAGAAGTGCCGTCGCGGCGTTGTCCGACTTCATGAATCGTCACGACGTTCGGATGTCGAATCGCCGCGGTCGTTTGCGCTTCACGCCGAAAACGCGCGATCATCGCCGGGTCCCGATCGTATCCCCGGATGCATCAGTTTCCGATCGCGACACGCCGCTCGACGAACATATCCCACGCCTCCAACACGCTGCCCGCTGGATCTCGAAACCACTGAGCCTTTGCAGCGTGAACTTCCAGCGATCTGCATCCCCGGTTGAAACGGGGTTTGTCCTCCAGCGCCCAGATTCCGACCCCGAAGAAGGGGACGAACCCGTGCGATCCTCATCTTCACGGCGCTGCCAAAAGCGAAGCATCGGACCTGCCGCTCCTCCATAGAGCGGACGTGGGGACACGCGAGCGACCTGCAATGTCAAGCAAGTCGTGCGTCGTGCGAACGATCCGGCAAACCCCCACACGAACCTTCGACTTTCGCAATCCGATCCGCTCGGATGAATTCGTTTGTACTCAAACAAAAAGGTGTCCGGCCCAAAATCGTACGGTTTCGACATCTCACGAAGCTCGAATCGTCACGCTCAGTATCGTCCCACAGCAGCCAGCTTCGTACTCAAATCCAAAGCCGCCTGCCAAACCTTCGTCATCACCATGGGCGTGTACACGGGCGAGCTTGCCGAAAAAGTATTGGCCGCTGTATTGAGCTGCGTCGGGTGCGTTACCAGCCAAACGAGCGTTTCGGCGCCCTTTTTCGGTCGTTCGCGCAACAAGCGCCTGACCCAGCGCAAACTCCATTTGATCGGCCAAAAGTTGTTCTTGCCAAACTCTCGCTCCGCGTAAAACCTGATGAAAACAATTGGCGATGGCGGATGTTCCCGACAAACGCTTGGCCAATTCGAGCGTAAACAGGACGTTCGCCAGTTCTGAATCCGCATAAGCAGGAAACCCCGCCCAACCATTACGCTTGACGACATGTGACAAATCAAAACGACTCATCATACGCGCGCTCCGCTCGAAGTACCACGACGCGGGCATTGGGTTTTCTCTGAATCAGATCGAGCAATTCGGCGGTGACGACGAAATAATTTCGCGTGATTCAAAGCGAATGTTTGCTCGATGCCGTCGTCCAGGAGTTGATGCTTTCCGAACCAGGCGCCGGCATTGTTGACGAGGATATCCAGACGGTCGTTTTAACGAGGAAAAGACTGAGCCACAGCCTTCATGTCGCTGAGTTTGCTCAAATCCCGAGGATCACGTGCACGCGATCGTGATTGCCCGCAGTTTCAATTCTTCGGCGACTCCGTTCCGTTTTCGCCTGGTTTCTCCCGACAATCGTCAGAGTCGCCTCTGCGCCGAGCCAATTCCAGGGCGCATTTACCAATCCCGTCCGTTGGCCCCCGTGACGAGAACGACTTTACCTTCGAGGTCTTTTTTCGCGATGTTTTACCAAGGAACCGGGCAATCATTCAACGCCGGATGAAGGCGGGCGTTCCTGCAATGCAAGCGCTCCAGAGAGCCGCCCACATTTACCCGTTTCGTGTCGTCATACGCCATGTCGGTATTCGCCTCCATGGCCAATTTGATGGCGGGAAGATATTGCGCGACGCCTGCGCCTTCGGCGACTCCATCGAGGATTTTCTCGGGGCAAAATACCCCGCCCAGATATCCTTGGGTTTTACCTTCTTCATCGATCGAGAATTTGAGCCGCGCTTGATCCATGTGAATGGTGAACGCGACATCGAAAATCGCAATGGGCACGCTCGAGATCGAATGCCCCCGTCGACAATACGCCATTTTTGATGGTCGCTTTGGTGACGTAACTGCGCTCGAACATCGGATCCGGATCAAAGGTTTGATACGCCTGACCACGCCATCCGTGCCTAAACTGGGACGTTTCTTTGCTCCAATGTGAACCGCCACGTTGACGCATGAATCATTGACCAAATCATCGACGTGCTCCCATTTCGGTCAAAATGACGAGCTCGCCGTCGTTGATGGCCCCTTGCACCAATCCGTCGACAGCATCGCCAAATTGAGCGCGCACGACGGGAATCAGCGCCGCAAGGCGATTGTCGATCCCCGTATTGCCTTCGGAATCCACGAAATCAGCTTTGCCACACGAAAGATAATCTTTCCCCGTGCTGACTCGATTGTCGAGGTTGAACCCTGGAGCGAGGTCATTTTCAGCGCTGGTAAATGCGAGCGACGTCAACACTGCGGAATAGGATTCCCGGTCGTGCACGAGATTTCCTCGGCGACAAACCTTCCGAACCACACCCACGAGGAAACTCGAGGTCGCGACGAGGCCATTCCTGCCCAAGATGTCCAGTTTCTCCAGACTTCAATTGCCGACAAACTCGAAGTCACGAGTCCGCCGCCTTTCCCGTACGAATCGAGGTCAATCCCATGGCGCGGGCCAGCGTGAGCAATACTTTGCTCGTGTTTTCGCTGGCGGTCGAACGATAACGAACCCCCGTTTGCAGCGCTTTCCGTTGCAACTCCCGCAAATCAGAATCGGGTATTCTTCGACGGAATGCGACTTTCCCCAAAGAACAACCGCTCGTCGCCAAATTGCGCAATGGTCGAGCAGCGTCGAATCACCTTCGGGAACAGCTTGTAACGCTTTGACGAGGTACCGGAATTCCTCCATGACGTAGAGCACAATGCTCGCGACTTTGGGTTGATGTCAGGTTCGTCGCGAGCTGATGATGGCCCGCGTCGATATTGGCAGCGGAAACAACACATTGCTCACCGAGATCGAATGCGAAAACCAATGGCTGAATACACGCGTTTGATCACATGCGAGCGCCATGACGAGCGTATCCACGAGAACGCGAGACACCGCTGATAACTGCGGGCTGACCGTCGATATCGGGATATTCGTCCATCGGTTTTCCGGCACGGCACACGACAACAGCGCTGGGGATTGGTGGCACTCTAATTTTGTTTTTCGGAGCGTACGAATGCCGTCGAGGTGTTGTTCGAGGGGAGCTTTGTCGGTGCTTCCAAGCACGCCTGTAATGCCATCGCTTCGTCTATGACCCCATCGAGAATGCTCTTCCGTAATGGCAAACGCGGATCTGGAGGCGCCATGGAACCGGGCATGACGAATCCGTCGACGAAAACGCGATTAAAAAACGCCGTTGGCGACCATTCCGGGCGTATTGCGACTATTGAGCCCATTAAAGGACCAACCTTTGCGCGCTTCCACTTGCACCGCCGTTTCGAGCGATCGAAAACGCGTATCTTGCCCAATGGCCGCCGCAATCACTTGATTGATGCTGGTTCGGCGAATGTCGATTCGTCCTTGTTGTCATTCGAAAAAGGCGAACCCGGAAAGAATACCCACAGCTCC
>JADJRI010000084.1 GCA_016712275.1 Planctomycetota bacterium
TCTAATTGCCCAGTCAATAGTGATTAGTTTGAGTAATTTGTACGCAAGTCATCTACAGACAAGCCACATTCTGGACAGCGACCCGATTCATTTTGGTAAAGGCAGTAACCGCATTGAGCCGCAGAGGTTTTGTTGAATAGACTTCAGGTTCTTATAGCGAACAAAATAAGTCCTTGCAACGACGATGGAAAGTGGCAATGCAATTATCCAAACTGGAAATATCACGCTAAACTGAACACCATTTGTTGGTAATTCGTAAACGTATTCAGCTTTTGTTAACCAATCAGAACGATAGCCAGCCGTCAAGTTCCTTATTCCAACCCACGGCAACTCGAGACCAAGTCTCGCTACGTAATACTTGTGAGATTTCTGTCGGCCAATATCAACCGTCTCAAAACCATGTGCTTTCAAGGGTGAAAACGGCCTGTGAACACTTGAATTAGTTTGAACCTTCCCATAAAATCGCAATGCGCCACAGAATAACCCTGCTGTCCAGTCATGGCCCGTATAAATCACCGATACATATGAGCTGACTAACCATACTGTAATCGTCATTAATAGTGCAATCGCGGCACGATGTCGGTTACCGCGTCTTAACAACATGCGCAAGTCCTCTACTCTTGCAATCTTGTAGTACACGAATTATCCCAAGTGCTAACAAATGAGAGTGCTGCCATAGTGCTGTGGCAGGACGACTATTAGGGCGACGGCCGAGTCGTTGGTTGTGTTGTAACAGTATGTGCAACACAAGCACACCCATCTGAAAAACTGTTTGCCCAAAATGTAGAAGTATTGAGTCTCACTTTTCACACTTGTGGCACGGTAACCAATTACAATGGGGACAGAAAAAGTGTCAGGAAGAATATGCCACAATGATGCCACTACAGTCGAAACCAAAAAAAGAACCAACCCAAAAAGGGGACATTCTGATCTCCCGCCCCCTAAACAAACCGGGGTCCGGCCCCAGGCTCACCCCGACGCCGAACCCCGATGTTTCTCAAGATAAAACCGGTCGATTCATCGCCCGTCAGTCGTCCTCGTCCGAGTCCTCATCGCCGCCCGATTCATCGTCGTCGTCGTGATCCGAATCGTCGGAATCGCCGTCGTCCGAATCCTCGTCATCCGCATCATCGGCCTTCTTGTCGCCGCCCGATTTCTTCGCCGCGTCCTTCATCGCGCCGATCTCCTCGCCCGCGAACTTGGCCGCCTTCGTCTCCGGATATTTCTTGATGATGCGATCGTAATACTCCACCGCATCGGCCGGGTCGCCATCCTGCGCCAAAGCCCGCGCCGCGCGCAGCAACTTGTCGGCCTCCCGCTCCGACTTGGCCATTTTGATCTTGGCCATGATGCTGCTGTTGCCCTTGATCTTCTTCAGCTTCCCCTTGGCCAGCTTGCCCTCTTTGGTCGAGCCATACTGCTTAGCCAGTTCCTCATAAGACTCGACGGCTCCTCCATATTTCTTTTTCTTGTAATACCCCTCGGCCTTCTTATACAGCGACTTCGCCGAGCCCGTCATCAAGAAGCTCTTGCCCTTCGGCGGGCTGTCCTTGAGCAGCTTGTCCAGTTGAGCTTCGAGTTCGGTCGGATAGCCGGCCCACACCACTTTCCCTTCGGGATCGACAAGGAAGGAGTGGGGGATGCCCTGAACGCCATATTGAGACCCGGCCCCCTCGGCGCCGGCCGCGACCACATAGGGCATCCTGGTTGATTGCATGAACTTCGAGACCGTCTTTTCCGGCTCATCCGAAATTCCAAGCAGAATAACGCCCTTGTTCTTGTACTTGCCATGAAGTTCGGCCAGATGCGGAATGGTCTTCCGGCAGGGCGGGCACCACGTGGCCCAAAACTCGATGACAACAATCTGCCCCCGCAGATCGGACTGCTTGATTCCCTTCTTACCCTTCGGAAGGTTGAACCACTTGTCCGCCGAAATGGGCGGGGCGATGTCACCGACCTTGACATCCGCGCACACATTTGCCGTAACCAAAGCAAGCAGGGAAAGCGATATCAAAATTCGATTGAGCATAATTGCATTTTCTCCTTCAAGGGTGACATGGCCGTCGAATCAGGCCCAGGGGTTCCGGCCGTTTATACACTCACCGGGCAGCGAGATCGCACTGGATGCACGATCGAGAATAGCGCTGCCTCGATGCGGCCTGCCTGGCACTGGCCCGTCCGGCATCTGCTGACACCATCATATATGTCCACCGAAACGGTGGCAATGATTTTACAGTCGGCCGAACCATGAAAGATTCATGAAATGAACGCTTTGCACGGCCGCAAGCGGGTCCGGAACCCGGGCAATGTGGGGTCACCGTCGGCCGGTGTTCTTTTGCCGGGGGGTGGGGATGGGGGTGGGGGTGGGTGCTTTGGCGCTGCCGGCGGGGGGCTTGCGCCGCTTCTTGCCGGAGGTCTCGCCTTTCGGTGGGGCGGCGGGGGCCGCTGTTTCGATGAGCCCCTGTACCAACCGAACGGTCTCCTCAATGCGCTCGAGCGTGTCGCACAGTGCCAGCCGGGCCGCCTCGGCGCGGAGGATGTCCGGCCTCAAGAGTTCGCCGCTCGATGAAAGCTGAGCGTCGAGGCGCTGCAGTTCCTCCATGCCGGCGCTTAGTTTCTGAATGATCTCCGTCTCGAATTCCGAAATCTCCCGGCGCGTTTCGACGGACGCTTCGCGCAGATCGGCCAGTCGCTGACTTTCGAGTATCGCTTCGGCAAGCAGGGCGGTCATCGAATCGGCGGCGCTGCGAAATTCATCCGCCGTCGGCCGGCCTGCATTTTCATCAGGAGATGAAATGTCTATCGGCACGGCCTTCGGTTCAATTGGTTCGGGTTCAACGGCCGCTGGTTCAATGGCCGCGATGGTGTGTGAAAGAAAGTCGTCGATTGCCGCATTGGTGACACTCGATTCCAAACCGGGATCACTCACGGAGTCGGATTCTCTTTCCAGCAGGGCATCGAATTCCTGAATCGGAATCGACGGCTCATCGCAAGGTTCCAAGGTGGTTTCCTGGGAGGGGGGCTCCACGTCGGCCATCATGAGAGTTCTGTCGATTTCAATCCCACTGATCTCGTCTGTTGTTGCTGAACGAAGGCCGGCAATCTCATCGCTGAGATTGGCCACATCCCGCGCAAGCTGCAAGACCGTCTGCTCCAGTTCGACGTGTCGCCGCCGACGCGCCTTCAGATGAATGAGAACGCCCCGAATGAACGCGACATCATCCGTTTCCGCTTTCGCCGGCAACCTTGCTTTCGGCAGGCGCATTCGAAGCGATGCCGCAAGGTCCCGGCAAAATTCGCGCACGGTGGGTCCGGTATCGACCTCATGAACTTTGCTTGACTGGGTCTCGAGGTTTTCGAGCCGTCGCAAGACACTCCGCCGGGTCCCCACCAAAACAATCACAACAATTCCGATCGCCATCACCGGCGCAATTGTCCCGATGACTGCGATCCAAAAATCGGCGCTGGTCCGATTGACCAGGCCGGCGAGTTCTTCCATGACAAAATCGACCGAAGGCATGTCGCCATTATCGTCCGACCTGAAGCGTCGAATCTGTTATCACCGGCGACTTTTTGTCGGGCAGAAAGCAACAGATGACCGTGAACAAACTCGTTGTTCCCTCATAGGATTTGCGGCTTGGTTCCAGACGGGCGTGATGCAAACGAAGCGTTTGAAGCCGACAGTCTCAACTGAACCCGAATGAGAAAACGAATCCCTGTTTCAATCCCCCTAGTTGACGTCCTATAAGGCATCTTATGTTGCGTTCGATGGGGGAGTTGAAGGAATTCTTATTTCAAAGGCTCCGCCTTTCGCTCGCCGATAATGAGCGTAAGATGGTGTCGGCCGTTGTGTTACGTCGCCGACGACAGGCCCTGTGAGTTGAGACCCGAATGCTCGAAAAGGACTGCAATATTTGGATTGAGTCTGCCGACTTTCGGTGCATCCCGACGACAGGCGCCACGACTCCGGATGGCGTTGCGATCATGGATTTCGGCGTTGCCGCCGAGGCCGTCAGAAAATTCGCCGGAATCGATATCGACCTCGGCCACCTCATCAAATCGCGCGGCAATCATGTTCACCAGATTCGGCCGGGCGTCTTGTCATTTCCGGTGCAGCAATACGCCTGGTCAGGGCCGAACCTCCAGATTATTGAGCGTAGCGCCAAGCAACTGGCCGCCATCGTGGGGCCTTCGAAAACCCTGTTGCCGCGCCCCGGTTGTGCGCCCGGCCAGCTCAATTGGGAGGATGTCAAGAAAGTCCTCGAATTCCTTCCGGACACCGTACTAGCGATTCGCCACCTCTAAGATCCAAACGCAACCCATTCCAATTATTTTGAGATTTTGAAACCCAAGACCACCGGAATGCCTGCCGGGACGATATTCGGCGGCGGGGTTGTTGTGACGGCCAGTTCGATTGCCGACGGATCGCCTTCGGCCGGTCGGGTTTGGACATTGATGGCCGTGGCCGACTGGGCCTCGTCGAGCTGAAGCCATGCGCACATTTTCGGTCACGATACGGGTCACATCGTCCTCGGATTTGCCCGTCAACTGGGGTTTCAAATCGAACAGGAGCGTGGAAAGCCGAGCCGCGAAGAGTTGATACGGCAGGCTGATTTCCAGCATGCCGTTCATGTCAACCACCGGCGGCCTTGCGGCGCTAATTCCATTCCAGACATGCACGGCATCCTGATCTTTGATTCCGACCACGGCATTGAGACCGGCGGCGGCCAACTCTTCAATTTTGGATTGAATCATCTGTGTGTCGGACGGACCGTACTGTTTCTTGCCGTCCTTGCCCCCCATCGCCGTTGTGAAACCGTCGACCTGACCGCGGACGTAGCCGGCCATGGATGAAGGCCAACCTGTCTCGCCCACGCTACTGGCGATGGCCAGGGCCGCGGCGAAAACGCCTTCGGCCCACAAGAATGATGACTCCAGTGTGACATCTTCCTTGAAGTTGTATTCCAGGTCCTTCGTTTCGCTGCGGCCGTGCGGCTGTCGCAAAAGGCCCCTGCCAAACACCACACCGAGCAAACGCGCATAGGATTGATCTCGCAACGATTTCCATTTCGCGAATTGCCACTGGTCGAACATGCTGACCAACGCGGGGAGCGTCGGAACCTGCCAGGCGTGTTTCACGCCGAAGAAGCCGGCCGAAGCGGGCGCGAGCATCACACATGGAATGCTTGCGGCATGCTGTGCCAATTCGTCGAGCAACTCCATGTCGGCGGCGATGCTGCCGAACGGCGATGCGATCACGATGAGGTCCGGCGCATCGGCGCTTCGTCGAAAAAGATCAATCAGAAGCGATGCGAAACGGGCGATCAACTCCGATCGCTTTGCATGCAGAAGCTGGAGTCGAACGCCTTTTCGGAAATCCACCCGTTTGACGAGAAAAGGCGAGCGAGCCGCCAAATGGACTCGGTTTGCTGGACATCGGGCAAATGCAAAACCGCATTGAGCCAACTCGATACGATTCGATCGACTTCACCCAACGTTCTGCGAATGGCCATCGCCTCTTCCGACGGAATGTTGCCGGCCCCCGCCGCCGATGCCACCGCCGCGCCTATCGCGGACTTTGGTGCGTTGCCAGATGGTGCCGCCCCGCCGTCACCCAGATCCAGGCCCGACAGCACCTTGTCAAGCGTTCCGGGATCGACCGGCTTTGCCGGCGATGCGGGCTTCAATGAGTCGGCTAGCCAGGCAAGCGATGAATCGCTTGAAATCGCATCGCCCACGCCCTGAGTCAGTTGAGCGGCCGTCATTTTGCCCAACAATCTGGCAACCAGTTTCTCGCGTACTTCCAAAAGGCCGGCGGCCGCGCCGATTTGCATGGCAATGACAGCGGGATCGAAATCTTTGATGGACGAGAACCTTAGATTGGCCTCGGCCAATTTGTTTCCGGCCGCGATGGGATCGGTGAACGAAAGGACAGCGACGGGCGCGCTTCTCGCATGACCTCGTCAAAATTCGTGCCGTTTATTTCAACGACTTTGTTGGCGAGGCCATCCGAGACACCGCCCTTTTCGCCGCCGGCATAGTCTCCGACAATGAGAATTCGATACGGCTTGCCGGCCGCAAGGGCGAGGCCGCCGCCATCCGGAAATTCAACCTGTAGATCGTTGTTGTTTGATGCATCGGTCATGATTTGATTCCTATTTTTCGAAACCTGTCACGTCCAAGATTCTAATGAATTTCCGCGCAGGTGGCCACCCGGTTTCAATCGTGGTTGCTGGTGTCGTTTGATGCAAGAAGACAACCGAAGGCGGCTGTGCCCCATCCGACGATTCCCGTACCCGACTAGGAATCATTGATCTTGCTGTGGCCCATGGAGACTTGTTCCGTAGCCACTTTTTGTTGGGCCGCATTATCGTCTTGCGAATTGCCGGCAACATTCTCAGTCGTTGTTGCGTTCAGTGCGGGGGCATCCACCGGATTTTTTTCGCGATGCTCATTCACCGAAATGCCATAGACCTCGTCGGCGACCCGGCGAATTGCCTCTCTGATCTCACCCGGGGAACGATTGGCGTTCTCCTCGTCACGGGAGGATTCCGCCAGCGCGGATTGGGCAACGGCGCGATCGATTTCCACTTTCTCGGCGGAGATTTCGACTTTTCTCAGATCGCAGATCATTTCCTGGAGCTTTTTGAGTTCCTGGATGTCTGTGTCGGCTGCGACGCCGCGCAATCGATCCGTGATTTTTTCGACGAGCAGATTGTTGCAGGATTTTCGGTTTCTGCGTTCATCGTCGGATAACGGCGATGGAATGACAGCCGCCGCCGTCGCCGTACGCCTCGAACCGCATTTTGTTTTCTTACGCTTCCGTCCCGGATATTTAATCATGGCCCAGTCCTTTCTTGAATCGCGGTGACGCCAAAACTCACCTCATCACGCCGCAAACGTACCCATCGAATTCGGCGTCGCTGAAACCAAGATAGGACATGAAATGGGATTTGTCGGACGGAATTTTATTTGAGCGTTCGGAGGATGTACGGACGTCGTTGAACGGCCGGGAGTTAAGGCGAGAAATTTTTCTTTGAAATCGCCAGCAATCGTAGTCATCCAATTCCAAGTTCGCGGCCGGTTGACCCACGATTCGATGACACAAGAAACTTAATTCCGCTTATATACTTCAACGGTGATCTGATTAGAGACGACTGTAATAATTCCGGATCCGCCGCGACCGGGGACTTTTTTAGATGCGACAATCTCATACTCACCGGGTGTTTTGAAATCATACAATTGGGAGATTTCAACTGAACTGCTGATGCGATCGTGCGGTGGGCACTCAAGCAAAACGCCGCCCTGCTCCTCCATGGCGTCTCTCTTTTCCTGCCCCGTGCGGGTGAGCGGCACGCCTCTGGCACCGACGAGGCTGACCTCAAAGTCATATTCAAACCAAATGGACACCCGTGGATAGCCGATGCCGGTGTCGCCGTCGTTTTGAAAAATCAAATCGAGCCGGACCGGCGAACCAACGGCAATCTTGGCTTTGGGCCCGCCGAGTGAAATCCGACAATCATCCACCGAATTGCCCCATGCTCGTTTCTTCAGATTCCACGTGAACATCTCCAGACTGTTGGCCTTGAATGCAAGCCACGTTCATGGCGAGAATCAAAATCGCGTAAATCGAACCGGACTTCGGCCACAGCATGCATCACCAAATGCAAAAACTCAATCAGACCCAGCGCATCGAACTGAACTGGGTAGTCCAAACCGGCAATACCGTCGAATTTGCCCCATCGTGCTTGCTCATCCCCGCGGCGGCGGCGGCGGTCCAATTTGTTCCGGGCGGCGTCGTTATGCGCGTCGTCCTGCCGGCCCAGGTCCACGTGCCCATTCCCAATGTCACCCAGATGCTGTCTGCGCCGTCGGGCTTGTACATCAGGTACAATTCAAAGCTCTCGTCCGCCGATTTCGCGTTGAGCGTCGCCGTTAATGGGGTTGATGGGCTGTCTGCATAGGCGGCACCGTCGAGAACGGCCGACCCCGCATCGCCAATCGGTTTGGGGCCGCTGTACTGTATGCCAAGATCGCCATCGAGTATGGACAGTGATCTTGAATCGGTCCATCGTCGGGCGCAATACGGTAACCGATACCGTGGCCGACTGTCGCACGCCGGCGATGTCGGCCGAAACTTCAACCGTTTTTGCACCGCCATCTATCCAATAAAAATCCGCATTCGCCAGCTTCAGGTCTGCGGGTTCCAATTTGACTTTTGTACCTGCCGGGCCTGTCT
>JADJRI010000085.1 GCA_016712275.1 Planctomycetota bacterium
GGAAATGCCTCGATGTGAATTCCGTATTGCGTAAGCGCTTCCCAGCAATATCGAGGCTCTGGTATGTTCACCCAAACGCGTGGCCATCTCACCATCCACCGTCGCGCCGCTATCTCCGGTCCTTTGTCCATCGAGCTCGTAACTGCTCGAATAGCATTGTTGCGCAATTCGGTCGCCCGCCGCGCACGCACATTCAAGGCGCGCCGTATCGATCTGCGGGGCAGACGCCGCAAAATGAACTCGCCCAAACGTCACCATCGGGCGCTAGTTCGACGATAGGCGCGAGATAATCGAGCGCCACGTCATGCGCCGACGCATTCATCGCTTGTCGAGCTGCAAGCAGCAATGTTTCGATGATTGGCCCTCGATCAGCCTCGGAAGTCGTCATATTCCCGAAGCGCCTTGGTCAATGCGCTGCTGCAGAGAAAACGGACCTCGAGGGTTTGTCGCTGAAAATGCGCTTTGTTGAGGAAACTGCGCAAGACGCTTGTGGACTGCGCTCGTTCCGTCGGACCCATTTGACCACGACAAACATGTGCAGCGTGGGATCCACGAACGTGAATGCCAAACCATGGCGCCGCAAAATGCCTACTTCAACGGCCCGCCAGATGCTTGAAGCCTCTTCCACGAATCTCGAGCGCCGCTGCAACTTGCTCCGCATCCGTGACTTGCCCACAACATGCCGCCGCATCCACGGCCTGCCGCACATCGGGCGTCAATAGCGTCGGGACCGTCCCCGAGGAAGGCGCTGCTTCTCGATCAGCTCCGAGCCTTCAAATCATAATCAAAACGCTCGATCATATTTTTTCCTTGGGTGAACGAACGCCACGGTTGCTCGTCTCGCGGTTCGTCCTGAACGTCTACGCGCGACGACGATCAATTAGCGAATTTCGGCATGAGCCAAGATGCGTGAAAGAATCCGCAATGTCGCAGCATCCGCCCGAGACGCATGTCGAAGGGAAAAACACGTAGGGCGGTTCGACGGAGGACCCCGGCGCAAAATTCGCACGAGCAGCGTCTCCAGGCGATCGCGCGCAAAACCAAACGACAATGTTTCCGGTTCGATGGTCGAGGAGAATCGACGAAAGGCTGGGCAAGTCGTGAGCAACTTGCTGTTTTTGCCCCGCTGCTTGCGCTAAACAATGCCGAATCGCCACCCCCCCCACCGGGCTTGGTTCCGTGGCTACACGCGGCAACCGTATGATAACGCTCGAAGAAAGTTTCACGTAAGGTCCATCGAGACCAAAACGTTGGCATCCGCCGACAAAGTCCACGCACCCAGCTCGGCTGCTTGCCCCTGCAACTCCTGCAAAACCCCAACTGTCTGACGAACGATCGGTTCGGATGAGCATCAACAGCGGCTCGGATGTCGCCCAAGATCGCTGCATCGCCGCAGCCATCACGTGAATCGTCGCATCTGCGCCCGTGTGCACCGGCGTCTGCAAGGTCACGCGTTGAGTGGTCGTCGATTCCAAGGAAGCACCTCACATAAGTGGTTCGAACCAAGCCGTCCCAAGGCGAATGATTACGCCCGTGAGCGAAACCAATCCCCCCCAAAAGGAAATCGACGTATGGTACCCAACGGATCAGACCGGCGTCAACCGGACCCGCAAGATCTTGCGCAACGCTTCGATCAGCGCGATGAGGAGTTTGTCTTCGTCCGTGCGTTCAGCTTCTGGAACTCCAGCAAACAGCGCGGCAACTTGATCGAAATCAACCGCCCGCAAGTATGTCCGGCCAAACTCGAGACGACCTCGCGCATACATTCGCTTCACATCGGCCGCTAATTCGCCATCACGTAACGCGATGCGGATGACCAGCGTATGCCACGTTCGAGCAGGGCACGAAGGAACGAAGCTTTTTGTAGCGTCGCGTGGCAGCAAACTCCCCGCATAAATGTCAGCAACTTCAGCGCCAAACGTTCTTGAACCGTGGTTACTTCGGCTTTGGCAAGAGGCGGGACGAGCAGACCATCGAGCGCATCGATGCGCCGTCCGCCGTACAATCGCGAGAGAGAGCTTCGCGCGCGATCGACCGTGCGTCATTGCAAAACGCCTGCTTGGGCCCGGTCACGCAGGCCCACGAGCGTCGCATCGCGACCGCGATCTTTGCGGGATCGAGGACTTGATCGAGCTGTGCGTAACACACGTTGGCCCGTTCTTGATCTCGAACTCGGCCGGTACAGGCGCATTACGAACGGCTTCGACGCGATCGAAGCTCGGCCATTCCTGCTTCGATCGCCGCGATTCCTCGCGCGCGACGTGAGCTTCGGGCCGTCTTTCGACAGAGCTTCGATGGGCGATGGCTTGCGCCGACATCCATTCTTTCATTGGACCTGCAACGAATTCTTCGACCTTTTTTTTTTTTCGTTCAGAAAGGTGGCGCGAGTTTCGGAGGAGAACTTCCCGTTCGGGCAATGCGTGCAGCTGTCGCCAGACCTCGCAGCGTCGCGTACATGGCGCCATCGATGCCTTTCGGGAGGAGCGTTCACCAGCGGTTCGACGAGCGCATCACTGCATTCGAGCGGCGCCATTTCTGCGCGCAACGCTCGAGCCATCGCGACGGGCAATCCATCACAGCTTCGAGGCCCGCGAGTTTCGCATCGCGTTTGTCTGGGGCAGTTTCGGCAAGAGCTTTGTCCAACGCATCGAGCGCTTCCTCGCGTGTTTCAAGCGCTTGCAGCGACTGGTTTTCGCGTGATGTTGCGGCGCACGTCTTCGGCGCATCCGCGAGACCTTTGGGGCTGGCGCGAGCGGCAAACCGCGACGTCCACATTCGCTGTTTCAGTCAGCGTTTCTTCGCGATACGCCGTCTTCGTCGGCGCAGGCTTGATCCTGCTTCACGTCGCCTTGTTTCTCAGGACCTTTGTCCGTTGACGTCGTGTTTGTCGTGGTCGACGTCTGCTCGGTCAATTTGCAGTCGTCGGTGTTTTTCGGGCCCGGAGTGGGAGTGCCTGCGCTGCCGGTACATCCGGGGAGCGCGGCGAGCAGGAAAATGGGAAATAGCTTGCGCATGGGACCTCGTGAAGATTCGTTCTTGCTTAGGCCGGTCAGCGAACGGCGACAACAACCACGTTGCATCGGTTCCCAAGAAATGAATTCATCGCCCCAGGCCAATTCTTGTCGAGCAACACGTCGAATAGCTGGTAGGATCTCATTGGCCAACGAGGCTTTCGGCGTGACCACAATCCTTCGTCACTCGATCCTAGCAACGCTTCCGCGAATACCCCGCGCGTCGACGTGGGGGTTTGGGGCGCAGGGCGCCAAGGCGACCCGAAGCCCCAAATATTCAACATGGAGTCGAGGCGAGGCGCGACCCGAAGCGTAGGCAACAGGTGGGGCGCAGCCTCCCAAGATGCGTCAATCTAGCTTTCGAGAAATACGTCCTCCCAAATGGACTCGAAGTGATCTTGCATGAGATCATCGCACTCCGTCGTCGCAGAATATTTGGTAGTATCACGTGGGAGCAAAGGACGAAGGCCAGGACGAAGCGGTTTTGCGCATCTTTCTTGAACACGTGATGTTTCAAGGATCGCGCAATGTCGGCGAAGACAAATTCTTTTTATCTCGAACGAGCTGGCGCAAGCGATCGCAATGGATCCACCAATTTCGACCGCACCATTATTGCGAAACGGTTCCCGCAAGGGCGAGCTTGGGCTGGTCTTGTGGCTCGAAAGTGATCGCATGGGGTATTTGCTCGATCACGCCAACGAACAGACATTTCTCGAACAACGTGAGTCGTAAAATGAACGACGACAACGCGTCGAAAATCATCTTATGGATTCGTAGGACATTTCATTTACGAAAAATCTTTTTCCCACTGGCCTTCCATGCGCCCGATCATTGGTTTGCCCAGGACCTCGATGCTACGCGTATCGACGATGTGCGCGCATTTTTCGCCGTTATTACGTGCCGAACAACGCAACGCTGGTCATCGCTGG
>JADJRI010000086.1 GCA_016712275.1 Planctomycetota bacterium
TTTTATTGGGTATGTTGTTAATTGCATTGCCCTTTGAATCGAGACAATCGCAAGTTCCAAACGGCAAGTCTATCCAGGGGCCCATTGTGTGGTTCCAGGAAATATCATGATGCACCCATCCGGGATGGCCGTTACCCAGCGGATCTGGCATCGGGGAGTTTGGGCCGGTTCCGCCTGCAATATACCAGCTCATATCGTTTATTCCACCTGCATCCGGATCAATGCACCTTGAATTACATTCGACCGAACAATGTTGCCAATTAAATACATTCATCGGATGTTTGATCACCCAACATAACAATCGCATCCTATCATTGCAGCATGTGTTGCCGCTGCACGATGACCCCGTTAGCGCAGCTATTCCTCCAAGGCAGCACATTGACATGAAGTGACATCCATGCATGTCCCTAGTGATGTACCCCCAAGACAGCATGCGATGGTGGGAGGCCCGTCGATTGATTTTCCGGTAGAGTCTTTGTACGCAGTTGGCCTTGACTTCATGAGTTGGAAAAGATTTGCGCCGTCACGGTATTGGGCTTCATCTCGACTTAACCATCTACCCAGTACCGGATCGGCGAATCTGGCTCTGTGGTGGTTGAGGATGAGCTTGCCCACTGTCGCGGGAAGGGTTGGTATCGAGGGTGAAGTTGGGGACTCCCTGGAACCCTTGACATGCTTGTCGCTTCGCTCCTTGCACGTCAAGGACAGGCATGTAGGGGTTGCCGACATCGCTGAAGGCCTGGGCCACGGTGGGCTGGTCATAGGATGGCTGCGGCCAGATGGCGTCCTTGGCGGTGTAGGCCGTCTGGTCATCGGTGTCCACGTCGCCATCATCGTCGATGTCGCAGCGCGGGTCCCAGAGGGTGTTGGCGATCTCGTCGGTCATATCATCTGCGGTGCCGGAGTAGAGCAGGGTATAGGTCCGGGTGTCGCCCCGGCCGATGGCCTCGCGGATGAGGGGTTTGCCGTACTCGTCGTAGCAGTAGCGCTCGACGATGGCCCCAGCGCGGTCTACGAGATAACGAATGCTGTACATGCGATCGAGCACATAGTAGTACGGCCGATCGTCGCTGGTGGTTCCGGTTGCCTGGCAGGCCATCATCATCAGGCGCTCGTCGATGTAGCTGACGCCGTGGACCCTTGACATTCTTGACATACGGCCGTCATGAACGTCAAGGGCAAGTTTCGTACCGCATTGGGTCGGCAGTGTCATTATACTCGTAAATCTCGTTGAGGCCGTCAAAATAATAGCGTTTTGTCTCAGAATTGGTGTCGTCGATGTATTCGGTTCGCTGGCCGAGGGTGTTTGCCAATGTGCCTGTTTGTGTTCCGCGTGTTTGCGCGCTCGGGATGGCGCAACCCCGTTGGGGTTGAATGGAGTTTGGGGGCTTTGTGCCCAGGGTAGAACGCTTCGCGATCAACCCTGGGTTAGAGGCGGAACGCCGTTGGCGTTGGAGATTGCAGAGGGGGGCAGGTGTACGACATGATCTGCATTCACAGCCGTGGGTGGCTGTGTTTCCTCAAGCTTACCCATACCCAAACGGGTGATCGAACATCGTTGATTTCCTTCGCCCTGCCGGGGCTGAGGGGGCGTGGGGTCTGGGACCACGGGTTCCGCGATGCGGGGCTGCGCCCGCGCGACGCTTCACCCGTGGCTACATTCTGTCACCCCTACCGGGGTGAGATGCCGGTTTTCCTTTTGGATTTGGGCGTGCGTGGCACAATCCCGTTGGGATTGAATGGGATTTGGGGGTTTTGGACCCAGGGTATGACGCTTCGCGATCAACCCTGGGCTAGAGGCGAAACGCCGTTGGCGTTTGGGGTTGGCTTTGGTTTTGTTGTGAAGACCCGGTGTCACCACCTATTAGGCGGTGCCACACGGGACTTTGAGATTGGCTGTGAGCCATTCATTGGCCGATATTCAGGGGTATGCCTGCTGCTCGTGCCATTCGGATTGCTTCGCTGCCCGGCCGATTGGGTGATCGGATTCGATGGGAGCTGCGCGAGTGGCGGCGGCCTTCGCGCCTTCGTTTCAACATGAGGAGCTTGACCACGCCCTGCTCGATTTGGTGCCGTGGCAACGCGGCGAGCGGGTTCTCGACATCGGCTGCGCGCGGGCAGTACATACAGGCGGCTCGCGCAGCGGCGGCGGACGTGCATGGTCTCGATATTTCGCGCCCCCTGCTGTTGCAGGCGCGGCCGACCGGCCGTCCGCTGGTGGCGGCATCGGGCGAGCGACTGCCCTACCGCGACGGTTCCTTCGACACGGTGCTTGTTCACAAAACGATGTATTGCTTCGCATCGCCGCCGGACGCGCTGGCGGGGATTCAGCGCGTGCTGCGGCCGGGCGGGCGACTGGTTTTCAGCACATCGCGGATCATCTCGCCGAATGCGCTGGTTCAGGCGGCGGCCGTTCGATGCCTCGGCCGATCGCGCTGGGACTGGGGCAACCGGCTCGGCCCGAGCGCGTGGATGCGAATGGCCGCGGGGTACGGCTTTGGCGATGCGCGGGTGTATTCGTGCAACCTTGCTGGCGCCGCTGGTTTTTCCGGATTTGCGATACGTGGATCGTGCCAAACGAGTGGATGCGCGGTGCTCCGGGCTGTTCGGCGGGTGCTGCGGGTGCCGATGGAGGGTTCGACGCCGCATGCTTTGGCGCAGGATTTCGTGATTGTGTTGAGGAAGAGGTGAAGCGTCCGATGGGGATATGGGGGAGCTGAGTTTTCAGAAAGGACCGTCACTCTTTGGCGGCGGCATCGGATCGGGCGGGATTTCAAGATTCCACGTGGCATCGGGGAGCGGGGTCGTGCGGTAGTTTGAGTAGGTGCGGATTCGCATGAGCTTCGGCGGGCCGTCCCTTTCAGTCGGACGAATCGACTCCCAGCGGGCTACGAAGCCGTCGGGGCGAACGTAGATCAATTCGGTGCCGCCGTAACGCTCGTTGGGGAGACAGGCGACGACATCGCACTGGCGGCCGTGTACTTTTTCATTTGCGATCCATGAACCCTTGGCGATGCGCGAGGCGAAGTACTCAATTCGGCGCGAATCGGGCGCGAGCCATGTCTGGTAGTAGCCGCCCAAGCCGCACATGTGGCGCTCGATTCCATCGGAGAGCGTGACATCGAGCGGGCCCTCGTCGGATTCGGGCGTTCGGATGAGGTGGGCTTTCGGCTCGCCGTTGTACTCGGATTTGAATTCCTCCCATCGGCCATCAGCGAGGGTCCAAACCAGCACCGGCACGTCGTCGATGAAGATTCTGGCTTTGAGCTTGTCGGGCGTCATGGCCAATTCGACGCGCTTTGTTTCGGGGTAAAGCGGTTCGGTGATTGTGGCGGTGAGCGAGAGGGTGGAGCAGGCCGCGTAGGCGTCTTCGATTCGGTCGGCGATGCCTGCGACGCGAGTTTCGTTTTCGGATTCGGTGAGGCCGGTGCTTTCGATGCGCTGGCGAGTGCGCTGTTCGTCGTTAAGGGTTGGCTGCGTTTGGGCACAGCCGAGGAGGGTTAGGAGCAGAATCGCGGCGATGGATTGGGGGATGCGATGCATGGTGAAAGGCCCTCGGAGCCATCGAGCAGATCGACAAGGCCGACAGAGTCTTCATCACTGCGAGGGACTTTCGTGCGGCCACTGTCGCGCTTGATGGCATGATAGCTGATGCCGCCGACAGTGTGGCGAGCGGTTCGTTGCGTAGTAATAGGTTATGTGCGGTACGCGGGCGGGTCAAAGAAAAAGACGAAAGCCCCCGACTTTTGCGAGCACCTCGTCCGCCCTACCGGGCGGAATCGGTGATGCAACAGCTTTCCGGACACTGAAGTGTCCGGCTACGTTCGCATGCCCTACCGGGCAATATCTTGTTGCTCGATCACGCGGCAGATTGCATCCAAGTCGTCGGCAACGCGGATTGGGTTATTGGCGAATTGTGCCCGAGGGGCGGAAGACTCGCGCGGCGGTGAGGGCTCGGCATTCATGTGGTAGCGCACTGTGGCGTCCGGGTCTTTGAGGGCGTGGCCGGTGAGGATGCAGACGACCCGGGCGTCGTTGGCGATTTGGCCGTTTACAAGCAATTTGCGGAGGCCGGCGAGGCTGGCGGCGCTGGCGGGTTCGCAGCCGAGGCCGGTGCGGCCGATGCGGGCTTTTTCGTCGAGGATTGCCCCGTCGGTGACATCGGTGACAAGGCCGTTCATGGCGTCGAGCGAGCGGAGGGCCTTGGGGAGATTGACGGGGTCGGCTATTTCGATGGCGGATGCGACTGTTTGGGCGCGGAGGCCGGCGGTGGCGCGTTCGTTTCGGTGGCCGGCGATGATGGCGTCGTCCCATGCGCCATTACTCCAGCGGAGGCCTCGGTTGTTGACGAGTTCGTGGAGGGTGTTTGCCCCACTGGCGTTGATGACGGCGAGGCGCGGGATTCGGCGGATGAGGCCGAGGGCGTGGAGTTCGATGAATGCCTTACCGAAGGCACTGGCGTTGCCGAGGTTGCCGCCGGGGACGACGATCCAATCGGGCGGACCCCAGTCGAGATTTTCGAGAACGCGGTACATGATCGTCTTCTGGCCTTCGAGGCGGAAGGGATTGACCGAGTTCATCAGGTAGAGATTCAGGCGATCGGCGGCTTCGCGAATTCGTTTTAGACAGGCGTCGAAATCGCCGTCGATCTGGAGCGTGAGCGCGCCGAAATCGAGGGCCTGGGAGAGTTTGCCGTGGGCAATTTTTCCGCTGCCGATGAAAACGATGCCGCGCATGGGTGTGCCGTCGTTTAGTTGAGTCAGCGAGGCGTACATGGCGAGACTGGCGCTGGTGTTGCCGGTGGATGCGCAGCCGACGCGGCGGCGGCCGAGGATGCGGGCCATGGTGAAGGCGGCGGCCATTCCGTTGTCCTTGAAGCTGCCGGAAGGGTTCAGGCCTTCGTATTGGAAATGGAGGTGGCCTGGTTTGAGCGGGAGGTCGAGACGGCGGATGTCAGGGGCTTGCAGAAGGGTCTGCCCCTCCCCCACCGTGACGAGGTCGGATGGCGGGGCGAAGGGGAGGATCTCGCGGAATCGCCAGACGCCGGAGAAGTCGATGGGTTCGTTTCGAGTGGCGTGGCGTTCCTGGAAGAATGAGAGCGAGGCGGGAACGGAAAGGCGATCCCAATCGTAGGCGACGTCGAGGAGGGAGCCGCAGCGGCCGCAGGCGAAAATGGGCGCGGTGAGGTCGAAGGTGGCGTGGCAGGCCGGTCGAATGCAGCGGAGGAAGGCGGCTGCGTTCATGGGGGCAGGGTAGCGAGTGCGGATTTGATTGAAAACAAAGGGCTTGGCGTTTAGAGTCCGCCCGTGAATCGAGGCACGTTTATGCAAATCCGCACTCAGCGATCGTCGATGTGGCTCTTGCCATTGATTTCCATGCTGCTTTTCCTGCCCTTTGCCATGGGGCAGGAGGAGCAGATTTCGGCCGGGCAGGCTTCGGGCGTTTCAGATCGTGCGGGCCAGCCGGCGGTGGCAAGAGACGCAACGAGTGGTTCGACGAATGAGGAAGGAGCGGCGACGGCAGAAACGAATGTGCGGGGGGTCGCATCGCAGACGACGTCTGCTGATGCGAATTCCACTGGCGCGGGCGGAGTCACAACTCCAGAGGAACCGAAGGCGAAGGAGGCCGGCCGGTATTTCGGGCTGTGGACTTTGACGCCAGCGATTGTCGCGATTGTTCTGGCGGTGATCACGCAACAGGTTGTGCCATCGCTGGCATTGGGCATTCTCACGGCGGCCGTGATGATGTGCATTTACTCGGGCCAGCAGAATCCGATCGAGATGGTGATGTACGCAGTGAATCACTATTTGCTGGGAGTATTCATACCTGTCGATAAGACCAATCTGGACCGACTCGACAATGGATATGGTCGCCTGCAGGTCATTGTTTTTACCCAGTTCATTGGCGGCATGATCGGCATCATCGAGGCCAACGGCG
>JADJRI010000087.1 GCA_016712275.1 Planctomycetota bacterium
CGCCACTGACGTGCGACAGCGCCAGCACGCCTAAGATGATGAAAGCGAGTCCCGACCAGCGCCGGTCGCTGAAATAACGGGCTCATTTTCGCTGACGCCTCCGGCGATGATTCGCCCGCTGATTGATCTCAGTACCACCGTCGATTTCCCACGGGTTATGCTGAAAATAGTGCGCCTATCGTAGATAACTCCATCGATTCCGATCTTTCCAGGCCCATTCAGCACGTAAATGCCGGCGGGAATTACCTCGCACATGGAAAGAGATACTGCCGTTGGTCACATCAATCCGATTGCCGGTCACCGCATCTGTGTAAAAGCGCCAGCGAGGATATTGCCCGCGGTAATATCCCGATCGCCCTCCGCACGAGAGACCGACGACGGCGTAGCTTTCAGCATTGCTGTAGTCTCGCACGAAGCTCATACCACCACCCCACTCCGTTAACAGACTCATGCGCGCTTTCTGCAAGGCGAGAAGCAAAGCGGCGGATGAGGTTTGCCGCCGATATGCCGGTACAGTGGATGGTTTTGGGTCGTGGCGATATTGTCGTCGTTGAGATGGTCACCGAAATAAGCGCGTCCCGGTGGTATCCAGTGTGTCGTCGTTGCCGATGATGTCTTGCGGCGTGCCTTTCATGAACTCGATTTCTTCGCCGTAATAGGGACAGGGTATGCCGCGTATTGTCCACAGCAGGTTATAGCGCGGCAGCGGCCATCCATTGATCGCCCCGGAAGCGGAAACGGAAATCATTGTCGGGACCGATATCGATTCTGTAAAAAGTCACCAATTGGGGTCGCCATACACCCAATCCATGCCCGAATGCCGCCGATTCCGCCATAGCTGCCTTCGACCGAGATTATCCCGGAAGGTGGAAAAATAAAGAAAACCAGTACGGCGAATCCCGGAATCACCGCCTGAACTGGATCGCGGCGATCATCGCCCAGCCGGGTATACTCCACCAGGGGCCGCAAATCACTCGGGAAATATCACCGCCGAGATCGCCCCAACCCGTTCCCTTGACTCAGGTTTTCGCCGAACACGAACAAAACCCGGTTTGTGGGGCTTTCAGCGTTCAGATACTCCAGCAGATTCTCGCGCGAGAGATGCTTGACTGTACCGACGCAGCGCGTCGAACCCCCGCGTCCAGATAGCGATTGATGGCGTTGATGAGGTAGTCCTGACGTTCTGCCGCTCAGTCGCCAAATCGATGCAATCGCCAGCGCAAATGCTTGGTCTGAATCGACAGACTTTCCCAATCGCCGCCCGCCATGAAGCCTTGCAGGTGATACCACTGGGATCGAGGGTATTGGCGTCCACGCCGAAAAATCGGTTGGGATCGTAACCCGGGCTTCGGACGGTCGCGCCGGTGCGCGGATCGACCAGCGGCATATTGCCTTCCGGGTCGAAACTTGCCGCTCGCGGAACCATGCGGGTGCGACCGGATTATCGTTATCCTCTCGATTAGGGCTGCGGTAATCGCCGAGATTCCCTGATACGGGCCGTTGTCCACTTGGCCCTGTCCTGAACCACGGGCACGTAATATTTGATCGGCAAGAGATCGATCCAGACCTGACCGCGAATGCCATATTGCGAAGAGTGATTGACCACACATCCTTGAATGATTTTGATGCCGCGCGCATGAGCGGCGTTGATCAGATCCTGATAGGTGGCATCCGGCGATTCCAACCGGGGATCGATCCGCGTCCAGTCGTAGCCGTGATAGCCGTGGTAATCGAGGCCGCTGCGGTTCGATCGGCGGCGTGATCCAGATAGCGGTGAATCCCAGATCGCGAAGGTAATCCAGTTTTTCGATCAGCCTGGCGGAAATCGCCACGCCAATGCGGGTCTTCGGCCTGCCCGGTGACGGAATTGAATCTGATCCGTCGCGGCAGAAGTAATTGTTGGCGGATCACCATCGTAAAATCCGGTGGTGATCAGAAAATAAATGGTTTCGCGGGAAATCGGTCGGCGCACTGACGGGGCTGATGTTGTGTAGAAACTCTGGCGGGCCTATCTCCCGCGCCATCAATGGCGAAAGCGACCGTCGTGCTAGCGGTGACCGCTAGCGATTTCCGCCAATCCCGCTGTTGCGTCGCCCTGGGCGGACCGGCGAGGCTGGCGCTGGCGTCGTCCATGGTGTAGTAGGCCACGACCGGCGCGGGCCGATTATCGCGCACGGTGAAACCACATCGACCGGATCTTCATACGTTCCGCTGGCAATGCTGGTAGCAATGGTGGGTCGCTCCAGATCGGCGTTGGGGCTGATGGTGTAGACGAAGGTGCTGATGCTGCCGACATCACCCGCTGAATTCGTCCCAAAAGCCATCAAAGTGGTCGGCTGGGTGACTGTGATCGGCGCGGGTTATACCGAGGATGCAGAGGTCGGCGTCGTACCATCGGTTGTGTAGTAAATCACGTCATCCGGTTGCTACCTTGCAATACCACCGATTGCGGAGCCCGGTAAATCCTTCGGGCGGCGTAGCGGTGATTACCGGAATCGGGGGCGCTCCGGGTTTTCGCCGTACCAGGTGTTATTCAGGTAGTACCAGCCGAGCCGATCCTTCGCAAATTACCGGTCTGCCGCCCGGTTCCGTCATTGAAAATGAGGCTGGCGACATCGGCGGTCTCAAACGTATAGACAAACCAGTCGTTGTTCGGCGGCTTTCATGGCACGCCTGGCCAGATCGTCTGCGGAATCGCCGGGGTGGTATCCCAATAATGGATATTGACGGTGTTTTGCCAATCGCTAGGCTTTTGTTGACGACGAGCGGCATGGCGATGACCGCTGCAAACTTAGAGTTAGCGTGAGATGCGATGCGCGTATCGAGTAACGACAAGGTGTTGCCGTAGATAACCTGCTGACCGACTCCCGCGCCAGGAAGTCGGCGGGAAACCGGGTTCGATGGCGCTGGCCGCATCCAACCGGTGCATCTGCTCGTCGGTCAGCGTGAAGTCCAGAGACGCCAGATTATCCTGAAGTTGGAGAGCTTGCGTGCGCCGAGAATTGGAATGACCACCCTCTGTTTTTGCTGCCGGACCCAGTTGAGGGCCACTTGCGAAGGGGTGCGGTCCAGCTCTTTGGCCAGCTTGAGCACTTCAGCGGTGATGCTGAAATTACGCTCCTGCATCATGCCCGGACCCCAGGACTGACCGAATAGCGCATCCGGCAGCGGCGTTTTTGTCGGCATCAGGATTGTATTTGCCGGTGAGCAAGCCACCGCCCAACGGTCCCCAGGCGGTCACGGCGATATCCAACGCCTGCGCCATCGGCAACAGGTCGCGTTCGGGCGTGCGCTCGATGAGGCTATATTGGATGGGAAACCGACGAATGGACTCCAACCACGCAGTTCCGCCAAAGTATTAGCGCGGATACGATCCAGGCGGGCGCATCCGAGATGCCGATATAGAGCACTTTGCCGGCGCGGACCAGGTCATCGAAAGCCCGCATGACTTCTTCCACCGGCGTCGCGAAATCCCAGGCGTGCAACCAATACAGATCGATGTAGTCGGTGCCGAGTCGTTTCAGGCTGGCATTGACCGCCCGCATCATGCTCTGCGGTGATTGCCGCCGCCGTTGGGACTGTCGGGGCGTCCGTTCCGGTATATTTGGTGGCGAGTACGAGTTGTTCCCGCTCAGCGGCGATGAACCCACCCACATGTTTTCGCTGGTACCGCTGGTATAATGGTTAAAGGTGTCGATGAAATTACCGCCCGCCTCCACGAAAGCAGCAAAAATTCGCTGGGCTTTCTTCCCGGAAGCGCCCCAACCCCATTCCTCGCCGAAGGTCATGAGTGCCAAGCACAGTTCCGAAACGCGCAGGCCGCTGTTGCCGAAGAGTTTGTAACGCATATCATATGACTCCTCTGTAACCTTCAACTCTCCCTCTTCAGTAGGAAAGGGAGGTATGAATGGTTACGCCAAAGCACTTGCGCAGCAACTTGAAGGCGTGATTGACGGAATTGACCCGGAAAAAATGCCGAATCCAGACCATCGCCAGCGGTTCGAGATAGCGGGCGCACTCGATTCCGCCAATATCGATGACCAACCAGCCAAACGTTTAAGCAAATCGGTCACCGTTGCCTTGGCTTGGTCGTCGTCGCCGCAAATGAACATGTCCGGCGGACCGCCAGGAAATTCCGGCTTGAACATGTGCGGACTACCACGATATTGAAAGCCTTGACCACCCGCGAATTGGGTAGCCAGCGCTGAACCTGTTCGCCGGCGGAACCGGGATGGCCGACAGCCAGTTTTGGCGGAATGCCGCCGGACAAATCGAGCGGATTGCGGTATCGATCACCACCTTGCCCGCCAGATTGTCCGGGCCGGCCAGCCGGATGGCGTTTTCCGCGCCCGTCCAGATCGTGCAGCAGCACCGCCAATTCGCCAAAGGCGGCGGCTTCCGCGAAGGTGCCGGCGGATGCCTTGGCCCCGGCTTTATTGACCTAAGCCTGATTTTTTCCTGATTCGGGTCCCGCGAACCCATTTTCACGTCGTGACCAAGAGTGGCGAAACCCGTCCCAAGAGCCTGGCCGACATCGCCTGTACCGAGAATGCCGATTTTCATGATTCAACTCCTCACGGTTTTTAAGAAAAGGGGTGCTGCCATTAGGAGCATGGGAATACATGACCTCCGCTCCGTGATCACTGCGCCGCCAGCGATACAGCCAGCCGGCGATGCGGCCTCCTCGGCGTTCCGACTGGCGGTCGGCGGCACGTCCAGCAGCGTGTAGCGCCCGCCCACCTCGAACAGGCGGATCTGGCGCGCGAAAGCCTGAGGATTTTGCCAGGGCCGGTTGTCGTAGTTCTCCTCGGCCAGAGCCACACGACCCTGTTCCAGATCCACCGCCACGACCACGGCGACATGACCGTGCCGGCATTCGGGATCGGCCCGGTTAGGTAATACACCACCAAATCCCCGCCGAGGCGGGCGGCGGGCGGTGCCGTTGATAGAGCGGGCCAGGGGAAACGGTTGCTGGGTTTCGAGATTTTCCCTTCGGTGAGGTACAGAATCTCGTTGGCGCTTATCGATGCTGCCGAAGGTGATACCGAGATTTTCATCCACCATTTGCGGGCATACTCGACGCACTGATACGTCACGCCGATGTATTGAAGTTGGTCTTGCTTGGGATCGTCCGATGCACCGAGACGGCGCCCGACGCCCGGTCGAGAAAGGAATATTCCGGCCAGAATGCAGGTCGAGACGCAGTTGGAGCGACTTTCCGCCCCGTCGGCGACCCCAGCACGGCGCCAAAAGGCGTGACGCAGGGACCGGCGCAGGCCAGTTTGCCTTCGGCGAAGAGCCGGCCACTTTCTAGTTTGGTGAAAGCCGGCGGCCTGGCAGCAGTCCAAAACCATCGGTGTGCGGCAAATCGACGCCAATCGCGGCAGATAGATCCGGGGTAGTCCTGGCGTCGGGGTGGCGACGTCCGCCACCGCCTGGCCGGGAAGCCAGCCCGACTGAGAGAACCAGACCGAGGCCGAGGATCAGGGCCACGTCGGAGCGGCGGATACGGCGCTTGGCGTTGATCAGTTCGAGCCACGACCTTTTCAGCTTGCCTTTCCACCACATCACTGGATTTCTCCTGGCGCGACGTTCTGGTTCAGGCGAAACACGTTGTTCGGGTCGAACCGCGCCTTGAGCGCGGCAAAGGTGCGGGTGGTTGGCGCAGATCGGCGACGGTCGCCACGTCGAGCGCGCGTTTCGTACCCGTCAGAGTCGCCATTCTCAACGTTCATGGTCATTATTTCTCACAGATACAAAGACGTTGACCCGTTCGTGGATTACCTCGGTCTCCGTCCGGCGTTTACCGGAGCCTAAAATCATGGGTGGTACCTTTAAAATCCGCATTGCTTCAGCATTTCGCTTTCCTAAACACGCCTACAATGAATGGTTCTGGGCAGTCAGTGCGCTCGCAAGCCAATAGTCCTTGCTGGAATTCACTGGGCCTGGGGGCCTTCCGGGACACCTTCGCCGCATCCGGCACAACCCGTTGGGAGGTCACCGCTTCGATTAACGTCCGTAATTCGGATTGCGGCGGAGCGTGCCGTGGGGCTGGTTCAGTCAACAATCCACCGAGATGATTCGCGGCGGCAACTCGTGCGCCCATGTCGGGATCGTTTCATCGGCTTCGCGGCAGAACCGGCAAATCGTTTTGATGAGGGAGGGTGATCGAAAAGGCTATGCGAAACGTCACCCGGTTTTACCCAGGGCGAAACGATCAAAGCCGGCACGCGGCAGCCGTAACGGCGAAATGGGGGATTATCGTCGGTGGCGACTGGTGGCGTTACATGATCGTAGAAACCGCCGTGCTCATCGCTAAACGACGACAAGCAGACATTTATTCCAAACCGGACTCTCGACAAGAGCTTGATAAAGGGTATTGACCAATGTTTGCCCCGCTCGAACATTGGTGGGGGAGCATGATCGTCGTTGAATAGCTTAATTTGCCAAAATTGGCGAAATTGGGATCGATCCACGACACGGCGGCTAAATCCCCCGTCGCCGTGTGGCTGAGGAAATCCTCGGTTTCAAAATCGAGTTTTCCGAGAAGGAAAAGAAATGACCGGTATGCCCTTAGGCGGTAGTCTCCATCGATAAGCCGGAGAGTCGCGAAATCATGGCAATACCAGCGCCAGGACACACCTCGCGCGTCCAGATGGCGTATGAATGAAGGCTCGTTGTAAAGGGGAAGCCGCCTGTTCTCGCGGCTGCCGTCGCCACGCCCGGCCACGGAGTACAACCGGTTCGGCCAGGTTTGCCCCGGCACCGAGCTGAACCAGCGGTCGCAGATCGCAAACTCTCGCGCCAGATGATCGTAAACCAGCAGGTCGGAAGCATTAATAGCCCATTACTCCACCAGGGTCGGCGGGATGATGCATCGCTCGAAGTTAAGAACAAATCCTCCATTACCGTTGCTGATCTGTTCATCGACACAATTCCCTTCATGGCATGGGTCCAGTTCAAAAGCCGTGTTTTCCAAATGGCGTACCCGATGAATCCCACCGTCTTTGGATCGATTGGACATATCAGTGGTCAAGCCATCCACATCGAATCTACCGCTTTCCAGTTTAAGATAGCCAAGCATGTGATCGAAATGAACGATTCTCCATCATCAGTACAATGATGTGATCGATCTTGTTGAGATTACTCAAATCTTCAGCCATCATAATTTGGCGCTCCCGGTACTTGGAATAGCTGCAAATCCTTACATTAGTAGGTCTTCAGGCGCGAGTATGAAACTTATTAAATGCCATAATTCAATGTTTGTCGGCTTATGCATCAAGAATATCATCGTAATATAAAGCTCAAATATTTTACGATTCTTGATTGCGTATTAACTGTAGAGTCTTTGTTGGTAATTTACGTTCACTTTCGTTTTCACTGGCTAATGCTTGACTCGTATCATCATAGATAATCATAAAAACTCCGCGAGTTTTGCTTTCAGATTTTCTGAACATGATCATCGGAATTATTCCATATCATCGATAAGCTTCCTTGCATGATGATGTATTACATATGCCATTGGTTTTGGCATACCCGTGAAGGTTTCAATTATTTTTCTTTCATTTCATCAATACTATTAAGGAAGTCTTTATAGTCCTGTGTTATCCTCTTTTCTTTTTCTTTACTCGAACAATTTCTTCTGAAAATTTTGCCTTAATAATGTCTATTTCATGCTCTATTTGTATATCATGAATCCTTCTTTGCTTTTTTAATTTAGCAATTTCTTGGGCTTCTTCATTGCCACTCTACATCAGAGTTACCTCTAATTGTATTAATAAAGTCAAGCACTAAACAGGCCAAATCAGATGCTGCTGACATATTTTTTACCTCATTGTTTAGAATTAATTAACTGCCTTAACTTTTCATTTAAAAGAGTTATTTCGGTATTAGTTATAATATCATAAGTTGCTGAAATAGCATCTATTTTCATTTCATTTTCATATTCAGATAGCGCTTGATTAACCTTATAAAACACGTTTGGAGTAATATCTTTTTTTCGATAATTTAACTCATTTTTAGTAATTCTTGCAAGTTCATATATTTTTACGGCCTGATTTATTTGACAATTTATTTCGGTTTTCTAGGCTACTCTCTTCTGCGAGTCTTTTTCTTTTCAAATTTACTTTGAAGTCTTATGTGCCTATCTTCTGGAGAGAAAAACCGGCTTAATTTCTAAAAATGATTGCCGAGATCACAATCACAGAAATAAAAACCAATAAAAACATTTCCATAGAGAAATACCTTGTCGTTATAGAAGCTATTCTTTTCATTTTATAAAAAGAATAGCTTGCATTTTCCTAATTTACCGCACTAACTCACCGGGCGAAAAAAGTCCAGGTCTTTCTCGGTGTATTTCTTCTGGACTAACCCAGTTATCTGCTGGACTTCCTCTATGGCCCTGATTGTATCTACGCTCATATTCTTGATACTGATACATCACTTGACAGGCATACTGATCGCCTCTGTTACACCTGAATACCGCCTCTTGGTAAGTTAAAGAACTCCACGATAATGCACCAAGTGGCCAACCAGCAAGAATCAATGTAATTGAATATGTTAGATGTTTCATTTTTAACTCCTTAATGATCTCAGTTCGTTAAAGGTCTTAACTCCCTAATGGTAAAACCAGTCCCAACTGCTGCGTAATGCTCAGGCTATCCGAATTAAACCAGCGTTCGGTAATTTTTCCGTCCACGATTCGGAACAAGGCCAGTCCATTCCAGGAAAGTTCGTTGCCACTGGGCGAGACGCCTAGAAACTCTCCTTGCTGGGTGCAGCGCATCGGTCCGCGCACGCCGACCATTTCCCCAGCGGCGATCACATCATGCAATTGCACATGGAGATCGCCAAGCACCGCGCGAGAGGCGGTAACACCCTGCTTGAGGTATCGCGACCTTGCGGGCTACCGAACAAGGTCTCGCCATGATCCTTGAAATCGGGAGCCATTATTTCATCCAGTAAATTCATGTTTCCTTGACTCATCACTTCTTTATAGAAACGACGAACGATCGCTTTATTCGCTTCTGACATCGCCTGATCTCCTCAAATTTGAACTGCTTTTCTACCGGCACGCTTTTCGAGCATTCGCCTGACGATTATCCAGAACCGCTTGAGATCGTGTTTGCGGAGTTACGCAGATGACATCACCCGAAAAGCTTCGCGCCAGACATATCCGGAAAGGCAAGTATTTGGGCCAGATGGCCCACCAGTTGGGCTGCGTCGCGCCACAGCTTGAGAGTTATCAACTCGTGCTTGCTCGCGTACGTCGGGCTTTACACAAACATGGTCATTTGGAGCAGCATCTCGCCAGACAAAGCCACGAATACAGGTATCAGGGCCATAGGTACAATCTTTTGAGGGAGCGGCTATTAAAGGTCCTCCCATAGTTGTTCCAGTATCTTCGGCCAAGGATAAATATATGGTGGATGCTAAAGCTAATAGAGATGCTATTATCACAGTAAATAATCTTTTCATATTCAATTCTCCATCATGAACTACATATCATTATTTTTAATATTCATCAGCAGCGCTGATCGCAAGGTACACTGTCTCTTTTTCTCGATTTGACCGGTATAAGTATTGATAATCTCATCGAAGCAGCCTTTCCTTGAATTTCGATACGTCTCAATAACCGCCCATTGTCAAGCCATTTCTGGCATAGCACAATGGAATTATTTTGTGCCACAACGATTGGAGCAAGTCTTTCTTCCGCCCGGGCACGGTCAATAAACCATAGGCCAATCGCGGCTTGATCATTGGACTCAAAGGTCTTGAGTCCCACCCACCAAAATACAGGTTTCGCATCAGGCGACTGTATTTTTTATCAGGATATCCCCGATAAACAGATAATGGTTCCTACCTCAACATTATGGTTATTCTTGATACTCATAAATTCACTCTTACTACACTCATAATTTTTCTGCCATAATCTGTTTTGCTCCAAAGCAATCTGGGTCTTGTCAAAAGGAACGCCGATCCGCCATGATTTGTAATAACCCAAGGCAGTAGGTATGGCCCCAATAATGGCAATAAAAATCGTGGGGTACATGATTAACCATTGCCACCATTTTTTTTGGTTATCCTGCTTGGAGCCATCGAGAGACTTCGATGAAGATTCTATTTTTTTAGAATCAATGGCAGAACCGTCATGATTCATGGAAAGATCCTCTCAGCCACTACCCAATCGAATCTCCGGTATGACGCCGAGATCCTGTAACTGTCCCATCACATCCATGTTGGCCCAGCGCTCGATAATCCTGCCTTCCGCGTTGAAGCGATACGTGGAAATACCGCGCCATGTCGAAACCTTTCCAGTCGGCGGAATGCCCATGAACGGGCCTTGATGCGTGCCGCGCCAGGACAACAGGCACACCACCGTATCGCCTTCGGCGACCATGGCCTCCACCACAGTGCGGCCGTCGGGATAGGCATCGATCACGCCCTGCACCCCGGCCTTGATCGCCGCGCTGCCTTCGATACGGGGAACAGCGTCTCGCCGTAATGCACGAAACCGGGCTCCATCAAATCGTCCACGACGTCGACATTGCCCCGGTTAATGACTTCGTCGTAGAAACGGACGATGCTGGCCTTGTTTCTCTCTTCTACCGATGCCATTGCTTTAGCTCCTCATTCGGCAAACAGCGGGGTGCCATCCGCCCTGGCCCGGGAAACGTGGAATCCGGCCAAGCTGCTGCAACACGCCAATCTCGTCTTCGATGACCCAACGTTCCACCATCTTGCCGGCGCTGTTGAAGCGAATGATGGAACTGGCGGTCCAGTTCATCCGCCGATTGGTCGCCGGCACCCCCATCCATTCGCCTTCGTGAGTACCGCTGACCCGCACATGGACCATCACCTTGCGCCCTTCGGCGAAAATCCGCTGGATGGTCGCGGTGGCGTCCGGAAAAGCGGCCTTGAACCGGGAATCGCCTGCCGGAGCGCATCCCGGCCATAGACCAGCGGGAACAGGGCGTCGCCGTGGGTGACGAATTCGGGAATCATCAACTCGTCGATGGCGGTGGGCAGGACTTCGGGATCGCGGCTGCTCAGCGCCTCGAACAAGCGCCGGGTGGCGGCGATGTTCGCCGCGGTGTCCGGAGGCGGCGAGCCGCCGCCCAGGCGGATCGGCGGCATCACCCCAAGCTGGATCAGCAGCCCCAGCCTGTCCCAGATGCCCCAGCCTTCGGTTTTCCCGCCGTTCACGACCCGATGAATGAGATGACCGGTCAGATCGAAAGACCGGCCGTTCGCCGGTAATCCTCGAAAGTCGCCCTGGTGCGTGCCCCGCACGGTGTAGCGGGTGGCGACCTTATCTCCTTCCGCGTACATCGCCTCGATCCGATAACGAATGTCGGGGAAAGCGACGTGGATCGTGGCGATCCAGGTCTTGAAGAAATCCAGGCCGCGCACGACCTCGCCGCTTTCCTGATGAAAGACGAAATCGGTGGCGTACAACTCGTCGATCACCGCGAGGTTGGCCGGATTCCAGCCCTCCTCGATGGCACGCCGCACGATGGCTTTGTTTCGTTCCAGCAGATTCACCGAGTTCACCACTCACCTCCTTCATTGCTCGACCCATACCGACACCGAGCCGCCGTTGCAGCGAAACTCCCCCAACCGTCGTTGCCAGCGGTCACCGTGCCGCCGACGTTGCCGGTGACGTCCGCGAACGTCCGGTTCGGACGGTCGACGTTCATCCGCTTCGCGCCTCCCGGCCCGTCGCTGAGCACCACCGCGATGGCGCGGGGGTGATCGGCGTCGCCCAGCCGGGTCCAGCCGACGACATCGGGATGATCGAAGTAATCGATTTGCTGGCCGTAGGCGTGATCGCGCCGGACCTGCAACAGGCGATCGAGCACCTGCCGGTGCCCTGGCGTCCCGGCGAGCCGTAATAGTCGGGATAGAACACGCAGGGATATCCTTCCTCCCGCAGCAGGATCAGGGCGTAGGCCAGCGGCTTGAACCAGTCCTCGACGGCGTCCTCGCGGTAGGAATCGTGGTTATCGACAAAGGTGACCGCCAACGCCGGGTCCTGTCGCGCCTGCGTACCCTCGAAAATGCGGGTCATGTCGAAGGAACCCCCGCCTCGCGAGGCGTCGCGCAGGTTGAAATGCAGGCGGAAGTCGAACACCGACATGCGCCGCCCGGTCTGCTCGATGAACCAGCCGAGGGTGCCGGCATCAGGCGTCCAGTATTCACCGACGGCGAATAGGTCACGGCCAGCGGTGGCGCGGACGTGATCCAGCCACTCGTTGAAGAAAAAAAAGCGGATATGCTTGGCGGCGTCGAAACGAAATCCATCGACGCCCAGGGTTTGCACGATCCAGTCGCCCCAGCGGTTCAATTCCGCCCGAACCTCGTCGCTGCCCATGTCCAGATCGGAAAACAGCAGGTAATCGAAGTTGCCGCGTTCCGGGTCCACCGGAGTATCGAATTGCTTGTCCCGCAACTTGTAGATGGTGCCGACCGTACCGGTGCGCTGGTCGTAATCCACCGCGTCGAAGTGCTGCCAGTTCCAGACGAAGTCGGAATACGCGCCGGCGCGGCCTGGAAAGTTGAAATAGGTCCAGACTTCAATTTCGCGCGGTGGGCCAATTTCAATATTACGATTGTCGTGGGATACCGGCGTGCCCATGACCACTTCAGTGCGATCGGCGCCGGCCTTGTGGTTGAGCACCACGTCGAGATGGATCTGGATGCCAGCAGTGTGCGCCGCTTGGACAGCGGCTTCGAGTTCCTGACGAGTACCGTACTTGGTCCGAACCGCGCCTTTCTGATTGAATTCGCCGAGATCGAATAGATCGTAGATGCCGTAACCGACATCCTGAATTCCGCGTTCGGCCTTGCAGGGCGACGGCAGCCAGAGCGCGGTGATACCGGCGGCGGCGAGTTCAGCGGCGTTGCGGGTCAACTCGTTCCACAACGTCCCGTCGGCGGGATAATCCCAATAGAAATACTGCATCAAGGTTTCGTTGGTCGCCATCGCCTCAACTCCCGCGCGATTCCCCGCGCCCCCAGCGGGCGCGGGATCAAGAGAAACTATTGCCGCTGGAAAACCAGCACGCTATTGGCCGGCAGGCGGGCGGAGAACACGCCGCCGGCGGAAGCGATCGGGTCCGCGTCGACCAGGCCGCCGCCGCCATAACCCGTGGTGTCGCTGTTGAAAATCTCCCGCCAGCGCCCGTCGGCGATGCGCGAACTTTGAATCCGATAACCGTCGGCGAACGCGCTGTTGTTGAGGCTGGCGATCACCAGCAATTCGTCGCCCGCATCCCAGCGCCGGAAGGCCAGGATGCGGTTGGCGTCGTGGGTGTAAAGCACGTCGATGTTGCGCGAACGCAAGGCGGGGTGCGCGCGCCGCAGGCGAATCAATTCTTGATAGAAGCGGAACAGATTGGCGCCCGCGCCCTGCCGCAGGACCGGGAAATTTTCCCGGTGCTCGATGAAATCGTCGTAACGATATGGCTCCGACGCACCCACTTCCTCGCCCATGAAGAACATCGGGATGCCCGGTCCCAGCAAGGTCATGCCAGCGACAACATGAACGCGAGCCTCGGCATAGCGCCGGGTAGCGGCGTCGCTCAACGATGCGCCGTTCACCGCGGTCACAAGGGTACGCGCGGAATGCACCTCTTGGCCGTTCTCCAGGTAATAGGAGTTACCGGCCTCGTCGTGCGACTCGTGATAAACCACCTTGGCGGTGGCGCTCTCCGTCAACGCGCCGGCGAACCAGCCCATGCGCAGTTCCCGGTTGTCGCCGTAGCCGGCGAATTTGAGCAGCCGGGCGCGGCTGGAGTCGTTCTGGGCATCGCCGATCAGATGGTGATAGAAATCGGCGTACCAGGTGACGTCGAAACCGAGGCCGCCCTCGCCCGATTGCGTCACGGCCGCCCAACCGGAATGATCCTCGGCGATCAGAAAGACGTCAGGCCGGAGCAGACGCAAGGTGCGGGTCCATTCGCGTAGGAATTTGGCGCCGAAAACCCGGGCGTTTTGCGCCGCCGCGCCGTCGGCGTGAATGACCGCGTAGGAATGGATGGAGGTGGTCTGATCGACCCGGAAACCGTCGAGATGGAATTCGCTCACCAGCATGGCCGCGCTGCTGATGAACAGTTTGCGCACGGTTTCATCCCAATAACGCGGTGCGTAGCCGGTCGACATATTGTCGATGTAGCCGCCGTGACCGGGCGCGGTTCGCCGTGGATCGCGCCGTGCCGCTTCCTCGTAAGCCGGATAATCGCTGGGACGGCCTTCGTACCAGTAATAGATATTGTTTTCGTTCGCGGTGGAATCATACAACCACTGAGCGCGTTCGCCGTCGTGGGTATAGTGGTTGTACACCACGTCGAGCAACACGGCGATGCCGCGCCGGTGGCATTCGCGAACGAAATGCTTGAACTGATCGCGTCCACCGCCCGCGTATTCGATAGCTTGATAGTGCGAGGTGCCGTAACCCCAACTGGTCCAGCCCTCGAACTCGGAAGTGGGCATCAGCTCGACGCAGTTCACCCCGAGATCGTCCAGATAATCGAGCAGATCAATGGCATCGGCCAGCGTGCCGCGTGGACTCTGTCCCGCTCCCAGCCCGTCGATGTGGAGTTCGTAAATCACCAGATCGTCGATGCGGATCGGCAACGGCCGGTTGGGATCGAATTCGTCCCGCCAGAATTCCTGCTCCGTCAGCCATTGCGTTTCCGGCCAAACGTCTTCGCGGAACAGGCGCATGACCTGTTCGGGGTCGATCACCACCGAGCAGCTCTTGGTGCCGTCCACATCCTGGCGAGTGCCGTCCCAAGGCGCCTCGCCCGGTTCGGGGTTATCCGGGTTCTTGCCGCCGCCGCCGATCTGGCAACGGGAATAGAGGTCGGTGCGATAGGCGATCGAACCATCTTCCCGGGTGATGCGAAACATATAAGGGGTATGGTCGAAACCGGCGAAGTCCGCGAGAGCGGCGGCGTCGGTCACGATAGTCGCCCAAATACCGTCCTCGGCTTGACGCATTGGAATGGTCGCGGTGACCCCGCGTCCGTCGTTCCAGATGTAGCCACCGGCCGGTTCGCCGCGCGCCAGTTCCACGTTGCGGGCATTCGGCGCCCAGACCGCGAAGCGGATCGCCGGTTCGGCCTGGCCGGCGACGATCTGCTTGTTCGCGCCCAGCCGGCGGCAGTGGGTGAGGTAATAGCGTTCGGTCTGATCGGCGGCCTGGAGGGTGAAGCCGCGGTAACGCTCGGTCACGGCGGCGTCGCTAACCTCGGTCGGAATGCCCCACACGTTGGGCCGTTGCGGAGTATCGACATTCACGCCCCAGCGAAAGGACTGACCGATCTGGCTGTCGTCGAGATTAACCGTGGCGCGAAAGGCGGGACAGCCGTCCTCGGCGGTGAACGCCTCCATCGGCGTGGAGGACCATTGCTCGGAGCGCACGCCTTGAGCGTTCCAGTTTCCCGTCAATCGGGCGTTCAGCAGAAAAGGCCGCCGTAATCCGGTCAAATATTCAAATCGTACTGGAATCAATGCCATGAATAACACTCCCTCTAACCGCTTCCACCGATTGGCTTGCCGCGGAGCGAGTCAAGCCGGCGGGGGCGGGCTATCCTGATCACTAAAGCCCTGAGTCACCTGAAACACGTTGCCCTCGGGATCGGCCAGCCACGCGCTGCGCCAACCGGGAATGAAGTCATCGAAGCTCAACGGACCGAAGGTGATCCGCGCCTCCTCGTCCATCGCCGCGAGTTGGGCATCCACGTTGTCCACCTGGAACGAAAAATTGCGCACGCCAGGGTAAAGCGGCCCTTCGTTGTTGGTATCCGGCGAAGTGGGCCGTTCGCCCTGCGCCGGGAACAGCTCCAGATACACGCCGCCGCCTTTCAAGAACACGATCTGGCGACTGTCCGGCAAGTCGATCACTCGGGCGCGCTGAAAACCGAAGTGCTTGCTGTAGAAGCGCTCGATCGCCAGCAGGTCGTTGCAGTTGAGGGAAACGTGGTGGAAGATCATCGTTGCAGTGCCTCTTCACGGAACGGCCATTGCCGTCGTTTGCCTATAGCCCGTCGCTAACCTTAATCAGGTCAGCGCATTTCTCGGCGATCATCAAAATCCCCGCGTGGCAATTGCCGGACGGCACGACTGGCATCACGCTGGCATCGACTACCCGCAGCCGTTCCACGCCCCGCACTTGCAGGCTGGGGTCCACCACCGCCTGTTCGTCGGTGCCCATCTTGCAGGAGCCCACTTGGTGGTGATACGAATCCGCCCGTTGCCGCACGAACTCGCGCAGTTGCGCGTCGCTCGCCACCCCCGGTCCCGGCAGGACCTCGCCCGTCACCCATTCCGCGAAAGCGCGGGTGGCGAAGATCTCGCGCGACTGCTTCACCGCGTCCACCAACCGCCGGGTGTCGTCCTCGGTGCCCAGGTAATTCGGATTGACCAAGGGCTTATCCAAGGGATCGCCGCTGGCCAGCCGCACCCAGCCGCGCGACGTGGGCCGCACCACGCCCGGCAGGATGCTGACGGAGTTCGGGTTTTGTTGACCGACGATGATGTCGAACGGCACATGGACGAAGGCGATCTGGATATCCGGTCCGCTTTGCGCCGGGTCGGATTTGTAGAACAGCGCCGCTTCCGACAAATTCAGATTGCCCGGCGGTACGGGCCGCGCGGTGGTCTGGATCAGGCCGGTGAGGATGTGGTTGTGGAAGTTTTCGCCGACGCCGGGCAACGCCGCCACTACCGGAATATCGAATTCGCGCAGATGCGCCGGGTTACCGATGCCAGACAGCAGCAGCAGCTTGGGCGATTCCATCGCGCCGGCGCAGACCAGCACCTCACGATCCGCTCGCGCGGTCTGGAGGTTTCCAGTTTGGTTGTATTCAACGCCCACGCAACGGGAGCCTTCAAACAGCAACCGGGTAGTTTGCGAACTGGAGCTCAACGTCACGTTGGGTCGCGTCAGGGCGGGCAACAGATAACCTTCCCGTGCGCTCCAGCGTTTACCGTCGCGGATGTTGACGTGATGCCAACCCGTACCTTCCATTTGCGGACCGTTGAAATCGTCCGTTTGGGGATAACCCAGTTCCCGGCAAGCAGCGATGAACGCCGCCGAAGTCGGATTCGGGTTATGCAACCCCGCGTTCAGCAAGGCGATGGGGCCGCCTTTTCCTATCCATGGCCCCGTCTCGTCTTCCTGATCTTCCAGTTTTTGAAAATAGGGCAGCACATTCGGGTAGTTCCAACCGGTACAACCCAAAGCTTCCCAACCATCGTAGTCGGATGCATGACCCCGGATGTGCATGAGCACATACAGGTTGCTGGTTCCGCCCGGCAATTTGCCGCGCGGCTCGTGAGTTTCCGGCCGGCCAGTCCCGGTTGCGGCACGCTGCGGTAATCCCAATCCACTGCCGAGCCGAGTAGGGTCGGCCAGGCCGCCGGGGTTTCAATGCGGTTTTCGATGTCCGGTGAAGTGTCGGCGGGTCCTGCTTCCAGCACCAGCACCCGGACATCCGGGTTCTCGCTGAGCCGGTTGGTCAACACCGAACCAGCCGACCCCGCGCCGACGATGACGAAATCGTAAGCGTTCATCGGATTTCCTCAAGCGGGTGGCGCTTTGGGGTTGGTGGGATGGTTGAAAGGCGCGAAGGCCGTTTCGTCATGGATGGTGCGCATGTACTTGATCTTGCCGTTTTCCAGGCGGAAGTAATTGGCGCCCACCACCTCGCGATCCGGCAGATAGTTGTAAGCGATCGGCGTACCGGCGCGATTGGCCGCATCGCAGCGCCAGACCACGACCGCCTGTTCGCCCTCCACCACGATATGTTTGGGGATCATCTGAAACTTGCTGTAGCCGTAGCTGATCGCCCCAATCGCGCCTTGCAATACGCCGATGCCTTCGAAGTGTCCGGCCAACTGCTCATCGCCCACTACATCGTCGGTAAACAGGGTCAGCCACTCGTCCCAAGCGCCGCGTCCGGCGGTCTCATAGTATTTGTCGATCACATCTCTGGTGGTCATGGTTTTTGCTCCGGTAAGGGGTCAAAGTTCAGCGAGAGCAGTTACGCCGCGGGTCCCCGCGGTCGTCGTCGCTGGACGTTGTAGGCCTTGACGAACTCATCGGCGGCATCCTCGACGATGGGCACGAAGTCGTTGATTAGAAAATCGGGGTCCGGTAGCGGATGACCGGCCAGCCCCCATTTCCCCTGCTTGACCTCCTCGACCGTCACGTAGATGTAGGGCCGGGCGGCTTCCATGGTGGCCTTGCAGAAAGCGTCAGTCAGTTCCTTGATCAATGCCGTTTTCTGCTCGTCGTTGAAGAAGCCTTCGATGACCTTGACGCTGACGATGGGCATGGCGGTTTCCCTGGGCCGCTTAAGACCAGAACGCGTCGTATTGCGCCGTGCCGTCGCCGAAGATCGCGCCCCGGGCCTCGACGACCTTGCCGTCCCGCCAGGTCAGCCAATGAATCACGTCGATATCGAGCTGGCGATCCGATTGGCCGGCGCGATGGCCGGTGTTGCGCGTCACGTCGGCCGAAAAATTGTCGGCGACCATCAGCGCCATCCGATCCATGCGGAAGCTGTTGTCCGACAATCGGCCGACCGTGGCCATGAACGCGATGAATTCGTCCAGGTTGTTCTTCCAACCCGAGAGCTGGTTTGGCCGGGAACCAGCCAGCGCAGATCCTCGGCCCAAATCTCGGCGATCCGGTCGCGCTGGCCGGTGGCGAGTGCCGCGTAGGCGGCGGTGACTTGTTCGTCGGTAATGATGGCCATGAAATCGTCCTCCCTAGTCCGCCAACCGGTCGGGAATCGGCTTGAGCTGGTAGACAGTGTTGAAGAAGTTATCCACCGCGTGCTGATCGCTGATGTACACCTGGACTTGGGCGATGCGTCCGTCCCGAATCCGGTAATGCGTGCAGTTGAGCGCGTTGAGGGTGACTGGTGACTCGTTGCCGGCGTCGTCACGCACCGTGGTCGTGCCTTGGCCGCGATGGACCTCCACCACCGTGTCGTCGCCGAAGGTGTCGACACCGGTGCTGGGATCGCGCGAGGGATCGAGCGTGACCTGGATGTTGGCCCGCACCAGTTGGGCGAAGAAGGCCAGGACTTCCTCGGCGCCGTGCTTGACGCCCGACAGCGGGTGGCGGCCGGGCAGGCCCCAGATCAGATCCGGCGCGAAAATCTCGTTGCGGATGGTGTCCATGTCGTTGCGGTTGAAGCATCGTACATTCTCTGCACCAGCGCGATGTTGGGATGAGTGTCTGCCATGCTGCTGTCCTCTTAAGTGAATCCACGAATGGGTTGTCGGCGAAGGACGGTTCGTCACAACGGCTTCGAACCGGGCATGGGCCGCAGCTCGTCCACGATGTAGCGCGCAATCGCTAGCCGTCCGTCGTTGCCTGGCGCGCGAATCAGTTCCCAACGCTGGTAAGCGTCGAAACCGATCCATTCGCTGCGCGGCGCCGGCGGGTTCCAGCGGCGGGCCTGCCAGTTGACCACGACATCGAGCAGGTAGCGGTCGTCCCGCCAGGAGAAGCCGACATGGGTGACGATATGCAGTTCATCGAAAAAGATTCGGATCACCCCTTCGTACCAGGGCGCGGAATGCCTCGATCCCACGCACCACCCCTCGGGAAATTGCATCTCGACCTGATCGGCTACCAGCGACGCAAGTTGCTCCGCAGGCGCGTGAACGTCGAGCTGGTGATACCAATCGGCAACGAAAGCGTCGATATCCGCGCGGCTAAAGGAATCCGTGGCTATCGGGTTGTTGTGATCCGGCATAACCTACCTCCCACCATTTAATTGGCTGGCCGCGGCACGCTGCCGTCCAGCACGAGATCGATCAGGAATGGCCCGTCGTGCCGCAACATCGCCTCAATCGCGGGTGCGATCTCAGTCGGTTGCGCGACGCGCCGGCCAGGTACGCCCAACGCTCCCGCCAGCGCGACAAAATCCAGAGTGGGATCACCGACAGTGAAGGCGGGCGGGAAATCGGACGGATATTGGCTTGGCGACAGGCCCCGTTCATTCCAGTAATCGAGCAGGTTCTGCTTGAGCAGGCGGTAGCCGCCGTTGCTGCAAACCACGAATTTGGCCCCGATTCGATAGTGAGCCGCCGTCCACAGCGCCTGAAACGTGTACATCGCGCCACCGTCGCCGGTCAGCCTCAGCACCGTCCGTTCCGGGTGCGCCAGCTTGACGCCGATCGCGCCGGGCAGACCGACGCCGAGCGTGCCGCCAGGCGTCTGGAAAACGATCCACTTGCATGAGGGGGCAACCAGCGGGTCAGTTCCGGAAAATGGGTGAGCGATTCGTCGAAGAGAATGGCGTCCTGGGGCAAGTGCCGGGCGAGTTCCGCCGCGAAGGCGGCCACGCGCAGCGGCACTGCATTCATTTCGCCCTCGTCCCGCGCTCTGGCCTCGGCCAGTTCGCGCCGATTGGCCGCGCCGATCGCGTCGGCGCGCTGGGCCGCCGCTTCCCGTTGCGCTGGCGTCGCCAGATCGGTGACTGCGTCCGCCAGCGCCTTCAGCGTCAATTTCGGATCGCTGAGCAGCCCCAGCGTGACAGGATGACTCTTGGCAATCTCGTAGGGGTCGAGATCGATGTGGATGATCTTGGCATCCGTGCGGAACGGGTTGGTGAGGAGCGAAACACCTCGGGGAAAACGTAAGTACCACACACGACGACGACATCGGCGTCGGCGACGACCCGCTGGCTCGAACGACCGAACATGTGGCCGACCAAGCCGCAATAGAGCGGTGTCCACGGTATGTTCAGTTCAGACGCCATAACGCCGTAAACTCGCGCCCCAGCGTTTTCGGCCAATTGGGCGAGTTCCGCCTGCGCTTGCGATGCGAAACACCGTCGCCCATCAAAATCAATGGGTTTTGCGCGCCGCGCAGCATGTCGCTGGCGGCGGCGATGGCCGCCGGTTCCGGGATGACGCGAGTAATCGGAACCACCGTCGGCATGACCGGTTCGTCGTTGGGCGCGTCGAGAATATCCTGAGGAACCGAGAGGAAAATGGGACCAAAAGGCGGGGTGTCGCCGCCATCTTCAGGCAACGTCGCAGCAGACGGAGCAGACTGCGTGAATCGATGACCCGGGCCGCGTATTTAGTGACCGGGTGGGCCATGGCGACCAAATCCGCCGCCATGTGCGCGTCCATCGCGTCGTAGGCGACACCGGATTCGCCGGTGATCACGACCAGAGGCGAGCGCCGGCGCTTGGCGTGATAGAGACTGCCGATGGCATTGCCGAGACCGACGCTGCAATGCAACTGGACGACGGCTGGTTGCTGGGTCGCCTGGGCGTAACCATCGGCAATGCCGACCACCGCGGCCTCCTGTAACCCCAGCATATAGTTAAGGCCCGGGAAACGGGTGATCTCGTCCAGCAGTCCTTCCCTCGCTGCTGCCTGGATTGCCGAACATATAGCGAATACCGTCGGCCTTGAGCTGTTCCAACAGTTTCCGATGCCCCGTTTTCTGAGTCATGACCTCACCTCTAGTCGTCGGACTGAATACGCTCGACTACCCTCGCCATCACCAGCCATACCGCTGTAACCCGCGTTCCAGCACTTCCACCACCATCTGGCCGGTAAGAGTGGAATCTGGGGTAGAGCGGCCAGTGATGAACGGAGCATCCACGATCACCGAAGTCTCTCGGCCGACATTGCCGATATAAGCGCCGTCGGTCCGGTGGCGTCGCGCAGGATGTATTCCAGCGGATATGGCGGCGGTCCCATGTTGAAGTCCAGGAACTGGTTGCAGGCCCGCATGAAACCAGTGCCGTCCAGATAGTCGTACTCCTTGCAGTGGCCGGTCACCCGCTTGCCCCAGATGATGCTCTTGCGATCGTTGAGATCGCGGGCAAAGGCCAGGCAGGTCACGGCGTAACACTCCGCCGCCACCGGCTTGCCGTAGCGCAGAAAGCCGAAGATCAAATCGTGTACCCGGTGATTGTTGGCCAAATCCACCAGCGGCCCGCTGCCGCCGACGATCAGCAGGGCGTCGTACTGCTGAATCTGCTCCTGGGCCGCGCCACGTCGCGGTAATGGGCCTCCCCATCGACGCAGCACTTCGGGCGCGCTCCAGTAGGGCTGCATGGGGAACCAGGTGGACAGGTTGATCGGATCGTTCAGGCGCGGGTTGGCCGGATCGTCGATCGCCTGCACCCTTGGCCGCCATCTCCGGCGTGGTCACGGGCCGACCTAGCGGCGGATCGACGAAGCTGGCGTCCTTGCTGACGCCGATAGCGACCAGCCGCCGGCCGGTTGGGGTCGCGAACCTGGATTGGTAGCCGGCGGCGTCGAACACGTCCAGTGGACCGATCAGCTCTTCACCCCAATAACCCCATTCGGACAGGACAATCAAAATATTGCGACTCATGAGTTCAAACCTCCGCGTCATACCGCTAAAATCTGCTGGGCAATCGCCTGGATAAATGACTGTACATCGTGCCAGTCCTTGTCCGGTCACCAAGTCACCGTCTACCACCACACCACCGTTTTGTGCGTCTTGCGCGACATATTCCGCCCCGCAGTTGAGGCACGTCCGCCAGCATCACTTCGTGGCAGATCACCCTGCGTCCGCTTCAGCAGTTCCGGAGTTGGGTCACTGGATCCACGGACCATGACACAACGCTGCCCCAGACGTTAGTATTAGGTTCTGCGCTTGGCGCGAGCAAAAAGCTGGACCGCTGGAGCTGAACGAACCATATCCCGGCGGGGACCCGGATGTCCCAGCAGGGGGATCGAAATAACCGCAACCGGACACTGGGGTAGTTGGCCACCATAATGACGGCGGCGTAGTCGTCCGAGGTTGACCTGCTCGAAATCGTTACTCACTTCCCGGGTCTGCGGGGTATTGCCGGATTGCTCCATCTCGCTTAGGCAAAGATGGGGCTCCTGTTACCCACACAGGCGGAGTAGCAAGGGGAGCTCCGCGCCCGGCGTCCCGAAGCCACTGGCGATGGGCTTCGATTTCCCAGGATGTACTGGCTTTCCATAATACCGCGATTTTTACCTGACGACAGCAGCCTGACGGTCATCGTCGCCCTCTGTTTGGGTTGGATTTCCACCACCACCGGCGGAACAGGGTCCATCCTTGTCCAGCTCTTAATCTAGGAAGTTGTCCGCGAGAAACTCGGTCGGGGATGCCGTTCACCGTGATGCCCGCGATCTCGATGGTATCGGGCGCATAGAAATCGAAGCTTGTTGACCGTAGTGCGTCCGGCCACCTCCGGTTCGAGCCAGAAGAACAAGCGAAATTGGCGCCGCCGCCGCTCTTGCCCCGCCACTGTACACTGAACGAACGGGTGTAGACAGCGCCAGATAGTTCAGCTCGAAGGCACTGCGTAGCCCGCAACTGGCGTGCCCCCTTTCACGGCTGGAGGCACCTTCGATGATGGGTTTGCCGTCATCCGTTAGTCCGGAAGAGACGCCGCGGTTGTCATGTCCAGGAAGAAAGTGTACCAGGACGCCGCTATCTCCCGACGAGGGTCAGGAAATCGAGCCTCGCCGGAAGCTCGGCACAAGATCAGATGGGCGAGGATGCGCTCCTGTTGCCAGAAATCCTTGGTATTTGCCCCCGAAGTAAGATTCGGTGGGTAAGCCGGGAGGTTGCGGCTGACCGCTCGACCGCATCAAACAACCGCCCCCGGACCTCTAGTCGGGACTTCATGGATGGCCGCTAGCGTCGCGCCAGTTTTTAGCGAGGTTCAGAACTCGGTGGCCAGCATTTCGTGTTTCTGG
>JADJRI010000088.1 GCA_016712275.1 Planctomycetota bacterium
GTAGTCATAACGGCGCGTCTAAGTTTCCAGTTAAATCAAGCATCAATTGGTAATCACGGTAATGCACGGAATACCAATATCCACTCTATCAATATGGTTGTTGCTTGTACTTAGCAACAAGCCCTTCTTACTTGTAAGTGTCTGAATACATCGTGCTAAGCAATACACATGTTGCAGTACTGAGCATGTTATGTACCAGTATCGTTAAAAGGTATACCGCTTCGAGATCGTCTTGATGATTATTCGTCATCAGCAAATAATAGTTCTTCGTTCGTTTCCTCGATCATCGCGCCCTTGTTCAGCGACCATCAAGTTTTCACGGCTTGCCGGTAATAGCTAAGCTTGGGTTCAGCGCCCATGCCGGGACGATTAGCCATGACCGCGCAATAGACCTCCGACCCGACGCCCATGAACGGCGTAAAGACGCGCTCGCCGGATTACTCCATAGCGTCAATACCCGGTCGATGACATCCAGTTGCAAAGGATGAACGTGCTTTTCGTCTTCGCTGTCCCGCGCTTCCCGATAAGGCAATGTCCGATTCACACGTATATCATCCCAAAACGCGCTGGCATATTGTCGCCATATCAATGACTGTAGCGGTTTTTCGGTTTGTTTCCCGCGCCGTCCGCGATACTGCATCAGCTCATGCGGTATTTTCCGTTCTCCCGCATAGTCGGATAACCCTCGGGGTGTTCGATTGGTACCGGATTATTCCCTTTCTTTCTGAAACAGACCAGATAATCGGCGCTGGCTACGCTACAGCGCGATGAATCATCGACGATGGTTTTGTGCGCTAGGTTCTTTTGCATCGTGCGATTGCGCCGGCAGGCAGCTCTTTCCAGATCGAATAGCGAGCAATATTCCCATCCATTCTTGATATGTTAGCCGGATAATGTCACCAGTAAAATCAATCAGGCATCTGTCCCGCTATTTCCGGTCAGGACATCCATACAATGCACGGCGGTAATCCTTCCCGGCATTGTGATTCTATGGAGACCTTTCACAACGAATTCATAATGCTTGAAGAATTCCGCGTAATCGTCGTTATTCGATAGGTCTTTATCGTTGCTGCTGTAATGATATAAGCCGCCGAAAGGCGGAGAATAAACAGATAAGTGAATGCGACTATCAGGAATATCCGCCATCACCTCGATGCAATCGCCGTTGTAAATGGCGTACTTGTCGTTAATGGTTTGGTCTTTTATAGCCATTGCGGAGCCCTTTAACGGTAGGTCGTAGTCTCCCTGCTTTTCGATAGTCAGGGCATTATTCATTTCAGCGACAAGCGATTGAAACATCCGGTCGGCCTTGCTTGACTTCGCCGACAAGTTTTTTATAACCTCCTTATCTCCTTCGGTCAATACAATATCAACCTTCACCGGCTTTTTTTGTCCGAATCGATAGCAACGACGAATGAGTTGATAATGCTGTTCGTATGAATGTGTCGGAAAAGTCAACACATGCGCGCAATGCTGGAAGTTGAGTCCCCAAGCGCCAATCTTAGGCTTGGTGATAAGCACCCTTTCATTGCCTTTCGCGAATGCCACTAGCTTACTTTCTTTTTTGTCGTCGTTATCTTTACCTGAAACCTGAATTGCATCTTGAATAATACTTTCAAGGTAGTTCCCCTCTTCGTTGAGGTTGCACCATATCATTGCCGGCTCACCAGTGTTTTTCACAAGATCGGCGACTTGATGGCAACGTTCCTTGATCGTCCTCTTTCTTTCTTCTCGCTGTTCCTTCAATCCAATTGCCGGCAGTTCAAATAGCAAGTCTTGACGCGGCTTGCTTGCCTTAACAAGATGCTGCCGTTCGATCAGTTCAGGCAAGATAAAAGCCCGATCATCAAATCCAAGGTCTGATGGTTTGCGAATTGACCTCGACCAGCTACAGACCCAGCGCCAGAACGACTTTTCGGCATGACCTTTCAGCCGCCATTTAATAACCTCTCCGCGCATTCTTCCGGTTGCCGAGTTGTTCAAGTCATTCTTGAAGAATCGATTCAACATATCCATGTAGCCCAAAAATCCCAAGGCTTCAGATGATGTTCCGAGTTCGGTAAAATCATTCGGCGCGGCGGTGGCGGTTGCCAACAATCGGTAGGGAATTTTTCGCATAAACGCGGTAATTTCCCCGCGCCGAGTGCCGTCAAATGATTTTAGAATGCTGGATTCGTCACAAACACAACCCGCGAAATCAGCAGGATCGAACTTGCATAGCTTTTCGTAGTTCGTGACGGTTAGCCGGTGCGCGGTCCCGTCGCCGGACGCCTTTAGTTCAATCTCGAACTTTTCAGCCTCTTGCAACATTTGAAAAGACACTGCAAGCGCGGTCAATATCAAGACCTTTTTTCCAGTCTTGCGGGCCACGTTTTCAGCCCAAACAAACTCCATCGGGGTCTTGCCAAGACCGCAATCGGCGAATATTCCGCCGCGCCCTTTCCGTAGCACCCACTCAACCAGAGTTGACTGGAAGTCATACAGAAAATCAGGCATCCAAACCGGATCGAAACCAAATTCATAACCTATTTGTGATTTCCGGCTCAGAAACTCATCATAGGACATATCTTCGCCGAGACCAGGAACATCCATAAATCTCGGATGCTGTATGCTCAACCTTTTGGTAAAATCACTCACGGCTAACCTCCTGATAGGTTGGCTGAACTGGCCCGCCCGGTCTACACACCGGCGCGGGCTTTTTTGTGTATGGATTGCCAGGATTATCCGCCGGATACGAATTCACTTGCGCCACGGCAGATCAGGGCGCACGTCTTCGCGCTTAAAACCAAGAATCGTCTCGATGCGCTCAAGCTCGGCAACTGGAATTTTCCGTTTCTTAAACCATCTGCAAACGACTGATCTGTCTCGGTTTAATGCTTTGGCGACATCTATTTGCCGCATGTCAAATATGCTGTTCATGGCCTAGTTTCACACACTGCAACTTTTTTTTCAAGAGGGCTTGCATTGCATGTTGCATTGTGTGAAACTTCATCCAACCCGACGCCTTGGACCTCAGCAACGGCAAGGTGGCGGGCCATCCTTCCTTTGGTGGAAATTCCCGCCGGTGCGCTTCGACTCCCGCCGGCGGGCTTTTTAAGGAGAACGGAAATGAACCCATGCTTTTTTGAAGACAGGACCGCCAGACAGCGTATCGCGGCGGAACTCGTCGTTTCCAGGATCGAGCGCAATCAACGATTGCGCCGCTTGCAGGACCAGGCCATCCACCGCGCGGATCGTCGCCGCTTGCGGCGCGCACTGCTTCGAGACGGCGCGATCTTCATCATTGCCGCCGTATCGATCTTCGCCCTGATTTGGTGGTTCGGACTATGAGCACGTCGCCGGCGAATATGCACGATTGGGAGTTCGAGCGCGAGAGCGCGCGCGATGCGGAGATTAAGCAGGCTATCGCTGAACGGATTCGCGAACTTGAGCAATCCAGCGGGCACAGCGAAGACGCCCAAGAATTTATGGGCGACGTGCTATCAGCCATCGATGATTCCGGAATCTTGAGCGAGAAATTCCACTGCTATTTATTCAAGTTGTGGCAGACGCGCAACGCACAAGACGAAGAAGAAAAGAAGAAAATGGCGCGGGCAGCACAAGTTCTGGCTAACACCATTGCGCCGATTATGAGGGACATCGTGTCGTCGGACATCCACAAAGAGTTCGGCGCATAAAAAAACCGCTAGGAGCGACAACTCCTAGCGGCTAAAAACTAAAGAGGAAAACGATATGAGTACGAAAATTATACGCATTCACGCGCCACGGCGCAACCCGCGTCATCCAGTACGGGGTTACAACCAGCAGGCGCTGGACACCCTCACCCTCCGCGCCTTGGCGGAACTGGTCGTGGACGTGATGGAACAGCGCGGCGCGATTCCGCCCCGCCCGACTTGGGAGCAAAAGCTATGAGTCAAGAAATGATCGTCCAACCGTCCGCGCCCATGATTCCCTACGCTGACATGGAGAAAATGGCTACGGTCATCGCGCAAAGCGGCCTATTCGGGGTCAAGAATCCGACTCAGGCCCTCGCGCTGATGCTGCTTTCGCAAGCCGAGGGCTTGCATCCGGCCACGGCGGCGCGCGATTACCACGTCATCCAGGGGCGGCCCACGCTGAAGGCGGACACCATGCTCGCTCGCTTTCAAGCGGCTGGCGGGGTCGTGGAGTGGCACGATTACACTGATAAGCTGGTCAAAGCCACCTTCTCGCACCCAAGAGGCGGAAAGGTCACGGTCGCATGGACGCTTGAAACCGCCAAGGAAGCGGAACTCGCCGGAAAAGACATGTGGAAGAAATTCCCCGCGCCATGCTTCGCGCTCGCGTAATTTCCGAGGGTATCCGAACGGTATTCCCAGGCGTCCTCGCTGGCATGTACACGCCGGAAGAGGTTAGGGATATGGTGGAAGTCAAAGGAGAAGCCGAGACTTCAGGCCCTAATCCCATCGAACCGCCACCGCCCATCGCGCCGCAAGATTTCGATGCCGAGATCGAGGCCATCAAAAGCAAGGCTGAGTTGCGCAAGTGGCTACAAGAGACGATGCGTGACTACGGATGGAATAAAGACGATCCGGTTTACGTGTCTGTGAAAGCCGCCTGTGCTGAACGCGCCGCCGCTATTGATGCTGAGGTGAAGGAAGCGCAAACCGCCGATGAATTCGGCACCGGACTTGGACCGGTGCCGGACGTGGAGTAACCCAAATGAAAAACATCGAAATAAAGAACATCGGACCCATCGCATCGGTCACGATCCCGGTCCCGGAAGCGGGCGGGGTTGTGGTGCTCACCGGGCGCAACGGTAGCGGCAAGAGTCACGCCTTGGAAGCCGTCAGCGCCGCGACAACGGGCAAGGGGAAGCCGCCCCTTAAAGACATGGCGAAGAGCGGCGTGGTCAGTGTCCCCGGCGTCACGATGACCGTAGGCCGCTCGGTACGGCGGCAAGGGAACTCCAGGTCGAAACCCCTGGAGGGTCGGCTTTCTAT
>JADJRI010000089.1 GCA_016712275.1 Planctomycetota bacterium
GCGGTCCCAGCGGCCGGCCGGTTGCCGTGCTTCAATCATCGGCGCGCGTCGCCGGCTTGTCTTGGAAAAGCTCGGTTACGCGCTGGCAGACCGCCGTGCGAACCCCATCGAAGTGTTTTTGCAGCTGGTCGAGCAGGTCCGTGGGCAAAACATATTCGTGCTCCGACATGGTCAGCGCCGCTTCGAATCCTTCGCCGAACAGACGGAAAATGTGCGCGCCACCACCTGCCCACTATGAGCCTCCAGCAGCACGCGTTTTCTCTGGTCGAGTTCGAGTCTTTGCAATTCGGTCTGTACGTCCGTCAGCCGGGTTCGAGCTTTGCGAGTTCAGCGGAATCCCGAACCGCCGGCGGTTCCAGAGAATCGGCAGCGCCAGCTCAGATGGAATTTGTTTGTTGGTTGCGGTCGAACCCTCCGGTTGGTTCCATCCAGTCTCCCGCAACCGGGTTGCAACCGTTTCGCGGGAAATCCGCTTAAATCCGCCAGTTTGGAAATGCTGCAATACATGGGCACGCCTCTCTTTCATGAAATGTTGATTTGCCGCTTAACGCCAGATAGCAGAATTGCTGTTGACGCCAGTCTAGAAAATGCAAAATTAACGCCTCCCAGCGCCTGAAGGCAATGTCCCCTGGAAGTACCCCAGAAGGCCCGCAACTTGTTGATTATCATAGCAATATCACTCAAGCAACGTGGCACGCCGCCGTTCAATCATCGTCGCCAATCGACCGGGCGCGTCGTCACCTCGACAAAGGACAGAAGATTGCGATGGCATTAGAGATCGAGCCGCACTTTGCGGAGGAGTCCGCCAAGCGTCGGAAGGAAACCGAAGGGCGCCCATCAAAACTGGTGGAAAATGTCCCACCAGTTTCCAAGGTTCCCAAGTCCCGCGACCAAGCGGCCGCCGCCGTGGCTTCACCGTCTCGACCGATCCGGTCGCCAGTCCTCCGCATCATCGAACCCGGCGCGTCGTCACCTCGACAAAGGACAGAAGATTGCGATGGCATTAGAGATCGAGCCGCACTTTGCGGAAGAGGCGCGGAAGCGGTACGAGGCGACAGTCGGCAGGCCGTCGAAATCGGTGGAAAATGTCCCACCGATTTCCAAGGTTCCCAAGTCCCGCGACCAAGCGGCCGCCGCCCGTAACTTGCCAGCGGCCGACGTGCGGCTCTGTGGTGAGCCGTACAGCCTCCCGATAACCAGCGCGCGGATCATGGCTTAAACCCGCTTTTCACGTCCGCCAGCAACCTCCGAAGATCGGGACTATCGATCCGACGCGAGAATTCGACGATCCGCAATTCGCAATGCACAAACGGCATTCGCTTTCAGAATTTCTCGCGTCATGGAAAACAACATTGCAAAGCACTCTTCCGGTGGTTTCATCCAGTGACTGGACAGCCCTTTTGCGCATCCGCCAGCAATCATAACTTCATCCAACGATGATCCAATCCGGAAGTCATCGGTAAACAACTGTTCGGCGGTCCATCCAGCAAGGGCGCGCATCGCCGTTATCGCGGTACCGGCCGGATCGATACGGGTATCAACGCGCTCTAGCGGTGCCTTGGGGGATACCGTCGTTTCACCTCCCCAAAAATTGACGCCTGGGATTTCGTTAACCTTCCAAATCCTTAGCCGATAAGCACGCCACCATCTAACTCCGTCCGCCGTCGCCTGAACACAACGGCATGGCCAGCCCTCATGCACGGCGGCGATGCGTCGCGTGACTCCAGCGCCTTAATTCCTTGCTGCTCGTAAGCGAGGCGCATCAATCCAGCTACGGTTTCGTAAAGCTGAGCCCTCTTCCGGGTCGGCAGCGTGTTGAGCGCGGTGTTCATGCCGCACCTCCACCTGCCACCTGCCACCGTGCGCCGCAATGGCTACATCCCACAGGATCACCGCCGTCGGGCCCATAAATCGGCGTCGGCCGATCGCACCGGATCAACAATCGGTAAGGCCGGTAGTCGGCCGGCCGGCAGATTGTCGGTGCGGCCTGGGCAGCTTGGCTCCAGCCGGCACGGTGCCGGGTTGTCGCTCGGCATGTCCTGGAATGTCCGGGCCGACCGGTGGCGAGTTCTCCTGTGAGGGACTCTGTGAGGAACTCATGAGGAACTCGTGAGGGCTAACTGATTGAAAATTAGAACGTGAGGAACTCCGAGGGACTCCTTAAAACTTTCTGATTTTCTTCCACAGCTTTTGATGCGGCGCTGTTGTCGGCTTGGCTGCATGGAAAATCTGCAGAAATATCTAAAAGTTCCTCATTTTTAGAAAGTTCATAATTTTCAATAGAATAGACCTCACTATTTGGTAGTGAGTTCCTCACGAGTTCCTGCATGGCTCCTAACAAGTTCCTCATTCCGGCGGAAGTCTCAAGCCTTCGATATGCGCGCCGTCGCCGCTGACGGTCTTCCGTACAAATCCCCGCCCTAGGCGTTGTGTTCGCAATTTCGATTGCGGCCCGACTAAAGACGTTGTGCAACCGGATTCTGCCGCTCCCCTCGCACCATGCAGCGAAATTCGGATAAAGCCATTCGTCGGCATGTTCATATCCGACGCGGCTTTCCGACATGCCGTGGCGTGTAACCTTCCTTTTGGAACCTACCTTGGTTTTGCGGATTCTTCGAAAACCACGTTATCCGTAGCCAAGCCCGCTACCGTATTTGTTGCGGCCAGGGCGTCAGTTTGCCATGGCGTACAGACTACGGGCCGCGTTGTCGGTATTGCGCAGAAAGTTCGTCACGTCGTCGCGCGACATTGCCAGCGCCAAGCGGCAACGGCGGGTAGCAGTGGCTCGAATTCGGCGTCAAGGTCACGGCGTTGGTGAGCCGGGACAACATGCTCGAATGGGATGGTTACGCGCGCCGCTGGATGCCACTTGAATAATCCGTGCCTCCGTGTGCTGATTGCCGGCGATGATGACCATTCCGGCGAACTCAAAGGATTCACCAGCCTGCTTGTGCTTTTCCTCAAAACGAATTCGATCTTGGCCGGTAGTCGGCTTTCAGCATGGACACGTCACCATGCCAGCGCTCGGCATCGGTGATGACGACAACCTTTTGCCGAAAAATCTTTGCGGATTCAAATCGGTTCCCCCAAGACTCTTTAAGTCGGTGGAGTGAACCGCCAAAAGCCAACAAGCGCTGTAACTAGCCGAATGAATGTCCCTTTGCCGCCCCTCCTGGGCCGATTAGCTCTATGAATCGCTGCAATCAGCGCGCCCTGTAATGCAGGCGTTGATCGCTGCTCTTAGCACTTGAACTCGTCTGGGCGCACCGCGTCAAGCAACTACTTCGATAACCGCTGTTGGTTCAAGCGCGTCGGGTAGCCAGTCGTAAGTGAGAACGAACGTTAATCCAAACTGGGATCGTGCGGAAATAGCTTTTTGTCGCTTAACCTGAGAACACCGTTTTTAAATCCTGTCGGTTTTCAACGGTCCAAGTCGGTAGCGGTTTCCCAAGTAAGGCCCTTTGTAACACCAGAAACGTAAGCGGCGCTAAATGGGAAATCGTCCGAATACTTGCGAATGGCGCGATAAACGGCGCTCTCGGAAAGCAGGGCGGGTTTACGCTCAAAAATGCCGACCGCTTTATCATAATGATAAAAATCATTGTGGATGCGTGGTATCATATGGCTCGAATTCCTGCGTCTTTGCGAGAATTCCGGCTGCTCTCTGTTGCGATGTCAGTCTCATTTCCCCTGTGCTCGCAAATGAGCGGAGGAGTTTTCCGCCGTCGCTTCCGATGGGCAGCGGCTCCTGGGCTTCAAGCGGCGGCGGCTCCTGGGCTTCAAGTGGCAGCGGCTCCTGGGCTTCGCTCGCCAGTCGTTCCCGAGTTCATCGACCGTGCCTCCCGCGTCCAGCCAGTCCGACACGTCGCCTTTGTCTGGCGGTCCCGGCAGTTCCAGCGAGCGAATATCGGCCACCTTGCCGCGCAACTGTTCGGCGACATGCCGCATATGGGCGCGCCCTTGTTCGTCGTTGTCGGGCAGCAGGATCACACGGGCCGCGCCGGTCAACTGCGTGGTGTACTCGGCTTTCCACTTGGCGCGCTGTTCAGGTTTGGACGCGCCCTCGACATTGGAAGTAGCCACCGCCAAGAGACGCCAGACGATCAGCGTCCTTTTCTCCCTCGCAGATGAAGACGGTTCAGCCTTCGGCAATGGCTGCCTTGAGTTCGGCGAGCGGTAGAGAAAATAAGGTGCGTTTCCTGGGCGTTTCCACAACCAGCCGCCCCGTCCGTCCGGCCAGCGTTGGAGAAAGTCTTTTGGCTCGTAGCGGATTTTCTGGAATGCCTCCGCGACCATCGAGGTCACGATATGAATACGTGGCGACGATGCGGCGCTTGCCGCTGCCAGCTCGGCTCTGGCGTGATGTCCAACGCCTAGATTTCCAGTCCATCACAGCCGGCGTGGCAGTTCACAACCACGGCTTGGGTGTCGCCAGCCTGAGGTTCAGGCTCGGTTTGTGGCCGTGGCCGTCCGCTTCGTGGATCGGACAAAAGCCACGAACTCATCGCCGGATTTGGTGGGTTTGCAGCCGAGTCGGGTAAGCGCGGCGATGGCGTCCTGCAGGGCAGCGGCGCTCATGGCTTCACCTCCGTCCGACGGGTCACGGTGACGGCGGTCACGGCGCCGGGTTTCTTCAACCGCAGTATTGGCCGCCCTGCAAGCGCCCTCGGCGGCGGCTGGGTCGGTGCAGGGGTCGGTGCAGGTGCGGGTGCGGGTGCGCCCGTATCGGCCGCCTGGCTGGCTTGACGGGGTTTCTTGGGGCTACTTTCCGCCGGGCAACCTTTTGCTGTTCGGCGGTCACCTCGCCGGCGGGATTCCCTGCCAGGTCGACGCGGCAAGCGCCCTCACGGGCCAAAGCGAGTTGGTATCGCCGCCGCTCGCAGTACCGTTTCAGCGCCCGCTTCAAGGTCGCCGGGTCAAGGTCGGGGTGTTGCGCCGCCAGGTCGAGGTGTATCCCGATTTTCAGCGGAACCGGTGCGTCCAGGTTGAAGGTCTTGGGATATTCGCGGGTCAACCAGGATTGCAGGGCAATTGTTTGCTCGCCGCGAATTTCGGCGGTGTTGGTGGTGTCAATCTGGGTGTTTTCGGTTATCATCTCTTACACCATTAGTGAATTTGGCCCGCCTAGCAGCTGCTAACTGCGATTGAAGCGGGCCTTTTTCTTGCCCGCAGTTCTTGCAGGCGCGCGAAATTGGCCGCCAGCACGTCGCTGGCAGCGGGGAGAGGTTGGGTGGGGGTAGCACGGCCGCGCGCCGGGAAGGGCGGCTCAGGCGGCGGTGCGGCGGCGGGGGTGCTTCTTCGATTCTTCGTGCAGAAGAAGCTTGGCGATGTCGGCCGGCTTGCCGACGGCGAACACCCGCCCGCTGATTCGGCGAGTCGGGATGATCGCGCTCCATGCGCGGCGCTGGATTTGCGGATAACTCAGCCCGACGTTGAAGGGTCGCAGTTTCGCGGCCAACTCACAGAGTGGCGTCAATTCGGTTTCGGACATTTAATTCTGGCCTCGCGTTGATTTTAAAAACCTTAAGTATGTGCGCGCCGGAATGAAGGGCGGTGAAGATCATTTGTCAAGCCTTTCCGGACGCCCTCCAGCCGGGCAGGGTGGCGCTATGCCGCTTGCGCGGCTGGAGGGCGGGACTTAAAGGGGTCAATCGCTGTTACGAAAAACCTTTCACGGATCGTAAATCGTCCGCCGCTAAATCCAGGCTTCGGAATTGCCCGTGATCAAGGTAAAGCCGGTCGACTTCATCGATGACGAGCCAGCGCCAAAGTCCGGATTCTCGAACGAAGCGGATCTCAACAATCCTTTCCGAATGCGCCAGTGTCGTGCAGGTCGGGGCGATTAAGCATGTCAACCTCCAGATCATCGGCGCATCGCCCTCGGTCGACCGGCATATCTCCGCCAGGTCGCGCAGAATCCCCGCGCGCATTCCGGGCGTTAGGGGATCGGCGCCCATGGATTCCGCCAGCAAGAGCAATTCGTTGGCGAGAATTCGCAGGGTCCGGGCGACTACAAGGGGTGTAGAATCGATGCTACTCATGGCTTGCCCTCCTTCAAAGGGTTGCCTGTGGGGAGCCCGGCTTGGGTGCTGAGAACATCCAGGCCGGGCGCAATCCGGGCCGGTGCCCGGAATCTTGAAAGTCAGTTCGTGTGCTAGTTACGATTCAGCTCAGCAGGCCAACGCTTCAATCTACGCAGTACTCCGTCATTTCTTACGCGATACACAGCGAGCGGTTGGCTATTGTTGCGTAGCACAACGTAATCCAGTCCGTTGTAACGCTCGTATCCGCTGCGGCGCTCGCTATGCTGAACCGCTCCGTAACCATCTCTTGCCGCAATGCGGTAGTAAGCCGCCACGGCGCGGCGGTAAACTCGTCTTCGTCGGCACTGAACATATCAAACCCTCTTGCCTATGCTTGGAAAGCATAGTTTCATAAACAGGGATTGATGTCAAGATTGGAACATCTCGCGGCGGCTGGCAAGCTTGCAGGCGCCAAGCGGGTAGGGTGCTACTGGGTGGTGCCGCAAAGCTCGCTCCCCGTCCGGCAGCGGCCTGGCAAGCGCCGATAACAGGGTTTACCGGAACACGGGCAAACGCTTAAGGAAAATTTGCCACAGGCTGGCCAAAGTCGATCCCGCGATGCGGCCTACTACGACCGGCAGGCGAAGGAGCGGATGGCTGAGGGGGGAGGCGACAAAAAATCGGGGGTGGAAAATTTGCCACACCCGATAGAGGGAACATGCAAAGCCCGCGATGCAGCCGGTAAGGAGTTTGGAGTGTCTGGAAAGAGCGTGGATCACGCGACGAACTACCGCTTATGGAAAATTTTCCACAACGGGACCATAGCACCGCCCGCGATGCAGCCGGCAGGCAAGGGCGCGGATGCTGGCGACTCAGAACAACGATGCTGGAGAGGCAGCTAAGGAAAATTTGCCTGAGCTGACCCATGGGCAAGCCCGCGATGCAGCGGGGAAGGCGACGCCCTCGAATTGATCCGCCCTGCTCCCCCGATGGTCGCGGGGGGCCGCTCGCGGGCGGGACACGGTGGCCATTCATTTTGAGTCTGATGCCCAATCCGGGCCGCCAGCCGGGGCTATGAATGGCCTGCCCTCGCCCCGCTGGCGCGACGAAACTATCTGAGTCCGCTCGGGATGTACTCGCGGGTCAGCCTGCTGCCGGATCGCCGCAGTTCGGATTCCACGGCGCGGCGCATGGTTTCGCGGCGCAGTTGCGCGAGGCCGTCAGCGGGCTGCAATCCAGGCCACGCTGATCGCGGGTCAGCCAATATCCGGTTGCCGGATCACAGCCAGCCCGCCGCAACCACGGAACGGCCGCGTCGATTTCTTGTAGCGCGGTCATGGCGCGACTCCCGAGACAATGGCCTCGATTTGATCGCGGATGGTCTTGATGGCCTCGCTCGCGTCGGCACCGGCCGCCAGGGCGAGGGCTTGCAAGTTGAAGCGACGCTCCTCATCGTCCTCCGCCTGGCGCGCCCGATCAGCGGCGGCGGCCTTGGCTGCCCGCGCTTGGGCATCGCGGCGCTGGCGATTGGCGGCTTGCATCGCTTCGCCGAATGCCTGGGAAGCCGCCGCGTGCTCCGCGCAGCGGCGCCCTGAGTGCGCGACCACAGGGCCGATGCTTCGGCCGTTGCGGCGTTGTGCTGGATTGCGCAGGGCTCGGCGGGGTCCAGACGGCCGCCCGATTGGCGGCGGCGACGGTCGCCAGCCGGGAGGGGTCGAGTCCGTCCGTCCAGCGCGGGGCGGCAAATCCATCCGAAAAGATCCTCATGATCCACCTCTAATCAAACCGGGCTGCCCGCTATAAAGAATGTCGGTTTCGAGCCGCAACGCCAGTTTGGTGTTGCCCTCGGGCGTTACGTAACGATACACGGTGGGCGTGGTACCGCCCATCAGCCGCAAGCGGGTGATCGGTGCGCTCCGACGCGGATCGCAAGCCAACCAGTATTTGGCCGGTGCGCTCAGCTCGGGGATCACCAACAGCGCCAGGTCGCGCGCGCCCATCGCTTCGCGGAGCACTCGGGCCGTCGTCTCCATCTCGGCGGGTACGATCAGGGTCTTGGCCGCAAGATTCAGGATTTGGCCGCTGGCATTGGTCGAATTTCTCATCAATACGCCAGCAGCGGCCAGAGACGAAACATCCAAACCCGAGGCGGTGACGGTCGGGCAATCCGCACCTTCCAGCGCCTGGGCCAGCAACCGGCGCTCCACGGCCGGCAGGGTCAGGGCGGCGTGATCCGCAAACGCGGCGGGGATTTGGTCTGAAAAAACCGACATGGTTTTTCGGCTGAATCCAATCGCGCCGCCGAACTCTTTCAGCGCGCCGGCACGCGCCGCTTGGCGTATCGCAAAGCCAAGTGTGGGCAAGGGCTGATCGTCGCCAATCTCGCTCGCGGAACCAAAATCCAGGCTGCCGAGGGTCACAGATTGAAAATCCCGAACGCGGAGGTCGCGGACCAGGGGCCGCAGCTCGTCCGCTTCGCCGAACGCGCTCTGGACCAGGGCCGACAGCGATTCCGCCATCAGATCGCCAAAACTGGACCCATGCCGATGTTGCCGCGAGTTTGCAGATCGTCCAGCGTCCAGCCTTCGCGGTGGGCGAAGTTCGCGACCGGGTGGGCGCGGCTGGATTCGATGCGGCGGGTCTTCAACCGGAAAAAATCGTGGAGCGACTCGGCAACGTCCGCGCGGGTCAGGCTGTCCAGATCGAAATGGCCGTTGGCGCGATTCACGGCGGAGGCGCGTCGAGCGCGGGATTCATGTAAGCCAGCGTCCAGGGCGCGGCCGATTTCGTCAATGCTGGGCATTTATGTGATCCAGGTTAGAACTGCCCAGGATCATGCCGAGGATTTTTGACCGCGCGCGGGCAGTTCCCCACAAGGAAGCGGCGGCCGGAGGGGCTATCGGCGCGATTCCTCAATTTGGCCCACAACTTTCGGGCGCTGGCCGGTCCGCCCCTGGGCCAGCAGGTCGAGCGGGGCGACTTCATCGGCGTCGGCTCCCGATGTCCGGCGGCGATGCGGCGACCGGATACGCCCTGGACGCGGCGCAAGCCGGCTTCGATGGCCTGGGCGGCCTGCCAGCGGTTGGCGGCTATCTCGGTAGGCAAGCAGGACAACACCTCTAGAAGCGCCGTTTTTCGCCCTTCCAGCCGGTCGAGTTCGGTCAGCATCCCGCCGACCAGTCGGGCCTGGCGCAA
>JADJRI010000090.1 GCA_016712275.1 Planctomycetota bacterium
TGACCCCCTCCGAAGCCGGGGGCTTGTCAGGGATTTTCACTGATGCCTCGCAGCCTCATCCCCAGCTTTCGCCGGGGCGCCAGTCCGCCTTGCCTTCAATAATCTCGTCGGACTCGAACCCGTCGAGCACGTCTTGACCGATGCGTATCCAGTTCCGCCTCATCGACCGCTCCGCCAGGTTTCTCGCCAAATCCCGCTTCGCCAGCCCGGCTTCCAGTAGCGCCGCCGATTCTTCTTCGATCCGGAGGTCGGGGTCGGTCCGGTGAGGTCGCCCAGCGCGCCAGCATGTCGGCGATCTGCATGTTATCCATCAACCGTACACCCCGCCTTGCATTGGCTCGCGCTTACCGCTGATTCGAGAGCAGTTCTTCAAGTTCATCCGGTGATTTCGGTTCATGAATAATCTTGCCCAGCATACCTGAATTGCGGATGCGCAACCAGTTAACGTGTGCAGGTATCCACCCAATCCGAGTGCGCACCCGCTGAAATTGCGCGCACTCATCAATCACGTCATCCGCCCACCGCCGGGCAGGGTAATAAATCTTCCACACTCTAGCATCGATTGGACCGCATAAGCGCGCTACTTTGTCTCGATCTGGCTGGTACGTCGATACCTGGCACGCCGGCCTTCCGTAAATCTTGGATCAGCGATTGGCCGCTGGCCTTTTCTCGATCAGAACGCAATCAGGGTTGTGGTCACTGTACGTCTTGAGCGCCTCTTTTTCAGGTCCGGGTAGTCAACGCGATCATGCCGCCTCGATCAAGATGATCGCGATTTCATCTTCAGTTGGCTTGAAGACGCCCCACGTCGTTCTAGCGCTGTATGAGTTCGCTTTCAGGTCCGCTTCTGAATAAGCGGTATCCCACGATTGAATGATATAGCTGCACACCGGGGCGATTTTCGTCCACTCGCGCCACCATTTCTTTTTTAAGATGTTACACCGTCTATGGTGGGGATTGTTGGTGAGAGCAGTCCAGCCGCGAATCACTCTTGGCTTCTACCATCTCATCTGTAAACCATTCAGGCCACAATCTATCCCCCAATATTCCGCTCAAGCGGGTCTTCTTCGCTGTCGCACTCCATGGGGATGCTTAGCACATGCCATTTGGGCCACCGCCTTTTTCGTCGTTGAGCAGTCGCCCAGCCAGATCGTCAACATGCCATCGTGTTTGAATAAGGATTCTCGATGACGACGGCTTGGTCGTGTTCTAAAATCCGCTTTATACCATTCCCCAGATTTTGTCTCTGATCGTGGCCGAGTCGGCATCCTCGCGATTTCGGAATGGGTCATCGATGATGCCCAGATCGGCACGAAATCCAGCGATGCCAGCGCCCGCGCCAGCCGCAAAATATTCGCCGCCCTTCGTCGTGCTCCACCGGCCAGCGGCGGATGATTCTTTTGAGACTCCCACGCCAAATATCCGCTCATGTTCGGCTTGCGAGAAAAAAGCCACGCACATGCCGCCCAAAGCGCTCTGCAAGTTCGGCGGAATGGCTCGCCGCGATAACGTTCTTTGTAGGGTTATTCCCGAGATACCACGCAGGAAAGATCATGCTTGAGTACGTGGATTTTGCGGAGCCTGGGGGGAGGAAGACCATCAGGCGGGGGATGTCTAGTCGAGCCACGGCTTCGAGATACTCGATCAAGACCAGGTGATGCTTGGCTGGCCTATCTGGCATCCCCATGTATTCGATATAGCCAGCCATTCCAGCACGCGCCGCTCGTCGACTCAGTAGTTCACGAGCCGCATCGGCTCGCGTTACCGGGCCGTCATTCCTTGGGCTTCGATTGATCGCCGGCCGCGATAATGCTGGCAAGTTCATCGTCGCTCATCTCTTCGGCGCTCTTGAACTGGATGGGTCCGCCGTCTTTTCCGGTGATCTCAGAATCGATCTTATCGCGCCACCCAAAGCGATTTTGCATGTTCATGCGATAGCGCACCGGGTTCATATCGGGATGAAATTCCGGCTCTTCCCACTGACTTTCGGCCACGGCAAGGCCGATTTTTACCGCATCCGAGAATTCCGGGTACTTCTTGATCCAGCCGAATACCGTCTCTTTGCAGACACCAATCGCCACGGCCACTTTTGCGTAAGACCCACCAGCCGCTAGAGCTTCGTAGGCTAGCTGGCACGTAGTCTCGCCGTCATAGAGCGAGGGCCTCCACGGCGGCAATCCAGACTTGGTGTTGTATACTGGCTTCATAGATGGAATGTAATAAGTATCTTTAATCGATAGTTTTCTTCTAGCACCATTCCCGCCCACTTGTCAAGCGGCTCCCCAGCCCGCTGGCAACAAAAAACCCGCCATGGGGCGGGTTGTGTATATGCAATTGGAGTCAGCGAAGCGGACCGTGCTTGGCTCGGATATAGGTTCCTTGCTTCTGAGAATCCCAAACCACGCGGCCCCTTGCGCGATGCTTCTCATATTGATGTTGTTGCTTGAGTCGTTCCCGGAATGATGTTTGCGTTTCGTTTGATTTTCGTGCATTCGGACTCATCGTTACTCCTTGAATTCGGTTGAGCAGGTTGGATTCGAACCAACACGGAACTAGCCGACCACGGGGTTACAGCCCGGTGCCCTGCCGAATGGGCGTCTGCTCAAAATATTGCGGAAGGTCAAAAATCAGGATCGTCCGTCGAACTCGGCGCGGTCGGCTTGTCGATCAGAAAATCATCCAAACTAGCACCGGATTCCAGCTTTTCCTTCAACCACCCCGGTTGCTTGCCTTTCCCTGCCCAGGTGCATTCTGGCTTCGCCGGGTCTTGATACTTCGGCTTGCTCGGGTTGACCATCTTCACCGGTGCCGGACACAGCGCGGCCAGTTCCGCTTCCGTCGCCGCCTTCGGGCTTTGTCGCTTCGACTGGGCCTTCAGTTCTGCGATGCGTTCCTCTCGCTTCTGTTCCAGCATCGCCTGGACCTCGCCGGCTATAGGCGTCAACAGCATCGGCGATATACCGCAAATCACCGAAGCTCATGTTGTCCAGCGTCGGAAGGAGTAGCTGGCGTTCGATGGGTCGCGGCGCGTCACCCATGATCGTATTTTCAGTAGCAATGGAATGCTGTCCAGTAAACATGATTAGCCCTCTTTACGAATCAAACAAACACCACGCCCCACCACATCGACCCACGCCGGCGCTTGGCCGAGGCCGGTCCATGTCTGTTCGGGATTGCTGGGGTTGCGGTACTTAGCCGGCCGCGCAGACTTCACGCGCTTTTTCTTCTCCGGTTCTTTCGGCTTCTCAGCCGGCTTCATCGCCAGCAGTTCAGCACGTCGGGCATCGATCTTCGCCAGTTCTTCATCGATCCGCCCAACAAGCTCGGATTCGATTTGCCGCTTTTGTTCGAGTAGTTCATCAGTGGTCATCGAAGCGTATCCCATCCTATTTCCTTTCTTTTAAGCGCTAACATGGCGCAATGACAATATTGCATGACTAAAAAATATTTTCAATACCCTATTGCATCCTGTGAGAGGCGGGCGCGGCAAGGTTATTGAGAATCAACGCCGTGTCGTTCTTGGGGCCAATCGGATCGTCAAACCGCTTCATCACGAGCGGATCGGTCGAACGATAAGCAAAGATATTCGTCATGCACAATGCGCCGTATCCCCACGATTGCGCGTACCGGATGCAGCGCCGCACGGTCGGATCGTCTTGTGTTTCGTCCGCCGTGCTAGGGTTCAGTCCGATGAACATCGCATAGTCGCCCGGTGCCCAGCGTCTCCACAGGGAATAGCGCCATGTGCGGCATGGGCTGAAGGTGGCAGTGCGTTTCGGGGGGGGCGGGGGGGGGGGGCGGGGGGGGGGGCCCCGGCGATGATCTTCATACCGAATCGACAAGCATGAGGTCTTCGCCGTACATCCAGCTTTTCCCGCTCTCAAGTATCACACCCAATACACCGGCATCCATACGTCACCACTATCAAGCACCGACCAATCTTTGTAGTCTTTCCCGATCTCAAGGCATTCGTACCTGAATTCTTGCTTTGATCGACCGCCAACCAACCGCACAGTATCGCCAACCTTGATAGTCGACGGATCGATGGGCTTTTGAGGGGTTTGCGATGACCGAACATAAGGTCAGCCAACTTCTTTAACGCCTTACAGCTCTCTTCCCTATCAAGTTCAATTTGTAACTGAATGGCGGACTTTCCAAATTCCAGCAGTAGGCAGACTACGATGCTCAAGCCAAGAAATCCCGCAATCGTTTGGATTGGAGCGACATTGAGCCGGCAGGATACCGGCGATGTTGTAAAGTGATTTCATTGCGTTATCCTAATCACTCAAACTTCATTCTTTCAAGTTTCGCTATCTTCTTCTTCAATCTAGCGATTTTATTAACGCGCATTTCCTCTGCGCGCGCGATGGCCGCTGGTTTATTGAAGAACCAGTCAACTGGGTTGATCATCGGGTCAAGACGCTATAACGACATAATTGTTGTAAAATTCAGGATCATTAATTTCGATAATACCTTTTGTTAGCGCAAATTTCGTAACGTAGGTTTTCATTCTTTCTCCTCCACGCGACGCTTCACTCGGATAATGTTCTGGTAATTCGTCGGCTCGAAATGATCGTCTAGTTTAAGGACCAGAACACAATCATCGCTAAGCCCCCAGCGCAAGGCCAGCAAACATCCTGGACCAATATCCGCGTATGAAAATGATTGACATTCAGGATGCAACGCAAAGTATCTTGCCGCCCGTTCCGCGAACCTGATATGCTCCATTTCCTCTTCAACTTTAACCATTCGCATTGTTGCATTCCTCTTGTTGGCAACGACTCACTAGCTTGCCGTTATTCCACACTTCAAGCGACTCGCCATTCATGAGCGTGCGCGCTTCTTTGTCGTAAAGATCGAACGCCGTGACTTTGCAGCGCGTTTGAACGACAGGGATGATTGCGTTTGAGTTGTGCTTAATAACGGTCCACATATCAGCCGCCAGCCCTGACGAATTCAAGGGTCCGTTTTAGCAAGTCGATCATGGGGGATGGGTCATTTTCTGATTTGCTATAAACAGAATTTACTGAATGGAAAGTAGCATGGATCCCCATGCATCCGCACAATTGGGCATTAATTTCCGTTCGTATCTTCCACGCATAACCGCAGATATTTTTGGCACAATGCGCATGTATCGTAATCAAAAACAAGACCGTCACCGTCATTACCAACGCAATGATTTTGATAAATCATCCCTTCTGGCAAATTCTCTTCCTTCGCGCCTTCCCACTTATTCATGCAGTGCAGCAAGCACTCTTCGTCGGACGCTTGCGCAAGTTCGCTAGCTGGAACCGGGTAATGCTTGGAAAGCCATTGTTCGGGGGTCATTCTGGAATCCTCTTCGGTTAATTGCCGCCCATTATCGGGCGGCAGTGAATCGCTACTTGCCCTTGGTTGACTTGTCACCATTGACTCGCTAACCATAACTGGGTGTCTTGGACCATGTGGCTCTCTCACTGTATGGGTGTCTCGCTCGTTATGGCTCGCTCTTGGACTGTTGGTTTCTCGCGCGTTGTGGCCCGCTTCCGCCTGATGGGTGTCTCCTTTTTGTGGCTCGCTCATGCCTTTGGGCGCCTTGCCGACGTTGGCTCGTCTGTTGATTTGGGTGTCTTCCCTTTGGCTCGCCTGCTATCGTTAGGGTATTTGCTCTGCATGGCGCTCGCTTTACCATCTTGGGTGTCTTCTTGCTTCATGGCTCGCTCTGTCCATTTGGTTGTCTCGGGGCACTTGGCCCGCTCAGCCCATGGTTGTCTCAGCGTTTGGCTCGCTTGCTTTCTTTGGGTTTCTTCCTGATTATGGCTCGCTATCACCGTATGGTTGTCTTAGCTGGAATGGCTCGCTCGCTACCAATGGTTGTCTGGTTGCACCTGGCTCGCTTCTATCGGCTGGTTGTCTCGCTGATTATGGCACGCTCCTGACATCTGGCTGTCTCGTGTTTCATGGCTCGCTCATTCCTTGGGTGACTTTGGATGTCTGGCAATCGCTGGGCGACCCTTGATTTCTGCATTGGTTAGTCCTTTAGTTCACTCATTGGCTCGCTGCAATTCCTTGGTTGTCTAAGGCACGCTGACTCGCTAGCTTTCTTTGGGTATCTTGCTCTGCATGGCCCGCTTTGGTCCAGCGGGTGTCTTTTCCTGTATGGCTCGCTCTTTCCATTTGGGTGTCTCGGATACGTTGGCCCGCTCAGCCTCCATGGATGTCTTTCGCGTGCTGACTCGCTTTTCGGCTTTGGGTTTCTCCTATTACTTGGCTCGCTCTTGGGTTTTGGTTGACTCCGCTACATTGGCCCGATCTTCAGTTCTGGGTGTCTGCCGGAGGCTGGCTAATCCGCGTCCCTGTGGAAAATCCCAAGTTTACCTTCGTGGTACGGTGGCGTCACCGGCAACCCTTCAATGCCGCGCCATGCCTTGTACAAATCGATCAGAAACATCTTGATCATGTACCGCTTGGCCATGTTGTCACGATGCCCCTTGCTTTTCTCTTGGTGAGCCGGGTTGCTTTCCAGCCGATGCTTGTAGCCGCGATAGATCGGCGCATAGATCGGATTGGACAGCTTGATGAACGACGGCGCAAGTACGCCTATCAACTTGGTTTTCAGAAACGGGTTAAATGTTATCGAGTTCCGTTCCGCCTCTTCGCCATCGCGATTGACGTAACTCACTTTCACCAGATGTTCTGCCTTTCGGCTGCGCCCTTGACCATTATCGGCAACATCAAGCCCGGCGTATTTCCACAGCGATGACGAATATCGCGCCTTGGAAATGTCGATTTCCGAGATAATCACGCCGGCCATGGCTGGCCCAATGCCGCGCACTTCCGAGAGATATTCACGATATACCGCGTAATCATCCAGCACGTTACCCAGCCGCGTAAAATGCCGGGTTTCGTCTGCCTCCAAGTCAACGTACTGGCCGATCAAGCAGAGTTCGGTATAGTTGGAAATTACCTCATCGCCCTTGAACGACTTCTGGCGCGGGTAGGTCTTCACACCGTCCGTGATCTTCCGGTAGTGTGCCCGCAAGTCATTGAGGATTTTCTTTCCTTCCGCGTCAAGCGCTTCGTCTTCAGATTCACCGGGAGCTTGACCCAACTTCGCTTTGAAGTTGCCGACGATCCGGTTTCCCATCTGAATACGTAGCTTTTGCAGATCATAAGCGCCGCGCACCATGACGCGCAGGTCGTGTTGGTTTGCTTGCATGTCTTATCCTCTTTGTTGTTACTGCTTAACCGCCACAATCCCCTCGTCGGCGCTGCATTCCGCCGTGAGTACAACCACTTTCGCGGCCTTGGCTTGCGCGTCAATCGCGGCGCGGTTCTCAGGGTCCAGACCCTCCCAAGCTTCTTGGGGGATGACCAGCAGGCCACCGGTGCCCACGGCTTGAATCGCGATGTCCAGGGCGATCCGCCACCGCTCGCCGGCTGACAGGTCGGCGTAGAAGGTGGCACCGCGCTTCGTGTTCGTCACTAGCCGGCCGTCGATGACTCGCAGCGGACACGCCGGAATCTCGGCGACGATCTCCGAGAGCACCTCGTCGGTCTGCTTGGCCTTCTCCCGCAGATCTTTGGCCTCTTCGGCATACTCTTGGGCGGTCAAGATCAAAGCATCCGCGCGCTCCCGCTGTTGCATCATGACCTGTTGTTGAGCGGCCTTGGCTTGTGCGGCCTTGGCGGCGTCCAGTTCAGCGGCGGCGTCGGCGAGTGCATCGGCGGATGGCGGCTCGACATGGGATTCCTGGATTTGCCGATCCAGTTCGGCGCGGAGCTTGGCTTGCGCTTGAGCGTCTTCAAAGCGATCGGTTGCCGCATCGCGATGGACCACACTTTCTTTATAGTCAGCGAGAGCCGCTTCGTACTTAGCTTTCAGCTCCACAGCAAGCGCTTTCTTTTGTGCGGTTTCCTGTTCGAGTCGCGTGGCGTCTTGAATCGCCTTCTCAAGATCAAGAGACGGCAACTCGGAAAGGTGCCCCATCCGCTCCCGCGCCGCTGCAATCCTTACCTTGGCTGCTTCCGCCAACTCGGACTGCTTTTGCAGGGCATCCACCGCCCGCAATGCCGCCGTGACCCGTTCTTGTGCCGCTGCTGGGTCGATAGGCGTATCCAGGTCGCCGGTCAGCGATTCGATGATACCCGCCGCCGCCGCTGCATCCTTCTCGCTGAACTTCTCGTACTCGCTCGCTCCAATGTTCAGTCGCTTGCGCAACTCAGCAATCGCCGCAACCGGATCGTCCAGGCTCAAATCCTTGGTGAGATTCTCAGGAAACCCGTGCAGGTCGCCAGTGCTGATGTCGGCTTTCGACAGGCCCACCAGCGCCTTGATGCGCTTGGCGTCAGCGCGTTCGGGGTCCACAAACCCAGGGTCTACGAGGTCGGCGATAGAAAGCCGGCTTTCCAGTGTCTCAACCTGGAGCTCCCCTTGCCGCCGCACTGACCGCGCTACGGTCATCGTAACGCCGGGGACGCTGACGGTCCCGCTCTTCGCCATGTCTTTAAGGGGCGGCTTCCCCTTGCCCGTTGTCGCAGCGCTGACGGCTTCCAGTGCGTGACTCTTGCCGCTTCCGTTGCGACCGGTGAGCACCACAACCCCGCCCTCTTCCGGGACCGGGATCGTGACCGAGGCGATAGGGCCTATGTTTTTAATCTGAATTTCTTGCATGTCTGACTACTCCACTTCCGGCACCGGGCCGAGAGCGGCCTCGAATTCGTCCACGGTTTGCGTTGCCGCAAATTTCGCTCTCGCTAATTCATCATCGATAGCAGCGGCGCGTTCAGCACAAGCGGCTTTCACGGAAACGTAAACCGGATCATCCTTTGTCCAGCCATAATCTTGCATCGTTTCTTGTAGCCACTGCGCAACTTTCCTTCGTGATTGATGGCCTCGATCTCGGCATCAAAATCTTGCGCGCGACTGGCGGTGGCGGATCGATGGGATTAGACCGGAAGTCCTCAGCTTCTCCTTTCACGTCCTGCATATCCCGCACTTCTTCCGGCGTATACATGCCAGCGAGAACGCCGGGGAACACCGTCCGAATACCCTCGGAGATGACGCGGGCGCGAAGCATGGCGCGGGGGAATTTCTTCCACATGTCTTTTCCGGCGAGTTCCGCTTCCTTGGCGGTTTCGAGCGTCCATGCGACCGTGACCTTTCCGCCCC
>JADJRI010000091.1 GCA_016712275.1 Planctomycetota bacterium
CGTCGCTGCTGGGCGGATTGGTCGTACTGGTGCTTCTGGTGGCGTGGCAACGGGCGGAATTCTCGCGCGCCGAGTGCGGCGAATCTCTGGAAATGTATGCGGCAGAGGCGGCGCGGCAAAAGCTGGCTACTGCTCAAATCGAGTTTGTTGACACGATCTGGCAGAATTTCGAAATTCCTCAAGCCCGCCGATTTCCGAAGCACTATCTCTTGCTGGTCACCAATTGGCAAAAGCAGCCCGGCGACGAGAATATTCCGCTGGCGGTGTGCGAAACTTCCCATTCCACATTGCTTGGCAGTGGGCGCAATGTGCTGTATCGCAACAAGCAGGGATTTGTGGTTCAGTGGCTTTCCGAAGCGGAAGCCGAACCGCTCGCAAGGCAGGCAAGAAAATCGCAACCCTGATATTCAGCTTTCTCCGGCGCTACTTGCCGTCAATCCAGCCGCCGCCGAGAACGTCATCATCGCGATAAAAAACCGCGGCCTGGCCCGGCGTTACCGCCGCCTGGGGTTCGTCGAATTCAACAAGAACGCGTTCTCCATCACCCATGGGCGTGACCGTGGCGGCCGCGGCGGCGTGGTGATAGCGGATTTGCGTATTCGCGCGAATTGGCGCATCCGGCGTTTCGCAGAGCCAGTTCACACCGCTTACACGTACCGTGCGCGAGAGGACGGCATCGCGCGGCCCGACGACGACCCTTTGGGTCGATGCATCCAGTTCCGAAACATACACGGGCGTTCCTTCCGCAACGCGAAGCCCGCGCCGTTGGCCGACAGTGAAATTCGCGAGGCCTTCGTGCGAACCGACCACGCGCCCATCGACATGCCGAATTTCGCCGGGCTTGAAGGCGTCCTCGCGTCGTGAGCGCACAAGCCGCGCGTAATCACCATCGGGCACAAAGCAAATATCCTGCGACTCCGGCTTGTCATGAAGCGCAAGGCCGAAGCGCCGGGCGTGTTCGCGCACTTCGCTCTTGGTCATGTCGCCGAGCGGAAAGAGCGTGCGCTGAAGCACGTCGCGACCGATGCCGAACAAGACGTAGGATTGATCCTTTTCCAGAAAGGCCGCCCGTCGAAGGCGCGAGCCGCGGGCGTCGTGCTCCACGCGGGCGTAGTGCCCGGTGGGCACCATGTCGGCCTCGACCACCTTGGCGTAGTCCATCAGCTTGCCGAATTTCAACCACTGATTGCATCGAACGCATGGATTGGGTGTCCGCGCGTTGGCATATTCCTCGACGAAATAATCCACGAGCTTGGCGAAATCCTGCTCGAAGTTCAGGGCGTAAAATGGAATGTTGAGCTTGCCGGCCACGGCCCGCGCATCGGTGGCATCGGCGGCCGAGCAGCAGCCTTTTGATTTCGCGGGTTTGCCTTCCGCATGGTCATCGGGCTTCGCGATCGGAAGAGAGATGCTTCGCGGAGCGTCGACTTTGCAGGCATCGGCCGGGGAGCCGTCTCTTGGGGCGATTTGGTGCTCCGCCCCAAGGCGCATGAAAACGCCGACGACGTCGTAGCCCTGCTCGCGCAGCAGGCAGGCCGCGACGCTGCTATCGACGCCGCCACTCATGGCGACGAGAACTTTTCCGCGATTTGGCATAGGATGAGTGTAGTTTCGGCGGAGCCGGAGGGCAATTGTAGTTCACGCGGCCGCCGAGTTATTGTGACGGAAACGAGGCGTTTTCTGTTGGAAATAGCGAATTGCACGTTGTCCCTGTTGCAGCGATGCAGGGGACGTGCGTGGCAAGTCATGGCAGCCAAGGACTTCGAATTATTCGGAACGGACACATCAAATTGAACGAGCCCCACGAAAACGCCAGACTCATTTATCAGCTCAGCCGCGTCTCCGGGGAATCCACGTCGGAGACCTGGGCATCCATCAGGAACCTTGGTTTTTCGTATGTTTCGCTGCGTTGCCCGACATCCTTGGAAAACGAGAACGATTCTCTTCAATTCATCGTCAATGAAGTCCGGTGTGTTGCGGCCCATCACTTGAGGGCGTCACAGGCACTTGTCAATCTCAACGGTCCGTTCAGTCCGCTGGATCGTCCGCGCGTTCATTTGAAGCGACAAATTCAGTGCATCATCGGCTTGATTGATGCGGCCGCAGAAAGCGGAATCCAGAATCTGACCATTGCCGCCGGCCCCGGCACGGGTGAACGGACCGCATCAAGTTTTGCGGATGATCGTCATACTTATTTGTTAGAACTTTGTCATGGTGTTCGGTACGCAGCAGAGATGCGCGGCGTTCGGCTGGCCATCCTCGCGGGGCGCGACGGCTTTCTGAATTCTCCGGCCGAAGCCCGCGATTTTGTGGACGCCGGCAATTCTCCCTGGGTGGGGCTGTGCCTTCCTGTTCCGGAGATCGACACATTGGCGTTGCCGGCTCAGTGGCTGCGAACACTCGGCCGGCGCGTGTTTTCGCTCTCGATAAATCTTGGGTCACTCGATTCGGATTACGATTTGATACGCGTGACTTCGCTGGTCCGGCCTGATTGCCTGATTGCACTGACATGCGATGACGTCAACAAGAATCCAGCGCCAAGCATGCTCGCGGCGCTTTTTGATGCGATTGGGGTGTGATTATTTCACGTCATCGGCCCGCAAACCCATGCCGATCATTTCAGAATTGGCTATTCCCCATCGCTCCATTGTCACTACAATCCGGAACGGGTCTGACAGAATCCGTCAAGTCATCGGCCTGACGGGAAACCAGAGTGCACCGGCACGATGAGGGACAGCCATCATGGGCGTCAGTGAAGAAGACCTGAAATATCTCGAGGACGAGGATCCGGCCAACGAAAACGATGACTCGGGGAGTGATTCCGACGAGGAGCAGGACATCGTTCCCGATAGTTTGCCGTTGTCCGGCGCGGTGGCCGCGTCGATGGACGATGCCTCGGCCGACCCCGCCAAGCGGCCGCGTATTCCGCCGCTGCTGCCTATTCTGCCCATTCGGGATACCGTTGTTTTTCCGGGTACGATTGTTCCGCTCACAGTGGGCCGCGAAAAATCAAAGCGCCTGGTCGCCGAAATCAGCAAGGGCACCAAAATTCTCGGCGCCGTTGCACAGCAGCCGCGGCGAAATCGAGGATCCCAATCTGGATGAACTCTATCGCGTCGGCACGGTGGTCACGATTCTGAAACGGCTCGAACTCGCCGACGGCAGTCAATCCATCATCGTTCACGGTCTGACCCGGTTTGGCATTGAAGAACTCGTCCAGACCGATCCCTACTTGATCGCCAAGGCCAACCCGCGCGATGATTCGTATGTCGAATCGACGCGCATCGACGCGCTGATCGAAACCGCCAAGCGGCTGGCCGAACGTGTCATTGGCCTGACACCGGGCGTGCCCGAGGAAGCGCTGACGATTCTGAACAACATTTCCAAGCCGGGCGCGCTGGCGGATTTTCTCGCCGCGAATCTGTCGCTGGGGCTGACGCAAAAGCAGGAACTGCTGGAGACCTTCGATATCAGCGCCCGGCTGGAGAAGATCAACGCGGCGCTGGCCAGCCAGCTTCAGATTCTGGAGCTGTCCAACAAGATTCACAATCAGGTCAAATCGCAGATCGACAAGTCGCAGCGCGAGTATTACCTGCACGAGCAATTGCAGGCCATCCAGAAGGAGCTGGGCTATGTCGATGGGCGCGAAGCCGAGGTGCAGCGGCTGCGCGAGGCCGTCGAAAAGGCGAAAATGCCGGAAGTAGTCTTGAAGGAGGCGAACCGCGAAATGGATCGCCTCGCCCGCATGAATCAGGCCTCGCCGGAGTACAGCGGCATCGTCGATTTTCTCGAATGGCTCTGCGAATTGCCCTGGTCCATCGCCACCGAGGATAACTTGGATATCCCGCGGGCCGAGGAGATTCTCAATGAGGATCACTACGATCTGGAAAAAGTCAAAAAGCGTATTCTCGAATTTCTCGCCGTGCGCAAATTGAATCCGTCCGGGCGCGGATCGATTCTCTGCTTCGCCGGTCCGCCGGGTGTCGGTAAGACGTCACTCGGCCAGTCCGTCGCACGGGCCATGGGCCGAAAGTTCATTCGCATGTCGGTGGGCGGCATGCGCGACGAGGCCGAACTTCGCGGTCATCGCCGCACGTACATCGGGTCCATTCCCGGCCGGCTCATTCAGGAAATTCGCAAGGCCGGTTCCAACAATCCGGTGCTGATGATCGACGAGGTGGATAAAATCGGCAGCGATGCGGCGCGGGGCGATCCGGCCAGCGCCCTGCTCGAAGTGCTTGATCCCGCGCAAAACAGCACATTTCAAGATCATTATCTCGGCGTGCCGTTCGATCTGTCGAACGTGATGTTCATCTGCACGGCGAATTACATGGAGATGGTGCCGCCCGCGCTGAAGGATCGCATGGAAGTCATCGACATCGCGGGCTACACGAAACTGGACAAGCTCTGGATCGCCAAGAAATACCTGGTGCCGCGCCGAATGAAGGATTGCGGCATCGCCGAGGGCGGCGTGACATTTGAAGACGACGCGATCGAGCTCATTATCGATTCCTACACGGCCGAGGCCGGCGTGCGAAATCTTGAACGGGAGATCGGGGCCATCTGCCGCGGTATTGCCGCTTTGATCGCCCAGGACAAACGGTCGCCCAAGAAAATCAATGTCGGTGAGGTTGTGAAATTTCTCGGCGCGACGAAGCACGAACACGATGTTGCGCTTCGCACCAGCACGCCGGGCGTCGTCACCGGCCTGGCCTGGACACCCGTGGGCGGCGTGCTGCTGTTTGTCGAGGCCACGGCCATGGAGGGGCGCGGCACGCTTCAGCTCACCGGCCAGCTCGGCGATGTCATGCGAGAAAGCGTTCACGCCGCGCTGAGCCTGCTACGAAACACGGCGAAGAAGTATGGCATCGACCCGCAGCGCATTCTGAAAGAGGACATTCACGTCCACGTTCCGGCGGGCGCGATTCCCAAGGATGGGCCGTCGGCGGGCATTGCCATGTTTACGGCACTCGTTTCGTTGCTCACGCATCGCCCCTGCCGCAGCGACGTGGCGATGACCGGCGAGGTGACGCTGCGCGGACTGGTGCTTCCCATCGGCGGCCTCAAGGAAAAGGCTTTGGCGGCCCATTATGCGGGCATTAAGACGGTGATTATTCCGGACCGAAATTTGAAGGATTTGGCCGAAATTCCGGAGGAAATTCGAAAGCAGATCAAGTTCGTTCCTGTGAAGAATGTGGACGAGGTATTGGCGGCGGCCCTTCGGCCGGAACGCGATAAAAAGAAAAAGTCAGCCGCGAATAAGAAGCGGTCGGCGAAATCGAAAACTTCTGCATCAAAGAAACGAAAAAAGGCCCGGAAATCCTGAGTGCTCGGTTCGTTGATCCTTGCGATTTCCGGTCCCTGTGTGCACATCTGAACTCACGACCAGCCGCTTCGGCTCCGATATATCGTATGCTCTTTCGGCGCGTCAGTGCTGTCGCGCCGGAGTTTATCGGCCACGACGAGGAATTGATCGTCGCAAGAGAGGGTTTTCGTGAGCGTTGCCGGCATCGCCCCCAACTTTCCGCGCTTGGCCAATCATCCGGCGGCGGAACCTCCGCGCTCATTGATGCGCTGGTCACGCCGACTGCGTCTTTCGGCGCCTCGTTGTTTGGGCCGGCCTCGATTCTCGACATCGGAGGAGATGCCACATTTTCGGCACTATCCGGGACGATTTCCGCGGCCTATGCCTCTGTCAACTCCGCGGCGGCGACGCCGGTCAAGACCAGCAAACAGGAATCCATCGCTCTGAATCGTGCATTCGACCTATTCGAGGCGGGTAAACTCAGCGAGGCACGAGACGCTCTGAACAGAATTCTGGACGACAATCCGAGAAGCGGCCCGGCGGTGCAGGCGCTCGGTTTGATCGCCTTGGCCGAGAACGACACCGCATCGGCCGAACAGCACTTTCGGCGCGCTCACTTCCTTACGCCAAATCGCGGATACGACACCGACGCGGAAAACGCGCGTATTCTACAACAGCCCGATGGCAAAGTTCTGGATCGCGCCGCGCAGCTTGTTTCGACAAAAGAGCAGCGCGACAAGGGCATCGAGCTGCTGCTGCGCCTAATCGATCGAAGCCCCGCAAACGCGGAGGCACAACTGCTTCTCGGCGAGAGTCTCATCGCCTCCCAGCGCACCACCGAGGGCGTCACGCGCATTCTCACGGCCATCGACGCCGGTGATGACGGCATTGTGGCACGCATCGAATCCAAATTTGAAAAGCTGGTGAAGGCTGCGCCCGGCCTGCCCGAGTATCGCGGCGTTCTTGCGCGGACGCGCATACGATCGGGGGACTTTGAGGCGGCGCTGGCCGATCTCGACATCGCGGACAGCCTGACGGATGGCGGCGACTATTTCGCGGTCGATCGTACGGCCGCGCTGGTGGGGATTGGAAAGGGGCAGCTTAAATCCGGCGATGTGACCCGCGCAATCAATACACTGCGGGAGGCGCGCCGGATCGACACGACGAATTCGTCGGCCGGTGCTGCGCTGGCGGAGGCCCTGCTGGCGAAGGCGGATCGGATTCGCAACACGGGCAATCTGGGCAATGCGATCTCGGCCTATGATGAAGCGGCACGCGTCATCGGCGCGGGGGGCGATGCATCGCTCCGCGGACGCATCGCGAGCCGGGCGTTTACGGCGGGCCGGCGACTTGAGGCCAACAACGTGGCACAGGGGCGAGAGATTGGTAAGGAAGTGGTTGCCTATCAGGTGGCTTACACGCTCGATCCGGACAACGCCGTTTACAAGCGGAAACTGGCCGACACGCGCAATGCGATCGGCGATCAATACATGGCGGACAACAAGTATGCGTCGGCAGCCGCAGCTTATGAACGCGCTCATTTGCTTTACAAGGGCGATGCAACATACAAGGGCAATCTGATCAACGCCTGGCGGCTTCGAGGTGACGAGCTATTGACACAGGGACGCTACGATCAGGCTGTCGACGTCTACAAGAAAGCCTACCAGGTGGACAAGAACAATGCCGTCAGCCGGCAGAGCCTTGCGACGGCCTACAACGCCCGCGGGCTGCATTTGCAGGCACGAAACCGCTTCGGGGAGGCCGTGCGCGATTTCAAGGAGGCGGTGCATCTGTTTCCGGACAACGCGGATTACCAGGCCAACTATGCCGCGCTGAGCAGCTATGACCGGTGACGCGGTGCCAGTATCGTGGCATTCAATTCCGTAGCAACAAATCAGTTTCTCGTCACGCGGGCCGGCTGCTTGTTGTAGAGCGCTTCGAATTCCCTGAGCAATTCCGAGAACTGCTCCATGGTGTCGGTGACCGGTTTGGGGCTGCTCATGTCGACGCCGGCGAGTTGAAGCGTTTCGATCGGATAGCGGCTGCTGCCCGATGCGAGAAACTTCATCAGACCTTCGACCGCGCCGGGCTCGTTGTCGGTGATGCGCCGGCCGATGTTGGTGGCGGCGCAGTGGCTCGTCGCATAGGTGTAGACATAGAAGTTGCGATAGAAGTGCGGAATGCGGAGGCATTCGGCGGAGGCGGACGGCTCGATGACGAGCTCGGGGCCATAGTATTTTCGCACGAGTTCGCCGTAAATTTCGCAGAATCGATCGCCGGTGAGCGGCTCGCCGCCCTCGGCCAGCGCGTGAATCTTCATTTCAAACTCCGCAAACATGGTCTGGCGGAAGACGGTCGTGCGGATGCCCTCGATCTGCTGTTGAAGAATGAGCAGACGTTCGGTGTCGTTCTTTGCGTTTTCGAGCAGATAATGGGCCAGCACGACTTCATTGACGGTGGACGCCACCTCGGCGCAGAAGGTGGCATAGTCGCCGTAGATCGGCGGCTGGTTTTTGACGGTATACCACGAATGCATGGCATGGCCCATTTCGTGGGCGATGGTGGAGCGGTCGTTCATGGTCTGGCCGTAGTTGAGCAGCAGGTAGGGATGCGTGAGATAGGAGCCCCAGCAATAGGCGCCGCTTCGCTTGCCCTTGGTTTCGTAGACGTCGATCCAGCGATCGTCGAACGCCTTTTTGAGCGTGCCGGTGTAGTCGGTGCCGAGCGGGGCGAGGGCGGTGAGAATCGTCTGGATCGCATCCTCATATTTGATCTTCGATTCCTCGACATCGACGAGCTGCACATACAGGTCGTAGCCGTGGATTTCGTCGAGCTTCATCATCTTCTTGCGCATGGCCACGTATTCGTGCAGCCGCCATGTATTCTTACCGACGGTTTCGACGAGGTTTTCATAGACGGAGGTCGGAATATTGGGTGATCCGAGTGCCGCCTCCATGGCAGTGCCGTAGTGCCGGGCCTTGGCGGTGAAGATGTGCTGTTTGATATGCGATGTCAGCATGGCGCCGAGCGTGCCGCGTATCTTCGAATAGCTGTCGTGGATGCCCATGAAGGCGTCGCGCCGCACGCGCCGATCGCGGGAATAGATCAGCTTGGAATAGGCCGCGGCGCTGAGCTTCACGTCCCGGTCGTTTTCATCCTTGATGACCGGAAAGTCCATGTCGGTGTTGGTGAAGAGCGAATAGATGTTGTTCGGCGCGGAGGTGATTTCGCCGGCCATGGCCAGCAGCTCCTCCTCGCGCGGGGAGAGATAGTGGGCTTTTTCGCGCTGGATATCCTCAAGGGCGTGACGATAGGCGGCCAGCTCCTTGTTCTTCGCCATCCAGTCTTCGATCGATTCCCACGGAATCGTCAGCAGCTCGGGCACGAACCAGCTCGCGGCCTCGCCGGCCTTTGTGCCCAGCGAATGCACCCGGCTGTCGCGGGCCTGGGCGGTGCTAACGGCCATGTCCTGATGAAAGCTCAGGCCGGCAAAGACGGCGAGCCGGTCGAGCTCGAGGCCGAGCCGGTCGCGGGCCTGAAGGCCGGCGAGGAGCGCATCGCCGGATTTTCCAAGCGTGCCTTGCAGTGCCTTCATTTCGGGAATCATCGCCTCGGCTTTTTTGAAGGCCTCTTCGAAGGCGGCGTCGTTCGCGAAGATGTCGGCGAGATTCCACTTGTCCTTTTCCGCGATCTGATCGCGGGTGGGCGCCGCGGCCGGCTTGCCGGTTTTTTCGTCGGCGTAGATGGCGGCGGGCCCGGCGGCGCGATCGGCGGAGAAGATTGACGGCGAAAGAAAGGCGATGGTGGCGGCCATGAGGAGAAGTCCTTTTCGGTTGGGCATGGAAGGTGTGTTCATGGATGATCCCCTTTTTTGGTTCGTGGGCGGTTTTGGGTTTCCGCGATCATTGTGCGTGAAAAGCGGGATGGCTCAAGGCTGGGGGCGGATGATTGAATGGCGAATTTGGAATAGCGAATGGTGAAAAATGTAAAATTGAGATTGGAAAATGTAGAGTTGGGGGAAAAGTCAAAACGCCAAAGAGTCAAAAAGTCAGAACGGAGGCGGGCTGGGGTGAAGGGCGCGAGGGCATTCAGCTTTGGATTCAGGCTGAATTTCAGGCGGAATTCAGGCAAGGTGGATTTGGTAAGTCGTGTGTTTGCAAGATGTTCGGTGTTTGGGGCTTTGTCGTTCAGGCTCATTTCGCGCCGCGCAAACCTCCACTCAAATTCAGCTTGTAGGGGGAATGTAGAATTGAGAATGGAGAATGTAGCGTTGGAGAAAAAGCCGAAGCGCCGAAATGAGAAAGGGGCCGTGGGTTCGAGGGGCCGAGTGGAGGATGGGGGGCATGGGCGTGCCTCCGGGGTGGGTTGGGCGATACCTAACAAATATAGAACCTAAACTCTGAAAAGTCAAGTCGGGATTTGTTAATTGCGGGTGATTTGAGTCAAGGTGGGTGGGTGTGGTCGAGGGTGTAGGCCGCTATCCCGCCGTACATGGCGGCTGTGTGGGTGAGGTTGCCGGCATCGTCGTAGGACTGGCTGCTTCAGGCGACGGACGCCATAATGTTGGGGTCGTTGCGGGTGTGGTTGACGCTGGAGTGGCCGCGCTCGGTCACATTGCCTCGATCGGACCTGTAAACAACAGTGCCATATGTGTGGCATTTGGGTGGCTGTCCCTAGATTCCGCGAATGACCTTCCGCACGCGGCGGCCCATGTAATCATAGAACATTTCCGTGCGAAGGTCGCCTCCCTCGGGTTCGGTCGGGCCGACGGCGATGAGACGGTTCTCGCCGGGAAGCAATGTGGTGTCATGATAGTGACATATTCATCCTGACACGTTTGATTTCCGCCTCTTTCTTCAATCGGATCCCGATTCACCCACCTCCCCAACCTCGGACTGTAATACCGATACCCATAGTAATACAGCCCGCGCTCGCCCGCCGCCGCCGTGCTGGGCTGCGCGTCGTAGAACTTCGTCGAGAAGCGGAACGGGTTGTCCACGCCGAGCCAGTCGGCCGCGAGCAGCGTGCCGCCGTAGGGGTCATACTCGTAAGAGGCAAAGACAAAGCCGTCATACATGAGTGCTGCAAGCGGCGGCGGCGTATTTGCAACCGCTCCACCATCATCGAACACGACGAGTTGCATGACGTTGCCATTGCCATCATAAAAGTAGAGATACTTGGGATCATCGGCATACGGGTCTTCGTTGGCCGTGTCCTCCATCGCCAAGAGCCCGCCGATGCCGCCCGCGCCGTGGACGGCCGATTGAACGTTGCCGGTTGCCGCTCCACCATTGAGGCCGGCCAGGTCGCAGCCCCAGGCGAATTTGCGGGTGGTCACTTCGTCGAAATCCTCGGCGCTGTGTCGGTCGCGCAGCCGATGTTCGATGACGAGGTTCCAGCCATCGTAGATGTAACGAAAATCGTCCACGACTTCCTCTGTCGCCCAGCCCCATGTGCCTCCGACATAAGGACTGGTTGGGGGCGGAACAAGCATCACCCATTCGCGAATGACCTTCCGCACGCGGCGACCCATGTAATCATAGGACATTTCCGTGCGAAGGTCGCCCTCCTGCGGATCGGCGCGGCTGATAGTGTCACCATATTGACATATTCATCCTGACACGTTTTCTGTCTACAGCGGCACTTTTCACACATGCTGATGCCTCATGTGATCAAAACGCGGTGGTCACTTACATTGGGCTCCATCGATCTACTTGTGCAAACCAGTACAAATACCCATTGGACCACTTCAAATATGCCACGCCTGCATATCCATATAGTTTATAGTAGGTCGTACCTTGTGGCATTGCAGACTTTGCATCCCACCAACTAGGGGATTTGAATTGACGAGACCCTCTCCATCCATGTTCCTTTTCACCATCATACGCAGGGTCACTAGTCGGTATCCAACCGCCGCACTTAGCAATTCTCTCGTATTCAAGTTGTCCTAGACCAACCTTGGCATATCCCACAAATTCTCGAGGACTTCCGTTCATTAAACCACTTGTAAGCACACTCAATTCGTTGGGCGATTCCGCCAATTTGCAATCCAACGCCCATTCCAAAACACTAATTCCATCGCGCATGTCCTCATTTTTAGGTATCGAACAGTTGAGTCTTGGTGGTGGTGACCAACTCCGTTGTATCGACATAATTGCGCTATGTGCCAGATAAGCCGCTACTGGCAGTCCAAGCACAACAATGATAACGAGTGCAAAACGACGATGCCTAACGAAAACTAATCGCATTCGCATGCACCTTCTTGTGCTCCGGAAATTTCGGACTCAGCACCATCCGTCTCTACAGCGCCTTCGCTGCCATCCACACCAGCCTCTCCCAGGCCAGAAAGTCCTTTACGCCCTCGCCATGTACCTGTACCTGACCATTGTGCCTCTTTGTCATTACATGATTGACGAATTGGGACCGTGACGCTCGTCACAGAAAACGCTTTTCCGTCAATAAACAGGTTTCCGACTGTCGTCGCAACCCAGCCATATTTCGACCTTGCCTTGTCACCTCCCAGGTCGAAATCAAACACGTCATAAAACGACATTGTTCCCTTAAACTCCCAACCGCAAGTACAGTCTTTACATTGTTTTATTTTTACAATACCTGAGTATTTAATTTGAAATCCATTTAATGTCCCATTGGTTTGAGCAAAGCCCGTATAGTTGCTGCTAATACTTAAACTCTTCTGTCCTGCTTTGCATGCTGCATCTATGGCGTCAAGAAGTCCCTTGTGACTTCCCAAATCAACAAAGACTGCTGCTTCATGCATTTCAGCTTCTGTCATCTGAAATGTCTGCCCGTTTCCCAACATATAGCGGCCTATGAGTGCTCCGGCAAGATCCGCCTCATGGACATTTCCCCAAAAGGCCCACTCAATAAAAGACGAAAGCCCAAGTGCATCATAGTTTCCGTTAGGTCGATTTTTGACAAACCCCTGAAGAAGAAATCCCCCTACTTCCTCAATCGGATCCCGATTCACCCATCGCCCCAACCTCGGGCTGTAATACCGATACCCATAGTAGTACAGCCCGCGCTCGCCCGCCGCGGCCGTGCTGGGCTGCGCGTCGTAGAACTTCGTCGAGAAGCGGAACGGGTTGTCCACCCCGAGCCAGTCGGCCGCGAGCAGCGTGCCGCCGTAGGGGTCATACTCGTAAGACGCAAAGACAAAGCCGTCATACATGAGTGCTGCAAGCGGCGGCGGTGTGTTGGCCACCGCCCCACCATCGTCGAACACGACGAGTTGCATCACGTTGCCATTGCCGTCGAAAAAGTAGAGATACTTGGGATCATCGGCATAAGGGTCTTCGTAGGCCGTGTCTTCCATCGCCAGGAGCCCGCCAATACCGCCCGCGCCGTGAACCGCTGACTGCACGTTGCCGCTCGCAGCACCGCCGTTGAGCCCGGCCAGGTCGCAGCCCCACGCAAACTTGCGCGTGGTCAGCTCGGCGAAATCTTCCACGCTGTGCCGGTCGGCCAGCCGATGTTCGATGACGAGGTTCCAGCCGTCGTAGATGTAGCGCATATCGTCTACGCTGCTTTCTGTATCCCAACCCCAAGTGCCTTCCGGATATGGGCTGGCAGGCGGCGGGACCAGCATGACCCATTCGCGGATCAACTTCCGTACGCGACGCCCCATGTAATCATAGACCATTTCCGTGCGAAGGTCGCCTTCCTCGGGATCAGTGGGGCTGATGGCGATGAGGCGGTTTGCGAACGGGTGAAACATGGTGTCATGCATGTGACATATTTATCCTGACACTTTGGATTTCCCCTGTCCCTAGATTCCTTATCTGCACTTCGTCTTCCCATTCTCATCATTGAACGGTAGTTGCCCACGTTTGAGAAGCCAACTGCACCAGATTATGAAGACGGTTGTCATCGCGATCAGTACCAACCAATTAACCCAGAATGGTACAAACAGCTCACTAATATAGAACTCAATTCCGACATTGACGCATTGGACTGACGAAATACTACACACATCAAAGCAGGGATTCGATGGAATACCTGTAGTGAACCTAGGCCAATATCCCCATGATGCCCGTATTTGCGATAATCCAGGTGGCGTGCGTCGCTGCAGTACCAACCCTTCCGAGGTAAGCCACTGCTCTCTTCTTCTACCCTTTGCTTCCCCGAGGTGATCCAGGTTCACTAACGAGTTTTTTGAACCAAATCGACTAATGACAATTCCTTCGGGTTCTGAGTAATAGACGAACCAGCTATGTTTGTCTGACGACATCAAACTAAATCGCACCTCGAAAACGCATGAGATGACTGTAGCAAAGCTCAGTCCTGCAATAAGAAGAGTCACAAGCCATGAAGCCAGTTTCAACAAGAACGATGTGACAGTATCAGACTTGCGAAATCTGTAAGTTGAAGCTACCAGTCTCTTCAGTGAGAAAATGGACAAGTTGTTTTTTCCAATTGCCATCGGATTTATCCCGAGAAACCACGCTCCACTCTTGCTTAACAATAGCTTGAATTCGCTACTTCTATTAACTCCTCAACGCAAGAGGCAAAAGGGGGTCAAAAGGCAAAAGGGGTCAGGTTGAGTTGTCCACCGCCTTCCGCGACCGGCCGCAAAGTATGCTTCCACACATAAAGCGAGGACGCTCATTCTGACCTTTCGCCCACTGCCCCAAACTCTCCAATCGACGTTCTCAATTATACACACCCCCCAATTCCTGTGGAGCGCGGAGCAAGATTCACAATATGAAAGGACAACCCATGCCCACCTTCCTCCACTCGACCCCCCGGCCCCTCGAACCCTTGGCCCCTTTCCCGTTTCGGCGTTTGCTCCCCCTTTCGCTATTCGCTCTTCTTCATTCGCGATTCTGCCCTTCGCAGCAATTTTCACCCATGGAGTTTTTTTGCAAGACATGGCCCCGCCCCCGCAGCCGCACGGCCGAACTCATGCCAACCCAACAATTTACAAAAGCCGGGCAGGCTGTTTTCCCGGTGAAAATGGCGATGAAACGCCCGACGAAGGCCCCCCCAATTTCACTTCTACCCCATCGCACCCAATCGCAATTGCATTATTCGCAATCGAACCGCGGCCCTTGTCGCACAGGCTTCGGATCGACACCCTTGGCATCGACGTACGACGTCAAGGGCAGGCGGTCCGGCTCGCGATGGGGCTTCGCCATTTTCTGAGCAGCGGGCACGAATCGGCGTTCGAAGGATTTCGCCGCGAAATGGTGGGTCATAAGGCCGACCGCACCCTACGAGAGAGTATGGACAGCGGAACCCTTGACAGCGAGGTACACCGTCAAGGGCAGGTGGATTCCGCGTGAGGGTGCGTGCGAGAAGGGATTCTCGCATGAGCGGCAAGAGGATTCTCGCACGAGGAAACCAGATCGTTGCGTTCGCCATCTTGGATGAGAGTTTTCGGGCGATGTCTGGCCGGCTCCGGATGTCGAGGCCTCGGACCGACACCCTTGACATTGGCATACAAAGTCAAGGGCAGGCGATCCGGCTCGCGCTGAATCGCTGCGCGATGAAAAATGCGACAGTCGAAATTAGCGGCCGCGCTTCCACGAGTTAGAAGCCGCGCTTCCATTCCACGAACGCCTCGATCGCCTGATATTCGGGGAGGCCGAGCTTGTCGTAGAGGGCGGCGGTGGCGGCGTTGCGGTCTTCGGCTCTTTTCCAGAATTCGCGGGTGTCGGATGGGCCGGGGAAGAGGGCGCGGTCTTTTTGGGATTCGTGGTAGAAGATGGCCATACGCTTGCGCTCGACTTCGCCGGGGGAGAGGGGGACGGCCATTTCGATCTGGTGGGGTTCCCATTCCTGCCATGCGCCGCGGTAGAGCCAGACTCGGCAGGCTTTCATCCAGTTTTGCTCTGCGAGGCGGTCGATGGCCGTTGTGATGGCGGCAAGGCAGACGCGGTGGGTGCCGTGGGGGTCGGAGAGATCGCCGGCGGCGTAAATCTGATGGGGCCGGACCCGATCGATGAGTGCCATAGTGATGGCAATGTCCTCCTCGCCGAGGGGTCTTTTACGGACGCGGCCCGTCTCGTAGAAGGGAAGATCGAGGAAGTGGATGCGCGCAGTTTGGACGCCGGCATACTTCGCGGCGGCGCGGGCTTCGCTGCGGCGGATGAGGCCTTTGATTTTTTGGAGTGCGGGGCTGTCGACATCGCCGGGCTTTTTGGATTCGACGAAGGATTCGATGGCGGATTCGATCCGGTGGATCTCTTTTTCGCTGAACAGGTCGAAGGCGCGGGCGAATTCGGCGACGAAATCACCGTGGCGGACGGCCTTTTCGTCGAAGACGGCGATGTTGCCGGAGGTCTGATAGGCGACGTGGACTTCGTGGCCCTGCTGGCAGAGACGGATGAGCGTGCCGCCCATGGAGATGACGTCGTCGTCGGGATGGGGACTGAAGAGGAGGACGCGTTTGGGGAATTCGTCCGATGCGCCGTGGAGGGAGGGTGTCATAATGGCGGCATCGGAGGGCGGCGCGGCATTGGGCGCACGAAAGTCGGACGACATTTTGCCAGGGGACGCGGCCGTCAGCGCGGCCGGAGAGTGCGGCTCGCTCCGGCCGGGGGCGGCGGCGCATGCCTGAAGCCGCGGCTTTCCGCCGGGCCAGCCGGTGATGGTGAATTGGAGCGACTTGAAGACTTCGATATTGACGTCGTAGGCCGAGCCGCGGGCGGAGAGAAGCTCCTGCAGGCCGTGCTCGTTGTAATCCTCCTCGACGAGCTTAAGGATGGGTTTGCCCATTTGGAGTGCCAGCCATATGACAGCGCGCTTGGTGGTGGCGGCGTCCCATGTCTGGCCGTGGTCGGCGACGGGGCCGAGGAGCCACGGGGTTTTAACGGGGGTGAGTTCGCCGGCGGCGGCGGGGTCGAGGGCGAAGCCGGCGTTCGGATGGTCCTGAAGGAAGCTGGCGGCGACGGCGTCGGTGACATCGCCCTCGACGGCCAAGCGGATGATGCCCGCCTTGCCCTCACCGAATGCCAGAAGGATGACACGGCGGGCGGCGAGGATTGTGCCGACGCCCATGGTGATCGCCTTGCGCGGGACGTTCCACTCGCCGAAGAAATCGGAGGCGGCGTCCATGCGCGTGACTTTGTCGAGGGTGATGAGGCGCGTGCGGCTGGTGCGGCCGGAGCCGGGTTCGTTGAAGCCGATGTGGCCGGTGCGGCCGATGCCGAGGATTTGGAGGTCGATGCCGCCGGCTTCGGCGATTTGGCGTTCGTATTGGTCGCAGAAATCTGCGACGCGCTCGATGGGGATGCTGCCGTCGGGGATGTGGATGTTGGCCGGGTCGATGTCAATGTGGTCGAAGAGGTGTTCGGCCATGTAGCGGCGGTAACTTTGCAAAGCGTCGGGCTGCATGGGCCAGTATTCGTCGAGGTTGAAGGTGACGACATTCTTGAAGGAGAGGTTCTCGCTTTTGTGGAGGCGGATGAGTTCTTCGTAGATGCCGACGGGGGTTGAGCCGGTGGCGAGGCCGAGGACGGCGCGTTGGTTGCGGCCGGCCTTCTCGCGGATGAGTTCGGCGATTTCGCGGGCGACGGCTTGGCGGCGCCTACGGCGGAATCGAAAACGACGGCGTGGCACTGGTGAAGATCATCGGTGCGGCGGCGGCGTTTGCCGAGGGGAAAACGATGGAGTTCTTGCATGGGCAGTCCTCGCAGTCCGTTGCAGGTGACTGACTGGCGTTAGCGTAACATCGACGAATGGGATGGCGTCAACCGGGCTCGCGATGAAAAACGCGAAAACAAGACGGCGTCCAGGATATCTCCCGGACGCCGTCGCGATTGATGTTGATTTTACTATCTGCTGTTATTGCCGCAGCAGTGACAACCCGATTGGTGAAATTACGAGCCTTGCTTCGAGTCTGCGATCGCCTGAAGGATTCTCTCCTGATTGCTCATGATGGTAGCCTGGGCGGAGAGGTCGACGCAGCGGGACATCTTGCCTTCGATCTTCGTCGCCACCTTGCCCAGGCCGGAGCTAACGCCGTCGATGTAACTGCTCCAGCGCTTCACCGGATTGTCCTTCAGCGTGGCGAGTGCGTAGCCGTGGATTCCGAGGTTGGCCTCGATCTCGGTTTCGCCAAGGGCGCTGAACACCTTGCCCAGCAATCCAAGGTTGGTGGACATATCGCTCAGCGACTTCTGCGCCTTGCCAATTGCACGGTAATTCTCGAGCCAGAAGGCGCACTTGGCGTACTCCGCTTCGAACGCACTGGCGCGCCTGTGTCGTCCGCGTCCATGGCGTCGTCCGAATCGCGGAGTTGGCGCACCAGCCGCAGAGCCTCGGCGCACTCGGCCAATTGGTCGACGAGGCAGGGGGACATCTCAAGGTGGGCCATCGGGATCATGACGCCGCAGGGGAGTTCTTCGAGCGCGGTGATGACGGGTTCGAGATCCATCATGGGCCTTGTGGCGGCGGGACAAATCTCCGACAGTTCCTGAATCAACGCGGCGACGTACTGCAACTGGCGAAGCACCTCGATCAACTGGGCGCGCTTGGCTTCGCAGGCGCCGGACGAAACGAATTCCTCGGTGATGACGACGCGCCGGCGGCGTAGGCCTCGAATCGATTCATCTGCTCATCGAGGATGGCCCGGACCTCGCCGGTCAGGTTCTTGGCCCCTTCTTTCATACGTTGACGAATCTCGTCGATGCCTTCCCTTGGCGGCGGCCTTGTCGCGGGCCTGGGTTGCACGGTCGGTGATTTTGTCGAGCACGCTGTTGATGTCGGCCCTTGCCGTACCGGCCGCGAAGATCGCGAGGCCCACTGCCATGCCGGAGAGTTGCTTGCGTCGATTCCAGCCACCGAAACCCGCGCCGTTGTTCAGCATTTCCACCATCAGGTCTCCTCTCAAGAGAATTCGGCCAATTCTTCTGTTGCGAATGCCCCGAAGCATTTGCGTTGGACCCTTATGGCAAACGCTGTGCCAGCGTCCGTAAACGTGAGATTGGAGTCGAAAAGAATGGAGCAGCGGAAAAATTGGGAATAATTGCCCAGTTAGGGGACGAATTGATGTTCCGTTCAGCCCAATCCCAAAGATGGCGTTTTTCTAACTGTAGCTATTACCTTAATAGCCAATGCCTGAGCGCTTTAAGTCGTGCCGAAATCAAGTTTCTTGCGGAAAGAGCGGACAAAGAGGCCGTGCAGGCGGCCGAGAACGTAGGTGCCGTAGAAGAAGACAGCCATGACGCCGCCCCATGCGAGAAGCGGCAGGGCGACGGCCGTGAGTTGTCCGCTGGACGAGCCTTGTTTCATGCCGACAATTTTCGGGATGAACCAATCGAAGAGCATGACGGAATAAATGTAGCCAAACATGCCGCCGTACATCGCGAGTATGAGCACGAGGAAAATGTAGTGCACATGCGTTCGGCCCGCGGATTTTGCGACGTTGACGGGGTTGAGGGCCTGGCCGATGTTGCCGAGGGCGATGCCAATCAGGTTCATCGGGAGGAATAGCGTAATAAAGGCCATGCCGATGACGAACGCGGTTGGCGCGTTTTCGATCAGTTGGCGGACCTTGCTATCGGCGATGGCCTGCATGACATCCTGATCGAGGGTGAGCATCGCGACGATGTATGAGAGAATTCCAAAATAGGCCGTCAGGATGACGTAGGAGATAAAGCTTTTGCCCCACTGGTTGGGGCCGAAGTCGGAGCTTCGGCGGCTGGTCGTCGTTCACGCCTGTGGTGCACGACATCGAAAAAGGCGTGGATGGCGATCGCGGAAAAAAGAACACTTCCGCGGCGAAGATGCCCATGAGAATAATCTGCAAGTTCGAAAGGTCAGCCGATTGGACGCCTTCTTCGGTGCCGACGTTACTTTGCTCCATGAGGTTTGACAGCGCGGTGATCACAGCGACGGGAAGCATGGCGGCGAGGAAGGCGATGCCGGAGGCCGTGAGGATGGATGAGAGCGCGGGGATTGGGTACGCAAACGCGCCGGCCAGTTCGGTGTAGAACCCGCCCTTGCCGGTGGCGGTGACTTCGATCACGCCCTGCCTGATTTTTTGTCGGCCGAGGCCGGACACGCTACCGCCGATCGCGGGAATCGGCTTCCAGCAATGGGAGCAAGTAATTCGACGTAAGGATCTTTGGCTTTTGACCTTGGCTTTGTGCCAATTTGGCGGCAGTGCCGGAAACCTTTTGCGTCGGCCTCAGCATCGATGTCGCTTTGCTGATTCGCGGCGTGTGCGGCCAGTTCCTCTTCGGAAAGCTGGGAACCGCCCTGCTGTTCGAGCCGGGCGAGGTCTTCCAGATCGAGCCCGCCGCCGCCGCCAACGGCGGCCGTGAGCGCGGGGACTTTGAATGCCTGATTGCAGCCGGGGCAACGTATGGCCTTTCCCGCGTATTTGTCGGGGACGGTGAGCATTTTCTCGCAACGCGGGCAACGAATCTTCATTGGCAAGGGCCCCACTTTTGGGTGGTCGAGGACGGCAGGTAAAGGACGAAGGCTATCTTATAGATTTGGCGAGGGTGGAGCAAATCAGAGACATCGAAACGCCCGAAGCGATGGTGAATTGCGGACGTTTCAATTCCGCAAATACCGAGGATTCGCACGGGCCGGAGGCCCATGCTCCCCGGTGAATCGAGTTGCGCGCATTTGGGTGAAGGGTTCGTTGATTACGTCGCGACGGGCGAGAAGGCTTTGCGGGCTTCTTCGAGGAGCTGTTCGACTTTGAAGGGCTTGAAGAGCACCGCGTTCAGGCCTTCCTTGCGGGCGCGGACGATGGAGTGGTTGGGGTCGTAGCCGAAGCCGGTCATTAGGATGACCGCACAATTCGGGTTTGCCTCGCGGGCGGCGGCGTAGACCTCGTATCCATTCTTTTGCGGCATTTTGATATCGGAAAGGACGAGGTCGTAATGGTTGCCCTGAATTTTCTGGATGGCGGTCGCGCCTTCGGTGGCGACATCGACGGCACAGCCATATTTTTTGAAGACGCCGGCGATGGTTTCGCGAATGATCTCTTCATCGTCGGCCACAAGGATGCGCTTTCGGCTGAGGATCGGATCGGCGACGAGGTCATCGCAATGGGCACCGAGGATTCCACCGGTTGAGCTGCAGACGCCCTTCACCTTTGTCTTGATCTTGGCGACGTTGTCGATGATGTTGTTGAGGGCGTGTCGAACGGGATCGTGGCCGATGTATTCGTCTTTGAGCGTCGCGGCCTCGGTGATGATGTCGTTGAGGGGGCCGGAAATTTCGTCGATGACATCGTCGGCGATTCGGCCTCGAAGTTCGTATCGCTCGATGGTGAGCAGATCGAGCATGTGAAGGGCCAAGGCGATGGATCGGCCGAGAATTTCGGCAAACTGGCGATCATCCTCGTTAAATGCGGCGAGCATGTCGGATTCGATGTCGAAGACGCCGATGACCTTGTCATTGAGCCGAAGCGGAACGGTCAGCGAGCTCTTCGCGCTTTCGAGCCCTTGCAGGTATCGCGGGTCTTTCGATGTGTCGTGGCAGATGTAGCTTCGGCCGGTCGCGGCGACGAAACCACTGATGCCGTTGTTTTCTGCGGACGCGAAGATGTCAAGGTCCTGGCTCTTGGGGCTCATGCCGTGCTGCAGGACGATTTCGAGGCGGTTCGTCTTCTTGTCAATGAGCAAAACGGCGAAGTTGTCGAAATGGAGCAGGTCGCGCATGTAGCGCAGGATTTTTTGTTCGAGCAGTTCGACGCGGTCTTCGACATCCATGCCGGCCAGGGCTTCGGCATCGAGCTGAACGAGTTCGCGTCCGGCGAGGTCGATGGCGTCGAGTTTTTTCTGAAGCCGGCGGCTGTGGGTGACATCCCAGATGACGGCGGTGAATTGGGCGATTTCATCGGTGCCGTTTGCGACGATCGGCGTGACGGTGACTTCGAAATACTGGTCGCTTGCGGCGGTGAGACTAAAACGACGAGCCCGGGCATGTGCGGGTCGCCCGGGCTCTCTCGTGAATTGACTCAGTGTTCGGAGGCAACAATCTGACACCTGCGTGATCAGTTCCTCCGGATAGCTTTGCATCTTCGGATTGGACCAGACCACCTTGCCATGCAGGTCGACGATGCAGACCCCCTGGCCGATGGTGTTGAGAATCATCGTCGCCTGTTGTTCGACGATGTTTCGCTCCAGAGCCATGAAGTCGCTCTGGTCGCTGATGATGAGATCGTATTGTGCATCCTTGAGTGCCGACATGGCGTCGGCGAATGAATCGACGACGCGCACCTCGGCATCTTCACCCAATCGTGACGCGATGGCGGCACCGCGCGAACCGGGCTTTGAAAGGAGGAGTACTTTGGGACGTGCTGCCGTAACGTTCATGAAGATCCTACACCCCAACTGTTATCATCGGTCCGTTCTTCGGACGAAGCAAGCTTAGGAAAAACGTTTCACTAAGCCTTGCTCCTGAATTATTCTATCGTCGGGATGTGTGAAAATCCAAGCTAGGGAATTCCTATATCCTGTGATCGTGCTTTGCTGGCACTGCCATCCGCTTTCGATGAAGAACCGCGAATTTCCTTATTTTGAATCCGGGCTCGAAATCGGTGGCGCTCCGACTTCGGTATGCTCCTGTTGACATTGGTTTTGGCCCCACGCCGCACCCACCACACTTGATTATCGGTCAGGGTCGCTCAGGGGCATCACTGATGTGTGCCGCATTGGGTCCCTGCCCCGCGTCGAGCATGCGACGAATCACGGCGCAATCAGTGTTGAACAAAGCGGCGATTGGTCAACCGAAGTGTCCTCCATCGTTGCCCAACCGGGCCAGCTCCGGCTTCCATTCACGCTGGCGGAGCTTTCGGTAAAGGGCGGCCGTCTGGGGATCGGCATTGGCCCGGACTCGAAATCCGACTTTGCCGGCGGACTCGCCATATTTTCGATCGATCGTGCCGGCGAGGGAGGTGCCGGCGCCGAGCAGGATCGAATCGTTCTGGGAATAGCAATTGTAGATATTTCCCGATGTGTTCCGCAGCGCGGGTCGCAGGTCGAACTCGGGGCTGATGGCGACGGCCAGAAGTGTGATGCTTTCGACAGACATGTCGGCCGGCAGTTTTTCGACCGCCATGAGGGCCAATCCCGCGCCGCCGGAATGGCCGATGAGGTGAACCTGCCGTCCGGGGTGATCGGTTTTGTAGTTGACGATGTATCGGCTGAGGGCGTCTGCCATCGTCAGGTTGCGATCATGGTGGGCCAGGTTAATGAGAAAGCCGCCGGGGATGCTTGTGCCCCAGTCGTAGATTTCAATGGCGCAGTCGACGCGGCCATCATTCAGACCCTGTGCGAGATCAACATTCCAGATGCTGCGGCCTTCGATGCCGGGGAGGACAATGACGAGCCCGCGGTCGAGGCGGTCGGAGGTTTGGAGATGGGTAAGAGAGCAGCCAGTGAACGATGCGAAGACGACGGATAAGGTTGAAACGATCAGCAGAAGTTTTGTTGGAGTCATCTTCATGCACGTCTCAATTTGTAACGGAGAGTGTGGCACAGGCTATTAGCCTGTGCCACACTCTCCGACATCATCAGCGCGCCGTCAAGCTTTGGAATGCGGCTGCCGTCAAGCTTCGGAATGCGCACCGTTACGAGTTGGCGAGGCCTTTGCGCATGCGGTCGCTTTGGTGGATGAGGAGCACCCACATGAGCGAGGACTGGCCGCCGGCAATGGCGCCGTAGGCCCAGACGGGCAGCGGGTTGTGGCCGGTGAGCTTGATGAGCAGGGCGATGGCGACGAGGGTGACCGCCGTTCCGATGAAGGTGACGGTGGTGGCGGCGTAGAGCCATGTCGTGTAGCGGCTGTCGGCCCGGAGCGACCAGGCGCTGCTGATGGCGAGCATGCCGAGAGATGCCACAGCAATGGCATAGACGTGGGTGCGGGGGACAACGAGGGCTGTAAGGCTCGCTCCCCAAGTCAGGGAGGTGGGCCAAATCGACCAGAGCCAGAATGCGGAAGCGCCGAAAGCGAACCAGATGGCAATGGTCGCCCACGTTCGGGCTTTTGCGTTTGGAATCAGCAATCTCAGACCGGCGGCCCCGATCAGACCGGCCAGAATCGCGGTGAAGTAAATCCAGAGGTAAGTGACATATATTCGGGTTGTTGCCTTCCGCAGCAGGGCTTTTTTCTGAGCAAACGAATACTCGAGTTGTGGTCCTTCCTGCGCGGAGGTACCAAACATGGGAATCAAATCGGCGGGACCCTGGCGCAAGCCCCCCGATTCAAGAGGAGCAGGGCGTTTCGGCATGGTGACTTCTATGGCCTTTGAGTATGTCAGAATTGCGCCGCGGCCGATTTCGCGATCGACATTCAAGGCGATCGCAAGCCAGGCAATTGCAAAAACGAGTGTCAATGATCCGACACCCAATGACAGATGCAACAGCAGACACGCCAGCAGGGCCAGCTCCGCGATCATGACCCATCGCCATGTGGGGACATAGGCGATGTCGCGGACTTCAAGCGGTGTCCAATCGGTGCCGACAAAGGTGACGACCTTGACCATGCCGTTTTGAAAACAGACGTAGGCAAGGGCCGCGAGTAAGACGGCATTCAGGAAGTGAATGGACTTGCCGCGCGAGCTGACCACGCCAATGACCGTGAGAAAGAGGGCGATTCCCCAATTCAGTTCATTCTTCCAGTCCTGCACAAATGCGGAAGAAGATTCGCCGAGCTTTGCGATCCACGCCGGGTTGGTGAACCAGCCGTGCAGAATGCCGGCCCCCGCCAATCCGGTAAATAGGAGTCCGAGCACCGCGGAAAGCCTGGGCTCGCTCACTTCGCCGATGGCATGCACGCAATAGGCCAGGCCGACGGCGATTGCAATGATCCAAGGAAGGGTGGGTATGAAGCCCAGCCAATCTTCGATCTTGGCAGAGAGCAGGCCGGCAGTGACATAGGCCGTTCCGGTGAAGAGTAATGCGGACAGGAGAAACCGAATCGGCTGGGCGCCGATGCAAATGGACCCGACGGCAATTAGTGCGGTGCCAATGAGCCATCTGGCCCATTCGATCCACTCGAGGTTGATGGGGGGAAGGGGCTTATCGAGCGCGAAGGCCTCGATTTCGCGGAGCAGTGAGTTTTGTTCGAATCTCTGTTGCCAGTCTTCCACCGTTTGAAAAGCCACAAATACACCCAGCAAGACGAGCATGAAACCGATGGTGCGCAGCAGAACAGAGCGCTTCTTAGCCGGGGTTGTCGCGGGGGCACCGCTTGCATGCACCCGAATCGTCGGCACGCGTGGATCGCTCCACGAGCGCGGCCGGTTGAGCGGCGCCAACTCGATCGGCCCTTTTGACGAGTCGAGTTTCAGTCCGAGGCCGCTGGGCGGTTGAGAAGGCGCATTCATGAAGTTCGTCTCGACAGTTTAATCGATGCAGGTGCAAGGCCGGCGCATACGCGGGGCGCGGCCACCAGTGTATACAAAACGCATCGGCAGCGGTTGATGCGCACACGATTGAATTGCCCCGAAGAGGGGGAGTATTCAGCGGATTATAGGACAAGGCGAAGTCTGCGGAGAATCGAAGTTGGCGTTTTCAGCATTGAGAATCTTTATTGCGGCCTG